>CACYJH010000023.1 GCA_902774685.1 uncultured Methanobrevibacter sp.
GTATTTTCAGTAGCTGAAATATTTTTTACAGAAATTGAATAATCATGTTCTTCATATGCTGCATTAAGAGAATTAGAATCGCCAATACTGCCAGAAGATCCGGAAATAATATTATTTCCAATATTGTTATTCTCACTATGGTCTGTGGATATGGCTTGACCGCCTGAAGAGACTGAAATAACATTGTTTTCAATATTATTATTTCCGCCACCGACTATAAAAATAGCTTGATTTCCGTTAGACCCAGAACTATGTTGAATAGATTCATCATGATTATTTCCAGAATAGTACGAACCGCCTGGATAAACATTTGAACCTCCAATATTCACTGAATCAGGATGGCCTCCGGTAGGAGCAGGACTAGGGGTGATCACTAGCTCTGGAACTTGGGAGTCCATATCATCAGACAGAGAATCGGATGATTCCAATTCATCTGCTGAGACAACAGCTAAAGAAATCATTAAAATAAATAATAATGAAAAGATAAATCCTATCTTTTTATAATTTGATTTCATAGTTTTTCCTCATAAATAATTGATTTAAATTATAATTATATTGATTTATATTATATAATCGATATTATATAAGATTTACTTTATAAAATTATGAAAAAAATTATGAAAAAATTAGTAAATCCAAAGAAACAAAAATAGTTTCAAAAATGTAAAAATAGAAAAAAGTTTGAAAAAATACGAACATAAAAAATAGTTGAAAAAAAAAGAAAATAAAGGATAGAAAGAATCTATCCGAATAAAGCACCTAAACCAGCGGTTGCTGCTGCAGCTGCTTGTTCTTCGTCTTCTTCTTCTTCCTCTTCTTCTTCCTCTTCTTCTGCTGCTGCTTCAGCTACAGGAGCTGCTGCTGCAGGAGCTGCTGCCATAGCAGTAGTTTCCATAGCTTCTTCAATATCAACATCTTCTAATGCTGCGATTAAAGCTTTAACTCTAGAGTCATCTACGTTAGCGCCAGCTGCTTCTAAGATTTTAGTTACATTTTCTTCATTAATATCTTGTTCTGTGGTGTGCAAAATCATTGCCGCATATATATATTCCATGTTATCACCGTTTTTTGTTATAATAATTTATTTTCTTTTAAAAAATTCAATACATATTATTTTTTTTATATTGAACCCTTATGTGTTTAAAAAACACTAATTAAACAATTAAAAAGTATAAATTTTAAATTTTATCTAACCGAACAAAGCACCTAATCCAAGTGCTGCAGTTTCTTCACTTTTATCTTCTTCTTCCTCTTCTTCAACTTCTTCTTCCTCTTCAGCTTCTTCAACGACAGGAGCTGCAGCAACTGCAACATTTGCTAATTTATTAGCAATTTCGTCATCGATTGCATCAGAAGATAATTCACCAGCTAATGCTAACATCTTAGCGTTTGCGAGTGCAATTAACATGTCAGAAGTCTTGTCAGTAGGAATAGCTGCTTCAATTGCAACATTGTATGCTTTAGTATGAGCAGTACTGATAATAGTTGAAATAGTTTCGCTAGTTGGGAAAGCAGTAAATACAGATAAGTTGAATGCTTTAGTAAATGCAGCTTGAATATCTGCAAGGGTTTCCTCTTCATCAATAGCTAATACATCTGCTTTGAAGATAGAACCATCTTCGTATACAGCTTTAAGATCCATACCTACTTCCATAGGTTTGATATCCATTCTTGTTAAAGCAGAAGCTACTTGTTTGGAAACTTCTTCACCAGCTTCGACTACTACAGTATCTTTAGAAACTACAATTTTTCCTTTGTCGATTTTTGCAGGTACACCTATTTGTTGTAAGTCACCGAGGAACGGACCTGGTGGGAAACCAGTATCTCCAGCAGGTATAACAATATCAGCAGGAGCAGTTGCACCAGCTTTCGCAGGAGCAGAAGTTTTACTGTCTTCTAATATTTTATACAATCTGAAAGGATTCATGTCGGTACAAACAAGTGCAGGTTGACCTTCCATATAATCTGAAAGCTCAGTAATGTTAGCTTTCTCATTATCACAATCTTCTAAAGCTAATTTCATAAGGTTAATTTTAGATAATCTGATAGTTGCTTTTCCTGCGAGAGTTTTTCTCATTTCTTGTAATTGTCTAGCAGGAATGTTTAATAAGTTGTTCATTAACTTCTTCTTTTTTCCATTCAGCAACGTGAGCCATCTTAAATCACCCTCACTACTGAACCCATTGTCGCTTTAATATACATGGATTTTATTTGGTTTCTTCCTTTTTCTAAATTGCGGTCTAATACTGCAAGAACAGCTTCAATATTTTCAGCTAACTTCTCGTCGTCCATGTCTTGAGTTCCAACTAAGATTTGAATAGAAGGTTGTTGTTTTACACCTACTTTAATGGTAGACTGTACTCTTTCGAGTAAAGGTTCGATTCTTGCACTAGCAGGTACAGGTTTAGGCATCTTATTACGAGGTCCTAAGATACGACCTAAGAATCTACCTACAAGTGGCATCATATCAGCTTGTGCGATAAATGAATCGACAGAGTTGACCACTTTTTTAGCAGCCTTAATGTCTTTACCAAATTCTTGTAAATCTTCTTTGGAGATCACGACATCTACACCAGCATTTTTAGCAGCAAGAGCCAATTCACCATCAGCAATGACTCCGATTTTAATTTCTTTGCCACGGCCGTTAGGAAGAGCTACTTCTTCGCTAAATCTGTTTTCTGGTTTTCTGACATCTAAATCCTTAATGTTTATGATAACATCAATGGATTGAGTGAAGTTTCTCGGCTTAGCTTGTTCTTTTGCCTCCTTCACCGCATCAATAATCTCTTGTGTCATATAAATCCTCCATGAACTTTGTTCATTGGATATTTTTTTTACGAGAAATCTTCAAATTAAATAAAATCTTTAAAAAGCATTTATCAATTTTAGATTCCTTTCAATATATCAGTTATAACCTTATTGTTCTAGAACAAGTAAAACAATCGAGCCATAACGTCATTTACATTAAGTGAATAAATATTATCTATTTATCATAATAAGCTGTTGACATTAAATTAATAATAAGCTATGATTAAGGAATAATCAAATCAAAATTAAAATAATTCAATCATGCAAATTAATCACTTAAACAGACAATACATTAAGCATAAATTTGTTATAAATTTTAAGTATTGTAAGTACTTTTGAAAATGATATTTTTCAGATTCGAATCTATTCTTCGAAGCTGTCAAAGATATCATCGTACTCGCCAGCAGAAACTGCTTTTTGAGCATCTCTTGGATCTTTACCGTCAACGGTAATACCCATACTTACACAAGTACCCATAACTTCTTTGGTTGCTGCTTTGTAATCATTTGCGAGTAATGAATCGAATTTCATTCTTGCAATTTTGAAAGCTTGTTCTACTGATAAATCAGCTGCAACTTCAGCACCAGGTTCATGAGCACCTTTTTCGATTTTAAGTTCATCCATAATAAGTGCAGTTGTTGGAGGGGTACCGATTTCGATTTCGAATTCTTTGGTATTACTGTCAATAGTAATGATTACAGGTACTTTCATACCAGCGAAATCAGCACTTTTTTTATTGATCTCGTCAACTACTTGCATCATATTAACACCGAAAGGTCCAATTGCAGGGCCTAATGGTGGTCCAGGAGTAGCTGTTCCACCTTCGAGAAGAACTTCAACTGTATCTTTAGCCATTAGTCAGCCTCCTTTTTAATAATTCTAATTTGATCAGCTTTAACAGTAACAGAGATTCATCTAAACGGACAACTTTTGATTTTTCGCCTTTGAAAGGACCGGAAACAAGTTCCACAATACTTCCTTTCTGAATAGAGGAGATAATTGGTTGTGGTTTTAAGAATTTCTTAACTTCTTCCAAGGTTATTTGACTACTCTTATCAATAGTTCCATCTTTGTTTGCACCTACAATACCTCTTAAGTGACGAACCTTCATATCAGGGTTCTTCATATCAAGGTTGGTTGCAGATTCAACAATAATATAACCTTTTAATGATTCTGGCACAACGATTGATTTAATATCTACTCCAGGCTTGTCCGCCTTCATCGCTAAAAGTCTTGCAACATTTCTTTCTTGACCTGCTGATGTTTTTAGAGCAAATATGGAATTTTGATTATCTTCCATTTAAATTCACCTATATAATTAAATTTATCAATTATTAATAAATTTATAGATTAAATTAATGTTATAGTTATACAAATAAACTTTAATTATTTTCCTTAATTTAAATATCCATATAGAAGCACTTTCTTTCAATTCCAGCCTATTTTTGTAAAAATACAAAACAGCAGCATATTCAAATTTGAAAAGAACAAATTTAAATAATTTATAGACTAAAATCTACGATTTAAATTTAAGAAAATATGAATGTTAAAGTAAAATAAATAAAATTAGATTCATATAATAAAAATATATATGTAATATCTTATATATAAATGTTTCAAATTTTCGGATTTTTAAAAATGAAAAAAGTGAAAATATAATAACCGAAGTTATTATGAAAAATAATTAAAAATAGCTGAAATATTCAAAAGTAAGATATTTTATTTGAATTAAAATAATAAGAATAAGTCTTTATTAAGCTTATAAACCTAATAATTGACCAATTAAAACAATTATAAAACCAATTACTCCAATGATAGCAATACCTAATGCAGTAACTTTGGAAAAATCAAAAAATTCTTCACGATCTGGTTTTCTAGCTACTTTCAATACTCTTTTACTTTGTTTTATGAAATCAGTTGTAGTTTCTTTAATATTCATTGAAAATCCCTACATATATAAAAGTTAAATTGATAAAAATTTTAATCTTAATTTATAATAATATTATATGTTTTATTTAACTACATTTATAAAGTTTTGCATAAAATTGTAAAAAATCAGATAAAAATTTGAAAAAATAGTATTTGTTAAAATTGTTAAAAAAATAAAAAAAAGAAACTAGTTTAGGATTAGTAACTCCCAACTAGTGATAAGATTTTGGTCCAGGTTTTACGAGCCGAAGGCGAGTAAAAGCTGGGGTTAGAATATACCATCTAAGAATTCATCTAAAGGATCTGCAGGAGCATCTTCAGTTTCTCCTAAAACAGTTCCTTGGAAATCTTCATCGAATTCGATTTCTTCGAACTCATCATTTTGAGGTTCAATGGTATATTGAGATTTTACACCAGAAACAACAATGGTTGTTCTAATCATGTTTTGTAAGTCTTCATCAATTTGAGCTCCCCAAATGATGTTTGCTTCTGGATCTAATCTGTCACCAACAATTTGTACAATCTTTTCAGCTTCGTTCAAGGTTAAGTCGGAACTACCTGAAATGTTAATTAAAGCACCTTTAGCATTGGAAATGTCAATGTCTAATAATGGGCTGCTTAATGCTTCATGTACAGATTCAATTGCTCTGTCACCAGATTCGGATTCTCCCATACCAATCATTGCCATACCGGAACCTTTCATGATGGAACTGATATCAGCAAAGTCCAAACTGATGAGTCCAGGTTTGGTAATGAGTTCAGTGATTCCTTTAACAGCTCTTCCTAAGATTTCATCTGAAGCCATGAAAGCTTTGTTTAAAGGAAGGTTAGGAGCAACTTCCAACAATTTATCATTTGGAATGACAATTACAGTATCTGCATTTTCTTGAAGTTTTGCTAAACCGATTTCAGCATTTTCTCTTCTTTTTACACCTTCAGCAGAGAATGGCATGGTTGCTACTGCAACAGTTAAAGCGCCAGCTTTTTTAGCTACTTTGGAAATAACAGGTGCAGAACCGGTACCGGTTCCTCCACCAAGACCACAAGTAACAAATACCATGTCAGCGCCTTCTAATTCTACTCTAATGTCTTCTTCACTTTCTTCAGCAGATTCTTCACCGACGGTAGGTTCTCCACCAGCACCGAGACCGCCACAGGTTTGTCTACCTAAAAGCAATTTTTTATCAGCAGTACTGTAGAATAAATCTTGAGCATCAGTATTTACAGTAATAGTTTTTGCACCTTCAATACCGATTTCATTTAATCTTGAAATGGTATTGTTTCCTGCACCACCAGTACCAACTACAATAATGTTAGCACGGCTGCCTTCAATGATTTTTAATAATTCTTCATCTAAAGCATCGTTTGATTTTTTAGGAGCAGAATTTTCAATGGTTTCTTCTGATCCTTTAATTGCATCATCTATAAATTTCACGAGTAAACCCCACAAATTATTGATTAATTAAAAATTATTTATCATAAGTATAAATATTATTTATTAATTATGTTTAAAGTAATATTTAAATGTAAATGAAATATTACAAAAAAAATTATAAAATTCTCAAATTTGTACTTATAAATTAGTATTTTTATTATTTACTTCAAAGTATATAACTATTTTCAAAAAAGTTTATAAAAAATAAAAAAAGAAAGAAAGTTTCAATGAATTGAAACTAAAATCAAATTATATTAACATAACTATGAAATCTAATTATCTTGGCATAGCTATGATTTCATGGAATTTCATGTCAAATACATTGGTCATGTTAGCTGCAGTCATTACAACAGCAGTGTCAACACCATGACCGGTTCCGCCAATAGCTATGATCTCTTCACCAACTGGAATCAATCCTGCATCTGCAAGCATGATAGAGATTTCTGCACATACTTTCATTCCTTGACAGATTGTTCTGTAGGTTGCTGCAATGATTTCAACAGGAGTTGCTCCACCGAATTTTTTGGAAATGCTTTTGCCGACACCACTTAAGGCATGGGATCCCATAAAGGTTACAATTCCTTCAGCTTCAAGTTTTGCTTTTGTCTCATCATCAATATCCGCTTGATTTGCTCCCTTGAATCCTACATGGTGGGAACAGTTTACGATTGTTACATCCAATCCTTTTAATGCTTCATTAAGCTTTAAAGCACTTGCACCAGTTGCAGATGCAATAGCTACATATTTAATGTCTGAACCTTCCAATCTTTCTTTTACAAGTCCAATAAGTGCATCGGTATTTTCTACACCTGGTTCTTCAAAATAGGTAATTGTTTTTTCCATAATAAAATCTCCATAAAATTAAATTAAAAATATTAAGTTTAAACAAATTAAATAAGTTTATACAATAATAATTATATATTCTCTAATATAAAATTATACTATTAAATGAAAATATTAATTAAATTAATTATTGAGATACCATGACAACTAATCCAACCTATAAAGAAGCGGAAACCGAGGAAGGTCAAAAATATAAGTATGTTGAAATCAAGGAATATAAGGTCATTCCTATTGAAACACATTATATCAAACCTAACGAAAGCATAGATTTCATGATTGAAGACATCTCCAAACTTGCAAATGAAGGGGATTATCTGGTTATTGCAGAAACTCCAATTTCCGTATCTCAAGGAAGATTAGTTGACGAAGCAGACTATACACCATCATTCAAGGCTACATTTTTAGCAACCTACTGGAGCAAATATTTCTGGGGATATGTCTTAGGACCACTTCTTGGAATAAAGGAAAGAACCATCAAGAATTTAAGAAAGCTTCCAGAAGAATCAAAAAGACACAAGGAACTTGTTTTGGATTTATATGGTTGGAAACATGCATTGAAACCTGCATCAGAAGCAGGAATTGATCTAAGCAATGCACCTGGAACCTGCGTTTCATTGCTTCCGGAAAATCCTGAAAAGGTGGCTCAAGACATTACTGAAGACATTAGAAATAAAACAGGAAATACTGTCACCACCTTGATAATCGATACAGATGCAACATATAAGAGAGGAGACAAATATTTCACAGGACTTCCAATAGCCATTCCTGGAATTGAAGCGGATAAAGGTGTTTTCGGATACACATTAGGCCAATTGTCTGAGAACTTAGGATCAACACCTCTTGGCTGTTCAAGGGAAATAGATGTTGCTGAAGCCATCGAAATAGCAAACATTGCAGAAGATTATCAAAAATCATTATCCACTGCTATGGAAACCATTTACAGCGTAAAAGAAGTTTTAGGTTCTGATACTGATGGAGTTACTATAGAGTCTTTAGATTCAATCATACATACACCAGCAGTTTTAATTAGAAAATAGAATAATTATCATACTTTTTTAATAAAAATAGAACTTTTTTTTAATAAAATTAGTTAAAATAAGATAGTAAAAATAAAATAGTAAAAAATATTAAAAATAGTAAAAAAATTTAAAAAAAAATAAAAAAAGAAAAAGAAAAGAAATTATTCAGAAATTAATTCTTCAAGAACTTTAATTTCCGCTTTTTTCCTGTCTATTTTTTCTTGATTGTCTTCGAATTCTAAATCAAGGTCACATTCTGGACATAAGAATTCAACAGTTGAAGCGTCTTCGAAGTCAAGACGGTAATGCCCATTTGGACATACGAAGAACATGTTGTTTTCTTCATATTCCAATTCAGAATTCAATCTTTTAAGTTCAGAGCTTGCTAAATTAAATTCTAATTTTTTGTATTCCCCTTCATTGAATCTCCAATCGTAAGTGTACCATTGGGTTTCCTTATCCTTATCTCTTTTATAGCTTGCTAAACGCATGTCATATAACTTATAAAGGATTTTCCTTACGATATTTAATTTGCAGCTGATTTTTTCAGAGATTTCTTCATCTGTTGTGTATCCATCTTTAAGACAAGCGATGATCTCATCAAATGTAAGATACCAGAATTTCATATTGACTGCTCTTTTCTTAGCGGTCTTCTCTTTTTTAGCTTTTGGCTTTTTGGCTTTTGCCTTTTTATCCTTCTCTTCATCAACTTCTTCTTTGATCACTGCATCATCAGATTCTTTAGCCAAATTAAGAACTTTCTTATCGTCATCATCGGATTTGACTTCTTTAATCTCTTCAAGTTCCTTAGCGATTTTTTCTTGTTCTTCAGAAACAGCTGCATCTTCCTTGTCCTTATCCTCTTTATCCTTTTTTTCTCCCTTAATCAAAGCGTTGAAATTATCATTTAATGCTTTTAAGGTTTGTTGAGAATAAGTCTTTTTGGTTTCCAATAAAAGAGATTCGTTTTCTTCAATAAATTGGTCTACAATTTCAACATCCAATTTAAGTTTTTTAGCAATCTCTTTATGGGAAAGTTTGCCTGATCTGAAATGTTTGATTAATTTAATGCAGACTTCATTGACTTTTAGATTATAAACAAAGTTGTTGGTTTCAAGCAATTTAAGAATGTTGGTAACTGTTTTAATATCAATTTTAGTTTTTCTAGCGATTGCCTTATCATCGCATAATCTACTCTTAGGCCATTCTTTAAGAACACTTATTACATCAATGGCTTCTTCGAATTCAAATATTTGCGGATATAAATTTTGAATAATAGGATCTCTTAACATGATAATAGTCTTCCTTATATATTCCTTGTTGGTAATTATAGTTTAATTTAATAATGAAATTATTTATAAAGGTAAATAATTCATTAAATTACATTATATTAATATTTATTTACACCATATATTATAAATTTAATGTTTTTATAAAAACTATAAAAAACTTAAAAAATTTTTTAATGAAAAAATAAAAATTTGAAGGATTTTTGAAAAAATTTAAACAAAATCAAAATTAATATAAAATGGATAAAAATAGAAAGAAAATAAGAATAAAAAGAATAAAAAGAATAAAGAGAATAAAAAGAATAAAAAAATAAAAAAATAAAAAATAGTATTTTAACCGTTTTTATAAAATGGAAACTTTTAAAACACCATCAACTTGAATGAATTCATTTAAGAGTTCCCCTGGGATGGAATCCTCTGTAATGATTGTCAAAACAGGATTTGTATTCAATTGAGTATCTCCTGCATAAGCTTGACGAATATTTATGTTATGTTTGCTCATTATCCAAGCCACTTTAGCTAAAATACCTTCGCTTCTTTCGCCAGCTTCTATTTCTATAACACCTAAATTCAAGTTTTTGGCAATGTTCTTCAATAAGGTTCCTGCTGGAAGGATATTTGAAAATATATCATACAATTCCTTATCAGCAATAATTACATCCACGGTGGATTTAATTACCCTACGATCAACATTTGCAGCAACTGCCAATGCTGAATCACTTATCTTTAAATCACCACAATATATCTTACCATCATCACTTATTCTTAAGCCAAGCTCAAACATCTTTGAAGCTACAGCCATTCTTGCAGGATATTTACTAAATTTCAAATTTAAACTTTCCCACATATTAACACCACAATATTAATATTCTCTAAAAATATATTGTACTTTTAAGTATATAAATGTATACCAATACATAAAAATGTACATTATAGTTTTATAAATTTCACATATAATTAACTAAAGAATGTAAAAATTAAAAAAAATAGCAAAAATCATCCATAGAACTAACTAAGAATGTAAAAATTAAAAAAAATACAAAATTAGAAAAGTAGGCTAGCTGGGATTCGAACCCAGGACCTCACGGTTATCAGCCGTGCGCGCTGACCAGGCTGTGCCACTAGCCTATAACAAATACAAGTATTATTAACTATATGTTAACTAATATATAAACCTTTTGATGAAAAATATCCCAAAATAAAAAGAATTAAAATTAAGATATCTGTTTTTAAATTTGAAAAATAAACTAAAAGTTTAAAAAATAGAGTAATTAAGTTTAAAAAACTTAATTTTCTCTGTTAAGCATTTCATTAAGAGAGTCAGCCATTACGTGACCTTCAATAATGATCTTAACTTTGTCGATTCCTTCTACTTTTAAAGCTTCAGCTTTAGCTTGTGCAGCAATACGGGTTACACTCATACAACCAGGGTTAGTAGGTTTAATTACTAATTCAGCAGTTGATCCTTCAATTGCAATAGATTGAACGATACCCATATCTACAATACTTACGCCCATGTGAGGGTCGTTTACAACAGAAACTGCATCTTTAACAGCAAGTGCTAATTCTTCAGACATATTATCTCCTCATATATTTTTTTTAATAAATCTTTAATTAAATTAGTGATAAGAATAAAATTTAAAAATTTTATTTCCTAACAAAAAGTTAATAATATAACTATTGTTTTAATTATATTTATACTTATACTTAAATAATAAAGATATGAAATAAATAAAAATTAAAAAAATAAAAAAATTAACTAATTTTTCTTTCTGTGTCTAATTTTTACTCCAATTCCATTTCTGGATTCAACCATTTCCTTACCTGTCAAGACAGCCTTTCCAACTGCCACAACTTCATCATTTCTTACAACGACAACTTCATCTTTAGGAAGAATGCTTGAATCTGCATTTACGATTCCTGGAGCAAACAATGAGTTGGTCTTTAAGTCAAAATCGATTTCAACCACATGTATGCCAAGTTCAGCAAGCCTTCTACCACCTTCAAGGTTAAGGGTGTAAAGGCCAACATCCCTATTGAGAAGAGCCACTGTTTTTCCATTGGAATAGAGAGTTCTATGATATCTTCCTTTTGCTACAACGTCATCTGTAATCATTGCTTCAGCTTCTGCTCCAAACTGGTATTTGGCAACAGATCTGAGTTCATTTAAAACTCTGTCCCTATGTCTGGTCTTAGGATATTTCCTAAGCTCTTCCCTTAAGTTGTAAATGGATTGTGGAGAGGTAGGCCTTCCGCTGTCACATACATATGTACAGTTATCCAAATACTCACGACAAACCTCTTCATAGCCTCCTTCAACATTTGCTATTACCGGTTTGTCTCCAACATAATTCTTGAGAAGCTCTCCAGCTAACCTTATCTCATCATCATTCCAATCACCGGAAACCGCTACATCATAGGATTGGATCGGGAAAGTGTTTTCCAATTCCCTTGGACAGATTCCAAATGGAGAAGTTACGATCACTTCCTGATAACCTTTGGTAGCCCTTCTGAACTTTTGGTGAGACTGAGAATTGGAGTATGGCTTTTTCATACTGCATGGAAGTGCAACGACAACATCCCCTAAAGGTTCCATCATTGCCATCCTCTGCCTCCATCTGACTACTTCAGGTCTGTATAATGACTCATCACTTGAACAAATAACTTTCATTCTTTGCCTCGTATAAAATTATAAAATTAAAAATAAGATAAAAATCGACATTCCAATATTAATATCAATTTAATATATAAACTTCATTAATAAAATAGTTTTTTTAAGAAATTAATAAATTACTCAAATCTTAAAACAAGCTCTTCATGAATTTTCTTGATCTTTTCAATGGAAGGGTGATTTTCACCTAATTTCCTTTTCCATTTTTCAATAGTGAACTCAACATCCACTTCATCAGCACCATTGAATAGATTGTCTGCATGGGAAACTATCTTTTCCTCCAATGTTTGAGGAGTGTAATCCTTAATAGGCAATCCTAACTCCCTTGCATCATCTTCGCTGAGGCCAGTTCCTATATGCCTTTCAACGATATTGATTATCTCTTGGGAGTATCCTCTTTCCTTAAGTATTTGGGCACCAATCACAGCATGTTCAATTGAATTGGTCTTGGATCTTCCTATATCATGCAAAAGTCCACCAACCATTACAAGTTCCATATCCACATCATCAAAATTGGATGCAATTTCACATGCCTTTCTTGAAACCCCTTTGGAATGCTCAATTACCCATTGCGGACAATTAAGTTCCTTCAACAATTTTATTTCCTCATCCATACAATCACGATTTAAATAAAAATCCATTAAAAGTCAAATAAATTAAATCAAATTTAATTAAAAAAATAGTAAAAATTGTTTAAATAATTTAAACAGTTCATGTTCAATTAGAAAATTCCAATTTTCAAATAGAAATTAAAAAAATAGAAAGAAAATGAAAAAGACGTTTACATGTCATTCATCATTTTTTCACGTTCTTTGTCTTCTTCCTCTAACATTTCCAATAATTCATCCCAGGACTCTAAAGATTCTTTAGCAGCCTGTTCGGATAATTTTTCAATGGCATATCCTGCATGAATCAATACATAATCACCAATTTCTGCTTCTGGAAGAAGATCCAATTTTGCATTTTGCCTTACTCCTCCAAAGTCTGCAGCACAAATATTGGATTCTCTATCAATCTCTACGATTTTAGCTGGTGCAGCAATACACATTAGCAACATCTCCTTTTAATTTTATTTAATGAATAATCAGTTTAATGAATTAAATCAATTTTTATAAATGAAATCCCTTATTTAAAAAAATTTATTTAAATCAAAATCACTTTCTTTAATATTTGTATTATAGTTTTAACATTATATAAATATTTTTATTTTATCAAACTAATTCTCAAAAATGACAAAAAGTATTAAAAAATCAGGGAAAAATAAGTAAAGAAAATAAATTACAATTCAATCCAATTAGTGGAAAAATGACGAAAAATCAAGAAGAACTAAATTGGACTGCAATCATTTTATTTTATTGGAAATTTTTAGTTTTAACTAAAATTGTTTGAAGTATTACTAAAAGATTTATATATAATAAATAACAAAAATTATCTTATCAATATAACTTTAATATAATTAAAATAAAATTAAATAAATTTTGATTATTAAGTTTATCAATTATATTGATATTAATTTGGAGGAAATTATTTATGCATATTATGGAAGGATATTTACCATTAACATGGTGTATTGTATGGTTCATCATATCATTCATCATCGTTGCATATGGTATTTATCAAATCAAAAAAATCGTAGATGAAACCCCTGAATCCAAAGCTTTACTCGCTGTAAGTGGAGCATTCATGTTCATCTTATCATCTTTAAAATTACCTTCTGTTACTGGAAGTTGTTCTCACCCTTGTGGTAACGGATTAGGTGCAGCATTATTCGGCCCTGCTGTAACTGCTGTACTCGCAACTATCGTACTTATTTTCCAAGCTTTATTACTCGCACACGGTGGATTAACCACTTTAGGTGCAAACATTTTCTCAATGGGTATTGTAGGCCCATTCATCGCTTGGTTAGTATACAAAGGATGTCTTAAAGCTAATATTTCATCAACCATTGCAATCTTCTTTGCAGCATTCTTAGGTGACTTATTAACTTACGTAGCTACTTCATTCCAATTAGCTTTCGCATTCCCTGCTCCTACTTTCGGCGCAGCATTAACTGCTTTCTTAACTATCTTTGCAGTTACCCAAGTACCATTAGCTATTGGTGAAGGTATCTTAACCGTAATTATATGGGACAGATTAAAAGCTTACAAACCAAAATTATTAGATAAATTAGGCGCATTAGCACCTAATGAAGCATAAGGTGATTAAACATGAAAACTTCAACATTAATTATTTTAGCAGTAATCTGTGCAATTATTTTCATTGCACCATTAGCAATGTATAATGGTCATGGAGAAGATGATGGATACTTTGGTGGATCTGACGATGCAGCAAGTGAACAAATTGAAGCTACAAACTTTGAACCATGGTTTTCATCAATTTGGGAACCACCTAGTGGTGAAATAGAAAGTTTATTATTCGCTCTTCAAGCAGCTATAGGAGCAATCATTATTGGTTACTTCTTCGGTTATTGGAGAGGACAAGGTAAAGAAGAATAATCTTCTTTATCCATTTTTCTTTTTTTTTAAAGATTTTTTAAAAGATAAAAATTTTAAAAATTTTAAAGATTAAACGAATTTTTAGTGATTTTATGAAATTTGATATGGATTATATTGCTCACAATAACGAATTAACAGAAACAAACCCATATTTTAAGTTGTTTTTAACAATAATCTTATTGATAGTTACTTTAGCATTGGATAATCTATATTTTGATGTCTTTATTTTCATTTTATTCTCCATAATAATATTAGGAGTAGCAAAAATCAGTCTAAGGTCTTATTTGAAATTCTTAACAATACCTATGGCATTTCTTGTAATAACATGTTTATTCTTAATATTCTTCTTTGGAAATGGAGAAGTAATTTATGAAACAGGAATTTTCGGCATTGTAGTAACTGATGACTCATGGCATTATGGGTTATACACATTCTTTAGAGTTTTAGGATGTTTCCCATTATTAGGTTTCCTTGCATTGACAACACCAATTGCAAAGATCTTCCATTGTTTGGATACCTTGAAAGTCCCAAAGATTCTTACTGAAATCGGCCTTTTAATGTACAATACAATATTCATATTCCTAAACGAAATCGATACAATGCAGAAAGCACAGAAAACAAGAATGGGATATCATTCATATATGAATTCAATGAGATGCTTAGCGGATCTCATAAGCAACATATTTTTAAGATCATTAGATAAAAGTGAAACATTGCAACATAGTTTAGATGCAAGAGGTTATAACGGAGAACTTCCGGTTTATGTACCGCCAAAGGAGGAATAAAATGTTAGAAGTGAAAAATATCAAATATTCTTATAATAAGGATTATCAAGCACTTAAAGGAGTTAGCTTAAAAGTTGAAAAAGGAGAAATGGTTGCTCTTTTAGGTAAAAACGGTGCTGGAAAATCTACTTTGTTTCTTCATTTGAACGGCATATATGAACCTGATGAAGGCCAAGTGTTCATTGATGGCGAAGAATTGAAGTATGATAAAAAGTCTTTGCTTAAATTTAGACAAAAAGTTGGAATCGTATTCCAAAACCCAGATGACCAAATATTTGCACCTACTGTAGAAGAGGACGTAGCATTCGGACCTTTAAACTTAAAGTTACCTATGGAAGAGGTTCAAAAAAGGGTTAAAGAAAGTTTAGCTCGTGTAGGGATGAGCGGTTTTGAGAAAAAGGCACCTCACCATTTAAGTGGAGGTCAAAAGAAAAGGGTGGCTATTGCAGGAATCCTTGCAATGAAACCGGAAATCATGGTTTTAGATGAACCTACCGCAGGATTAGACCCTCAAGGTGTAAGAGGTTTAAGCAAATTATTAAAGGAACTTAATGAAGAAGGAATTACAATCATAATTTCAACACACGAAGTTGACTTGGTTCCAAATTATGCAAAAAGAGTTTTCGTTTTGGTTGACGGTTTATTGATTGCTGAAGGAACTCCTAAAGAGATTTTTGCACAACCTGAAATTCTTGATAAGGCAAACTTAGAAGTACCTATCGTTACAGAGCTTTTCCAAGATCTTGAAAAAGAAGGATTTGACATGAACAACGATTATCCTTTAACAATTGATGAGGCTAAAGAGAAGTTCTTAGAATTATTGAATAAAAACTAATTCTTTAAACTAATTTTTTTTAAATCATAAAATTTATCATAACTTAATACCTAAAAGTATTACTCGCAGACAAAATTAATAATACTTTTTTACTACTTTTAAAAAAACTATTTTTCATAGATTAATTTTTACTTATTTGAGTCACTATTTTAAAATTATATTAATAAATTTTTATAATAAAATAAACATACTAAAATTAATTAGTTAATCAATCAATTAATAATTAATGCTAACTTAATAAAGCCAACTATAATAAAAATATTCAAGTGATAATATGGAAGAAATCAAAAAAATCAAAAACATTGTTATTGGAGCAGGCCCTGCAGGAAGACTTGGATCATTCGAACTCGGTAAATTAGGCGAAGAAACATTGCTTATTGAAAGAAAATACATTGCAGGAACCTGTCTTAATGAAGGATGCATGGTTGTATGTGCACTTACTGACATCAGCCGTTTCATAAGAAGCTTCAAAAGGTATAGTGAAATTGGATTCATAGATGGAAACATAAGCTTGGATTACAAATCTGCATGTGACAACATCAAAAAGACCCAACTCATGCTTCGCAGGCTTAACCAAGAGGAAAATGAAAGTGTTAACAATAATGTTATCTATGGCGAGGCAAGTGTGGAAATAAGTGATGACAAGAAGATTTTAGTTAAGGTGAAATTGGACAATGACAATGAGCTTCAAAGAGAAAATGTAAAAAATAAGGATTATGATATATACGAGGCGGAAAATCTTTTGATAGCTACTGGTGCAAGGCCATTTATTCCAAATATCGATGGAGCAAAATATGCTTTGATAAGCAGCGATGTACTTTCCTTGGAGGAAGTTCCAAGCAAATTGAATATAGTTGGTGGAGGAATTATCGCAACTGAACTTTCCAATCTTTTCTCAAGCTTTGGAAGTGAAGTAAAAATCATTGCTAGAAGTGAAATCCTAAAGGATTTGGAACCGGAAATCAAATCTTATGTAGTTAAAAAGCTCATTGATGAAGTGGATATCCATGAAAACACCAATGTATTGGAAATCACCGAAAACTCAATCATAACCGACAAGGGAGAGTTTGAAGGAAAGACATTGATAGCTACTGGCAGAGTTCCTAATTCAGAAATAGTGGCAGACATAGTGGACTTGAATGAAGACGGATCAATTAAGGTGAATGAGTTCTTCCAAACCTCAAATCCAAATATCTATGCTGCAGGAGATGTTACCGGAGGAATCACCCTCACTCCATATGCAAGAAAAGAAGGAATATCTGCTGCAAGAAACATGGCAGGATACTTGAATAAGTTTGAGGACATCATCGTTCCTCAATCATTGACATTGGATTTGGATGTAAGCTTCACTCAAAAGGCTGAAAAAGCTGATTATGGAGAAAACGTTGAAGATGTAATCATTCCAGGTCTTGGAGGGCCACATGCATTTTGGAGAATATTAAGAGGAGAAACTGGACTTACTAAAATTTCATTGAATACAGAAACAGAAGAGATAGTAAGGGCAAGTCAAATCTCTCCATCTTCAATTGATGATACTGCTTATCTTGCATTCCTTATGAATATGGGAATAACAAAAGAGGATTTCGATGATTTCCTTGAAGTTCACCCATCTACAGATGCTTATTATAAAATCTTAAAAATTATGTAAAAATAGGAAAAACAGCAAATAAGCAATAGATAAAATAAATAAAAATAATTAAATTGATAAGATAAACCATCTTATCAATGCTTCTTTTTTTTAAAAAAAAATAGTTAAACAAAGATTAAAAAAAAATAATAAATTAAAAAATAGTTAAACAAAGATTAAAAAAAAATAATAAATTAAAAAATATTTAAAATCTTATTTTAACCAATTAACGAAAACATCACTACGTGGGTTTGGTTCGTTTGGTTCAACCTTATATCCTAAAGCGACACCATACAATGGAGTGTATCCTTCAGGTATATGGAGCTTTTTCAAGTTTTCTTCAACACTGAAGTAAATAGCTACAAGACCTAACCAACAGGATCCAATGTCCAATCCTTCTGCTGCAAGAAGCATGTTTTCAATAGCTGCAGAACAGTCTGCTTGCATATTTGTTGCATCGGACTTAGCGGAAACGAATACAACAGTTGGAGCATTATGCATAACATTTACACCAGATTCAGCAATTGCTTCAAGGAATTCATCACCGGAATTGGATAAGATTTTGAGTACAGAATCATTGATATCTGCAAGAGTTTCCTTGTTTTGAACTACTGTGAAATGCCATGGAGCTTCTCCTCTTGCGGTAGGAGCCAAAATAGCTGCTTCCAATATTTTTTCAATCTTTTCATCTTCCACTTGCTCATCTTTATAAGCTCTTACGCTTCTACGATTTTTAATAACTTCAAAAACATCAGCCATAAAATCACCATAATTAACAATTTAATTAACAATTTAATTCAATTTGAATAATCTAAATCTATAATAATCTAAATCTATAATTCTAAAATTTGAATAATCTACTCAAACCTGCATACTAAAAGGATTATTCTAATTCAATCTTCTTAAATCTGCAGGTTTTGTTCTGACATCCTTTTCAACTACTCTTTCTAGGTTAGGAGAATATGGATTATACAATAATCTTCTGAATCCAAGTGAAATTAATAAATTATCTGTAACTTCCTGTTGGCGTTGCCCTAGAATGATTTTTCTGAATAAGTCTCCTAATCCGCCACCAGTTAGAACATCCATAAATAAATCACCGAAAGTAGGATTATTTATGTGCAATTTATTAACAAGGAATCTGGACAAGTTATCTCTTCTAATGTATGCAATCAATGCAGTGGTTACAATGAATAATATTAAGGTTCCTACAAATCCTCCAAGAATGTAATAACCAATTCCTAAGGCTATAGCGAAAGTGTGATTACCAACCTCTCCCATCATGATTTTTCCAGAGAAGTCCAAAGGAGCGTAAGCTATGCAAGTAACCAAAGTAAGCAATGGAACATAATATGCAGGTATCTGCGCTACAGGTTGAACACCTATAATCAAAGTAGCAAGAATTGTGAAGAAAGACATGATGATGACAACACTTGCTGCAGATCCAGGTTGCATATCTGCAATGTTCATTGGTTGAATCATTAAGGCAACTAAAATAGAAGAAAGACCCATGAGAGGATAACCTAATCCTATAACGCACAACATGCCTATTCCTCTTGCAAGCTGTCCAATTTCAATAGGCAAATTAGCTATTCTTCTTCTGCCGATTACATCATCAACAAGAGCACATAAACCCATAACTAAAACAAGATTATTATATCCTGCAGGCAAAAATAAACTGATTATGATAAATGGAACTATACCAATTGCACGAGGAGTTCCTCCACGTACAGGTTCGTATAGATTACCCATATATCCCCTTTTGCCTAAGAAACGGAATATGATGTTTAATGCTCCAGTTCCTAGAAATGATAATATAAATACTAACAATAATTCTAAAAACATGTTAAAATCCTTTAATTTTTTGACTTATTATGTAAGCCGTATAATAAAATATAATCTAATATAGATATTTTTATAATTTTTAATATATAATGTTTTTTTAAAATAGAACAATAAAATAATGAAAAAATAATGAAAAAATTAATGCCTAAAAATAGAAAATAAAATTAAAATCAGGAAATGGAATACCTTAAGGTAGCGGCTAGACCACCTAAACCTTCAAGCTGTTTTCCACCTTCATGCTGACTGCTTATGACTAAAACTTCACCAGACATGTTTTCAACCATATCCATTGAGTCCTCCAAGTCTTCACTGCGGATTAGATTGTCCAAAACAAGCATCTTGTCAATAGCTCCAAGATTTATTGCATTCTTAACTTCCTTTTTACCATAAACAACCAAATTAGATGATTTTGCAATTTCCTGAAGGATTTCGTTGACAGCTGAAATCTCAAATGCAACCCTATTTTCTGTAGCCAACTTTTCAACAGTCCCCTTTTTAAGAACTTCATTGATTCCTACACGGCCACCTGATCCTGTAGATTCCAAAATGGTCTTTTTAGCTAAATCTGCATGCTTGGATTCTAAATATTTATAGAAATCATTTTTAAAGAATCCTGGACCTGCCAAAACGATGGTTTGAATATTGTCAAATTTAAGGATGTAATCGACAATCTTCTGATAGAACTTTTCAATGTTTTTAGCTCTGTTCTTATCAATGATCCTCTTTCCGGAAACATTTCCCATAACAGGACCATAATATTCTATGCCGAATTGTCTCATCAAACCAAAGTCTGCAACATCATCTTCCAAGACTACAATAATTGCAGAGAGTTTCTTTGATGCTTCAATAGCTTGATTGATTCTTTTCAATGCATAAGCAGACCAATGCTCCTTAAATATCTTTATTGGAGTGTTTAATTTAGCTTCAATTGTATGATGTGATCCAAGAGGAATCAAGTCTTCAGGCCCTTTGATGATGGAACCGATTATTCTAAGTTTTCCTGTAAATATGTGAAAGCTGACATCCTCTACTGAAACACCTAAAGTGAATGTTCTCTTTACTCCCCTATCACTTCTTAACTTATCCCCAGTATTGTCTTGAATCCTTCTTGTTGTTTTGGAATAGACAGTATCCCCTTCAGCGATTATATGGGATAAGTGCCATAAATCATCCAATGTTTCTGGAAGAAGTTCAATAACTCCTTTCTTTCTATCTTGATAAGTTATTTTCATAAATAAGCCTCAATAAACAATGATTCGAACAGTTATTTCAAATAAACAAACAATAATGAATTTTAAAAAAATCCAATCATAAAATGCATATATAAACAAAAATTATAAAAAATTAAAATTATATAATTACTATAGAACAATATAAATTATGATTATCGATAATATATAAAATTAAGTAATTTTTTAAAACCATATCTAGGTAATAATATGAAAATTGGAATTATTGGTGGAACACGAGGTTTGGGAAGAACCATAGCATGGTATTTGAAGGATTTTGACTTTGATGTTACAGTGACCGGAAGAGATACCATCGTAGGAAAACAAGTAAGTGAAGATCTTGGAATAAAATATTCTGATGACAATAAGAAAATTGTTCAAAACAGTGACATCGTAATTGTTTCTGTCCCTATTTCAAGCACTGAAGATGTTATAGAGGAATTGGCTCCTTTCATGAAGGAAGGGTCATTGATGATTGATGTTACTTCCGTTAAGGAAGGGCCAAGCAAAAAAATGCAGGAATGCTTGAATGAAGGGGTTGAATTTATTCCAACTCACCCAGTATTCGGCCCAAGAACCACTGATTTGAGAGGGCAGATTATCGTCCTTACACCAATTGAAAAAGGGGAATGGTATCCTAAAGTCTACAAGTTCCTTGAAGACAAAGGCATGAGAATTGTTGAAACAACTGCAGCCCACCATGATGACATGATGGGAATTGTGCAGGTCTTGACTCACTTTTCATATATTTCCACCGCTTCAGCTATTGAAAAGCTTAAGGTGGACATCAAGGATACTGAAAACTATGAAAGTCCAATTTACAATTTGATGATAGATACAATAGCTAGGATCGTATCCCAAAACCCATATCTTACCTATTCCATCCAACATGAAAACAAGCGTGGAGAAAAAATCAGACAGGCGCTCTTTGATTCAATAAGCGAATTGAAAGATGCGTTGACAAGGGAAGATGAAGAGGAATTTGTTGAAATTGCACTTAAGGCAACCAAACATATGGGAGACATCCAAGCGGCATTAGGTAGAAGTGACAAGGCAATAAATGCCCTTACAAAAGAATACAATGAACTCATTCAATCCATTGGAAGTGAAGTTGGGTTGAAACATATCTATTCAGATACAATCCATATAGGAACACTCAAGGAAATCGATGTTGACTTCCTATATCTTGAAGATGACAACGGCAAGGTCAAAAAGCTTAAGATATCCAATGTGAGAAAATTGAATGATGATGAGTTCTATCAATGGAAGCTTAACAATCAAAAAATGTACACAAGGGACATTAGTGCCATTTTCAATAGAAAATCAAATCCCCATGTTATAAAGGATACCCTAAAAAAATTCGAGAATATTGTTGACGTGATAATAATTGACATCTATAAGGGAGAACCAATAAAGGAAAATGAAATCAGTTATACCTTTAAAATCATATCCTTGACAGAAGAGGCAATCGAAGATTGCATAGACACATTGATAGGATTTGGTGGAATTACAAGATAACATTATTATTAAATTATCAGATTATTAAATTATGAGATTATGAGATTATCAAATTATAAGATTATTAATCAAAAATCAATTAAAACTAGAAGATAATAAAGATTATTCTAAGGAAGATACTATGGCAAAAGTTATACTATTGAATGGAAGCCCAAGAAAAAACAGCAATACACTTTTGGTTTTAAAGGAATGTGCAAAAGCCATTGAAGCTGAAGGGGTTGAGACCGAAATCATTTCACTTAAAGATAAAAACATCCAATCCTGCATTGCATGTGGAACATGCACAGAAACTGGAAACTGCTCTTTAGATGACGGTTTGGATGAAATCATTGATAAGATTAGGGAAGCAGACGGTTTCATTCCTGCTGCACCTGTTTACTTCGGTACTGCACGTGGGGACATCATGTCTGCACTTCAAAGAATCGGAAAAGTTTCAAGAGGCGGAGACAAATTCCTGGATTGGATGGTAGGAGGTCCTATCACTGTAGCAAGAAGAGGTGGGCAAACATTGACCCTACAGGAAATGACCATGTTTTTCCCAATAAATGGAATGATCATACCGGGTTCCTCTTACTGGAATATGGTTACAGCAGGACCTGAAGGAACTGCACTTGAAGATACAGAAGGAATTGATACCATAAGACTGTTTGGTACAAATGTTGCTAAATTAATCAAGAAAATCAAAGAATAATCATTCTTTTAAAAATTATATTTAATCTAACTTAAAAAAATCATTTAAAATAAAAATAGATATTAAATCAAAATTAAAATTAAATCCAAAACTAAACTTGAGGTAAACCATGAAAATGATTAAGCAAACATTAGGATTGAATGTGGAAGATTCAAAATATTACATCAAGCTAATAATAGAAGCTATCTTAATCGGTTTATTCTCAGGATTAGTGGTATCATTATACAGATTTGGATTAGACAACTCTGAAAATATCTTATTTTCTACATTGAAGTATATACAAGGAGACTTCCTGCTTACAGTTGCATGGTTTGCAATGCTTGCAGTCATGGGTTATATAACAGCTCTTCTAATGAAATGGGACCCTGACAGCTTAGGAAGTGGAATACCTCTAGTGATGGGTGAAGTGAAAGGATACTTCGATGTCTGCTGGTGGAAAACATTAGTGGCCAAGTTTATTGGTGGAACCTTGACAGCACTTGGAGGGCTTTCCTTAGGAAGGGAAGGACCATCTGTACAATTAGGTGCAATGGCTGCAAAAGGTGTTTCAAAATACCTTCCAAACAGCAAAACCGATGAAAAGCGTCTTTTGGTATGCGGAAGTGGAGCAGGACTTGCTGCTACATTCAGTGCACCTCTTGCAGGATTCATCTTTACTTTAGAGGAGATCAACAAAGGTTTTGACAGGTCAATCGTCATTGTAGGATTGGTTTCTGCAGTTGTAGCTGACTTGGTATCAAAAGCCATGTTTGGACAAAGCCCAATATTCCCATTCACATCATTGAACCTTCCATTAGAATTTTTCTACCTATTGATCATTTTAGGAATCATCATAGGAATCTTAGGTTACCTCTATAATGTAGGAATGATAAAGGCTTCTGAAATGTGGGATAAATTAAGCTTCCTGCCATTGGAAGTGAGATACATCATCGTATTTCTCGTAACAGGAATGGTAGGTCTAATATTGCCTAATGTGCTTGGTGGAGGACACTCAATGATGCATTTGATAGAGTATACATTACCTCCATTATCCATTTTGATTGTTCTTTTGATTGGAAAATATCTTCTATTGATATTCTGTTTCGGTTCCAGTGCACCTGGAGGAATATTTTACCCTGTTCTTGTAATTGGAGCATATATCGGTGCAATATTCAGTGCAATTGTAATTCCTATATTCGGATTGGACCCTATGATTGCATATAAGTTCATAATGATTTCAATGGCAGCGATGTTTGCAAGTTCAGTGAGAACTCCAATTACCGCAGTTGTATTGATTGCGGAAATGACTGGAGTGACAAACTCCCTCGTAGCAATGATGGTTGTGACAATCCTTGCATATATAATTCCAACAATCCTTGGAAATGATCCGATTTATGAAACATTGCTTATGAGATTGCTTAAAAAGAACAAAGGAATTGACTTCGATAAAACAAAAAGCGTCTTGGAAGAGTATGTTGTGCCAATAGACTGCACATTGATAGGAACAAAAATTTGGGAGCTCCCTATTCCAAAATCTGCAATGGTCGTTTCAGTTGTAAGAAGTGGAAACACCTTAATTCCAGATGAGGATTTGGAATTGAAATATGCAGATGAACTATTCATAATCATGAATCAAAACACATACTCTGAGGATAATCAAAAGATAGAGTCCTTGATTTACAACAATTGGAAAAAGGAATGAAAGGTGAAAAGATAAATCCTTAATATACAACAATTGGAAAAAGGAATGAAAGGTGAAAATATGAGAATCGCTGTTGCGTCATCAAATGGAGAAAACGTAGATTTGCACTTTGGAAAAGCAAGATCATTATATGTTTATGAATATGATGAGGAAGAAGACAAATTTAACTTTATAGACCAAAGAAATGTTGAAATCGAAGTGGATATGAAACACCAAAATCCAAAAATCATCAAAGCAATTGAAGACTGTGAAGTATGCATCTGTGAGCAATTTGGCCCTAAAGCTGCAATTTACTCTGAAGATGCTGGCTTAAAGCTTGTCAAGGATGAAGGAACCGTTGAAGAAGTTTTAAGAAAATATATAGATCATGTTAACTTCATGAAAAACATTAAAATTTAAATTATTTGTCCAAAAACTATTTTTAAAAAGATTATTTAAAATTTTAAAAAAATAAAAAAAATAAGAATAAGAAAAGATTAAAGAATTATTTTTTAGCGCCTTGAAGTGCAATAGGAACATAATCTTTATATTTTTCATTATTCAATAAGTCCCTATGTTCTAAAAGGTATTTGCTTGATAATTTATTAATTTGAGACAGCTTTAATTGACTATTGATATATCCTTCTTCTTTTACTAACTTAATTAGTCCTTTTCCATATGTCAAGGATGGGTCCACAACTCTTTGTCTCATTGAATCTATAAGGGATTGGCTACCAATATCCAATGTTCTGCACATTTCATCCATTTCATCAAGAATCTTCAATCCCCATTCTTCCAAACTGATTTCTTCACCATCCTTAAGCAGTTTCATATCATAATCATAAGCCGCTTCAGCCACCATTTCCTCATTGTAAATAGCTTCCGCTTGCCAATTTTCATAATCTGACTCATCAGCAATCAAAGAATAGATGAGGAATAAATGAAGAAACTCCATATCTTTTTTGATTAACCCACATTTATAAAATGGATTAATGTCCAATGTCCTTATTTCTATATACTGAATTCCATCATTCCTTAAAGATAAAAGCATATCTCTTGGGTCTTTAGGTTTCAATCTGATTTGGGTATACAATTCCTTAGCTTGTGAAAGCTTGCCGTCATCAATGAAAGACTGAACATCACTTGTAAATGCATCTACGGAACTGTAATTCGGATATAGGCGCTCTAAATTTTTATAGCCGCATGAAGCATTTCTGAATGAAGGTCCCCTTTCACTGTAGACTCCTCCATAATCATCATTGCATTCCATCAAATCAGTACATTCTGGAGTGAAAGTATTGTGAGCTGCAACAGAACAGCCTGTGAGATAGATTATAAGCCAAACATGACGAATGTAATTCCTTGATATCTTTAAATAGACCATATTTTTGAATTCCTGATAGGAAATCCTTGAATTCTTATCCTTTTCTACTTCACTAAGATCTATATTCTCATACAATTTTTCTATCAGCTCATCATTGAATGAAAAATTAAAATGAATTCCAGATATCAATTGCTTTCTAAGCCCATATTTTTTAGCCAATCCTTTTCTATATTCCATTGACTCTTCAGCCAATTCCTTTCCCTTATATTTTGCAATTGGAATCTTGCTTGAATCTGGAAGTATGCAAGGCAATGACTGGAACCATAAATACTCATCATCATCTAAAGAACTGTTAACAATATCAGACATGAATGAAAAGAAGGAAAATGCTTCATCAATTGTATCAAATGCTGGAGTGATGATTTCTATTTGGCTTTCTGAGAAATCTGTTGTAATGTAGGGATTTGATAATTTGTTTCCAAATACTTCAGGGTGTGGACTAAGTGACAACTCTCCATTTCCACGGACCCTTAATCCTTCCCATTCTATTCCGAAGGATCCCTTTTTTAAATCCTCTGCACATGCATTCTTATGCAATTGAGATAAATTGAATATTCTATCCATTTAATCATCCTTTAAATAACCACAAATCCCTCAAACAAACATATTATAAACCATAGCCTATGAGACAATTACCAAACATATTCCTCATCATCAGTGTTTAAGGAATTGGCAAAATTCTCAATGAATCTGAGCTGCTCTTCTGTTTCAATATATTCAAAAGAATGAGGTTTTGCTTCAAATAATAACTCCCCATTTAAAAAGGAGAATAAAGTATTTAATGGAACATCTTTCCAATCTTTGTCATCTAAAGCCTGAGTAGAAATAAAAATACCGTTTTCGGTTTTCAGATAGCACAGCGAATTTCTATAATTTACATGAACATACATCTGTTCCCCATCATAGATGATTAAATTCAATTTATTGGCATATGCCATAAATTCTATCAAATCAGCAACTATGTCGAATCTCTCTTTTAAAGTTAAAGGTTCCCCCTTAAATGATTCAAAATTATTTATGAGATCCACAATAGCTAGAAGAATTCTTTCAGAATCTGTTTCCCCTTCTTCCATTGTGCTATATTTACATAAGTCCAGACAGTCAAAAACAGTCCCATTATGGATAAGAGTCCATCTCCTACCGGCATTATCTTTTTTAACAAAAGGATGGCAATTGTAAAAATCTTTATCACCAATAGTGCCTAAACGAATGTGTGCTAAAGCATTTTTAGAAACGATTGGATTCAATAGAATATTTCCAAGCATGATGCTGCTTCGAGCCTTTACAGGTTCTTTGAATACACTGTATTTATCTGGATCTAAAATAGCTAATCCCCAACCATGTGGATGTTCATCACAATGACTATAAAATTCTCTCAGATAATCATTAAGCTCTTCTTCTTTTGATGAACTAAATCCAAAAATTTCACACATTTCTTTACCTCCTTTCATTTTTTGAAAAAATAACACCAGAAATAATGTTATAACAATTGTTATATTTTTTATATTATTTAAATGTTTTAGTAGTAAACCAATGAAACAATAAGATATCGATAACAATAAAAATAAATAAAAAATATATTAAAACTATATTTTATAAAAACTATCTTATAAATATATCATTGAATAATCGAAGTTTTTAAAAAAACATTTTCAAATATCTCAAAATATATTGAGAAATTAATTGAAAATTATAAAATAAAAACTAAAATATTGATAATATTTAAATACTATAAAAATCATAACTAACAATAACCTTTATGGGCGGGTTTTAAACTTATTTAAAACTTTTATGATATTATTTTAATTTAAATGGATTGATTCCAGTATAATCAAATTTTATAACTATTTTTGTATCTATTTTTGATATAAGGCCACTTCAGATATCTAAAGTGACATTAGCCCATAGCCTGTGAATTTAATATTATATTTTTTATTCTATCTGATGATTATTTATCTGATATTGACTTCAGATCATAGCATTGGATTTAACTAAAACTTATATCATAGTCAAATTTCTATCCTATTTTATACTATAATTATAGTTTAGCCTTGGCTATGTTTTATTAACAAACAAAAAAACAAAAAATTAATTATTCTAAAAAATAATTACGTCAAAAAACAATGGAGAAATGATATAATGGCAAAGAAACAAAGACGTAGAGTACGTGACACTTGGAAAGAAAAATCTTGGTACACTATTAAAACTCCTGTAGCATTCGGAGACAAAGAAATTGGTACCACCCCTGCAAGAGACCCAGAACTTGTATACGGAAGAACTGTAGAAGTAACCATGAGAGAATTAACCGGTGACTTCTCCAAACAATACATCAAATTACAATTTGAAGTAGACAATGTTGCTGGAGATATTGCAAACACTAAATTCACTGGTCACAAAACCACTACTGATTACGTAAGAAGTATGATCAGAAGAGGAACCAGTAGAATCGACGCACCTGTTATTGTAACTACCCAAGATGACCGTAAATTAAAACTCCATGTATTAGCTGTTACTACCAGAAGAGCAAAATCTTCCCAACAAAAATTCATGAGAGAAACCATCAACGAATTAGTTACTAAAGTAGCAAGTGAAAAAACCTTTGATGAACTTGTAGAAAACTCTGTAAACGGTAGATTAGCTTCTGAAATTTACCACAAAGCTAAAAAAATCTATCCTCTTAAAAGAGTGGAAATCATCAAAAGTAAAGTATTAGACAAATAAATCTAATATTTTATTTTTTTCTTTTTTTAAAACTTTTTTTAAATTTTCTTACTATCTATTTTTTTATAATTTTTAACTTTTTTAATAATTTAACTATTTTAACTATCCTAACTATTGACTATCTCTTTAATTATATGCTATTTTTTGTATTCCAACTATTTTATCAAGCTTTAATCTGATAAAATAAGATAAATATTTAAATACATAACTATAAATACTAAATAGAGAGACTATATTACAAATGATATTTATCATAAGATATAATTGATTAAATATTGTTTGAAAAAATAATTTAAAATTTAAAAAAATAACTATACTTTACTAGAAGTGGTCCTATGCATGAAGCTTTAATGGTAAATTGGGGATATGTTTTACTCCTGCAGGAGTTAGCTGGTTTATTTTAATTGTCTTATTCTTTGTAATGAGCATATTGGCTACACGCTTTTCAAAGCCATATAAAAAGGAGATCGGACAATATGAAAAAACCAGAACTGCAAAGAATGTTATCTCAAACGGATTGGTTGCCTTTCTAATGGCAGCATTTGGAAGTTATTACCTTCCTTTGGCAGGAGGATTTATAGGTGCAGTAGCTACAGCTACAGCAGATACATTAGCTAGTGAAATAGGTGTTCTTCAAGAACCACGCTTAATAACTACATTTAAAAAGGTTCCTGCAGGAACTGATGGTGCAATATCAATATTAGGAACTTCCGCAGCAATCGTAGGTGCAGGAGTGATTGGAATAGCTTCATTCTTATTGGGAGTTATACCAGATCCTTTAATAGCCATTAAGATATCTGTCATTTCAGGAACTTTAGGTTGCTTCATTGACAGTATTCTTGGGGCAATCCTTGAGAGAAGAAACTACATTAACAATGAACATGTAAACTTGCTTGCAACCATCTGTGGTGCAATCATAGGTATTGTTTCTGTAATGTAATTCAAAGATCTCTTAAAAAATTTACTCTTTTTTTACTCTTTTTATTTACTCTTTATATTTACTCTTTTTATTTATTCATTTTATCTTTTTATAAATTTCAATTGAACTTTTTTATCTCTTCTTAGACCGTATTTTTGATTTTACATAAAGATTAGACATATTTCAGTTGATTTAACTTAAATTATTTTTTATAATTTTATAAATTTTACTTGAGATTTTTTTAATTTTTTACACTTTTAAAGTTTTATTTTAATTAATCTTGAATATTTTATAAACTATAATGTAAAACCAACTTAGTAAAATTCAATTGAAAAAATCCTTAAAAAAATCAAATAAATAAAAACAAATTTTATAAGCATATAAATTCATATATTCTATTAATAGAAATATGTTATATTTATTTAAAATATATTTTAAAAAAAAATCAAAAAATAAAATAGCATATGAAAATATTAAAATATTGAAAATATTAAAGAATCATTAATTAATTAAGATTTATTGTAATGGTGATAAAATGAAAGGAATGATATTGGTTATGGATGGGATGGCAGGCCGTCCCTTAAAAGAACTTAACAATCAAACTACACTACAGGCAGCTAAAACTCCAAATATGGATAAGATGGCAGAAAGAGGAATTACCGGATTGATGGACTCCATTGCTCCTGGAATCATCCCAGGAAGTGACACAGCACACTTATCCATTTTAGGTTACAATCCTTATGAGGTATACACTGGAAGAGGACCATTTGAAGCTGTTGGTGTCGGTGTGGATGTTATTCCTGGAGATATAGCATTCAGATGCAACTTCTCAACATCAGATGAAAATGGAATCATTACAGACAGACGTGCTGGAAGAATCAGAGATGGAACCGATGAACTTGTAGCAACCTTAAACACCATGAAGCTTGAAGGCTATGAAGACATCCAAATCATATTCAAGGAATCAACCGGACACAGAGCGGTTTTAGTGCTTAGAGGAGAAGGATTATCCGGAAAAGTTAGTGACGCAGACCCTAAAGTGGAAGGAAACAAACCTAAAGTTGTCAAAGGACTTGACGGAAGCCCTGAAGCAGAAAAGACTGCAGACATTCTAAACAAATTGGTTGCTAAAACCTATGAAATGACCAAAGACCATCCAGTAAATCTTAAAAGAATAGAAAACGGTGAACCACCAGCTAATATTGTCATTCCTCGTGGTGCAGGTGAAGTGCCTGAAGTGGAAAAGATCAACGACAAGTACGAAGTCAATTCCGCTTGCATTGCAGAAACCGGACTTATTATGGGTATCGGCCGTTTTGCAGGAATGGACATCATAGAGATGGAAGGTGTAACCGGTGGAACTGACACAAACCTTGAAAACATCAGGGACACAATCATAGATCAAGTGAACAATAGTGAACATGACTTCTTCCTAATCAATATTGACGGTGCAGATGAGGCAGGCCACGATGGAAATGCAAAAGAAAAAGTTGAATTCATTGAAAAGGTGGATGAAGTTGTAATGAGCGAACTTCTTAAATTGGAAGACTGCTACATCTTTTTAACTGCAGATCATGCAACCCCTATTTCCGTTAAAAACCACTCAGGAGACCCTGTCCCTATATTGATTAATGGTCCTGAAGTCAGAGTGGATGATGTCTGCGAATACAACGAATATGCTGTAGCAAAAGGTGCTATGTGCAGAATCAGAGGAGCAGACGTAATGAACATACTTACCGATTTAATGGGATATGCACATAAATTCGGAGCTTAAATCGTTAAAAAATACAAATCATAATTATAGGAGTTAAACTATGGCAAACAAGAAACTCTTTGGAACTTCTGGAATCAGAGGAAAAGTCGGTTCAGAGATCAATTCCGAATTGGCATTGAAAATAGGTAAATCTTTGGCCAAATACTTGAACAATACTGGAAAAGTGGTTATTGGATTTGATACCAGAACTACAAATAGAATGCTTGAACAGGCAATTACCGCAGGGCTTAACGAACATGGTGTAGATGTAATTAAGATTGGTATGGTTCCAACACCTCTTGTAGGATATGCAACCTTAAAACTTAATGCTGATGCTGGAATAATGCTTACCGCATCCCACAACCCTTCAGAATACAATGGAATCAAGCTTTGGAATAAAAATGGTATGGCTTATACACCAGAACAGGAAGAGAAAATCGAAGAAATCTACTATAATGAGGACTTCGGTTTTGTGGAATGGGACAAGATAGGAATCATTAGCCACAATGATGAAATCAAAAAGCAATATATCGATGACCTATTGGATATTGTTGACATCAAGCCTGGTCTTAAAGTGGTTATCGACTGTGCATGCGGTGCAGGATCTGAACTTTCCCCGATATTATTCAGAAAAGCTGGCTGTGAAGTCATTACATTAAATTCACAAGTTGACGGATTTTTCCCTGGAAGAAATCCGGAACCTAATATAGCAAACCTTTCAAGCCTTATGGCAACAGTTGTAGCAACCGGTTCAGACCTTGGAATTGCTCACGATGGTGATGCAGACAGAATGATAACTGTTGACGAAAACGGTAAGGTTTCAGATTTTGACAAGCTTCTTGCTCTTGTATCCAAGAAATTTGGTGGAACAGTTGTAACTACCGTCGATGCAGGATTATGCATGGATGAGGCAATGGCCGAAGTAGGCGGAAAAGTTCTCAGAACCAAAGTTGGAGACGTCAATGTCGCAGAAGTGATGATTGAGGAAAATGCAAGCTTTGGTGGAGAACCATCAGGAACATGGTTACATCAGGACTTCTGCATGTGTCCAGATGGAATATTGTCAGGTCTTAGAATGGCTGAAATCGTTTCCAAAGAAGGAAAATTATCAGAACTTTTAGCACAGTTTAAAGACTATCCTCACTTAAGAGAAAAGGTGATCTGTTCCAAGGAAGAAAAGATAGCTGTTATGGAAAATATGGAAAACCTTTTATCCGATGCATTTGATGACATTTCTGAAATCAATACAATCGATGGTGTCAGATTGACCTTCAATGATGGAAGTTGGGTTTTAGTCAGACCTTCAGGTACTGAAGATTATGTAAGAATAACTTTAGAAGCTAAAACACAAGAAAAAGCAGAAGCAATCAGAGATACCTGTACTAAAATTATCAAAGAGAATATTTAATTATTCTCTACAATTTCTTTTTTTATAAAATGATTATTAGTTTTAATAATTACGAATTAAATTTTTTAAAGTAAAATAAGTCTTTTGAAAAATTGGAAGAAGAACAATAGTAAAAAAGAGATAAAAAGAGATAAAAATAGTAAAAATAATAGATAAAAAATTAAAAAAATAAAAAATAAAAGAATTCTGGAAAACTTATTCGTCTTCGGTAATGATTCCTTCAATACCTGCAGCACATTGAGGGCATACCCAGTCCTCTGGGAAGTCTTCGATAGGTCCTGCTGGTACTTTGTAAGTTTCATCTCCGGTTTCAGAATCCCATGTGTATTCACAGTGCATACATACATATTTTACCATATAATCACCTTTTTTTAAATAATTTAATTAAACAAAGTATTAGTTAATTAACTATAATTCTAATATGTACAAACTTATATAAAAAACTTTTTTAATTAATTTATTCTAAACCCCTCAAACATATTTTCACATATATTTATATGTTAATTATATAAAAATTAGAATAGATTAAATAATTATTTAAATGAATAAAAAGTAATATAAAAATATACTATTCTAATATTTGATTTGAAAAATGTCAAAATGAAAGAAAATCGATATTTTTTTTATCAAATAGGGGAAATATTTAAAACACTAAAATATTAAAAAAATAATTTTTATGAAAAAATAAAAAGGGAAATTGGAGGAATTAGGTGAAAGCTATAATTTTAAGTGCAGGTGAAGGAACAAGAATGAGACCTTTAACTCTCACAAAACCTAAGACAATGTTGCCTGTTGCTGGAAAACCTATTATACAATATAATATAGAAGCATTGCGTGATTGCGGTGTGAAAGACATTCTCCTTATTGTGGGGTATAAGGAAGAAATAGTTAAAAATTACTTTAAAGACGGATCACAACTTGGAGTGAACATCAGTTATGCCACTCAAAGTAAATTAGAGGGAACTGCAGATGCTATAGGTTATGGAAAAGACTTTATTGAAGACAGTTTAATCACTCTTAATGGAGACATCATCTTAGATGTTGACATTCTCAGTGAAATCATAGATGATTATGAAAAGTCAAAGCCTGACACTCTAATGGTGCTAACTGAAGTGGAAGATCCAAGTGCATTCGGTGTAGTTGAATTGGATGGAGACAATATCATAAATATAGTTGAAAAGCCTAAAAAAGGAGAAGCTCCAAGCAATTTAATCAACACAGGAATTTACATCTTCAACAAGGACATCTTTGATAAGATTGACAAGACAGAAGTTTCTCCAAGAGGAGAATATGAAATCACAGATTCATTATCCCTTCAAATAGCTGATGGAAAAGTGGTTAAAGGACATAAGACCACTAAGGAATGGATGGATATTGGAAAACCATGGGAACTTCTTGAAATCAATGAAGAATTGCTCAATCATATTGAAGGAGAAATCAAAGGAACCGTTGAAGAAGGCGCCACCATCCATGGTGAAGTATTTTTAGATGAAGGCAGCCTCATTCGTTCTGGAGTTTATATCAAAGGCCCTGTATACATTGGTAAAAACTGTGATATTGGACCTAACTCATATATTAGAGGAAATTCCTACTTTGGAGACAATGTCCACATTGGTAATGCTGTAGAGATTAAAAACTCCATCATTATGGAAAATACCAATGTAAGCCATTTAAGTTATGTTGGAGACTCCGTATTAGGTTCAAACTGTAATATTGCAGCAGGAACCAATATTGCTAATTTACGTTTTGACAATAAAACCGTTAAGACAACAATCAAAAACAAAAGAACAGATACTGGAAGACGTAAATTAGGTGCAATTGTAGGAGATTCTGTAAAGACTGGAATCAATTCAAGCTTAAGTCCAGGAGTTAAAATAGGAGTAAGAGCCACAATAGGATCTGGTGTTTTATTATATGAAGACTTAGGCTCTGATATGAGAGTTTTAGTAAAACAGGAACATATCATCCAAAACAAAAAGGAAACTGGACAAATCTCTCTTGAAGAAGTTGAAGATAAATAAAGAACAATGAAATATTTCAAATGATACTTATTAATTTACAATTAATAAAACAACTATAAAAGAAATTTTAAAAATTAAAGATAATTAATTTAAAAAAAATTAATTAAAAAAACTAAAAGAGGAGTATATTATGAAACTCAATGAACCCGTAAAAATATTCCCTGGTGCACAAGTAATTGGTGATGTTGAAATTGGTGAAAATTGTTCCATTTGGCATGGAGCAGTTATTCGAGGAGATGTAGGCCCTATAAGAATTGGTAAAAACTCCAACGTTCAAGACAATTGTGTTTTGCACACTTCAGCAAATCTAACACTTAAGATTGGAGATAACGTCTCTGTTGGACATGGTGCTGTAGTTCACGGTTGTGAAATTGGCGATAATGTTCTTATAGGAATGAATGCTACTGTATTGAATGGCGCTAAAATTGGCAAGAACTCAATTGTAGGTGCCGGGGCAGTAGTTAGTGAAAATAAGGAATTTCCAGAAAACAGCCTAATATTAGGAGTTCCTGGAAAGCTTATTAAAGAGACTACTCAAGAACAAAGAGACCATATTGCTTGGAATGCAGCACACTATGTTGAACTTGCAAATGAATACGATGATTAAATCATCGAATTTGAATGTAATGAATAGAATGAATAATTTCATCTATTCATCAACTTTTTTTTAAAAATTTTTTATAAAAAATTTAAAGATTATTAATTTTTAACTAATTAAATACTAACTATTATCGATTATCATTGAAAGAAGGTAAAATAATGAAAGTACGTAGAGCAGTAGAAGAATTAGACCCTTATGTTCCTGGAAGATCCAAAGAGGAAATCGCACAGGAATTTGGAGTGAAAAAAGAAGATATCATCAAATTAGGATCTAATGAAAACCCATGGGGACCATCTCCAAAAGTAAAGGAAGCCATTGAAGCAGAACTTGCAAACATCAACAGATACCCTGAATCTGATTTGGAAGAGCTTAAAAAGGAATTTGCAAGATATTCACATGTCAAACCAGAACAAATCATTGTTGGTGGAGATGGTGCAGATGAGCTTATTGACACATTAGCAAAAACATTCATCGAACCAGGAGACGAATTTATAGTGCCTTTACCTTCTTATATGTATTATGAATTTTTATTCAAGCCATATGGAGCAATACCTAATTATGCTAAATGGAATTTAGAGACAAATACATTGGATTTGGACTCAGTTCTTAATGCAATCAATGAAAAAACAAAAATGCTATTCTTATGTACTCCAAATAACCCAACTGGAGCATTGATTAGTCAGGATGACTTGAGAGCAATCTTAAATAAGACCAACAAATCCAAGGGAGGAGTATGTGATGCAGTGGTTGTAATAGATGAAGCATACTTTGAATACTCTGAGACAACTAATGTAAACCTTTTGGATGAATATGACAACATTTTCATACTTAGAACAATGTCTAAGGTAATGGGCCTTGCAGGTATGAGAATCGGTTATGGTATTTCAAGCAAGGAAATCATTGAATTCATGCACAGAATCAAACCTGTTTTCTCCCTTACAAAGCTTTCCTATGTTGCAGCTCTCACTACAATTAGAGACACTGAATACATTGAAAAATCCATTAAGGATGGAATAGAAAGCAGAGATTTCCTATATGATGAAATATCAAAAATGAAATCTGTCAAAGTCTATAAATCATATTCCAACTTCATGCTGATTGACATTCACGATACCGGATTTACAGCAGCGGAACTTACAAGAGAATTCATGAAAAGAGGAATGATTGTAAGAGACTGTACATCATTTAAAGGATTGGATGAATATTACTTCAGAATCAGCATATGTACATTGGAAGAAGATAAGAAATTCTTAAGCGTTATGAGAGAAATATTAAACGAATAATGAGAAATAATTATTGAAATAAATATTGAAATAATTTTTATTGAAATATTATTATTAAATTAAAATAAATACCTAAATAAATTACGAGATGGAAAAATGGAATATAGTGTAACAGTTACATCATCAATTGAATATCCTAAAAATATGTCATTTGTAATATTTTTAGCAAAATGCCCTCTTAGATGCCCATATTGCAGTAACAGTGAAATATTGGAAGAGGGAACTGAAATCAGTTTGGAAGAGATTTATGAAAAGATTGATGATTCTGCACTATTCATGGATGCTGTTGTGGTTTCAGGCGGGGAACCTTTAGTGCAATATGAAGATGTGATTGAAATCTTCAAATACGTCAGGAAAATAGGGCTTAAGACCAAATTGGATACAAGCGGAGTTTACCCTGACAGATTAAGAGAGGTTTTGGATTTAGGACTCGTTGACTATGTAGCTATGGATGTCAAAGCTCCTTTTGACAAGTATAAGGATGTCATCAATGCGGATATTGGAGATAAGGTAAAGGAATCCATGGAAATCGTAAATGAATATGATGACATTACCTTGGAATGCAGAACAACATACTGTCCAAAATTGCTAACAGAAGAAGATTTATTCAAAATAGTTGAAGAAGTGGATTGTGACCTATACACAATTCAGCAATTCAGAAACAGATGCGTTTTGGATGAATCATTGGCAGAAGCTGAAGAACCTAATCCTCATGACATGGAGGATATTGCAAGAAGAATCAAAGAGGCGCATCCAGACCAAGACATAAACGTAAAGACTGCAGAATTTGGTCAAAGAAGCATCTAAAATTCATATTCACAACTTATCAATTTATTTCTTGAAAATAAATAGATAAGTTTATTAATTTTTCATTAAAGATAATAATATAATTAATATTAACTTAATTATTCATTTAAAGACTGTTTTTTAATTAGTCTCCAGTAAAAGGTGATAAAATGCCAATTATGTCCTTTGGAAGTCAGAACATTAATATAATCACAAATAAAAAAGCAATGACTATAAGGAAATTATGGAAAACACCTTTAAAAGTTGGAGATAGGCTTCATTGTTATTGGAATTTAGCTTCTAAAGAAAAAAAGAAAATTTTTGAAGCGGAAGTCATTGATGTCAAGACACTTCCATTTAAAGAAATAAAGAACAATGATAAGTTAGCTCAGGAAGAAGGATACGAAGATTCCGCGGATATGGTTAGGGAATTTAAGAAAATGTATCCTAACAAAATCTCAGATGACGATTTGTTCCAGATAATCTATTTTGAAAAATTGGACATCAATAAATGGAAAGGGGAAAAAATCGATCAAAAAGAGATGATAACCCAAAGAGCGGATATCCTGTTTGATACAGGAAAATACGACAAATCTGTTTTATGCTATAATGCTGCATTGAAGATAGACCCTAACGATGTTTATCTCTTAAACAAAAAAGGAGACAACCTTAGCAGACTTGACCGTTTCGATGAGTCAATCGAATGTTATGATAAGGCTTTGGAAATCGAAGGGGACAATGAATACATTTGGAACAATAAGGCAATAGCTATGCTTAACTCAGGCAATATTGAGGAAGCCCTTGAAGCGAGTGATGGAGCATTGAAAGCAAACCCCGACAATCCTGTGGTATTATACTGGAGAGGATTCATTTTAGAGATTTTAGCGGAATTCGATAAGGCGTTGGAAGTTTATGACAAACTTATCACCATAGACGACAGCAACCCAGAAGTTTGGAATGCACGTGGAAATGTATTGACAGACATGGAAAGACCTGAAGAAGCGTTAGAGTCATATGATAAAGCGCTAGAGTTATGTTTGGAAGATTCTGAAATAGATGCAACTGCACAAAACAGAAAAGGAAATGCACTTTTGGATCTTGGTAGATTCGAAGAGGCAATTGAATGTTATGACAGAGCTATTGAACTAGAACCAAGAAACACTTCATTCTTACTCAATAAAGGCGTTGTATTGATGGAACTTGATAAATTTGATGAAGCTGAAATATTATTTACCAAAGTGCTTGCCTTAGATCCATCAAATGATGATGCAAGAGTTCTAAAGATGGAATGCTTGGAAAATATGTAACTGCTTTTTTTAAGATTTTTATTTACTTTATCCCTACTACTTTTTTCTATTTTTTACTACTTTTATGATAATTAATTAGTTTATGTAGATTATGGGATTGATAATAAATAAAAAATTGATTTGAATTAATTTAATTAAAATAAAGATTGATTAAAAATAGGTTTACTATGTATAACTATGTTTTAATAATAGCTAAAATTAAAATAATTGAATGAAAATTTGTTGTGAAAAATAGAAAATGATGGTGGGATAAATAAAAAAATTATGGATAATAGTTAAAAAAAATCAAAACTCCAAATTGTCAATTGCCTTAACTAATTTTTCACTTAAATCATATGTCCTTTCCATTGGCTCATAGGAATAGGTTTCATAAACAATTGTTGGAATTCCACTTTCCACAACTGGAATTGTAATGTAAGGTGGGCTTGTTCTGTACTCCGGAGCATAATAAACAAGTTCCTCAATCTCATCCAATAGTATGTTCATGTAATTGCTTGAATCATCATCAAATCCTGGAGCGAATATGAAATTGGTCTTTGTATAAGTTCCAGGCCCTTTTAATCCTTTATTGCTATGAATATCTGCAAAGAAATCATATTCATTATCAATTATATGAGGTGCCACAAACTCCTGAGCAAGAAGCTGTCCATCCATACGACCTTCTGTTTCTGCATCAAGCTCTCCAATCACATTTATATTGTAAATATTATAGGAATAATTTAAGATATCCATTTTATCATATTCGACTATTGTATCAAACAATCCCCTATGTGCCTTGCTTTCCAATGGATGCATTCCAATCAAATAGGCTATTCTTACATTGGACTCAGGATTTCCATAAGGTCCATGAAGATGAACAGTCCCTAAATCATTTTCTCCGATTAATTCTGCACCATATAATGAAGAGTCTACTTTCGCTTCATCTGTAGGCTCTTGAGGATAATCTTTCTTATACATTTTCACACATCACACTTAGGGTTATTAAAATTCTAAATCATCAACGACATCGACAAACTTATTCATCAAGTCATAAGTTGTATTGATCGGTTCATAACAATATGTTTCATAGTTGACTGTCGGAGTTCCAGCTTGCTCTACTGGTAAAGTAATGTAAGGAGGGCTGGATTGGGCACTTGGGAAATAATAAACCAATTCTGGCATCTTACTTAATATCTTTTGGACAAAAGCATCTGACTTTTCATCCTTTCCTACTGCAAAGACAAAATTGGTTTCTTCATAAGTTCCTGAAATCATTCCCTTATTGCTGTGAACATCTACAAAAAGGTCATAATCATTGTTGATGATGTGAGGTGCCACAAACTCCTGAGCAAGAAGCTGTCCATCCATTCTGCCTTCATCATCAGTGTCGTAATTTGTTACATTGATCTTGTAGATATAATAACAATAATCCAAAGAGCTGTTCTTTGATACAACAGTATCAAACAATGCCTTATGCGCCTTGCTTTCCAATGGATGCATACCAATTGAATAAGCTATCTTAATGTCTGAATTTGGGTTTCCAAAAGGTCCCAACAACTCTACAGTACCTAAATCATTACTGCCAAGAAGATTGGAATTTACATTAGATGAATCTATTTTAGCTTCCGCTGTAGGGCCGTCAGGGTATGATTGGTTAATGCTAATCGCATTATCTACATCGGCAATGACAGCATCATCCGAATTGTTTGAATTATTCACAGATATTGCATATCCGAAGAAAACAATAGCTATCGCTAGGATAATCACTAAAATAAGTATTAATTTTGATTTATTATTCTCTGGAATCATATTCTCAAAAACAGTAAATGTTAGAGAATAATTAAAATTAGCCTCTAACCAATAGTTTAAATAAATTTTAATTAATTTTTGTATTTTTCCACTAAACTGATTCCCCAGCTAGCCATCTCATCAGCTTTTTCCTGGGAGTCAGATTCAGCGAAACATCTGAAGATCGGTTCAGTACCAGAAGGTCTGATAATGACCCAACCATCCTCTTTTAGGATTTTCACACCATCAGTTGTATCAAGGTCAAAATCAGTGGTTTCCTTGATCTCATCTGCAATCTTGCTCATTACCTCTTGCTTTAAATCATCAGGACATTCCACTTTCAATTTTTCCTGATAATATACTGGAAGTTCTGCTACAAGTTCAGACAATGGCTTATCCTCTTTTACAAGAATTTCAAGAATCTTTGCTACAGTCATAGCTGCGTCTCTTCCATAGATAAAGTCTGGGAAGATCAAACCACCATTTTCTTCTCCACCAAACAACCCATCAGTATCCTTTAATTTTCTTGCAACAAGCAAATCTCCAACAGCAGTAGCTATAACCTCACCGCCAAACTCTTCTGCTATATCATAAATAGCTTGA
>CACYJH010000024.1 GCA_902774685.1 uncultured Methanobrevibacter sp.
CATCAGGATTATCATCCAATACCTCAAAATTCCCTAGAAACTCAAAGAATCCTGCACTTACACAACCTATCATTAAAAATATGGATAATAAAATTGATATGAATATGATTGATTTTTTCATGTGCTACCTCCAAAAGACTAAAAATGAATGATAAAAAGAATTGAGAAATCTCTTTTTTATACATTTTATCTTAGAATAAGGTTAATATATAATTAAAATATTTATAAAAAAATATTTTTTAGTTCACTATTTAAATTCTTTATTGTCCTTTCTTTATAAAGTTTTGTAGATGAACCTTAATCTTGTTAAGGAAAGCCAATCTCCGCTTCCCATATCGCCATAATCCATTTAAACTTAAAGAGGAATATCATAAGAATTATATAAAAAAAGACATAAACTTTTAATTAGTCCAAATTAATCAAAAAATAACTATTTTTAAATAAAAGTGATAAAATGAGTGAAAATTCCAGCTGGAGTTCAATAAAGACTTTCTTGCTTGCAATGGTTGGTCTTACAATTGGTATAGGAAACATATGGCGTTTCAGTTATGTCTTCTATAGCAATGGTGGAGAATCATTCTTTATTCCTTACCTAATAGCAATCATTGTAATGGGATTGCCGTTCTTGATATTGGAATACGGTTTGGGATATCACTTCAAAGAGAGTTTCTCAAAACTATTGCATGACATAAATCCGAAATTTGAGATAATCGGTTGGATGCTTGTTCTCTTTGTATTCGTTGTTGTAATCTATTATATGGTTATCCTGAGTTGGGATTTGGTATACTTCTTAAACAGTTTCACATTTGGATGGGGAAGCGATCCATCAGCATTTTTCACTGCAAATGTTGGAGGTTCCTCTAATTTAAGCGGAATCACATCCATAATATTGCCAACTTTCATGTGCAGCATAATCCTATGGGCATTATTCTGGTTTGTTTCAAATAGGGATGTTGATGAGGGTATCGGAAGAGTTTCAAGAATTCTAATGCCATTGCTTTTCATTATAATGTCATTTATTCTTATCTATTCATTTACATTACCGGGATTTGAATTAGGATTGACTACATTGCTTACCCCTAATTGGGAAATGCTATTAGACATCAATGTTTGGCTTGCAGCATTCGCTCAGATAATATTTTCATTAAGCATAGGACAGGCTATGGTTTATACCTATGCAAGCTATTTATCTGAAAAAACAAGGTTGATTGATAATGTCTTTATGGTTGTTGTGGCTAATTGCCTTTATGAAATTTTTGTTGCATTTGGAATATTTTCAATTTTAGGATACATGTCTGTAACAAGCTCAATTCCTATAACTGAATTGATCAGTGACGGAACAAGCCTGATATTTATCGTTCTTCCGGAAGTCTTTGAAGTTATGGGCCCTATTGGAAGAATAATAGCTCCATTATTATTGGTATCAATACTCTTTGCAGGATTTACATCTTCATTGGCATTATTTGAACCGTTGTTATCTTCCATTTGTGAAAAATTCAATTGGTCCCGTAAAAAAGGAGTTACAGTATTAACCATAATAGCATGTCTAGGATCATTGCTCTTTTCAACAGGAATAAGCTGTTACTTGGTTGAAATCGTTGACACCTTTGTAAATGAGTTTGGAATTCTGATTCTAATAGCTGTACAGGCAATAATATTTACATGGTATTACAATGTGGATGAAATCATTCCTATATTAAATGAAAATTCAGCAATCAGAGTTGGAAAGAAATGGAAATTCACCTTAAAATACATACTTCCATTGATGTTGGTTGTCATGTGGATTATAGGTGTTGTGCATATAATCTACAATGCAGATCCATTTAAAGTGGAAATTTATCTTTTAATTACATTTGTAGTGGCTATTCTGTCAATATTCTTAACTAAAGCTCATGCAAGAAAAGCTGTAGATGCTGTTTAAAAGATAAAGAATTAAAATTAATTAAAAAATTAAAAAAATATTTTAAAAATAGATAATAAAAAATAAAAAAGAAATAGTTAAAAAAATCTATAAAAAAGAATAAAAATTAAAAAAAATAAAAAGCAAAGAATAAATCTATTCTTTTGCTTCAATAACTGTTTTTCCTCCCATATAAGGTACTAATACCTCTGGGACTTTTATGCTTCCATCAGCTTGTTGATAGTTTTCCAAAATACAACAGATGGTTCTTTCAGTAGCAATAGCTGTACTGTTAAGAGTATGCAATATTTGTGCATCTCCAGATCCTGCTCTACCGTATCTTGTTTTGGTTTTACGAGCTTGATAATCCTTACAGTTGGTACAGCTTACCAATTCCCTGAATGCCCCAGAACCTGGGAACCAAGCTTCAAGGTCGTATTTGATTGCTGCATTATCGTTTAAAGCTGATGATACAATAGCTATGACTTGGTATGGAAGACCTAATTTCTGATAGATTCTTTCAGTTACTTCCATTAAATGATCATGCTGTTTTCTTGAATCTTCAGGAGTTGAGAAGATGAACTGTTCAATCTTTTCAAATTGGTGAACCCTAAAGATTCCTAAGGTGTCTTTTCCATGTGATCCAGCTTCCTTTCTAAAGCAGGTTGAAAGTGCACAGTATCTTAATGGCAAGTCTTCAGGATTGATGATTTCATTTCTGTGAAGTGCTGCCAATGTCTGTTCAGCAGTTGCAATCAAGTACATGTCTTCATTTTCAACTTTGTATAATGTTTCCTCAAACTCGCCAAGCTCTGAAGTTTCAGCTGCCACTTCCCCTTTTACAAAGAATGGGGTTTGCATTGGGATGTAACCTTCAGCTTCAAGTTCGGAAAGTGCAAATTGAATCAATGCCAAGTTCAAATGCAAGATGTCTCTTTTCAAGTAGTAGAATCTTGCACCTGCAATGCTTGCTGCAGTTTCAAGGTCTGCCCCATCGATTTTGTTGATTAAATCCACATGATTCAACAATTCAAAGTCATGCTCTGGAATTTCACCATAGGTTCTGACAACCACATTGTCATCTTCAGTATCAGAAATAGGAACATCCTCATCGATGATGTTTCCAACTTTGTATCTGTAATCATCTCTAAGAGCAAGGTATTCTGCATTTTTAGCGCTTAACTCTTTAATTTCGTTAGCCACTTCCTTGGATTTTGCAATGACCTCTTCAATATTGCCTTCCTGTTTAGCTTTTTTAAATGATTTGGATAATTTGTTTTTCTCTGCTCTTAAAGAGTTTAATCTTCTTTCACCTTCTCTCCATAAGGTGTCATATTCAATAACTTTCTCTGCATTTTCTGTGCTTCTAAATCTTTTCTTCTCAGAGTCAAATATTATTTCAGGATTTTCTCTGAACAATTTAATGTCTAACACTATTTATTCTCCTTTTAAATGAATAAAATAATTAATAAAATAATTAAGTAATTATATTGTAATTTATTTCATAATCATAAAATTTTATCATAAAATTTTTATTAATAAATAATATATTTTTCTTATTTAATAATTATTTTGTTTAAAAAAACCAATTTCGCATATTCCATAAAGTGCTTTAAATTTTCAATAGCTATTTTTTCCTTTTTGAAGATTGCCTTATTTTTTCATGATAGAAATAATTGATTATGATCGGATTTTCATTAGGGCTTTTTATAAATGGCTCTTCATCAATTATATACATAAAATCATTCTTTTTTGCATAAGCACTGATTTCATCATCCAATTCTTTCCAATAAGACATATCCTTATAAGTATAGATTTCTTTATAAAGAGGCATCAATTCAGGATATTTTAAATCTATATAATCCAAAATGGTCTTTTTATATCCTCCTCGCAGATTAAGATTTTCAAGCCAAATATAATCACAAAAATCACTAATTTCTTCAATAATTTCAATAGTGTCTGTAATTTCAGGAAAAATAGGAGATATGAAACAGGTTGTTCTTATGCCTTCTTTGTGAAACTTCTTCATGGCTTTGATCCTATCCCTTATTGAAGGTGCATCATCCATGTCATCCTTGAAATCTTCATCAAGGGTATTTATGGACCATGAAACCAAAGGATCATTGAATGTTTTTATCAAGTCCAAATCTCTGCACACCAAGTCTGATTTTGTAGTGATGATTAGATTAATGCCAGAACCTTTCAATTCCTCCAACAATTGACGAGTTCTGCAGAATTCCTCTTCACATTGGTTGTATCCATCAGTTACAGAACCGACAATTACAGTTTCTCCAGAATACTTTTGAGGATTCTTCATAGGTTTCCAATACTTTACATCAAGAAAGGTTCCCCATTTCTCCTTATGGCCAGTGAACCTTTTCATAAAATCAGCATAACAGTATTTGCAGGCATGTGGACAGCCAACATATGGATTTGCAGTATAACCTGCAATGGGAAGATTTGATTTGGATAAGATTGATTTTACATCCTTCTCTTGAATAAACATAATATCGCCAATATATAAATAAAAAAAACTAATAGATTTCCCTTTAGAATTAGAGCCCATCAATTAAAATAGAATATCTTGATTCTGCCTTTAATATTGGATCCTTTGAGATATTGTTGTGGCTTAATATTTTAATTGCCTTAAATTCGTCAGAGCATAAATCCTCTCTTTTTGAAACCTCTTCTTCCAAATAATCCGGATAAACCAAATAATCAAAATCCATTTCCAAGTTAGTGAAATTGTCCTTATCATATTTGAAATCTATGACATCTGCTCCAATATCACAAACCAAATCCTTCAGGAATTCTGAATAGACCTTCACTTTTTTATCCTTATTTGACTCTCTTATCTTATTGAATTCCTCTTCACTCAAAAGGGCATATTTAATGTCTTCATCAATATTTATATAATTTTGAAAAATTGCTTCAATCTCTTCATCATCAATGGCTTTTTCAATCAAATTCTTTTCAAAAAGACAATTAGATACGATTTTAATGCTTTCTTTTATCTGAGAGAATGTATTTATTTTGATTGCCAATGAATCCATTTTCACTTTACTTTCTGAAAGCAAAATGGCAAAATCTCCTTCTTCCGCATCTGGAAATCTGTTTACTTTAAATTCATTTAGTCCTGCCCATTCCACTATTTGCTTACACATGGGGGTTGTAACAATTATCATAATATTCCTCAATAAGATAAAAAACTATTAATCCTTATTTTTTCAATTAAAATTTTTAGAATTTAATTTTAATACTTATTATTTAATTCTTATTAAATATTATATATCACAAAATATAAAAATTATATTATAATCAAACATTGATTTGAGGCTAAAAAGTGAAAGTAAGTTTAAGTTTTGAAAAGGGTTATTCTAAAGACCTTTCCATTATGGTTGATGCATTAAGAGCAAGCACTACAATCACAATTGCTTTAGATAAGTTTAAGGAAATCTATCCAGTATACACTCCAGAAGAAGCAATTGAAATAGCTCAAAAGAAAGATGCCGCTTTAGCTGGTGAGAGAACAGGCAGAACAATCGAAGGATTTGAACTTGGAAACTCACCTGGTGAAATGAAAGAGTATGATGGTGAGAAGGATTCGCTGGTTCTTACAACCACCAATGGAGTTAGAGTTCTGGAAAATATGGATGCTGAAACCATATTAATCGGATCTTTCATCAATGCCAAAGCTTGTGCAAAAGCAGCTTGTGAACTTGCAACAGAACATATTGAACTGGTTATGGGGGGTTTCGAAAGAACCTTTGCAATAGAAGACTTTTTGGCTGCTGGCGAAATAATGTACTGGATTCAAGAAGAGTTAGGCAAACAAAATAAATTAGACATTGATGATATAGATTATTTCAAAGAGGAAACCGGAATAACAGAATATGCACTTTCAGCTATTTTAGCAAGTAGAAATGGAGAATTGGTAGAGAATAACTCCATTAAATCAAAATCAGGACGTCGTCTTTCATATTTAGGCTATGAAGATGATGTCAAGCTTTGTGTTCAAAGAAACATCAGTGAAAATGTTGGAATCTATAAAGATGGAAAAATCACCTTATATTAACCCCTACTGAACGCAGTACTGAAGACATATTGAGCACACATTTGAAGATTAATTTTAATTTGCTTTCAAAAAGTTTATAAGTACAATTAATATAATTAATATAAGAAAAATAAGATAACAATAAACTAATTAATTTAATAAAACTAATAAAATATAATTAGAAAAATTCTAATACTGAAATAAAACATTTAAAGAAGGATATCTAATGATTAGAGAATGTTTAAAAATAATAGGAACTGCACACGTGTCCCAAAATAGTGTAGATGAGGTAAGAGCAGCTATTTTAGAAGACCAACCAGATGTGGTTGCTATTGAATTAGATAGAGGGCGATACCAAAGGTTAATGAATGAAAGAAATGGTGTCGTAGAAGATGATACAATTCATATTACTAAAATCATAAAAGAAAACAAAGTTGGTGTTTTCTTGGTTACAACTCTTCTTTCCTACATGCAAAATAAGATTGGGGAAGATGTTGACATAAAGCCTGGTGCTGAAATGCTTGGTGCAATCGAAGCGTCTGAAGAGGTTGGATGCAGAATTGCATTGATTGACAGAGACATCAATATCACACTTCAAAGGGTATTGAACAGCATGAGCACCTGGGAAAAGCTAAAATTCGTATACGGAATTGTCGCATCATTATTCTCATCAGAGGAAGAAGAGATAAACATCGAAGAGTTGAAGGAACAATCCAATATCGACCAGGCTATGGAATACTTTAAGGAAATCTCCCCTGGAGCATACACTGCCCTTGTTAAGGAAAGGGACGCATATCTTGCAAAAGGAATATTGGGAATTCCTGAGGATAGGGTAATAGCTGTTGTAGGTGCAGGACATAGGGAAGGAATAATAGAATACCTTGACCACCCTGAAACCTTGCCAAGCTACGCTGAATTAAATAACATGAACAAAAAAGGAGGCATACCTTGGCTTAAGATCATCTTGGCATTAATCCCTATTTCATTTATAGTGATATTTTTTCTTGCTTGGATGAATGGTATTCACATAGAAGGAGATATCCTACAGTTCGTTGTTATCAGTATGATTATGGGATTCATAGGTTCAATCCTTTCAGGTTCCAAAATCCAATCTGCACTTATCGGAGGATTAGTTGCTCCGTTAACAATCATTCACCCAGTGCTTGCTGCAGGATGGTTCTCAGGCCTTGCAGAAGCTAAATTCAGACATGTGAGAAAACAGGACATCAACAATTTAGGAAAGATTGAAAGCTTTAGAGACCTATGGAATAACAATATCATCAGAATATTGCTTGTGGTTGTTGGAACCAACTTAGGAGTAAGTATAGCAACCCTTATCATATTGCCATCCAAGGTATTTATTCCATTGTTCATGAAGATATTCGGAGGCTAATCATCACTTAACTCCAAAAGAAAACTGATCTTTAAAAAATTAAATAATTGAGGTTAACTATGTACTTAATATTTAGATGCGACTGCGGAAGGGTTCTTTATGCAAAAAAAGGAAGGGCTACAAGGAAATGCACCTGCGGAAAAACAGTTAAAGTGAAAGACCGCAGAATCCTTCAAAGAGTGGAAACTGCACAGGAAGCTTCTTTAGCAGTCCAAAGAATGCAGGAAGAAATCTATGGAGGTTCCATGTTTAGCACTGCAGAGGAATTTAAAAACAACAAATTCCTTAATCAGATTGATAGAAAAATGAGGGAATTATAAATGCAATTCATATAATAAATATCAAATTTATAGAAATATGAATTGCAAAATCATCTTAATTTTGTAAAAATATAATAAAATCATCATAAAATTTTAAAAAAAATATAGCTAAACAGCTTGAAAAACATTAAATTTATAAATATAATTAATAAATATAATTAAATGCTTATTATTAAATACTAATTTTTACATAATAAACTATATAGAAAATATTTAAAATTTTAAATACAAAATTGTTTAAGGACTTAATGGAAATGGACTCGATAATTATAGGAATTGAAATATTAATAATAATAATTTTAATATTGCTTAATGGACTTTTCTCCCTTGCAGAAATTGCTGTGGTATCCACTAGAAGAATTAGAATGCAAAAAATCGCTGATGATGGCGATAAAAGAGCATCACTTGTTTTAGACTCAATGGATAATGTTAGTGACTTTTTATCCACTGTACAAATTGGTATAACATTTACAGCAATTATCACAGGGGCTATGGGTGGAACTACTTTTTCTGAACCTATTGGTAACTTTTTAAGCCCATATATACCTTACAGTTACCAATTAAGTTTCATATTTGTTATTCTTGTCACTACATACTTCACAATCTTAATTGGTGAAATTGTACCAAAAAGAATGGCATTGAATGACCCTGAAGGATATTCATTGAAAACCGCAAAATTCATGCAGATAAGTTCATGGATCTGTAAGCCAGTTGTTAGATTACTCGATAGTTCTACAAATCTTGCACTCAGAATCGTTGGTTCCTCACCAAAAGAAGAGCTTGTTACAGAAGAAGAAGTCAAGCTTCTTATCGAAGAAGGTATTGAAGACGGTACCATTGCTGAAGAGGAAGAGGACATCATTAAAAGGGTGTTCCGTTTAGATGACCAGAAAGTTGATATGATAATGACTCCAAGAAGTGAAATCATCTGGATAGACTTGGAAGATGACTTGGAAGAAAACAAAGAAAGAATCATTAACAGTAAAAGATCCATTTTCCCTGTTGCTGAAGGAGAATTAGATGATTTCATAGGTGTTGTTCAGGCTAAAGACCTATTAAGCGAAATATTCTTAGGCAAAGATGTGGACATCAAAGCAACTGTTAAATCTCCATTGGTTGTTCCTGAAAATATGCTTTCAATGGACTTGCTTCAAGAATTCAAAGAAAACAGAGAATATGTTCATATGGTGCTTGTTGTAGACGAATTCGGAAGCGTAGTCGGATTGATTACATTAAACGACCTTCTTGAAGGAATTGTAGGAGATATTCCTGGTATCGATGAGGAAGATGACCCTAAAGCAATTGAAAGAAAAGATCATTCTTGGTTAATTGATGGTAGATTCTCAATTGAAGACTTTAAAGACTTGTTTGAAATTGAAGAGGATATGCCTAATGAAGTTGAAGACGGTTATACAACTATTGCAGGATTCATCCTTTCACATGCAGGAAAAATACCTGAAGCAGGAGAAATATTCCATGAAGGCAAATTCACCTTTGAAATTGTGGATATGGATGGAAACCACATCGATAAGATTTTGGTAACCGTTAACGAAGAGGATGCAAACAAATTGGATTTGGAAAGTAAAGAAGATTAGGTGATGAGATGGACCCAATAATATTACAGATAGTTTTACTTGTTGTCGGATTTGTACTTTTAATAAAAGGTGCTGACATATTCGTAGATGGTGCAAGTAATGTTGCATACAATTTAAAGATACCTGCAGTGATTGTAGGATTGACAATAGTTGCATTCGGTACAAGCGCTCCTGAAGCAGCCATGTCTATCACATATGCCCAAGCGGGAAATGCCGCATCATCTTTAACAAACGTTATAGGTAGTAATATCTTCAATATTTTAGTGGTTGTTGGTGTTTCTGCATTGATTGGAAAATTGACAGTGGAAAAAATTTTGGTTAAAAGGGATTTCCCATTTTTAGTAGTTTCTACAATAGGTTTGCTTTTAATAGCTTTAACAATTCATCAAATTAGCATGCTTTGCGGAATAATCTTCTTGATTATCATTATCGCATATGTTTATGTTCTTGTACAGGAAGCGAGAAACGATAGGGAAGCCATGTCTGAGGATGTTGAAGTAAGGCTCTCAATACCTAAATCATTTATCTACATAATCTTGGGTATTGCTGGAATCATAATTGGGGCCAAATTAGTTGAAATCAATGCATCTGCAATCGGATTAAGAGCAGGATTAAGTGCAGCTCTTGTCGGTCTTACAATTGTCGCAGTAGGAACTTCCTTACCTGAACTTGTTACATCTGTCACTGCACTAAAAAAAGGAGAAAATGGTATTGTAATAGGTAATGTGCTTGGGTCAAGCATTTTTAACATCTTATTCATTTTAGGTTTAGCTGGTGCACTAAGCCCTGTCCCTTTAAAAATTGAACCAAAAATAGTTTTAGACATATTTATCATGACTATCATTACAATTATAGGTGCATTATTTGCTTATACTCAAAACGAAGTGGATAAAAAAGAGGGAATTGTTCTAGTAATTTTATACATTGCATACATAGCATTTAGAATTATGACCAATTAGGTTAATTAATTAGTTAATTAATTAACTTTTTTTCTTATTTCTTATTTTTTCTTATTTTTTCTTATTTTCTTTAACTATATCCTTAATCTCACAAGCTTTACAAATCTTAGCAGATGTTGGCTCCCCACATCTTTCACATTCATTAAGAACTGTTCTAATATTATCAACATCCAAGATTTGCTTAAATGATTCCAAAACATTTTCTTTAGTTCCAGGATGCTTTGATTCTGTATTATTTAAAAACTCTTTTATCTTAGCCCTTAATGAAAGATTGGAATAAGGGCATTCGTCCAAATGAATTTCAATGCCATTAAGAATCGCCCACATTCCCACTTCTTTTTCAGGTGTGTTCCATAATGGCTTGATTCTTGGAACCAACTTTTCATGAATCTGATCAAGCTCTGGTCCGAATTTAGAGAACTTTACAGTATCCCCTCTTGAAAAGCTCATTAAAAAGGACTGTATCTCATCATCAAGATTATGGCCTGTCGCTATTTTATCAGCACCTATTTCATAAGCTGTCTTATTCAAGATATTGCGTCTGAAAACACCACAGGGAATGCAAGCGCTTTTAAAATAGGAATGAATGTCATCCAATGCGAATCCTTCTTCATCCTTAAAGGATTTTTGAATGAGAGGAATATCCAAAGCTTTAGCATTGTTTACTGCAGCATCTATTCCATGTTGACGATAACCTTCAATTCCCTCATCAACTGAAATGGCTACAAGTTCAAAGTCAAAATCAGCATTTTCCTGATAATTCTTAAGTGCATGCAGAGTCAAAACACTGTCCTTACCACCAGATAAGGCAATGGCTATTTTTTCATTCTCCTTGATCAATTCATAATCATCTATCAGATTATTGATTCTTGAGAATATCTTATCGTTGAATTCATCTTTATTTAAACTCATGATATCACTTAAAAATTAAAAATATGAAAATCCATTAAAAAAAAGTATAATTTATTAATAAAAAAATAAGTAAAACTAAAAAAATGATAAAAGAATTAAAGAAATTATTCTGCGAATTCTTTAATTGCTTTAATGATTAAATCTAAATCTTCCTCAGTTAATTTAGCATGAACAGGAAGAGAAAGAACCTCTTCAACTATCTCTTCAGTTACTGGAAGACTTTGGTCGTAACCCATTTCCTTATAGAGAACTTGGTCATAAAGAGGAATTGGATAATAAATTCCATTACCAATACCGTTTTCAATTAAATGATCAGACAATTCATCTCTTTTGCCGTCTTTAATCTTAATTGTGTATTGGTGGTATACATGCTTACAATCATCCTTTACAATTGGGGTTTCAATCAAATCAACATCAGCTAAACCTTCATTAAGGTATTTGGCATTTGCAATTCTGCTGTCATTGAAGGAATCTATTTTCTTAAGCTGTTCCAAACCAATAGCTGCTGCAATATCAGTCATTCTGAAGTTGTATCCTAATACATCATGATGATATTTGGTAGCAGAACCATGAGCTCTGTAGATTTTTGCATTTTCTGCAAATTTCTCATTATTTGTGGTGATCATACCACCTTCACTGGTGGTCATGTTTTTAGTAGGATAGAAACTGAAACAAGCCATATCTCCAAGATTACCTACTTTTTCACCTTTGTATTCAGCACCATGAGCTTGTGCTGCATCTTCAATAACAATCAAGTCATGCTCTTTTGCAATTTTCATTATGGCATCCATATCTGCAGATTGTCCATATAATTGAACAGGCATAATGGCTTTGGTCTTGTCAGTAATTGCTTCTTCTATTTTTGCAGGGTCAATTGTAAAGGTTTCAGGATCTATATCAACAAAAACAGGGCGAGCGCCAGTGTATAGAATAGAGTTACCGGTAGCTGCAAATGTGAATGGAGTTGTAATTACTTCATCCCCTTCACCGATTCCAGCTGCTAAAAGAGCAACGTGCAATGCGGAAGTTCCGGAATTGGTAGCAATTCCATACTTTGCACCAACGTATTTTGCAAATTCCTCTTCAAATTCGATTACTTTTGGCCCTTGTGCAATCATACCAGATTTCATTACTTCAATTACTGCATTTATCTCTTCTTCTTCAATAATAGGACTAGCTATTGAAACTTTAATATCTGCCATATTTTCACCTATAATGAATAAAATTATAATTATCTCTTTATAATTATTTCCAAAAAATATTGGTTTTTAAATTATTTGTATTTTAAATTATTTGTAGTTAAATAGTTTATAATAATTATTTATTTTTAATGTTATATTAGTTTTACTTTAAATTCTATAAATTATATAAATAAAATAAAAAATAAATATTAATAAGAATATCAATAAACGATAAGGAACAATAATATGGAAAATAATCATAATTATCAAAATAATTACGACACTGAAATAAAAACATACAGTGAAGATGAATTGAAAATAATCGAAGAGGGCAAAGTTCAGATAAAATTCCCCGACTTCGATAAGGTTTCATCAGATGCTCCTGTTTTCTATAATCCAAGAATGGAATTCAATAGGGACACTTCAATCCTTGCACTTCAGGCATACCAAAGGGAAGTAGATAGGGAAATAAGCATATGCGATTTGTTTGGTGGAAGTGGAATAAGGGGAATACGCTATAAAAAGGAAATTGATGGAGTTGGAGATGTTGCAGTAAACGACATCAGTCCCCTTGCAAATGAATTTACAAGAATCAATGCAGAACTCAATGAAGTTGAAGTGGAGATAGATCAAAAAGAGGCAAACAATGAACTTAGAAGCAATATGGGAAGATTTGATGTCATTGACATAGATCCATTCGGCACCCCTTCACCATTTGTGGATTCTGCAGGATATAACCTCAAGAGAGATTCCTTGCTTTGCTTAACTGCCACTGACACATCCTGTCTTTGCGGAACATATGTGGAACCATGCATCAGAAAATACAATGCAAAATCATATAAAAGTGAATACTGTCATGAAAACGGTATTAGAATCCTTATAGGATTTGCAGCATTGACACTTGCAAAATATCAGAAATACATTGAAGTGAAGATGTCACATAGCAGTGAACACTATATGAGAACTTATCTTAAGGTTAGAAAGGGGTCCAAGGCAACCGATGAATCATTGAAAAACATCGGATACATTGCACACTGCAAACATTGCTTATACAGAGGAGAATTCAAAGGTCTTGCAAGCAGCATTCCAGATACCTGTCCGGAATGTGGTGAAAAGCTAATCACAGCAGGCCCTATGTGGTTAGGACCTATTCAAAATGAGGAATTCATTGATTCAATGATTGAAATAGCTGATGAAAAAGAGCTCAATCAAAAGGAAAAGGTTTTGAAATTACTGAATTCATGTAAAATTGAAGCAAATGCACCAAGCACATTTTATGACATCCATAAGGTTTGCAGGGCATTGAAAATCAGCGCTCCTAAGTTTGATAAGGTATTTGACAAACTTGAAGAGGAAGGATTCATTGCAGTCAAGACACATTACAGCCCACTTGGAATTAAAACCAATGCAAGCAATAAGGAATTGATGAAAATTGTCCGAGAAATAGTTGATGAATAAGCAATTTATGAACAATTTGCAAAAATAATCTTTTAATTTATAAGAATTATTAAATAAAATTAAAAAAATTACTTGATAATAAAATTTTTATTGCATATACTTAACTTAATAAAGAATTAAGCGAATATTAATAGAAATTTGGATAAAATACCCATAGATTAAAGCGAAAAAACAATCTAATCAACTATAATTTAATTTTATCAAATTTAATTACATTAAAATAGGATTTAAAAGTGTAGATTTATCAATAATTAATTAAAATAATAAAATAAAATTTAAATAAAAAAATATTTATTTAGTATTAAAATATTTTAATATTAATAAAATTTATCAAAATATAGAATAAAATAAGCAAAATAAACAAAATTTACATAAAAATTTATATATAAAAATTAACATAATTAACATTAAGGGAAACACGCTATAGATTATCATAGAAAATAATATAAAAAAAATTTAATTTTATAATTTTCTTGAATAATTAGACAAATATGAAAAAGTGAAAATATGTGTGCAAAAAAGAATGAAGAAATAATCAAATTGGACGAAACTGATATTAAAATTCTAAAGATCATCAATGATGATGTAAGAATTTCATACAGGCAAATTTCACGTGATTTAGGAATTTCTGTAGGAACTGTACACAATCGTATCGATAAAATGCTTAAATCTGGAGTAATTGAAAAATTCGCACCAGTTTTAAACCATAAGAAATTAGGTTACGCACTTACAAGCATTATCGGTGTAAACGTAAAAGGTCAAGAATTAGAAGCTTGGGAAGCAGAAATCTCAAACAATAAAAACGTTGTAGGCCTTTATGACGTTACTGGTCAATATGATGCTATTGTAATTGCTAAATTTAAAGATACTGATGAATTAGATAAATTCCTTAAAGAATTACTTAAATCCGGATGTATTGAAAAAACAATTACACAAACTGTACTTAATATCGTTAAAGAAGATATTGGATCTGCAAATATCCTTTAATCTTAAGTGCAATCAAATTTAAACTAATAATAATTGAATAAATTTTATAATTTAACCCCTTTTTAAAATTATAAAATTCTTTTAATTATTATTCAAACCCCTTTAAAATAAATATTTTAATATATTTTTTAACTATTTTTTATTTACTATATTTAAAATAAATATTTTAATATATTTTTTAACTATTTTTTATTTACTATTTCTAAAATTAACTCTTTTTAAAAAAGCTACCTTTAACAAATAATCAATGAAAATTAAATAAAAATTAAACAATTAAACAAAAAATATATAAATATAGAATTATAGTATTGTAAATATAGAAAATAAAATATTTATTTTATTATAAGAAATTAAAAACATGGATTGTAGAAATTTATTGTAATGAATTTATTGTAATAAAAATTTATATTTATTTTTAATAAATTTAAAGAAGGTAAAACAAAATGGTAGTTTGTCTCCCAGACACACAAGATGATGAACCACGTATCCCTATTCACTTAAGCAGAGTAGGTGTTACTGGTGTCAAAAAACTTTTAACTCTTAAAAGAAAAGAAAAAAGACCAATCATATTATTACCTACTTTTGATGCTTTTGTAGATTTGCCAAGCACTCAAAAAGGTACACATATGTCTAGAACTCCTGAAGCTATCAGTGAAGTTGTTGATGAAGTTGCTAAAGGTGCTTCCGGCGGTGTTGAATCACTTTGTGCGGATATCGTTAATAGGATGCTTGAGAAGCATGAATACGCTAAACGTGTTGAAGTAAACATGGTCAGTGACTACATGTTCATGAAAGAATCCCCAGTTACAGATAATAGATCTCAGGAAATGGCTAAATTAATAGCTAATGCTGTTGGTATCCGTGAAGATGATGGAACCATCACCATTAGAAAGGCTATTGGTGCTGAAGTCATTGGAATGACTGTATGCCCATGTGCACAAGAATCTGTAAGAGAAGTAGATAAAAGCAACTTATTAAAATTCTTAGATGAAGAAACATGCGAAAAAGTATTGGATACTGTAACTTTCGCTTCTCACAACCAAAGAGGAGTAGGAACCATTTTAATAGAAGTTCCTGAAAAGGAATACATCGATGGTGAAAAATTGATTGAAATCATTGAATCATCCATGAGTTCCCCTATTTCAGAACTATTAAAACGTCCAGATGAAAATGCAGTTGTAATGCGTGCTCATAAAAATCCTGTATTTGTAGAAGACTGTGTCAGAACAATGAATGAGAAGATCATTAAAGAGTTTTCATACTTGCCTGATGACACATTGATCACTACAAGACAAGAAAACCACGAAAGTATTCACAGACACAATGCTTATGCAGAAAAAGTTTCAACTTTAGGTTCTTTAAAAGAAGAGCTTAATTTATAAGAAGTTTATATTAAGTTTAAAACTTAATTTAAACTTTTATTTTTTCTTTTTAAACATATGCAAATATTGCTTATTTGCTTAAATATAACTTTAAACAATAATAAAAATAATAACTATTTTTAATATTTATAGACCTAGTCAATATTAGGTTTATTAAATATTCTTATTTTCAATTCAATTTAAACTTTTATTTTACTTAGTTTAATCTTAATCAACTTGATTTTTCGTGAAATATTTAATTAACGGTGTTAAATTAAAACTATTTATACTTAATCTAAACATATATATTATTACTAGGTTAATTATTTAGTCAATTGACCCTTAATGAAAAAAAGTGATGGTTTTATGGCAAAAGAAGATAAGAAAGCATCAAGGAAACGTTTTGATGAAATTATGGGTGTTGCAAAAAGACACCACTTAGCAAAATTGTTGAAAGACAACGAAGACGATGAAGATTTTGAAGTTTCAGACTTAAGATATGCAATGGAAGAGTGTGGTCCTGCATTCATTAAATTAGGTCAATTACTTGCTACAAGGCCAGATTTAGTTGGTAATGAAATAGCTGATGACTTGAAATTGCTTAGAGACAATACTCCAGTAACTCCTTTTGATGAAATGAAGGCAGTTATTGAAGAAGAGATTGGGCAACCTCTTGAAGAAGTATATTCTGAATTTAACGAAGAGCCTCTCGGTTCTGCATCAATCGGCCAAGTTTATAAGGCAAGATTAAAGGAAACAGACCAAGAAGTTGCAGTTAAGGTACAAAAGCCAGGTATCATTGATGTAATCGAACCGGATGTAAAAATATTGAATAAGTTAGCTGGAACCTTAGATAAGCATGTTTCAGGAACAAGAGTATATAACTTGCCTGCAATGGCTCAGGAATTTGAAAGATCAATCTTTAAAGAACTTGACTACATGGAAGAGGTCAGAAACATTGGAAAGATCACCAATAACTTTAAAGATGTAGATTACATTAAATTCCCAGAAGTATATCCTGAATATTGTAGCTCCAAAATCATCACCATGGAACTTATTGATGGATATGAAGTAACTGACTTGTTCGACAAAGAAATTGAAGGAATAAACAATAAGGAAATCGCCCAATATGGATGCCAATCCTACTTAAAACAAGTATTGCTTGACGGATTCTTCCATGCAGACCCACACCCAGGTAACCTGTTTGTAACTAAAGACAACAAGCTTTGTTACATTGACATGGGAATGATGGGAGTTGTAAATGCTACCTTCAGATCCAATTTTGCTCAATTGGTATTGCTTTTATTGGATGGAAATTCACACCATTTAATCAATCAAATGCTTTATATGAACATCATCACTCCTGAACAGAACACTGATGAATTTAAAGCAGATGTCGATGACTTGCTAAATACATACATTGGCGTTGATATGGACCAAATGGATGGAATTTTCGACAATTTAATGAACGTAATGATCAAACACAATATAATTCTTCCAAGAGAATTCGTAATGATTGGAAGAGGACTATTGCTCATTGAAGATGCTGGAGACAAATTAGACCCTCACTTCAATCTTACTGAAGAACTTGAAAGTTTTGCTAAAAAGATGATTAAGACCAAATTTGAACCAGGAAATCTTGTAGGTGGAGGATTCAACTATATTGTAGAAATAGAACACTTATTAAAAGACTTGCCTGACAGACTTAACAGCACTCTTGACCAGCTTGAAAAAGGACAATTGGAATTGAATATGAACCACACTGGCTTGGATGAATTGAAAGACCAATTATCCATTTCCTTAATCGTTTCTGCATTGCTTGTTGGTTCATCCATTGCAATTTTAGCAGATAAAGGCCCAAGAGTATGGGACATTTCAGCTATCGGTTTCTTTGGATTCCTAATCAGTGCAATTCTTGGAATATATATTATTATTAAATTCATACGTACTGAAAAGTAAACAAAACAAATAATGATTAGAAAAATTGTAGTTAGGTGATATAAATGATTAAAAAAATTTTTGCATTATTATTGTTAAGCTTTTTAGTCATTGGAGCTGCAAGTGCTGCAGACTTTAAGCTTAATGATGGCTTTGAACAAGTAACTGAATTTTTCTCAGCAAATAACGAAACCGGCATGACCATATGCACTTGGGACTATGACGATAGTGTTAAAGAGTATTATTTACAAAACGATACCGATTACATCATCGTTGAAGGAGACAATAATACCTACAACACAACAGAACACACTTCAAGTGAAATGGGAGATGTAATGAATTACATGACCAGTGGAAATATCGGTTTAAGTTATGGAGTTTTAGAAATAGCAGAACATAACGGCAACAAATATGTCATTTATGCATATATGGAAAAGGCAACTCCTGATGATTGGAAAGCATGTTATGATGAATTGATGAAATTCAATGAAAACAATAACATCGAACCAATAGCTGATGCAATATAAAATTTAATTTTAGGAAAATTCTTTTTTTCCTATTTTCTTTTTTTAAAAACATTTAAATTAAATATAAACAATAAATAAAACTTATTTTAGAAAAAATAAAATTATCACTCCTTATTTTCCAATTTAAAGGTGCAAGCAAGTACTTGCATTCGAAAACCTTTATATTGTCGATTTAATAGAAATATGTTTAAGTCTAATTGAAATAACTAATTGAAATAAATTCTAGAGGTGGAAATATGAGTATAATTTTATTAACTATTTTATTAACTATTTTAATTTTAATGGGATCAGCTCTTTCCCTTAGGAATGAAGAATCTGAAGAAGCTGAAATCATTAATGAAATTAAAATTAAATATCCTGTTAGCACAAGATACTATGCATAATTAGGATAAAAAATAACAATTATTTTTTTTATAACTTTATTTTAAATTTTAAACTTAATTTTTAATTATTAAACCTAATTTTTAATTATTTAATTACTTTTTTACTAAAACATTATTATTTTAAAAAATAACTTTTTATTTTATTTTTAAGAAATTGTTTTATATTTATTTAAAAAAAAGAGTATAAGAATTAAATTAATAATTTAATCCTTTGCCCATCTTTTAAGGTTTGGGAAAACCTCATTCATCATTTTTAAAGCTTCATCCATGTCAATGTCAGGATGAACTTCAACCATTTTTTCACTGCAGAAAGCAATCATATCTTCCATAGACATGTCAGATGTGAATTCACCATCCTTAAAGCAGTACATGCAGTAATCCTCATTTTTAGAACCATCAGCATTGGTTCCGTAAAGTTCTTCAGTCATAGGCATTGCGCAGGATTGACAGAATTTTTGATTTTCGAAATTTTCCATAATATCATTTCCTAATTTGAGTAAACATATATATTAAAATCAATAGTATTATAAGTTTCGAAAGAGCATTTAAAGAGTATTTTATTTGCAGTATTTTGTAAAATTTATATACTATCTAAATTAAAAATAACTATATAAATTTTTATAAAAATAATCTAAAAACTATTTAAAAATAATTTAAGTGATTTTATGTCAGACGTATTATTAAAAACTACAGGACAAATTATAGGACATTTCAATGCATATAAAGGTTCCAGACCAGCATTTCATGGAGAACATGTTGTCATTGTAAGAGGAATCAGCCGTGACCAAATCGAAATTGATGATATGGAAGCTAAAATAGCAGAACTTAAAGACATTCTTCATGCAGAAGAAGCGGATGTCATGTCAGATGACGGTAAAGAATTTGTAGAAAAGGTAGATTCTTACATAAGAGATGCTGAAGCTGCTGATACAGCACCAGATAATGGTGGAATTCTCAAAATGAAAGAACAATTGGAAGCTATGGGACTCCATGTTGAGTACAAACTCTTCCTAATGCCTAATGTAGGTGCTTTTGTAGCAATCTGGAAAGACAAATCTGGATTCGGACCATTATATGTTGAAGTAACCGCATCCGAAAGAGGAGACGGTGAAGAGATATAAAATAAAAATCCAATAACTTATCCTAATTTATTAATAATTTATTAAATTAAAAATTAATCAAAAAACTGGTGAAAAATGTCTAATCTATCCAATATTGATTTTGAAAACCTTAGTCGAGACGACTTGAAAAGTATTTTAGAATGCAAAAAAGAAGACATTCTAGAACTAATGAGCTTGGCTAATTCAAAAAGAGAAAGCAATTTTGTCACATATTCCAAAAATGTGTTCATCCCACTTACAAAAATATGCAGAAATGATTGCGGCTACTGTGCATTCAAACAAAGTCCGGATGATCCAGATGCAATCATATTGATGGAGAAAGATGAAGTCTTGTCCACATTAAAGGAAGCTGAAAAATATGGCTGTAAGGAAGCATTGTTTACAATAGGTGAAGATGCAGATACAGAACCTGCTGTAAAGGCAAAGTTAGACAAATTAGGCTATGAAAACATGGTAGACTACATTTACGACATCTGCAAAATGACTGTTGAGGAAACAGAGTTATTCCCACATACAAATGCAGGAAACTTCTCATATGAAGATATGAAAAAATTAAAGGAATACAATATCTCAATGGGAATGATGCTTGAAAATTCATCAGAGAGGTTAATGAACACCATAGCACATGAAAAAAGTCCTGGAAAAGATCCTAAATTGCGTATTGAAACTATAGAAAATGCTGGAAAGCTCAATATTGCATACACAACTGGAATATTAATTGGAATCGGTGAAACAAAAGAGGAAATAGCTGATTCATTGCTAAAAATAAAAGAGATTTGTGATAAGTATGGCCACATTCAAGAAGTAATCATTCAAAACTTCACTGTAAGTCCTGGAATTGAGATGGAAGACCATGAAGAGCCAAGTCTTTTAGAAATGGTTAGAACTGTTGCAGCTGCGCAACTGCTTTTCGATGAGGATGTTTCAGTTCAGGTCCCACCAAATTTGAACTATGAAACCAGCCAAATATTCCTTCTCTGCGGTACTGATGACTGGGGTGGAGTATCCCCACTTAGTGAAGATTATATAAATCCATCATCCCCATGGCCAACTCTTGAAAGATTGGAAAAACTGACTAATGATGCGGGATACCAATTAAAAGAAAGATTGGCAATATATGAAAAATACATAAATGAAAAATATATAGAAAATCCAGTTTTATTGGAAAAAACAAAAAGAGCACAAGAAGAGATTGAAAATAACTAATCTCTTCCAATTATTTTTAATAATTAAGAGAAAAACAATTCTCTTAAACTATTTTTTAAATTATAAAAAGATTCTACCTAATTTTAAAAGTGATTTTGGATCTGCTTTGATAACCAATTTGACCAATTCACTTGTGGTTACCTTATCAAATTCCATTTCCTTGAATTTATGAGCAATCTTATTGATTCCCTCATCATCTAAAGTCCATAGATACTCAGTGACTTTAGTGTACTTTTGCATTTCACTGCCCATCTCATCCAAGTATAACTTTTCATATTTCTTGAGGAATTTCTTGGAACAGTCCCCTGATTTTATGGCTTCTGCAGCAACTTCACCAGCGAATCTTCCACCTAACATACCATTAGTTATTCCTCCACCGGTTAGTGGATTTACTTGACTTGCAGCATCTCCACAAAGCATGATATTGTCACCGTACATTTCCTTGACAAGACCGCCTACAGGGTCTCCACCAGCATTCAATTCAACTGCCTGAGCCTCTTGAGTTGCATAACAATTGTCTACAGCATCAACAAGGTATTCATAAGCAGGCTTTTCAGCCATATTTGTAATGATTCCGAGACCTGCATTTACAACATCCCCACCTTTAGGGAAGAGCCAGAAATAGCCTCCTGGAGCTACACTACCAAAATAAAACTCCAAATAATCATTTCTTTCCATTTTGACATTGCACATTTCGAACTGTACACCTGCCACCATATGCTGAGGCTTGATATATGCATTCAATCCAGCCCATTTAGCTACATGACTTTCAGGACCATCTGCACCAATTATGATTTTTGCATGGATATCGAAGATTTCACCCATGGATTCACAAGTTACAATGAATGTTCCATCTTCTTGTCTTTTAAGACCTTTGGCTTGGGTTTTAATTTTAATTTGTGCACCTTCCCTTGCAGCTTCCATTGCCATATGCTTATCAAAGACCTTACGTTCCAATACATAACCTGCATCAGGCAAATCGATTTGGTCCTCACTAAGCCATACATCAGTGCCGTCAGGAGCAACGAATCTTACACCACGAATTTCGTTGGTAATCCAATGAGGATCCGCTTCAAGGTCCAATTTTTCAAAAATCCTTTTTGAAACCCCTTCAGCACATCTTTTAGGAAATCCAATTTCAGATTTCTTATCTATAATAATTACATCTGCCCCGCCTTTAGCTGCAAATCTTGCAGCTGAAGAACCAGCAGGTCCACCACCAATTACCAATACATCAGTCTCAATCATAATAATTCATCCTACTATAATATAATCTTATGACGAATGATTATAAAAAATTTTTTACTAAATCCTCTCAAAATTTTCTAATTAATCCTTGGAGAATTTTTTAATAAATCCTCGCATCCAATACTATATGCTCTACACCAGGAGCATATCTTTTAATCTTTTGAATATTCAAAACTTCAACTTCCCTCTCACCACACTCAAAAGCAACTTGCTTCACTCTTTCGTATGGGCGGGTTTCAATTAGCTTATCTGGAACAGTTTCATGATAATGGATTATTCCACCATCCTTGACACATTCCATAGCTGGGCGTAAGAAGTGATGAGTTGTCTTGACATATCCCATCAATACCCGATCTGCAGAATATTTAGGAGCCTCTACAGCACAATCCCCTAAAATAGGAACCATCCTATCATATTCTGCCTTTTCATTAATTTTATTCAATTCAATGTTATTTTTCAAGAAATGATAGGAATTTGGGTTTATTTCAATTGAATAGATTTGCTTTGCTTGGCTATGAACACCAATTGGAATGGAAAAATAGCCGATTCCAGCAAACATGTCCACCACAGTTTCACCTTTGCCAACCAATTTGGCAATTCTGAGTCTTTCATTATTGTTTCCTTTGGCCCACATCACTTTAGATAGGTCCAAATTAAAGAGACAGCCATTTTCCTTATGAATTGTTTCTGTCTCATTTCCATATAAAATACTTATGGTAGGCTCTCTTTTCTGCCCTTCAATCTGATCAATTTTAATGATGGATTTGACATTATGGCGAGCTGCAATTGATTCCAAATTATCTGAAATATCCTCATCAAACTTGCTGTCAACTATTAAAATATCTCCAATCTTCTTCCATTTCAAAAAATCACCAAGAAAATAATAAAAAATCATATCCTCAATTCAATAATTATAATTTATTTTAATAAATAAAATATTTTTTGTAAATAACTATCTAAAAATAACTACAATAACTCAAACTAAATTAAACTAAATTAAAAACATTTATATAATACAAAATTAATAATAAATGTAAATACATTAAAATAAATTAAAGTTATTAAAATCAATATTGATTATTTAATAAAAATATTGATTAGAATTAGGTAGTTTGAATTAAAATATAAAAAAATTAAGTTAAATTAAAAATAAAGAGCATATCAATCTAAAATAATAAAATAATTCCCTATTAAGAAATATAGAAATTACGATAAAATAAATCATATGATGGAAATTATTTAAAAATTATCCAAAATAACGAAACTATTATATATAATGTATAACATAATATGAATAGGTTAGGAAAAGAGTTATAATTGTAAGCATTATTAGTTTTATCTATTTATATAACTTAATGAAACCTAACGATTTTCTAATTTTAATAATAATTTCAATCATTTTTAAATAGTATATTAAAAATTTATACTTTTAGATTATAATTTATTATTTAAGATTATTTTATGCTTTAAATTTAATTTTACATTATTATACGAGGTGTATTAATATGGCTGATAAAAACACTTTTGAAGGTACAACCACTGTAGGTATTACCTGTGTAGATGGTGTTGTATTTGCAAGCGAAAGAAGAGCAAGTATGGGAAACCTTGTTGCTCACAAAGTAGCTGAAAAAATATTCAAAATTGATAATCATATTGCAGCAACCATTGCAGGATCTGTTAGATTAAGAAATGGTAAGGATATTAGTATCGAAGCAGCTGCATCTGTAAGTTCTAACATATTACGCTCCTCACCTGCATATGTACAAACTCTTATCGGAGGAGTAGATGACACTGGTGCATCCATTTATTCTTTAGATGCAGCAGGTGGTATGATTAAAGATACCTTCATCTCTACCGGTTCAGGTTCTACATTTGCATATGGTGTTCTTGAAGACAGATTCCACGAAGACATCACTGTAGAAGAAGCTAAAGAATTAGCATTAAGAGCTATCAAAGCAGCTACAGAAAGAGATACCTATTCTGGAAATGGATTCTTAGTAGCGGAAGTTACTAAAGACGGATTCAAAATGTTAGAAAAAGAAGAAGTTGAATCTATTATTGAGAAAATCAATAAATAAAAAAATTCAATTAAAAGTTGAATCTATTGTTGAAAAAATCAATAGCTAAAAAATATATACGAATTATTATTTTTTAACTTTATTTTACAACTAATTTTACATATTACAGTATAGATAGTATATGCAATAAATTAAGTAAACATCTTTTTTATGACACACAAGCTGTTTATTTAAGTGAGAATATTGAATTCAAATTCGTAGATTATTCAATATTCTTTAATATTTTTTTCATTAACCCTTTAAAAATCTAGTCCATTTAATAGATATTTTTGAAAAAACCATGAACGGCTTATTTAAAAATTAACCAAAATTTACTTAACGAATATTCCAAGATAATCATAAAGAATCCAAGGAAATATTGATTTTATACCATATGCTAATTTTATACGTCTATTTTTCGAAGTGATAATATGGCTTCAAACGTTTTAGAAGAAATCAAACAAAAAATCATGAAAAAACTACCTGATGAAGTTCAATTAGCTAATATTGAATTTGAAGGTCCTGAGGTTGTTATATATACAAAAAACCCAGACATTGTAGCGGACAATGGGGACTTAATCAGAAACTTAGCAAAAGAACTTAGAAAAAGGATTATAATCAGATCAGACAAATCAGTTTTATTGGATTATGAGGAAACCATTCAAAAAGTAAGGGAAATCGTTCCAGAAGATGCTGAAATAACCAACATTACTTTTGATGAAGTGACAAATGAAGTGGTTATCGAAGCAACCAAACCGGGACTTGTAATTGGAAAATATGGAGTAACCTCCAGAGAAATCGTAAGAAAAACCGGTTGGGCTCCAAAGATTTTAAGAACTCCTCCAATCAGATCTGACATAATCGATAGAATCAGAAATACCTTAATGCGCAACAGTAAGGAAAGAAAGAAAATCTTACAGACTTTAGGTGCAAGAATCCACCAAGGCGGAAAATATGATAATGAATGGACAAGATTAACCGCAATGGGAGGATTTAAAGAGGTAGGACGTTCTTGTATGTTACTTCAAACTCCAAACAGTAGAGTATTGCTCGATTGTGGAGTGAATGTAGCTGGCCAAGATGAAAAAAGTTCATTCCCAATGCTCGGAGTTCCTGAGTTTTCAATTCAAGACCTTGATGCTGTTGTAGTATCTCACGCTCACTTGGACCACTGTGGATTCATTCCTTACCTTTACCACTATGGATACGAAGGCCCTGTTTACTGTACCACTGCAACAAGAGATTTGATGACATTATTGCAATTGGATTACATTGATATTGCACATAGGGAAAACAACCCACTTCCTTTCAATATAAAGCATGTGCAAAAAATGATCAAACATACCATCACTCTTGATTATGGGGAAGTAACTGACATTTCTCCAGACATTAAATTGACTTTGCATAATGCTGGACACATTTTAGGTTCTGCTATGTGCCACTTCCACATTGGTGACGGAGCACACAACTTGCTTTATACTGGAGACTTCAAATATGAAAGAAGCAGATTATTGGAAGCTGCAACCACAAGATTCCCAAGAGTGGAAAGCTGTATTATGGAAAGTACATATGGTGGACATGAGGATGTGACCCCTTCAAGAAACAATGCAGAAAAAGAATTGATGAAAACCATCTACAAAACCTTGAAACGTGGTGGAAAAGTATTGGTTCCTGTATTTGCAGTAGGAAGGGCACAAGAATTGATGATTGTGCTTGAGGAATACATGCGTCATGGAATGATTTCAGAAGTGCCAATCCACCTTGACGGTATGATTTGGGAAGCAACTGCAGTGCACACTGCAAGACCTGAATACTTAAGCAAGGATTTAAGAGACCAAATTTTCCATATGGGAAGAAACCCATTCATTGCAGAATCATTCAATAAGGTTCAAAACAATGCTGAAAGAAAACAGATTGTTGAAGGAGAACCTTCAATCATACTTTCAACATCAGGTATGTTAACAGGAGGAAACTCTGTAGAGTACTTCAAATGGTTATGCGAAGATAAAAGAAACACAATTGTTTTCGTAGGTTACCAATCTGAAGGATCTCTTGGTAGAAGAATCCAAAAAGGACACAAAGAGTTACCATTTGAAGATGAAACAGGTAAAACAAGAGTCTACAATGTAAAAATGGAAGTAAAAACCATTGAAGGATTCAGTGGTCACTCCAACAGAAGACAATTGATGGAATTTGCAAAAAGATTGCATCCAAGACCTGATAAGATCATTACCTGTCACGGAGACCCATATAAAGCAGTTGACTTGGCTTCAAGTATTCACAGAAGTTATAAGGTTGAGACTAAAACTCCACTAATTCTTGAAGCAACAAGACTTCAATAATCAATAAAATTATTGATTATTATTTAAATTATCATTAATTTTTAATATAATATAAATAATAGCTAAAACAAATATTAAAATGTTAACTATTATTTAACTAGTATAACTAATTATTTAATAGCCAAAGAAAATAAAAACTTTAAAAAAATTATTATTAGGTGAATTTTATGGTTACTTACTCAGAATCTGGTGTAGACATTGATTTAGAAGCATTGACTGTTTCAAAATTAGCTTCAAAATTACAGCCAACATTGGAATACAGAAATATTATAACTGATAGTGGACACTTTGCAGCATTGGTTGAACTTGGCGATAAGGCTATTGCTATGAGTACTGATGGTGTAGGAAGTAAGATATTAGTTGCAAAAATGATGGAAAAATATGATACCGTTGGAATCGACATGATTGCAATGGTAGTAAACGATATCCTTTGTGTAGGTGCAGAACCTATTGCATTGGTAGACTACTTGGCAGTTGAAGAACCAGATCCAAAAGTAGCTGAAGAAATCGCAGATGGTCTTGTTAAAGGTGCTGAAGAATCACAAATTGCAATCATCGGTGGGGAAACCGCTTCTCTTCCAGGAATTGTAAAAGACTTCGATTTAGCAGGAACTGGAATCGGTTTTGTAGACAAGGACAAAATCATTACCGGTGCAGATATTGAGGCAGGAGACATCTTAATTGGTCTTAGAAGCAGTGGTATTCACAGTAACGGATTAAGTCTTGCAAGAAGAGCAATATTTGAAGACGGAGGATTCACTGTAGATGATAAAATGCCAAATTCAGACACTACCATCGGTGAAGAATTATTGAAACCAACCCAATTATATGTTAAAGCAATTGTAGAGCTCTTAAAACATGACTTTAACATCAAAGGTCTCGCTCACATGACTGGTGGAGGAGTAAACAACCTTTCAAGACTTAAAAAAGGAATTGGTTTCGACATTACCGATTATCCTGAACCACAAGACATTTTCAAATTAATCTATGAACAAGGAGTTCCTTTAGAAGAAATGTACAAAGTTTTCAATATGGGAGTTGGATTCTGTGTAATCGCAAGCCCTGAAGAAGCTGATGCTGTTGTAGAAGCATTGAATGAAAATATTGAAGCTTTCAAAGTAGGAACAGTTACTGATGAAGAAAAGATAACTGTAAAAACATTTGAAGGAACTGTAATCGAATACTAAATTTAAACAAATTTACCTAAAATAATTATTCAATGATTAAAAAAATATAAAAATGCATTAAAAAAAAAATAAATCTTACAAAGATTTTCAACAAACGCCAATCATAGAAAAGGAGGGAAAGAATGAGGATTAGTGTTGAAAACGAAAGAAAACTTGTTAATGAAATCTTAGTCAATATAGGTGTGCAAGAAGATCATGCTAAAATAATTACTGAAGCGACTTTAGACTCTGACTTAAAAGGTTTCACTTCACATGGACTTGGAAGATTCCCACAATACATTAGAGGAATCAAAAACGGTTTCATTGAAACCAAAGGTGACTACGAAGTTGTAAAGGATGAAGATTCCATTGCACTCATTGATGGAAAAAGCTTATTTGGACAATACATTGCACATGAAGCTATGATGATGGCAATCAATAAGGCAAAGGAAACTGGTATTGCTGCAGTAGGTACCTTCAATTCAAACCACTTTGGAATTACCGGATATTACTCTGACTTAGCTATTAGAAATGATATGATTGGTATTGTAATCTGTAACACTGAACCTGGAGTTGCTCCTTTAGGTGGTAAAAAAGCTATTCTCGGAACTAACCCAATAGCTATCGGTATCCCTTCTGAAACTTACATTGCTGTTGATATGGCAACTGCTGTAAGTGCTAGAGGAAAAATCTTGGAAGCTAAAAGGAAAGGTGTGGAAATTCCTCCAAACACTGCAATCGATAAGGATGGAAACCCTACCACTGATCCTGAAGCTGCTTTAGGCGGTTCTATCCTCCCATTCGGTGGAGTAAAAGGATACGCTTTAAGCTTCATGATTGAAATCATGTGCGGACCTCTCGTAAATGCAGCATTTGGTACCCATGTAACAGGTACTGCTGGAGATTACAAGGAAGACTGTAACAAAGGAGACTTGTTTGTAGCAATCAACCCTGCAAAATTCGTTTCAATCGACGCATTCAAAGAACAAGTTGAAGAATTCGTCAAAGAAATCAGAGAATCAGGAGACACCTTCATACCAGGTGACCTTGAAGTAAGAAGAATTGCTGAAAATGAGGAAAAAGGTTTAGAAATAGATGAAAAACTCTATGAAACTTTACAAAGCATTTGTGAAGATACAAATATAGATTTAGACAGTTACTTAACTGAATAAATCTACTTTTTTATTTTTTACTATTTTTACTTTTTTTACTTTTCAATATTTTTTAGATTTAACTATTCTATTTTTTACTAATTTTTTTTAATCAAATTTTTACTGCAAAAATTTTTTACATAATTTACCAATATAATAAATTTTATAATTTTACTAAATCACTAATTTTAAAAAATTTTCAAATTTTATAATTTTCATATTTTTCAACCACTTTTTTTAAAAATTATTATGAAAAAATACTAAAATTTTTAGCATTTCAATGACTGTGATAAATTTAATAATAAAAGTTTATTAAACAATAGTTTAAATTAAAAACTATTAAAATTATTAATCGGTTAATTAAAATTCTGAAAGTAGAAACAATAGTATAAAATTTGATAAGTTGAGATGTAGATGAGGTAAATGAAAAATAGCAAAGTAGTGCAAATATGAAAAAATGATTTTGTGAAAATTAAAAATTGTGAAAATTTAAAAAATTTTAAAATTAAAAATTTGAAATTAAAAAAATAATTTTGAAAATACAAGAAAAAAAAATTATTAAAAAATTTTTTAAAAAATATTAAAAAAATAATTTAAAAAAATAGTAGGAAAAAATAAAAAAATTAAATTGCACATGAAGGTGCAAAACCTAAGTCATTCAATAATGTATCGAGACCTTTTTCTGCCATGACAACATCATCAACCAAACAGAATATTCCAAGCTTTCCTTCCTTAATGAAAGTGGAAAGTTTACTTGCATCATCCAAAAGTTCAGATGCATCCTCTTCTGCAACTGTAAAGAAAAGATCTGTTTCCATCATATTAAGGGAACTGTTTACATTGAATTTGGAATCAATATTTCCTTCTTTCCTTTCAATCAATAGAAAATTCTTATCTGTTTCACCGACAAAGAAAGCAATTTTGGTACCTGGACTTAAAACTGCAAAATAATTTTCAGAGTCCTTTACAAACTTGTCCCATAGATTATTGTCATGAATCTTTACTGGCTTTACCATATAACCACCAAAAGAAAAAAAATAAGAACTTAGATTAATCTAATTCAAGTTCATTGATCTTATTTTCAATAACATCCTTAACTATCTTTACACAGATTTCTCCTTCCTCATCCAATCTAGCAGCATCATTTGCCTTGTGTTCTGTTTCAGCTAAAATATCCCCAACATTAAGTTCATCTATAATCTGAACTCCTTTCTGTTCCAATATTTTTCCAACACAATTTCCTTCACAACCATTGATTGCTAAAATTGGATATTTATCAAGCATTCTTTTAAAACCTGTGACATTTGCAGAAGTTGAACCCATACAAATGGATAATATTTCCACATCATCAATAGCCAAGTCATGAACAGCAACTCTTGCCACCAATCCATTTGGACTCATGCCGCTGCATGCTGCCAAAGCAATTTTCTCTTCCATAACAACACTTCCTTTTTTAATTATGATCATTTGTTAATATTTATATAAATATCATTAAATTTTAAACTATTCCTTCTTCATTTCAGGAACGTATTTTGCGTAAAAACCATCAGTATCTGCATAAATAGCCTTAAAACCATAAGTTTCAGCTTCTTTCATAGCCTTTTTAATATGCTGACGTCCCCATGCAGTAATAGCTTGAGCACATTCAAATGAATACCAACGGAACCTTAAGAATCCATAAACCCCATACATTGTGTTAGCCAAACGTTTCAACGCCTGTTGTTGTACATCCAAACTCTTCTTCAAGATAGGATCATCAGTAGCCTTCATCCTATTCTTTACTGCAAATCTTTCATTCAGGATGTCTTCCAATGCAGATGGAATGAAACCTTGAGGCTCTTTCTTGAATTTGAAATAATGCTCAGGGGAAATGTAATACTCTTCATCATTATCCATTTCAGAAGAAAGTTCCTCTTCCTTAAGATTGTCAATTTCATCATAGCCTGTTTCAAAATCTTCAAACTTGGAATTATATGAAACATTATCATTTACCAAAACATCTGGAGAGATGTTTTTTGAAATAATCAAAGTAGGATACAGGCTTTTGAAGTCGAACTGAACCAAATTCTCATGCAATCCTATTTCAGGTTCCTTCACATAACCTCCAGAATTGCTGCCTCTTTCCTTAATGTTCTTCATGGTCATGTTAGGCTTGTTAGGTACAACTTCATTGGCTTCATAAGCCTTTCTTACCAAGTACCATTCTGCCTGTTGACCTGTAGCCATACGAGTCACATCAACAAAAGGCTGTCCAACTATACGGGTCAATTCTAAGTTCAAAGGCAATGTTTCTTGAGCTATCTTCAAAGTGGAGACAACATCATCAAGGGAATATTTGAATAGGTTCTTAAGTTCCCTTCCTCCATTGTCCCAGAATTCATAAATCCTATCTCCAGGAACATCAATCTTCTCTTCACCAAAGAACTCAAAGTAAACCCTTTCCAAAGTGTATCTGTCAAGAGACATGTATCTTCTCATCACCAAATACAAATCAACATGAAGAAGGCCTTTAAAGGTAGCTGCATTATTGTAACCTCTTCTAATGAATTTGACATTGGATCCGTCAACACCTAAATCCAAATCGATGCCCCAAATCTTTGCCCTATCTCTAAGATATGGGAAATCAAATACATCAGAGTTATAGCCTATAATGATATCAACATTCGCTTCCTTAACTGTTTTGATGAAAGCTTCAATCATTTCCTTTTCGCTGTCAACCTTTTCTATAAAGTACATTTCAGGGTCATTCTCAAATTCGTCCCCTTTTGTGGATATGACTTTTCTTACCCCTACATTGCTGTCGATTCCAATCATGATGATTTCATCCTCATCAGGATTAGGCATTCCATGAGGGTTTCTAACTTCCAAGTCGAAGCTCATCATTCTAAATTGCTGGAAGTCTGTATTTGCGGTTATAGGACTTTTAGTCAATTTGAGAATTTCAAGAGAATCATCCTCTGCATCAATGGTTTCGAAGGAATCAATCAATTCCCCTTCCAATTCCAATTCAGCCATAGGGACCAAAGCATTGTCTATCAAATATCTTCTGTAAAATGGAATATCATGTTCCCTTAACTGCTTTACGGAATCCAAATCCCAAATCACATCCCTATATTTAGGAACTTCCTGAGGATGAGTGAAGCTGATCTTTACGAATTCAGTAGGAACTTGAAAATCCTTTTTCTCCACCTTTTCAAGTTTTGTAAATTCCAAATCACCATTCTTTTCAAGCTCTTTCAAATCATCAATACATTTGTCAATATCACCAGAAGGCAAAATGTAGAGGTAAGGGATGAAGCTGTCATCCAATGCAATCAAATCATTGGATTTTTCTCCTTTTACCTTACCGAATAAGCGCATTACTGGCTTTTCTTCATAAGTAATGTAATCAATATCCAAAAGAACAATATTTCTTTTTACCATCCTATCAACCGAATATTTTTATTATCTAATAATCATCAGATTCGTCTTTTTCCAATTCTTCCATCTCTGATTTGTCCTTTTCAAGCTCTTCTTTAAGAGACATGATAACTGCATATGCAATTCCTAAAATCAAAGGCCCGATTATAAATCCAACAATACCGAAAACATAAGGTCCTGCCATAAATCCTACTAAAAGGATTAAGGAAGGCATATCCGCATAATTACTTGCAAGCATTGGGCGAATGTACATATCACTCAAACTCAATACAAAACCCCATAATATGGTTAGGATTCCTTGAGTGATATCTCCAACTACAAAGAATGCATAAATTGCCAAAACCCAATAAACTATCCAAGGACCAATGATAGGAATCAGTTGAGCAATACCTGTTATGATTCCTAAAAACAAGGCAAATTTATATCCTAAGAAATAATAACCTACACCACCTAAAATACCGATGATGATTGCAGTTAAGAAGTGACCATAGAATATGGATTTTAAAACATTTGCAACATCATCTAAGGTTCTTTCAAAGAAAGCCTTGTGCTTTTCTGGAATAAATATATAAAGATGTTCCACTATCTTATCGCCATCACGAGTGAAATAATATATTGAACAGATCAATACGAATAATTGAACCAATACATCTGAAAAGTGTCTTACGAATTTCACTGCATAGTTGAATATATATGTTAAAATGTCATGCACTCCACTGGTTAAGGCACCAACATAAGGTTTGATGAACCCTTGAATCTCTACAGGCAACGCTTGGATAAATGTGGTAATGGCTAAATTCAAATCAATGCCAGAGCTTATAGAAAGATTATGAGAATTGAAAAACATATCTGCAAAAATGGCTATTTCCCAAAACACATATATGAATAATAATATCAATGGAATGATCACCAGAAATATTGCCAGAAATATGGAGATTGAAGGAATCCTAATTTTTGATTGAATCCTATCCGCAACTGGTTTAATACCATATGCAATCATTGCTCCAAGCAATATCATATTCAATACAGGCATGACAGTGAGTAATGACAATAATAAGAGGATTATTATAATTACAATATGCAAGCCATATTTACTTTCACTAAGATTAAACATGTTATCATTAAATAAATTATTTGTTAAATCATTACTATTAATTCTATTTAGATTAGAAATACTGCTTTAATCCAGAAGCAGTTCTATGGAATTTGCCGAACTCTACGATTTTAGACACTTGGTCAGATGAGAATACAGGTCCTTCTGCACATATTCTCCAACCGGTTTTATCAACACAGCATTGGCCGCAAACACCTATAGCACATTTCATATAACGTTCCATAGAATATTCACCTTCAATCATATGAGCTTCCAAACTTCCATATAATGGTCTCATCATTACTTCAGGACCGCAAACAACAGCCCAGTCATACTCCTTATGTTCAATTAGCTGTAAAACCCTATGGGTTGCAAATCCTTTGAAACCGCAGGATCCATCATCAGTACAAGTGTAAACTTTTGCGCCTCTTGCTTTCAAACGTTCATCGAACAACAATTCATCCTTAGTTTGTGCAGCGCAAACGACATCTACGATAGCCTTTTTCTTTAAAGCCTCTTCAGTGAATGATGCAATCGGAGCCATTCCAACTCCTCCACCAATAGCCAAGACTCTCATGCCTTTCAAATCAGTGTCAAAACCATTTCCATATGGTCCTCTAATACCTAACTTGTCACCTTCCTTAAGTGAATGAAGGTCTTCTGTGAATTCACCAACTTTTTTGACAGTTATTCCAAATTCACCTTTATGAACATCAATATAAGAAACGGACATTGGCTTTTCATCCTTAAAGTTCCACACCATGACAAATTGTCCAGGAGTAGGAATATTCTCACCAACCATAGTCCAATCAAAAATAAAAGTCTTGATTGTAGGAGTTTCTTCTATAATCTTTTTAATCTCTATAACTTGAGGTACATTCATTCTATCACCAAACCTTAGAAAACTTAAGCCCACACTATGGCCATCATTTATGAGCAAAACCTACCATATCATTTATTGAATCAAATTCGCTATCTTCTATGAACTCTTCCAAATCAGAAGAGATTCTTCCAAAAATTTCCGGACCTTCATACATGATTGAAGTTCCAATCTGAACAGCACTTGCACCAGCATATAAAAACTCTATGACATCTGCATAATTGCGTATTCCTCCGACACCAACAATAGGAATATCTGTCGCTTCATATGCGTCATATACACAGCGCACTGCAATCGGCTTGATTGCCGGCCCGCTCATTCCACCAAACTTATTGGCGAGAATCGGATTTCCAGTTACAATATCGATTTTCATTCCTGGACCTAATGAATTGATCAATGTCAAACCGTCTGCTCCAGCATTTTCTGCAGAAACTGCTATTTCGGAAATGTCAGTTACATTTGGAGTCAATTTTGCAAGAACTGGAACATCAACCGCTTCTTTAACTGCCTTTACAACATCATAAGTCAATTGAGGATTTTGACCGATGGAAGCACCATAACCTTCCATAGCATGAGGACATGAAACATTTAGCTCAATCATATCAACCAAATCTTCAACTTCTCCGGCAACAAATGCAAATTCTTCGGGATTTGCACCGTAAATAGAAGCTATTGATCTGCCTTTAACACGATTGACATCTTCCAATTCCTCTTTAAAAGCTTTTACCCCAGGACTTGAAAGTCCGATAGCATTGATTATTCCTCCTTCTACAGCAACTGTAGTTGGATTCTTATAACCATCATTAGGGTCTTTAGAAAATGATTTAGATACAACTGCACCAGCACCAGATTCTAAAATCCAATTAAGAGAAGATGCATGGCTGCCTAATACCCCTGCAGCAAGCATCAATGGATTCTTTAATCTGACACCACATAAATTTGTTTTTAACATGAATAACCTCCAATAAAAACATAAGCAAGATAATTCTTTAATTTATAAGATTTAATTTGAATATTTTGTATTAAATTGTATTGAATTTGCATTTAATCTATTTGGATTAAATTTGAATATTTAAATAAATTTGAATTTGAATATTTATATAAATATATAGTATATAATTTTATACTATTTTAATATATGAAAACTATTAAATATAAAATATTTGATTTTTTATAGAAAAATCCATCACTTTTTTTGAAAAAATATCAAAAATCAAGGAACACATAAGAGAAATAATGTAAAATATATTAGAAATAAAAATTAAAATAGAATTATGGAATATTATATAACACAATGCATTGCAGGATTTATTGCATTTGATGAAAATCTTGAAATAGCTGAATACAAATTATTCAAAGAAGATGAAATAGTTTCAAATCTTATTAAAATAGAAGAGAATGAGATTTTAGAACAAGAAATTGAATTGATCAATGGATTAATTTCTAATGATTCATCTGATGAAAATAAAATCATCATAGAAACCACCAAAAGAAAATCTCAATACAAGGACCTTGAAAACTACGAAATCATTGAAACTGAAACTCCTAATAAAGGTGGGGAATATTTAAGAAATAATCTCAATGAAATTTTCAAAGAGATAGGATTTGAAAAGAGTGAAGAAGACATCATTGAATATTATGAAAGATTGGCTATAGAACAGATTAAACAATCATCACAGGAAGAGGATAAGCTCTTGATTCAGGCAATAAACTCTGTAGATGATATTGACGAATCAATCAGCAAACTAGTCGAACGTATTCGTGACTGGTACACAATCTATTTCCCTGAAATGGACACTATAGGAAATAATGAAACCTACATTAAATTGATTGCCCTTAGTGAAAATAGGGAAGACATAATGGAAAACTTTAAAGATCAATTTAGCGAAGACATAGATTACAGTAGCGGAGCAGATATAGAAGAAGATGATTTGGAAATGTTGAAAAACTTTGCAGAATCTATCTATTCACTTCAAAAATCAAGGAAGGAACTTGAAACTTATATTGATTCTAAGATGGAATCAATCGCTCCAAACTTAAGAGACCTATTAGGTGCAACACTTGGTGCAAAATTAATAGCCCATATTGGAAGCATTAAAAGATTAGCAACTTATCCTGCAAGTGTTATTCAAATAATGGGTGCAGAAAAGGCAATATTCAGACATTTGAAAACTGGAGAACGCCCACCAAAACATGGTTTGATATTCCAACACCCAAGTGTACGTGGTGCAAAATGGTGGAATAGAGGAAAAATAGCTAGAAACTTGGCTTTAAAAATCACATTAGCTGTTAGGAAAGACGTGTTCTCCGGAGAATATGATCCAAGCATTGCAGAGGACTACTTGAAAAAGGTGGAACAGATTGAAAAGGAAAATCCTTTCCCTAAAAAAACCAGCCAAAGAAGAGCTAACGAAAGAAGAAGTGAAAGGGATAAAGGAAAGGGAAAATCCAAAAAATACAAAGGAAATAAGAAGAATAAGAAAAATAAAAAAAGAAGAAGAAAATAGTTATATATTGACAATTCATTAGAATTTGAATTTTTCAATTATTTCAATCCCATATTATTAAATTAATTCATATTTATAAAGAGTGAAACAATGAACATATTCTATAAAGATGGTGAGATAGCCACTAAAAACTTAACTCCTGGAATTAAGGTTTATGATGAAAAACTAATAAGAGAAGGAGAAAATGCTGACAATAACGAAACATCAGCAGAAAATATAGAGGAGTATCGTATTTGGAATCCTCGCAGATCCAAATTGGCTGCTGCGTTATTGAATGGACTGCAAGATTTCGATTTGAAAAATGATTCTAAAGTCCTATATCTAGGTGCATCTACAGGAACAACCGTATCTCACATATCAGACATTTGTGACAGCGGATTAATCTATGCGGTAGAGTTTTCACCAGTCAGCATGAAAAAATTGGTCAGACTATCCCAAAAAAGAAATAATATCGCACCAATACTTGCTGATGCAACCAAACCAAAATATTATTTGAACAAGGTTGAAAAAGTGGACTTGGTTTACTGTGATGTGGCTCAAGAGAAACAGAGCGAACTCTTTATGGACAATATGGATCTGTTCCTAAAGGAAGACGGACAAGGCTTAATTACCATTAAAGCAAGAAGCATTGATGTTGTTCAAAAACCTAAAAAAATATTCAAAGATGAAGCAAAAAAAATAAAGGAAAATGGTTATTCTATTTTGGAAAAGATTAAACTAGAACCTTATGAAAAGGACCATATAGCTTTTCTTGTTGAAAAATCTTTTTAAAAGAACATACAATCATTTTTGAATAAAAAACATTTTTAAAAACCATACGTAGCCAATATTTTAGCTTAAAACAGTCATTTATTTATCAAAATAATGATCTATAAAACATAAGAGACAAAAATATCATTTAATCAGATATGCTAAGAAATCATCAAAAAATCAATACATACATTATTCCTAATAACTTTTTAACTATTTTTAATTAAATAATCGGCAATTTAAGCATTGCAAAACTGTTTTTTGCAAGTATTACTTTTATGCTAAAACCATAGATGAAAATAATAATACACAATAGATATTTTAAAAAAATGATTGTTAAAAATTATTAAAAAGATAAAATAAAACTAATGCAAGTGATTGATAACAACTTGAAAAAAATTACCATAATTTATAGGATTTTTAAGAAAAAATAAAAACTTTAGCATAATACGAACAAGTTCAAAAAAGTATTACTAGTGAAACCTTTTTATATAAGAAAATAACAAATATATATTTGCTAATGCAATAAAAAAAGAGTTCATAAAAATATCCTCTGAGTTAATTCACTCATAAAAACACTCCATAATTAACTAACTTAGAGGATTGAACTTTTTTTTAAAAATAAACTATTTTTAACGCTTTTTTAATATATTTTTTAAAAATTTTAACAAAATATTACTAATTTTACTTTATTTTCAAAAATAAGAAAGAACTATTAATTTTTGTAAAAAAGTAATACTTTTTTTAATTATTATTCAATTAAAAGGATAAAATAAGTATTAAAAAAACTAAAGGAAAAAATTTTAAATCCATATAGGGAAATAAGGGAAAAAATAAGAGAATAATTTTTAAAAAAATTGAAATTTTTTAAATAAAATGAGAAAATTGAAAAATTAAAATTAAAAATTTGATGAAAATAAAAAAAGAAAATAAATAGTTAAATTAAAAATTAATTTAACTTTTTAGAAATCTCATCAAATATTGATTTGGAAATCTCTTTTTTAGAATTTAAGGAAACTTTCTTGATTTCATCACTTACAAGAATCACTTCATTGGTTTCAGATCCAAAACCGCATCCCTTATGGGCAACGTCATTTGTTACAACCAAATCAGTTCCTGCCTTTTGCATTTGAGTTTTAGCACACTCAATCATCTTTTCTTCTGAAATATCATATTCTGCCTTAAATCCAACGAGGAATATGTCCTCATTGATCTTCTTAATCCTATGAATAATCTTTGAGACAGGTTCAAATTCTAAGGATAAGTTATATGATGATGAGATTTTAGAATCTTCCTTGCTTATTGGAGTGAAATCAGAAACAGCTGCAGTAGCTATGAATATATCATTATCCGGAATTAATTCATCTATTTTCTCATTCATAACAGTTGTTGATTCTGCATCAATCACATTTAATACCTTTGGAATGGAAACTTCATGATGAGCAGCCAAGATTGTTAGATTAGCTCCTCTAATGAATGCCTCTTTAGCCAATTCCAATCCCATTCTTCCGGAAGACCTGTTGGAAATACCTCTAATAGGATCTATTTCCTCAAAAGTTCCACCTAAACTAATAAGAATATTCTTTCCAGCAATCTTAGATAGATTATCATCTGCAGTTCCTTTTTCAACTTTATCCAGATTAACTGTTCTTATTGATTCAAGAACGATATCTTCAATAGCTGGGAATTTGGCTTTTCCTTCATCAATACGTGGATTGACGAATATGATTCCATCATCTTTTAATTTCTGAACATTATCGCTTACTGCATCATACATTGAATCATGCATGGAAGGCACAAATACGATTGGTGTATCATGGCCATAAGCAGTGATCAATAGAGTATTCACCGGATTATCTGAAATCCTATATGCAAATTTACTGATAGTGTTTGCAGTTGCGGGAGCAACTAAAATCAAATCCGCTTGAGCGTATTTCACATGTTCAATTTTACCGGTTAACTCTACAACTACCTCTTGACCAGTAGCAAACTCCAAAGCATTTGGATGAATTATCTTAGTAGCTTCAGTGGTCATGAATGCCTTTACTGTATGACCTTGCCTTCTAAATTCTCTTGCCAATTTAATAGTCTCTGTAGCTGCAATACTACCAGTGACACACAATATAATTTCCATATAATCACGTCAATATCATTAAAATATAATTTGTTAATATTAAAATATTTATTTAAGATTAAATCTGAATTTATAAAAAATTTCTAAAAAAATAATGAATAATTAAATCTAAACAGGTTAGACTTATCTAAACTAACTTATCTAAACAATCTAGACTTCTCTAAACAAGTTAGACTTAATTACATCTTAATACTATTAATTATAAAGTCAAAAGTTCCTTTTAATTCTTCATATTGAGAGTCAGGAGCGGAACATAAAATAACATAAATGTCAGACCCTTCCTGTAACCAAATGGCCCTATGATGTTTTGTCACATTATCAGATACTGAAGTATACTCTGCTTCCATAGCGGGTTTGCCATTAAAAGAAACATTACCCATAAATAAAATGTTGAAATCAGAATTGCGAGACAAAATATTATAGTTAGATGTGAATTCTGATTGAAGAGAACGGGCTTTAGATTTCTTTTCAATATTTACGTTAATGCTGCTAAAGCCTGAAGAATCTTTTGGATCAGGTTTTGCAACAGCTAAAATTGATTCATTTGACTTAGAATCTGCAGAAACCCAATCTCCAGGCATTGATAATGTGATTCCATTTGCAGAATATTCAACTGATTGCTGTGAAGCATTCACATCATCACCATGATTTCCGAATATTGGGAAATTTACAAGAAATGAAACTCCCACAATCAATATAATTATTAGTAATCCTATACCAATGATCTTTTTCATATCTATATCTCCAAAGAATAATGGCAGTGCCATTAATATGTTTATTCGTCAGAACCTCCACCGGAAGATCCTCCATCAGAGGAACCTCCTCCGCCGGAACTACCTCCATCAGAAGAGCCACCACCAGATGAACCTCCTCCACCAGAAGAACCACCGTCAGAACTGCCTCCTCCAGAAGAGCCACCACCAGATGAACCTCCTCCACCAGAAGAACCGCCATCATAAGTGCCATCATCGATGGATGAACTGGAACTTGAAGAAGAACTTGAGCTTGATGAGGAACTGTATGTAGTATTTGAGTAAGATTTTGTATAATTACTGCTTATTGATTTATTCACTTTAACTTCAGGGAATGCAGTATCATTTATTGTTGCACTGCTATCAGAAAAGAGATGCGCAACATCATTATCACCTACAATACTGCTCATTCCAAAACTAATTCCAGCACCAAAAGCTATAAGCAGAAATACCACTGCAAAGGCAACAAACCAAGGGCTTGAATTTGAAGATTCCTCAGGTTTCTTTGATACTGTATAAGAATCAGGATTATGAACATACTTGCGAACTAATTTTTCTTTTTCCTCACGATTTCTTTCATAATTTTTTTCTCTAGAATTTAATGAAGAAGGAGTTTCTTCTTTTCCTTGCATCGCACGGATTCTATCACTAACTTCAATAGTCTTTATCTTATGCATATACTGATCTCTCAAATAGAAATACTTTTCTTCAGAGATAAGACCTGCTTCATAATCTCTTTCAAGATTATGTAAAATCTGCATAAGTTTCTTCCTATCTTGATTCATACTTCTCCTCCTATAATGAATTTAATTATAAACAATTTTATAAAAAACATTGCTTTTTATAAAAAATTTAATTTATACTAATCTAATATATGAATTTTATATATTATAAATATAATTAAATAAAAAAGGGTATGAAAGTATGAATGGGAAATGACCATTGCATAAAAATAAAAAATTAAAGAAATAAAAAAAGATTATTTGAATAAATCTTCATTAAAGATAGGATAAGAACCTAAAATCTTAAAGAATGAAGTGTTACTTTCCAAATCATTTAAAATAGAACTTATATTCTCGTCTAACCTATGACCTTCAAGATCTATAAAGAAAATATAATGCCCTAATCCTTCTTTAGATGGGCGTGACTCAATTTTTGTCAAGTTTATGTCATTATCTGCAAATAGACCTAAAAGTTCATAAAGTCCACCTGGCTTATCTTCGAATAATGAAAATGATATTGAGGTCTTATCGTTTCCGGTGATAGGTGCATCCTCATTATCCAAAACGATAAAACGGGTTTCATTATTGAAATTCTCTTGAATATTTGTATCAATGACTTTTAAATTATAGAGTTCAGCTGCCTTCAATGTACCAATAGCTGCATCTTCACCAGTTTCTGCAACCCTTTTTGCAGCTGCAGCTGTACTTAATGTATAATGGGCAGTTATGCCGTGCCTTTCCAAATAAGGTTGGCATTGACCTAAAGCCTGTGAATGTGAATAGACATTCTCTATTTCATCAACACTCATATCCTTAGCAGCCAATAGATTATGATTAATTGGAATGACTATCTCATTTTTAATCTTCAAATCAAAATTATGAATCAATGAATCTAAAGTCAAACTAACTGGACCTTCAATGGAATTTTCAATAGGTACAATACCACATACACATTCCCCTCTTTCAACAGCACCCATAACCTGCTGTATTGAACAGTAGGAAATCAGATTGTCACTGACCAAGGATGCAGCTTCGTGAGAGAAGGTTCCTTGAGGTCCTAAAAATGCAACTTTATCTTTTATCATAAAAAATCTCCAAAATATTTACTATTTTTTATATATTTCTCATAGTATAAAAACAGCAAGGTAATAAAAACTTAAATAAACTAAGTAATTATTTAAATTCATTAAAATAAGAAAAAACAGTACCTAATAATCAAATCAACAATAAAAATAGTAAAAATATAGAAAAAAAGAAAAATAAAGCATAAGAAAATCTTATGCTTATACTAAAACCAATTTACTCAAACTCATATTTATTGAGTTTCAATCTCATAAATTAATTTTAGCAGATCTGATTGGGTTACGATACCTATAATTTGATCATCATCGTCAACTACAGGGTAACCATTATAACCAGTTTCCAACATTGCATCTGCAAGCTGTGGAATTGTTGCATATTGGGAAATTGTATCTACATGAGTAGACATGTAGTCTCCAGCAGTCAATTCCTTAATCTGAGAAGATTGATACTTATCAGGAGTGTGTTTCCTGAATGAAACAAATGCTTTTGCAATGTCTTTTGAAGTTATAATACCCGCGAGTTCATTGTCTTCAGTGAGTAACAAACGTCCTACACCTGAATCCATGATAACTTTTCTTGCATGAACTAAACGGTCATCAGCAGATATTGAAATAATATCTCTAGTCATAATATCTTTAACTGAAATCTTTTCATATGCTTTTGCTTTGCATAAATATATGAAATCAGATTTAGTTACGATTCCTACCATTTCACCATCAGATAAAACTGGAAGTGCACCTATATTCTTTTCAATCAAAATTTTTGCCACTTCAGTTATGTCGTCATCCTCATCTACTGTAATCAAGTCTTTAACCATTACAGTAGATACATGGAAATGGGAAGGAGCCATATTACCATATTTAGCGGAGCCTAATTTATCAGCTATATCTTTTTCTGAGATAATTCCAACTAAAACTTTCTTATTTTCATTGGTAGTAGTTACAGGTATTCTAGATAAGTTATCCTTATACATCATTCTTAGACAATCACATATGTTTAAATTCTTATCAATAGATACCACATTTTCAGACATTATATTTTTGATTTTCATAATAACACCAACGATAAAATACAATGAAATAGCTATTAGAAATAATCTAAAATAAAATAATTCTTATTTTAGATTGAATTATATCTCATAGCGTATCTAATCAAAGATATAAACTATTAACCTACCAATAGCTATCTCTTAAAGTTCAACAATAGCTACCTGATTGAATCTTTAAAAAAACAATCATCAAGATTGGATGATTAATCTTTTAAAAAGAAACAATCGTCAATTATTTAAAAAGATTGATTGATTAATCTTTTAAAATTGTGTTTAAAATATCTCTTTCGGTGACGATTCCTACAAGTTCTTCATCATCAACTACAGGAACACCACCAATGTTCTTTTCAGCTAATAAACCGCATAAGTCTCCTAATCTAACATTAGATTCAGTTACTAAAATATTCGGTTTAATGATATCACAAATTTTTCTTTTTAAAACATCTAAACCACTATTAGAGGTCATAGAAGCAAACATTTCTTTATCACCGAAGAATCTTAAGATATCAGTTGAAGTTACAATTCCTATTAATTTACCTTCTTCAACTACAGGAATTCTTCTTAAGTTATTTCTTACCATAATTTTGGAACAGCTTTCAATAGGAGTTCCAGGAGTGGTAGTAATAACATCCTTAATCATAATGTCACCTACAGTTTCATCAGTCAAGGAACCTGCAAGTGCTAATGCGAAATCTCTTTCAGTGACTATTCCCACTACTTTTTCTTCTTTATCTACGATTGGTAAAGATCCAATACCGTTTTCGGTCATTACATCGACACTTTCTCTAATAGAATATTTAGGACCAATAGAAATAGGGTCTCTTGTCATGATTTCCTTAACAGGTTCGTTGATAGCTGCCAAGAAATTATCATTATGTTTCTTTTCTATTATGTCAAATTTACTTCCTCCACCAAGGAAGTCAAGAATATCCATAGCAGTTACAATACCCAAAAGTTTATTTGAGCCAGGATGGGTTACTGGTAATCTTCTGAATCCATGTTCTATCATCATTTCAGCAGCTTCCTTAATGGACTTGGTTTGAGGAATGCAAATGACTTCTTTCTTAGCGAGAGTCATGATTTCGCCCTCATTTTCAGCTACTTTACTTTCATGTTCAACAGAACCACGATTCATAGATTTTCTCAAGTTTTTAGTGTTTTTGTCTTTCATATCGACACCTCCGGATTTAATAATTCTTCCAGGTCCACCTCCGGATTTAATAATTCTTCCAGGTCTAAATTACAAATCCTACCATAATAATCAAGTTATAGAACTCGCAGGAAATATTATTGACCAAATGACAAATCATATCCTAAAAAATTCATTAAAAAAAAAAGTTTTTAAAGAATTTTCTAATCACAATTTACACCCAATACAATAATATAGAAATAAAGTCTATAATTAAGCTATTACAGCAATGGACGATTCATAATTTATTTTTGAAATTATGGATTTGTGGGAAGTTCTTATATATCATTAATTCTATCATTCAAGCTTTAAATCAATAAAAGCCCTCTAGAAATTTAAATTGAAAATTTAAATAAATGACATAGAACTAACTACACTATTAGTTAGGTTTTGATAGTTAATATTATTATCGATTTATTTTTGAAATGCCTAAAAATTTTATCTAAAATTAAGGAAATTTAGTAAAATTTTAAAAAAAAATAGAAATATTATACTTATATTAATAATAAGCACATATAATAAATATATAATAGAATATAATAAAAATATTTTAAATAATTGCATTAATCAATCATAAAAATTTTAAGGGATTAAAATGGACAAAATTAAGAAAACCGTTAGAACAAGAGATTTTATCATAAGTACAGATGGATTATTATTTGCTTCAACCAATTACATTCACCCTGAAGACAGGATGATCTGCTTTTTAAGATACATTCCAGATGAAAATGGGGATAGGGAAAAGGACGGAATCAGATATTCCAAAGTAGGATCTGAAGAAGCTTATGCATACCTAAGAGAAAATCACCCAGATTACTTATACTTCTGTGACGTTACAAACGTTGAAATGATGGGAGTTCCTATAGACAAGGTTGAAAGAATCATCAAACCAGAAGAAAGATTAAAGGGTCTTAGAGCAACTTATTATGATGAAATCAACACTAAAGTAGCAAATGGAGAAGAACTTGACTATAAAGAGGAACTCTTAAGCAAACTATTCGACTTATCAGACTTCTTCCATTATGTAGCAGGTATCGACTACGATGACCTTGGAATCTCAGGATCAATATTGCCAGGACTTCAAAAGGCAGGAACTTCAGATCTTGACTTTGTAGTCTATGGCCTTGAAAACCATAGAAATGCAATCAAGGCATACAAAGACAATAAGGACAAGCCTGTTTTCATAGATGAGTTAGACAAATCAATCACATTAAACAGAATTAATGATGATTTCTGGGACTTCGTATATGATAAGAGGATCAAGGATGACAGTCTAACTAAAGAAGAGTTCGCTTGGTATGAAGAACGTAAAAGCAATAGAGGACTCATCAGAGAAACATTGTTTGACATTCTAGCTACTAGAAACTATGATGAGATTGAAGGAACCTGGGGAGATACCGTATACGAACCAGAAGGATTTGCGAAAGTTAACTGCACAATCAAAAGTGCATTAGGCGCTTTTGACAATCCGGCTGTATATACAATAGAAGATGTTGAAATCTTAGAAGGTCCAGATATTGAAATCTCAGAACTTGCATCACTTACCCACACATATGCTGGAGAAGTAGTTGATGGAGAAGAAGTAGTTGCAAGAGGAAAAATAGAAAAGGTTCTTAAAAATGGAGAGTTTGAAAAGTATAGAATTCTTGTTGGAACTACCAGAGAATCATTGAATGAGTATATTAAGTTAAGAGAAAGTCCAGTATAACTGGATTTCTTATTTTTCTTTTTTTAAATTATTTACTATTTTTAACTAAATTTATCTATCTACATTCAAAACTATTTTTATAATTTTAATATAAATTAAACTATTTTTAAAAAACGAATTAAAATTAACAAATTCCACACAACAAACCTCATTTTAATTAACCGTTTTTGTAATTAAAATGTATGAAAAATCATACCTTAAAATCAATTTTTCAACTTAATATAAAAATTGATTAAAAACTCTTAAATTCTAATAAAAATAAAAAATTATAATTATTTTATAAAATAAACTATTTTTAACAAGTTATAATCAAAAATAACCACATATTATTTATTATATGAAAAATAAAGAATAATTTACCAATAAATTTTTGAAAAAATAAATAATATGGAGTTAAAAAAAATGATAAGTGTATCAACAATTAAAAGTTATATGTTCTGTCCTTTGAAATTGTATTTCCAAAGCAATATTGATGAAGAAACGGAAGAGGATTATTTCATCTCAAAAACATTAAAGGATCTTAGAATGGACATACAAGACATTCTTTCAAAAAACCTAAGACATGTAAAAAAGGATATGAACGAAAAAGAAATAGAAAAAAGACTTGCAATAGGAATAAGCAATCAAGTGAAGACAACCTTTGACATTATCGAAGAGATAAATGAAAAAAACAGAAATAATGAAAATGAAGATGAAAACAACCTAAAAAAGGATGATGAAATAGAATTCATAGATAAGAAAAATAGTGAAATAAAAACAGATGACAAACTAAAGGAATTGAAAAAAGAATTGATAGATGAAATAAACCTAAATCTCAAAATACTTTCTCTAAAAGTATCTCAATCCATGAAAGTTCTTAATAAGAATGGTGGAGAAATTCAAAACCTGTTTTTCCCAACTTGCATGTATAACTATCTAATAAGAGACATAGGTCTTGACTTGATTGGAGTTATAGATAAGATCGAAGTTGAAAAGGGAAACTACTTCCCAATATCACTGAAATCTTCAAATCCTCCAATAAATGGGGTTTGGGATGGTGATTTCATGGAAGCAATAGCTAATGCACTTCTAATAGAACAGGAATTCAACACTTATGTTACAGTGGCATACATTGATTACTTGAAAATAGCTGATCGAAGAGCAGTGATAATAGATACAGATGCAAGAAAAAGCTTTTTTAAGGTCTTGACCAGTGTCAACAAGATTGTTGAAAATGGTGAAATTCCTACCGTCAAGACCAATTTAAAAAAGTGTGAAAATTGTGAATATAAGGAGTTATGTGACAATAGCTAAGAAAAGGGAATTAAATAAAAAAAAAATAAAATAATTAAATTAAAACTGGGAAAAACGGTACCATTAAGTAAACTGCAACTAAAACTATCACAGTTAAAATAACAATAGCTCCAAGAGGTACCTTCTTCCATGCGAGCCCACCTGCAATTACTGCTCCAATTAGACCTATGTACCATAAGTCAGGGTCTACAGTCAACACTCCCGGACAAATCAATGCAGCAAGTGCAGTGTATGGAATCAGATTCAAGAATTTCTCGAATTTTGGAGAGAAATTCAATCTTTCCATAAAGATAGCTGGAATTACCCTTGGAATGAAGGTAACAAGTGCACAAAGAATAATGAGCAAAGTAATGTTCATTATTGCACCTCCTCATTGCTGCAATTCTCATCAGCGGCCTTATAGGCATCCCCTAAAACAGTATCATCATCGACTATATACATTCCAATTAGAGCACCTAAAAGAATAGCGATAATCAATGACCAATTTCCAATGAAAAACTGCAATACAACATTTAAGATAGCAGTTATTACAACTAAAATAGCCAATTCCTTACTTTCCTTAACTGCAGGAACCAATAGTGCTACAAATAGGGCATATAAGGAAATATTGAAACTGTTTGCAACAATTATAGGGAGCACATTCAAGACAATAACACCAATGATTGCTCCAAAAATCCAAGAGAGCCATGCAATTCCTGCAAGACCTATATAAGTCCATATTGAAGACTCTTCCATTAACATGAACATTGCAAATGCTTCATCGACAGCCAGGTGTGATGAAGGAATTCTTACAGCAAGGGAAGCATCATCAACCTTATTGTAAATGCAAGTGTTCATTACAAAATATCTGAAATTAAGCACAAATGAAGTCAAAACAATATTGAAAAGAGTAGCTCCTTGAGCCAACATGGTAGCTATCATAATTTGTCCTGCCCCTGCATAAATTAGCACAGACATTGAAACAGTCTCAAATGGAGAGAGCCCTGCCTTAATAGCTAAAGCAGCATATCCAATACCCATTGGAATGTATCCAAAGGTAATTGGAATACCTAACTTCATACCATGCACTAACCTTTCCTTTCTACTAATATAAAACAACTCCAAAAATAGCTAAAAAATCATTGAAAAAATAGATAAGATGGAGGAAATAAAAAAATTAAAATTTAATATTATCCCCTAATCTTTTTACATCAAATACGGCAGTGCTTGCAACTGCCATAACTGCCATTACACCTGCTTGAACAGGATCGGTTACAATCAAATCAGCCTCTTTTGTAACACTTCCAGGCATGTTTAAGGTAATTACAATCAAATCTTCATGTTTTTCTTTAAGCGCTTTGACAGTGTCTGTAATCTTGCCTCCCATCAAGGACCCTGCAAGAACAAGAGCATGCACACGAGGCAATCTGTTTACAGCATCAACCGCTTCTGCAATATTTCCTTCCCCAACTAAAGGTATGGTATCCACACTTATACGTTCACCACGTATGTTGTGTCTGTCCGCTTCTGTAATAGCTCCAACTGCAACTTGAGATACCTGAGCTCCGCCACCGAAAATAAGAATCCTTTTACCGAAAATGTCATTTAATGAACCATGAATTTCAATGTCCAAGATAAAGTCCTTAGACTCCAAATCCTTTATCAACTCATCTAGCTCTTCGACATTGTCAAGCTCTAGATTCAATGTTCCCACATCATTGTTTACATAAAGATGAACATATGAGATATTGATTCCATGACTTGAAAGAATATCTGTTATCTCGTCTAGAACTCCTTTCTCTTCTTTAGTTGTAATTGTTAAAGAAATACTATTCATAATATTACCTAATAATACTTAAAATATTCAATTATTTAAAGATTATCAAAATTCAAATAATCAAATCATTTTTCTAATTTAAAAAAAAAAATAAAAAAGATTAATTGGAGAATGGTTAAAAATTTTTTATGAGGAAAACAAATACGAAATTTCTCCAATTAATCTAATTTTGCCTTTAGCGCATCTAACTCCGCATGCGCTTTCTTGTATAAATTTAAATAGCTGTCATGTTCGCTGACAGGAATAACCTTAAGGCCTAACTTTTCATACTCTTCAATATAAGATCCATCAAATACCGGAATCTCAAACTTGATTTCTTCTGGAGTCTCATTGACAATGATCAAATCCCTATAAGGGAAATCATATTCTACAATATAGCCTCCAAGGCTCATTATGTGATAAGGCCTAATTACAAATTTCATTAAATCACCACAATTAAATTTAAAAAATTCAATTAGTACAAATTTCTATAATCAATATCTAAATATTAATCTAATAAATCTAAATCCAAATATAATCCAAACTAGAACAATGCAATAACCATAGCTAAAGCTCCAAGAGCAGAAGTGATCAATATAGTAGGATATAACTGCCTATTGGTAAATATTGGAGAGAATGCACTTACAATTGCCATAATTACAGGCAACAATAGTGAAACGATAATACATACTATAAATTTAAGTGAGAATAGCTCTGGTGCAACACCTAAGAACAATACACAGTACATTAAACCTAAAGTAAATATCAAGAATCCTCTGGTTAGATAAACAAATGTTCTGTATTTGGAAGCAAGTTCCATATATGGCCCTTCAATCACATCAGATTTAGCCTTGATATAGGAAAATGGATATTCGTTCAATAGAATCATATATCCTATAAAGAATACGACAGTTCCGATAATACCTGCCAAAGTGAATAGGACTGGTCCGTTAGCTTGCTGATAAGCTACAATTTCTCCTAAATAAATGCTTTTTGATAAGGCTGCAGGTATGAATAAAGCCAAATACAGTGGGAATGAACCAAAAATGATCATCCTAAGGGATCTGTTTGAACTGATGTCTTCAATGGATGATACAAGCAAACCTGGTCTTTCAGCACCTTTCGCATGATCTGGGAACCTTAGATTAATACTCATAACGGATTTGGATAAGGAACCCATTAAAACATAAGCAATTTCTTCAACTTTTAAGAATCCAACAATAGCTATTAGGCTAGCAAAGGCCATGAACTTATAATTCTCAGGCATCAATGCCAAGAATACTGCAAGCACTGCAATGAAACAAAGGATAGGCATTGCCTTATATAATCCAGGCGCTGGAGAATTTGGTCTTATATTCTCCTTAAACAGGAATTTGACTGATGCCCATAGCCCGGGACTTGTAACAGGTGGCCCGATTCTTTGCTGAATCCTTGCTTGAACATATTTCCTTTCAATTCCAGGAATCAAAACACCTATGAACAAAGCTATGATAAGTGTTAAGATAACCTCTAAAATTGAAATAAGTGATATTTCAAATGCCATTTTTCTTTCCTCATAATAATTTTTAATTAAACGTTAACCATGAATTATTTTGAATTACTTCTAAACTTTAAATTTTTAATTAAACGTTAAACATGAATCTGAATAAATTTTAAACTTTAAACTTTAATGAATATTGGATTGCAAGATTGATTTGTCCAACTTGTTGTTTTTTGTATCATAAACTTCTATTGCCCTATCTGAACAGGTAAAGCATGGATCACATTGAACAATGCATAACTGACCGTCAGTGATGTGATTGCCAATAGATGCATATTGCATAGCTCCGATATTGGTCATTGAAGGAGTCCTTATGATTGAGTGGCGAACTCTTCCATCCTCAATGGCATAGGAGTGATACAATGTTCCCCTTGGAACTTCAATATAGCTTTCAATCAAGTCAGTGTCAACCATTTCCCAAGATCTGTCAGTTATCTTACCTTCTGGCAAGTCTCTGATAGCTTGACGAATGATCTTGATTGCTTCAAATATTTCAAACACTCTCATGAGAAGCTGTGCCTTTACATCACAGGTATCTTGAGTTATGATGTCATAATCAAAGTTATCATACTCATACATGTCTGTTCTTAAATCTCTCTTTACACCGGTAGCACGTAAGGTAGGGCCACTGCAAGCTAATTTAAGAGCCTGTTCCTGTGGAATGTAACCTGTACCTGTAATCCTTGACAATACTATTGAATCATGAACGAATCTGTCTGCAAAGTCTGCAACATTCTTTTCTACAAGGTCCATACCATCTAATATTTTTCTGATTCTATTGTCATCCAATTCACATCTTGGCCTTACACCACCAATGATGGAACAACCATATTGAACACGGTTACCTCCAATCATTCCTAAAAGCTCCATAATTGTTTCCCTAATGAAGAAAACCCTCATGGAAAAGGTTTCATGAGCCAAGGTTTCACAACCGTGACCTAAGTACAATAAGTGACTGTGCAATCTTTCAAGCTCTCCGACGATTACACGAATATAAACAGCTCGCTTAGGCACTTCAACTCCAAGACCTTTTTCAGCAGTTCTTACAGAGTTCCATGTATGTGCATTTGAACAGATACCGCAAATCTTTTCTGTAAGCATATTGGCTTTTTCCACTGGAAGACCTTCCATAATACGCTCAATACCTCTGTGGTTAACACCAATTGTGATTTCCGCATCCTTAATTATCTCATCTTCTACGAAAAATCTAACCCTATAAGGTTCTAAAGCAGCAGGGTGAACTGTACCCATTTGGATTTCAGTTTCTATGATTTCCTGCTTTTTAGCTTTCTTTTCTTCCATCTTATCCCTCTTTAATACATTAATGATTAATCAGCATTTAACAAATGTGGCAAAGCTGCAACAACTCCTGCTAAAACATCTTGAGGTCTTACAGCACAACCTGGAACCTTTGCATCAACTGGAATTACATTTTCAACAGGCCCTTCAATCTCTTCTGAAGGAATGTCTCCATAACAATTCTTATAGACTCCACCCATAACTGCACAAGCGCCTGCTGCAACAACAAGCTTTGGATTTGGAATGGCATTATAGATGTCTATAAGAGGTTCCTTATTGTCATGAGTAACTGGTCCTGTAACAACGAGAATATCCGCTTCACGAGGATTCCAAGTTAAGAATACACCATATTGTTCCATATCAAATTTAGGAGATAAAACTGCATTTACAATCTCAATATCACAACCGTTGCATCCACCGGTATAAACTAACATGATGTGGATAGCTTTTGATCTTGCAAGTGTCTTAAGACTCATTTATTCACCTCCCTCATTGTCAGAACTTTTTTTTGGAATTTGAGAACCTCTTTGAGCATCCTTTTCATATTTCTCATTGATGTTATCCTGAATGTCCTTGATTTTGGACACTCTCTCAAGGCCTGCTCCCACTTCACCAATATCCTCACCATCAGCAACTATGTTTTCAGACAATAATGATTTGTCAGATAGGTATTGGGAAATGAAGGCAATCTTTTCTTGAGATATCTTGATAGGTTCCTCCATCAATTCCTTAGTGTCAATATGAATTTCACCAACATTTCCTGGGTGAATGGTTCCTGCCTCTTCAAAGAATGAATATATCGGGCAGAAGTCATGACACCAATAACAAACTACACATTTAAAAGGATCAAGTTCTGGAACTTCAGTCTTTACCCATCCTTCCTTAAGTTTTACAGGGTTTTGCAATGGCTTCATTGTAACTGCACCGGTTGGACAGACATTTGCACAACCTCCACATCCAATGCAAGCTTCTTCATCAACTTTCTTGTCTGGCTCAACAGTGCCAGTAAGAATAGCGTTACGGAGTTCCATATCAGTTACTCTATCTGAAGCAAAGAGAATCCTTTTGAAATTAGTATAAGCTCCATTAAGCATTATTTTCAATACATCTTTCATTTCTATCAAACTCCTAATTCACCCTATTAAACTCTCTTTCGAATATAAATGATTTAGATGGGCAGATGTTCATACAAGCTCCACAATAAATACATTTATCATCATCGACTACAAATCTCAGATTCTTATTCTTTGTTCCGAGATTTGCTTCATCATTTGAAATCTCAACTGTATAAATTGCTTCCTCAGGACATATGTCCTTACATAATCCACATTTCACACAAAGGTTTTCATCAATGTAATTGAATCCTCCAGAGATTTCATACTTGACGCTTGTTGTTTTAGGAATTGCATCAGTTGGACAGTGAATTCCACAGGTTTCACACATTATACATTTGTCCAAGTCAACATTGATGGCACCTTTTGTTAATGTGATTGCATCTTGAGGACAAAGTTCAGCACAGATTCCGCAGGAAATACAGTCACCGCTGACCTCTCCATCCCAAGAGACTATTTGGAAGTTTCTTGCATCTTCCTTACACTCATTTACACATTTACCACAGGATACACAGTATCCGAAGAGTTTATTGTCTTCATTTTCTGTTAAGGATGAAACTGGGCAAGCATAAATCGCTTCAAGACGTTTTGCCTTATTCTCTTCTGTATCCTCATCAAGTGAAGGGTCATATCTTAAGGCATTTTCATCCTTGACCAATGCAGGACTGTCAAATGTTTCCTTACATAATCCGCAGTTTAAACAGCTGACAATGCTTCCTTCAACATTGGAATATAATGTGTCATCCTTAATGTTTCGAATAATCTTAAAGTCATTGACGCTCAATGCATCATTTACACAGTTTTCGACACAAGCTAAACATAAAGTACAAAGGCTTTTGTCGTATTCTCCATCTTTTAGGGCACCGGTAGGGCATAAATCTTCACATACCTTACATCCTACACAATATCCTTCATCCTGAATAATGACTTCAATGGATCTTGTAGGACAGTAATATGCACATCTTCCACATTTTACACACTTCTCAAGGTCTGTGCTGATGCAAACCCTGTCTGCAGTCTTGTCAGATTTTACAGGAAGTTGCATATTTTCAATCTTTTTGACTCCTGCACCGAAACCTACAGTATTTGCAACCATTTTCAATGAATTAAGCAAGACCTTTTGCTTGTCTAAAACCAGGTTGTCTGTATCGACTCTTGCATTTCTGGTACAGACTTCTTCACAAACTCCACAACGTGAACAGATACCCTTAACAATTCCATTATCAAGATGAATGCTTTCTATAGGGCAAGTGAATTCACAAACACCACATCCATTACATTTTGCCCTATCTACAACATATCCTCCGTATTTATTCTCAAATATTGCATGATTTGGACAAGCTTCGAAGCAAGCACCACAACACATACAGCTAAAAGATGTATTATCTATAAAGCGTATTGCTTCACTTGGACAATTCCTTATACAATCTCCTTGTCCATCACACTTATTAGTTGTTAAATACATGATTCTTCTCCTTAATAATAGGTAGACCATTAATCATAATTCAACCGACCAAAAGATTGATTGAAATAAATCCCATTTCCTAATGATCTCCTTTCGCTCGTCCTCCTAATAATGCACTGCCAATCAAAACGCCAATTACAGCAGCTAAAAATACGGTAGCTATTGGCAAGTCTGGATAAGTGGCAAATTGGCCTATATCATAAGACATTATGAATCCTCCTACAATAAGGGCAACAATTGCACCGGCAGTAAACTTAAAGCTGTTTTCCTCTTTCAAATGGAGCCTTGTTCCTATAATGAATCCAAAGATCAAAGCAATGATAATTGGCCCAATAACAATATTAGCGAAACTCATTCCTCTTCCTCCGCTAATTTTTTAAATTGTGAAAATGCAATTACAACTGCACTTAAACCAACAAATACCTTCAATCCAACTGCGATGTTTAAATAAGGAACAATTCCTGCATGAGTTACATCAGGATATGAGAATATTGCTGCCATAGCGGGAGGAACAAGTCCATAAAGATTTCCACCTACATTATAGAGGAATGAACCGGTTAAGGCAAGTCCAGCTAAACCGAGCAATACATAAGCTAAAGCTCCAACAGATTCCAATGTGGAAATGAATTTATGAGACATCTTCAATGGGCTTCCATCTACACCATAAATTATAACACAGAATATGATTGCTCCTGCAATCATTGCTCCACCTTGGAAACCTCCACCAGGAGTTATGTGACCTCCTAAAATAGTCATGATTCCTAAGGCAATCATTATAATTGCTATAGGGAGAGTCATTATCTTCAATATTGGACTGCTGTCATTCTTATTCCAGTTTGGAGATTTTTTACCTTCAACCATTATTCATCATCTCCTTCATCAACAATTAAACTGTCAGAATTTATATTCTTATCCAATATCTTTCCTTTACCGAATACAAGCAATACTACAAGTACTGCAGTAACCAAAATCAAAGATTCTCCTAATGTATCGAAACCTCTCCAATCGAATACGACTAAGGTTACCATGTTAGGAGCCAATTGAGTTCCAACAGCATTGTAAATCAAGCTTATTCCTGGCTGTATCAAATGTTTGAAACCATATAATGCATCAAATAAGGTGGATGCAAAAATAATGGTTGCCAAAGCCATTATCAAAGATCTGATGCTTGTAGTATAATCAGACATATTTTAACCCCCAGTAAATTACTGCAATAAGAATTCCAAGAGTTACCATAACATAAAATGTCATTTTTTCCAAGGAATCTGATTGTTCAGATTTTATTTTGCTTGCAAGAGGCATATTTGTAAAGAACAATACTCCAGCCAATATGACTACAATAACGGAAGCGATTACGCTGACATGTCTAAGGAATAATGCAGCAAGTATCAATGAAACGAATATCAGGAATTCTGCTGCAAGAGCCCCTGAAACATTATCCATAGTTGTAGGGTCTTTAGATAAGTTTGACTTAAGTCCTTTAATAGAATCCAAGAATTTTTGGTATAAAGCCATTAGATCAATCCTCCTGCAAATGGAATGAATATATCAGTTACAATGTTTGGGAAAATACCTAAGACCAAACAAATGATAAGCAATACTGCTACAGAGAATACTGTAGCTTTTGGGATTTTCTCATGAGCAAACTTCAAGTCTTTTGGTTTTGGCTGCAAGTATACTGTATGGAATGCCTTTACAAATGTGAAGAATATTACAACACTTACAATGATTGCAAGTATAGCAAGTTCAGTGTATCCTGCATCCAAAGCCGCCTGTACAAGCATCAATTTACTTTGGAAACCGTTGAATGGAGGAACACCTGCCAATGCAAATCCACCAAGCAATACCATAATAGCCATTGTTGAATCAACCGCAATCAAACCACCTAATTTTCTGGTGTCTGATGTTTTTGTAAGGTAGTATACTGTACCGAATCCAATGAACAATAATGCAGTTATCACAATTTCATTTGTTGCCTGGAACAACGCTGCAGCAATGGAATATTCTGTACCTATACCAAAACCTAAAGCAATGAAACCAAGTTCTCCTACAGCCAAGAATGCTATCATTCTTCTAAAGTCTACCTCCATTGCAGACATTGCAATGCTTAAAACCATTGCAAGAATAGCAAATACAATTATTGCTGTATTGAAGTAAGGTATATATGCAAATATCTTATACAATGCAATTCCAAATGCAAGCATGCATAATACTGAAAATCCTTGCAATATTGCAGAACCGTTAGGTCTTGCCTTGGAGTAAACAGCTGATTTTATAGTGTGGAATGGAGGCAAACCTGCTGAGTATAGCCATCCAAACAATATTAAGGCAAAACCGATTACCAAACTTGGAGAATATGGGTTTACGAAATTATTGCTTATTGCATAAATTATATCGTTGATGTTTACTGAACCAACTGTCCCGAGTATAAATCCAATACCTAACAATAGCATTGGACCTCCGATAGCACCTAAGATCAAATATTTCATTGCAATCTCATAATTGTCTTCTGTGCTTGATGCGATAATGATACCTACTTGAGTGAGTGCTGTAATCTCAAAGAACACATACATATTGAATATATCATTTGAAAGCATCAATGCAGTTACAGATGCTATACCCATAAAGATAAGGTACAAATAAGGTCCGGAAACTTCTTTTTTCTCTGCGAAGTATGTGAGCACTGCCAAAAATGCTACAATGCCCATAAGGAATATGAAAATTCTTTCAATATTTCCAAATAGATAAACAATACCAGTATTATAACTAGCTGCAAGGGTACCAACCAGATTTGATGGAAGGGAACTTGCAATAAGTGCTGGGTCATGACCACCGAAGTATTGAACACCAACAGCAGCGATAATTGCAATCAAAGGAATTGCAATAGCTACAACAAGGGATATTGCCTTTACGGTTTTATCCTTGCCACCAAATATGTTAACAATCAAAGCAGCTAATATTGGAACGACAACCATTAATGGAATTAGATAATTCATTTTTCATCCCCCATCATTTCAGATACGCTTAAGGTTCCATGCTTTCTATATAGAACCATAGCTAAAGCCAACATCACTGCTAAAGTACTTGCACCAATTACAATACTTGTAAGAACTAATGCTTGAGGCAAAGGATATGCTGAATTAGCAGCAAACCAATCTGCAGACATGCCTGGCAAGAAGATTGGCACTACTCCACCTGCTTTATAGCCTAAGCAGATCAGGAATAGGTTTGCTCCTTCCTCAATAAAAGCAATACCGATAATCTTCTTGATCAGATTATCTATGAATACTGCTGCAAAAAGTCCGATAATTATAAATGCACCAGAAGCAAATAGAGAAGCCATTTGAAGATCCATTATGCCTCCCTCCTTCTAGTTTTCAAAACAGCCAATGCGATAAATACTGGGACAATAGCTCCTTCCACAATAGCTTGTGTCAATGCTACATCTGGAGCAAGGAGCAATTGGAAGAGAATCGCTACACAGAACCCAGAAATGCCTGTTAAGATAGCTGCCTTAAGTAAGTCATTTTGTAAAAGTGCGATAATAGCGCTTACAACTGCAACAATAATTAATACAACCTCAATCATTGCCATCATCCTCACTTTCTTCATCTAATTCTTCACTTGAATCATCACTCATATCCAAATTATCTTCAAGAAGAACTTCATTTATCAATTCAGTTTCCTCTTCTTCATCTTCAGAAGTCTCTTCAAGACTTGGATTAAGTACAGGATTATTGAGAATATCTTCTCCATGGAAATAAGCATTGGCTAAGGCATGAGCCAATAATGGAGCTAAGAATAAATAAATAAGAGCGAATAAAGGTTGACCTATTGCTATAAATGCAATTATGCCTGCAATATCAACAATCCCCAAAATATGAATTCTAGCATAGACTACATTATCCAAGTTTCTATCAATTCTTAAAACACCTACTGTTGCAATAATTATCAAAAGTGCAGAAATGATAAGCAAAATTGATTGGATGAGATTAATTATACCAGCATCAATTCCAAACATCATCCGGCCCTCCTAATAACTGCTGCATAAGCTATTGTTCCAACAATACCCAATAAGAGTAAAGCTAAAGCAATATCTTTGAAAAATCCGATATTATGAATAGTACCGACTGTTATAAGAAGCAAAGTAAGTGCTAAAGTAAATGAAGAAGTACCTATAAGTCCCATGGATGTAGATTTATATGTAATAATCCTCAAAGTTGCAAATGAAAATACAATCAATGCAATTATTAAAAAATTAAAAAACACTCAGAAATCAATAAAATATTCATTATCATCACATTCTATGATTAATAAACTAAATCAGATTTATAAACATTACAAATAAGATACAAAATTCAATTAAATTATAAAATCGCTTATTTTCCTAAATTAATGCAAAAAGGAACTTATTCCAGCATTCCCTTTATGTAAGGTTCAAATGGAATAATGTCTTTAACATCTCTTGGAGCAATAACTGCAACTTTAATGACTTGATTTTCACTGTCCAAGTCTACAGATAATGTTCCTGGAGTTAAAGTAATACTGTTGGCCAAAATTGTTTGGGATATTGGTCTTTTCAATTCAGTATCAATATCAATCACAATAGGCTCAAAACCATTAGATTTGAAGATTCTTAAACACATATCTATTGTGGATTTGATAATTTCTAAAATAAGAACCACTAAATAAGCAATCGCATAATAAATTCTACTTAAAAACATTAAAATAACCCCATAATGTTTTAGTTTGATATATTTACAATAAGTCAAGAATTTATGAGAGATCAGTTAGGATTTTCTGTAAGAAAATTTAAACAGACCATAACAAATCATGATAAATTATCATAAATATTCATGGCATTCCTATGACAAAATCCTCTCTTTAAAATTTGTAAAAAGAACACCATATAAATTATATATAATTATAAAAAAATTTCATTTTTATAATATTGTTATAAACACTATTATTTATCATGATTATTTATTATAAATCTTTTTATATTTTTCATAAAAAATTAATCAAAAATTTCATAATATGAAAAATAGTAATACTAAATGGATTAAAAATAATAAAAATTAGTGAAAAGAAGTTAAAAAATCAATGAAAAATATGATTTTGTTTGGAAACAATAAAAGGAAGATTATGACCATAATCAGAAATAGAATTACTCCAAATTTCTTATGATATTCCCTATCTGAAAATGGGCTGAATGCCTTCACTCCGGATGGGGTGAATGAATCCAAAATTATATGGCTGCACAAGCCTGAAAAGATTGAAAATACAAGCAATGTAAGATTAATTTTTAAAGGGGAAATAAATCCCATATTGATGGAAATAAGCAACAATGCAATAGCTATCAAAAATATTGGATATAACCTTTTATTGAGAAACAATAGCCCTAAGGAAATGATCACCATCAATAGAATCATCAAATTTATTGGATTGGTGAAATCCAAATCATATGAGGACAATCCAATCCCAAAAAACAGGAACAATGAAATGAAAATAGTCAGGACAAAAACTCCTAAAATAGAATGAGTAAATCCCCTATGGTTAGAAAGCAAGAATATGCCTCCTAAAAAAATAATCACCAACCCTAAGTAATAAGGAAGCCCCAGGAAATATAAGAACAATGACATCACAGCTCCAAGAGCAATCATGGTAAGTACATGATTCCTTTTGAAGTCATGGTCAAAGTCTGGAATATTTGCTGAGATTACCGCTAACGCAATAGCCAAAGGATCATAAAACATAAATAGAGAAAGTACAAACGCAAATATCGTATGGCCTTTATAAGAGGAAATACTAACACATCCTATTTAAATTAACACACTTATTATAAACAAAACACTCCAAACAAGCATGTTCAAATAAATATTTGATTTTAAGTAGATATAAAGTAAATGAGAGCATTTGAGAAGTAATGAGATTTATTTTTTTTTTAATCAATCATGCCAAAATACTCTAAAAATGCAATCATCTGCAAATAAGACCTTTCGCATATCCTTTCATTTGCATATCCGATGGCTGACAAGACTTCACAGGTTACAGAAGGAATCTGTGACAAGTTAGCCTCATCCTCCAAAGCGCCTTTAAATGGAATCCCTGCTACAGGATAGATTATCTTTTCAGAACCTACCTTTTTGGAAATATAATCTGCAATGAAAAAGCTTGCATCACATGGCTTTTGAGTGCAGAATACCCCTTCCTTACCCGGGTTTGAATTAGGTGCAGATGAATGAAAATCCCCAATGGCTGAAACATTCAATTCCTTTGCCTTCTTTAAGATGATGTTTGTAATTGAATTAGGCAAATGTGTGGATCTGTTTAAGTCAATCCCATCAAAGTATCTTGAATTATCCATAGTGCTTTTTGGAGAGGCAAATGGAATAATGTAAATGGTTCCGTTCAACTCTGCATCAAAGATTTTATCGATTAATTTCAATGCGGATATTTGAGGCGCCAATTCATTTCCATGAACTCCTGCAACAAGCATCAAATTAGGATAAGAATCACCAATCTTAATCATAGGAGTTCCCTTTATGGCTTGATTTAAAATGAATTTGGAATTGTCAGATAATTCAATGTTGTTGAAAATATTTCTGTTTGCAGAGATAAAGCCTCCACTTTCTTTAGAAATAATTTCCAATTCCAAATTATTCTTATTTAAATCATCCATCAAATCACCTTTTAAAAAAAATAGAATTTAAAGTTTTTAACTTAGAAAACTTGTACTAAAAGCAATAATATTAACTTTAAAAAAATTGTACTATACGCATAAAAGTTTTTAGTAATTTACATAATTTTACAGTAATTAATTTATAGTTTATTTTATTTAAACTTAAAATTATATATAATAAAAAACAAAAATTAAAATGTTATATTAATTAACAAAGATTTTTAACTAAAATTTTTATTAAATTAACAATTATTAAATAATATAAGTGATTATTATGGAAAAAGTCGTTCTTGCATTCAGTGGAGGATTAGACACCACTGTATGTGTTAAATTATTGGAAGAAGAATATAATTATGAAGTAATTACTGCATGTGTTGATGTTGGTCAACCTCCTGAAGAATTGGAAAAATCCCAAAATTCTGCAGATAAGATCAACACTGGTAAACATTACATCATAGATGCTAAAGATGAATTTGCAAATGAATACATTGCAAGAGGAATCAAGGCAAATGCAGAATATGAAGGATACCCATTAAGCACTGCACTTGCAAGACCTTTAATTGCAATGAAAATCATTGAAATTGCAGAAAAAGAAGGCGCAACTGCAATTGCACACGGATGTACCGGAAAAGGAAATGACCAATTCAGATTCGAGGCTATCATCAGATCAATGTCTGACTTTAAGATCATTGCTCCAATTAGAGAAATGAACTTAACAAGAACTGAAGAAGTGGCTTACGCAAAAGAGCACGGCCTCAACTTATCTTATGATAAAATCTACAGTATTGATGAAAACCTTTGGGGAAGAGCTATCGAAGGGGATGTGCTTGAAGACCCTGCAAATGAACCTCCTGAAGAAATCTATGAATGGACCAAATCTGCTGAAGACGCTAAAGACACTCCTACAAAAGTAAGCATTGAATTTGAAGAAGGAGTTCCTGTAGCTATCAACGGAGAAATGATGGGACTTGTAGACCTTATCAACAAGGCAAATGAAATTGCTGGTGAAAACGGGGTAGGTAGAGTTGACATCATCGAAAACAGAATGATTGGTCTTAAAAGTAGGGAAACCTATGAAGTTCCAGGTGCTAAATTATTGATTGCCGCTCACAAGGCTTTAGAGCAATTGGTCTTAACTGTAGATGAATTAAGATTTGCAGATTATATGAGCACATTATATGCTGATTTAGTTTACGAAGCATTATGGCAAGAGCCTTTAAGAGAAGACCTCGATCAAGCTTTCGACCATATGCAAAGAAGAGTTAGCGGTGAAGTTGTAATGAAATTATTCAAAGGTTCCATTCAACCATTAAGCAGAAAATCACCTTTCAGCTTACACAGCATTGAACAAATCACCTTTGAAGACAAATGCTAACTATCAAAAATTAAATAGATAATTGATTTTATCTATTTTTTATTTATTTTTTTAATTTTTTTAAAACTTAACCTATCAAAGTAATGCTTTTTTTGCATAAACAAAAATAAGATATTTTTTTAAATACCTAAAATAATTTTAATAAATTAGTAAAATAATGCATAAGCTAAAAACTTTTTAATTTGCAAAATAATTCATATCAGCAAATATGCAAAAACTTTATAAATAAAAAAAAATAAATAATAATCCGAGAATAATATGTACTCAATTACATATCACCCCCTTTACATATGTTTTTTTTAAAAATTAAACCTTTGCATATTATTCTCGCCTTTTTTAAATCTATTTTTCATTATTTTTAAAATTAGAGTTAAATATGCTTTTTTTAAAAAAAAGAATCCTTATATCAATTAAGTATTTTTATTTGAATATCTTTAATCTTGATTAGTTTTCTAAACTAAAATCAAGTGAGTTTCCAACCAATTCAATATTTTCCAAGGTGTTTTCAGTTTTATAGACAAGAATCTCCACACCTTCATCGTATGCCCTATTCAAAGTTTTGGAAAACTCGGGATCATTTTCCCAATTAGGTCTGAAACTATTCCCATTCGGATGTTCAATCAGGAAAAATACAACTGAACGGATTCCCTCTTTTTTAAGTGAAATAAGCTCTTCCAAATGTTTTCTGCCTCTTTCAGTAGGGGCATCTGGAAACTGTGCAATTCCATCCTTGATTAAAGTGACTGATTTTACTTCAACATATGTTTCATCAATCGGATTCTTATTGCTGTCTAGATTAGCCAAATAAATGTCTATTCTTGAATTGCCAATTGTCTTTTCAGATTCCACAACCTCATAGCCAGACAATTCCTTAATTTTTTTATTTGAAATAGCATCAATGACAATCTTGCTGGCTTCTTGCGAATACATGGCAACAAGTGCACCATTATTTTCAATTAGATAGAGAGAGTACTTAGTTTTCCTATTCGGATTATCGCTTGGCTTAAGATAAACGGTTGTGCCATCAATCAATAGCTCTTTGCATCTGCCTGTATTAGGCAAGTGGGCTTTCACTATCTCCCCATCTATTTCCACTTCTGCAATGAATCTATTTGCCCTATTTCTAAAAATAGCTTTCACTAAATCAGTCAATTAAATCACTCTAAAAAAAAAAATAAAATTAAAATGAATAAAAGATTAATAATTTTTCAATCTAATCATTCCAAAAAAAATAAAATTAATATAAATAAAAAATTATTGATTATTCAATCAAACCACTCATAACTGCACCTAAATACTGAGTCAAATCCTGTGCCCCAAAACCATACCCTTGAGCTTCATAAGCCAAATCCCCAGCTTTTCCATTGAGGTATGGGGCAAGCAATGCTGCATCAAAACTGTTTAATCCTTGAGAGAGTAAGCTTAAGCAAATTCCTGCCAATGCATCTCCTGTTCCCCCAACAGTCATTCCAGGATTTCCTGTTCTATTGATCTTCAATCTATTCCCATTGAATATGAAATCATATTTTCCTTTTAGGATAACGGAACCATTAATGCTTTTGGTGATCTTATGAATGGCATCAATCTTATCGTTGACTTTCCTAAAGTCCAAATTCTCCTTATCATCCAATTTAGCAAATTTCTCCAAGTTATCCAAATCCTCTTTTGAAGCGTTTTTAAAGAATGACTTGAACTCAGATAAATGGGGTGTGATTATCAAATCCTCTTTTTTGGAAACAAGACTTAAATCCACTAATTTCAATGCATCTGCATCCAATACCAATGGCTTGTCAATCTTCATTGCAAGTACATTGAATAGCTTGCCTGTCTCTTCCATTTGACTTGAACCTGGACCTAATAGGACCGCATCGACCTTGGATGCAAGTTCCAAAATATCATCCAAATCTTCAAGTGACAAGTAATCCCCTTTTGCTTCTTGCACGATAAAGTCTTCAGAAAATGACTTGATAGGCAATGCAGCATTCTTTGGAGTGTAGATATAAGTCAAATCAACACCTGTTGCAATAGCTGCCTTTGCGGAAATTGCAGGTGCACCGTAATAATCCTTGCTTCCTCCCACAATCAAGACCTTACCGTTATTTCCCTTATGGGAATCATTTTTTCTATTCTTTAATCTTAATAAATCGCCGCCTTCAACAAACAATTCCGCTTCAATTGGAATTCCTATATCACAGGTGATTACTCCACCGGTCTTTTCTTCACCTGCCAATTTGACACCTGTCTTGATCTTATGAAAACTTACAGTATAATCCGCTTCAACAGCAATGTCTGATATCTCTCCAGTTAATGGATCCAAACCTGAAGGAGCATCCACTGCCACTTTTATGCCTTCTATTTCATTGATCAATTCTACAGTTTTTCTTACCTTTGTTCTAAGTTTTCCTTTGATTCCAGTTCCAAGAAGACAGTCAAGAACAATATATTCACTGTTTGAGTCAAAATCAAGCCTATCCAAATCTGATGAATCCTTAATGAAATCAACAGACAATCGTGAAACTCTTGGTTCCATATTCATCAATATTTCAAGGTTTACCAATGCGTCATCAGACTTGATTTCATCTAATGTATTCAAGCAGTAAACTTCAACTTCAAAACCTCTATTCAATAGATGTCTTGCAGCTACAAAGCCGTCTCCACCATTTCCCCCAGAACCGGTAAAGATTAAAATCTTAACTGGTTTTGAAAACTTAAAAGTTGAAAGGGTTGCCACCTCATCTGATAATGATTTACCGGCATTCTCCATCAAGCACAAACGGGAAAGCCCTAAATACTCACAATTATAATCTGTTGTCATCATATCTATTGGATCCATTATAACACCTTCGAATTAATTATTGAAATGACGATTTTTAAAAATATGAATTTTAAAAATGAATTAAAATTAATAATAAACATTATATTATATAATCATACTAATAATTAAATATAAGGACAAAAACAAAAAGAGAAAAGATATTGAAAATTTTATAAAAAATTAAAATTATAAAAAAATACTGGAATTTACGGAATTTTACACAAAAATGAGGAATAAAATGAAATACCTAGAAATCTTATTGGAAACTATCAAAAAAGACAAAACAGGAATTGTTGGAATCCTCATAATTATTGTTATTCTATTATATGGGATTTTAGGATCCATCTTCATCATGAATCTGAACATATACGATTCAATATATTACACCATAATAACTATTGCTACAGTAGGATATGGAGATATTATCCCTATAACCCCATTAGAAAAGATTTTTAGTGTAACACTGGCTCTATCAGGAGTAGGGCTCTTGGCTTATATCGTTACATTCATCATTAGTTCAGTTACACAAAACCTACATGACATTAGGAGTGGAAGAATTATGGAAAGGAAATTGGCTGAAATGGAAAATCATTATATCTTATGCGGTTTTGGAAGAGTAGGTGCCGCAGTTTATGAAGAATTACTGAAAAGAAACCAAAAAGTAATCATCATTGAAAAAGAGGCAGAAAAATTAGAGGATATTGAAGAAAATGACAATGTAATTGCACTTCATGCAAATGCAACAGAGGACAAAACCCTTAAAAAGCTCAATATTGACAAGTCCTTAGGAATGATTGTAACAACTGGAAGTGATGTTGACAACTTATTCATTGTCCTTACAACAAGGGAATTGTATAAGGATGCTTGGATTACATCCAGAGCAAGCAAAAAGGAAAACATCAGCAGATTAAAGCATGCCGGTGCAAATAAAGTTATTTCTCCAGAGGCAAGTGGTGGAACTGACCTCTACTTCGCTGCTGTAGAACCTAATTTAGTCCATATCACCGAAAAGCATGGTGTGGATCACATTGGAAAGGAAATGGAAATTCTTAGAAAATACAATTGCCATCTTGAAAACATCGAATACCATCTCCATGGAATCAAAACTCCTGTTTCAAGAACCATTGGAGTTATGGACGAAAGTGAAGAGGACAGTTTCATTGAAAAAATCAATAACAATGCAAACGTTAGAGAGTCCTTGGAAACAATTTACAGCACTGTCAATGAAGTTCATTCCCATTGGTTATCTGGTCCTGATAAATTTTATTTGAATATGGCTATTGAAGAGCTTAAAAAAGAAGGAATTGTTTTAGGAGTTAATTTAAGCTTTGATGAAATCAATGAGTTTACTAAACAATTTAAAGAGTAAACTCTAACTCTTTTTTTTAATATGAACTAATTAAAACTCAAAATCTATTTTCATTTCCATTAGATTCTCAGTTTCTTCAAGTTTATTAACCAGTCTTTCATCCAAATCAGGATTGTTGTCATTATAATCGATTTCTCCAAATTCGCTTCTAGGTGAGAAAGCCAAGCAATCTTTTTCTAAACTAAACTCATCATCTTCATTTCCAACATTTCCACGAGCATCAAGCCTAATCCACTTATTTGAATCTTCAATATAGACAGTATTCAAGGCATGGACAATATGGCCTAAACTATCATCCTCAGCTATTGTAAGGAGTTGATAGCTGATTCCTGAGGGAATCCCATTTGCTCTAAGAAGTGCTGCAAGAAGACATGATTTTGTCCAGCATATCCCTGTCTTATTTATTAATGCATCACTGGCTGTCCTTGAAACTATATTTGTTTGTATATCCCAAGAGTGTGGAATTTCATCTCTTACAAAGATATAAGCTCTTTTAATATAATCTGCATCATCACATGATTGATCTTTTAATTCCTGAACCTTTTCTTGAATAAGAGGATTCATATAATCAATGCTTTTTGTCTCCAGCAAATATTCATTCATTCAAACCATTCCTCTACCTAATAAATTGTAATGCAATTTCAAAATTTGTTGAAAAATATAAAAAATAGATAAAATAAATAAAATAAAAAAAGAAAAAGAGTTGAGATAATACAATTATCTCAAAATATTAATACACCATCTTAAGCTAATGTACTAATTTAATTAAATTTTAATGAATTACAGAATTATTCAAATAATTCGTGTAATTTCATGATGTAAGCACCTAATTTACCGTCGAAGTTACCTGCACTAATTTCAAGTACACCGTCAACAGTACAAGCTGCCATAATACCAGCTTTCATAGCTGCTTTTACAGATTCTTCATCTACACCGTCAATAACGATTTCAAATACACCGTCTGCATCTGGTCTGATGTCAGAGTCTACTTGGTCTTTTAAGGTTACACACATTTTTTCGTTAGTGGATGCGTTTAAGAATTTGGAATATTTGTTGGATCCTACTTTGGAACCGGAAGCAACCATACCACCAGGGAATGGGGTAATAGTACCAGGTACGTGGGAAATTGCTTTTACAGCTAATTGAGCTGCTTTTACTCCTACCATTACATCTTTAGCTAAAATGAAGAAGTTTCCTCCAGCTACACCATCTTTGTAACCGAATTCGGATTCTACTAAGAAGTCACCAGACATGATTGGAATGGAGTGTACTTTTCTTCCGTCAATGCAGCATTCTTTTTCGAAACCGTCACCGAAGAATTTGAGTTTGTTACCGGTTTTTAAGGTTTCTTCAGATTCAAGTAAGTTGAATGCAGCTGCAGTAGGAGCGGTACAAAACAGTCAATACCTGCTTCAGCAGGACATCCAATTACAGAAGTTCCGTAACCGGTTGCTTCAGTTGCTGCGATTTTAGCTAATCTTGGAGTAGCTGCAGTTACTAAAATTCTAGTTACTTTAATTCCGAAACCTTCTGCGTAAGTATCTTTAATTTCTACACCGTTAATTTCCATTTTTTCACCATAAATATTTATAGAAAATTAGAATAAATTAAAATCTCGAGATTAATTTATAACAAATTAAAGTTAGTTAATTTATACTAATAATTAATTATATATTAATTCATTAAAATAAAGTTTCCTATTTAATTGTAAAAGAAAAAGTTTCTAAAAAAAATATTTTGATTAAAAGTGCAATTCAATAAAAATAATAATTAAATTTATTAAAATTATTAATCAATATATTATTAAATATTATTGAAAATTATTAAGGTGTTTAAATGGAAAGAGAAAGTTATTATTTTTTACTGTTGCTGATTGGACTTGCAGTATGTATAGGAGTATTCTGGTTCCAGTTTAACAATGATGTCACTACCTTTATGATAGTAAATGCTACTGAAGTTGAAGAAGGAGGATCATTTAAAGGTGCGTTAATGGATTCTTATGGTCAAGGAGTAGCTAATAAAACCATCACTTATCATAAGCCAGGATACCAAATGGGAACTTTAGTGGATACGACAACGGATGAAAACGGTGAATTTTTCATAGAAGATGCCCAATATCTGGAAGATGCCGGCAAGGATAACTACTATGGTGATTTTACTTATGCTGGTGATGGCAAATATAAAGGCTGTACCTATGGAAGAAACGTTACAGTAATCCCAAATTAAATTATTTTAAAAAAAGATTATTTTAATTAATAATCTTTAAATTAATTTTTATTTTATATTGCTGATTTTAAAAATTAAAAAGAAAAAACAACCTATTAAAATTAAAATAAACTAATTTTAAAAATTAAAAAGAAAGAACAACCTATTATAAATTAAAATAAACTAATTTTAAAAATTAAAAAAAAGAGTAAATTAATAAAATTAAATTAATTTTTTATTTCTGCTTCTAAAACTTCTTTTTCTTCTTCATCTATAACTTCAAGAACTGGTTCTTCAGACTCTTCAGCAGATGAATCCTCAGTGGAACTATCTTCAGAAAAGTTTTCATCTATCTGTTCCAATACTCTTTTTCCTTCTTCAGACAGCTCATCATGTTTAGAACTTTCACTTTCAGCAAGTGAAAATGATCTGTCTAAAACGTTGGTTCCAAACATCATTAGGCATATCAATCCTATAAATGTTGTCATCCAGAATGAAATAACCCTTTCTACAACAGTTGCCGCTGCACTGATGGAAGCAGTAACTCCTGCATTGGAATATAATAGAATCATTATTCCATCTACTGCACCGAGACCTCCTGGAAGCAAAGGCACCATACCAACCAAGGATGCGATGATGAATACCTCACCAATGACAATTGGAGAAATGGTTGCACCAAATGCAAGGAACACAGCATAAACCCTTAAAATTTCAAAAATCCAAATTATAAAAGATAAAGGTAAAGCATATAGCAAGATATTCCTATTTCTAAGCAATAGATTCATAGTGGATTGGAAACTTATAACAGCTTCAACAATTCTCTTTTCTGTATTTTCATCAAAACTCTTATAGAATCTGCGAGCAAGTCTTATAATCCATGAAGTAATTTTTACTCCGAAAGCCTCATTGATACATAAATAAATCAATATGGCAACTGCTGCAGTGATTCCAACAACACAAATCACCAATATGGCAAGTACTGTTGGGGGCAATGAAAATGTAGAGATAATCCCGATAATTGTTATAATAGATAATATAAGGAATGGGAATGTATCAAAAGACCTATCCGCAACTACTGAAGCAAAGGTATCTTCAAATTTATAATTCCCTTCTTTTGCCAAAAGATAAGCCCTTACAGGTTCTCCACCTCCACGGCCACTTGGAGTGATGTTGTTTACTGCCAAACTTACCAATACCATAGGCAATAACTTTTTGATTCCTAAAGACATATCTGCAGCATTATTAATGATATGCCATCTCCAAGTGTATAAAAAATAAGTAAAGACTTGTAAAAGAACAGCCAATAAAACAAACCATAAATTAGATTGTTTAAGATCTTCAAGGACTTCATCTATACCAATATAATATAACATGACCCCCATAATGGCCAAACCAATTATGAAGAATATGATAACCTTTTTATTTTTCATTTTATCAACCACTTTTTTACAAAAATCAATAAAAATCGGCTAAAAATTTATTTTTTTTTGAATAAATTCCAAATAATTCTTAATATTTCTTAGAAATTTTTAACAATTTTTAATAAATTTTTAAATCATTAAGTCTCTTATTAAATATATACCAAATCTTTTATTTAAAATTATATATTTAACTTGGTATAGTTTGAATATTTAAAAACAAAACCATAATAATATTTAAATATGCAAAAAATAAATGAATATTTGTATGAAAAGGAAATATATTACTAAAACTGATTTATTAGTTGTGCTCCACTATTTAGGGTACATAATGCAAGGGTTAGGTGTGGTATTGATGACACCTGTTTTAGTTGCATTAATCTATGGAGAGTACATTAAGGTCAGTGCTTTTTTAATTCCTTGTTTTATTTCATTTGCTCTTGGAACCATATTCACTCAAAAATTGAATGAATATGACAACCTTAGACTAAAGCATGGAATGCTTATATCTTCCTTTGCTTGGCTATGGGCTTCAATAATTGGAGCGTCAATCATGGTCCTTTCATTAGGCATTCCTTTCATAGATGCAGTATTCGAAAACATGTCTGCATGGACAGGAAGCGGAATGACTTTTTTTATAAATGTTGAAATCTTACCTAAATCCATCCTATTTTTAAGAAGCTTGGAGCAATGGATAGGTGGATTGGGAATTGTAATCATATTTATCGGAATTTTAATCAGATCAGGTACTGCAGCAGCAAGATTATACAAATCTGAAGCAAGAGAAGAAAAGATCAAACCGAACATTGTAAATACATTAAGGAAATCTGTAGAAATCTATTTGATTTATACTGCAATAGGAGTATTGCTATTTATCTTATTGGGACTTCCTATCTTTGATTCTGTGAACTTGACATTTACAAGCATCTCCACTGGAGGAATGTCCATCAAAAATGCCAATGTAGGATTTTATCAAAACGATTTGGTCTATATTGTCAGCATGCTTTTGATGATTATAGGTGCTACAAGTTTCACCATACATTATAGGATAGTGAAAACAAAAGGAAAATCACTTATTAAGGATGTCCAATTCCAATTGATGATTATCCTAATTGTACTTGCAAGTGCAATAATTTTGCTTACAAACAAAACAGTGCCTATAGAGGAACTCTTCACCATAGTCTCTGCAATTACAACTACTGGAGCAAATGTAGTTCCCCCTACAGACCTTGCAACATGGAAAAGCTCTTCATTGATTATCCTCATGATACTGATGCTGATTGGAGGTTCCTCAGGATCTACTGTAGGTGGATTAAAGCTCATTAGGGTAACCACTATCCTAAAGGGCATAAGCTTAACCATCACCAACTTGGTTTCACCAGACGGAATAGTTCTGAATACAAGGATTGGCGATAAGAAAATCAATCAAAGAGAGATAAAAGAGGCATCTTCATATATGTTCCTGTTTTTCATATTCTTAATCTTTGGATGGTTTGTCATGACATTATATGGCTATGACCCATTTACAGCATTATTCGATGTAATATCCTTACAAAGTAATAATGGATTAAGTACAGGAATAGTATTTGGAGGATTGCCAACACCTTTAAAGATAACATTGATTTTCCTTATGTGGATTGGCAGATTGGAAATCATACCTATCCTTGTATTATTTAGAACAATAGGGGCATTCCTTATTCCAAAAAGGCATGTAAAGAAAATGAAACAAGTTCCAGTAGAATAGACCCTAAACTATTGGAATTTTCCTCATTGTTTTGATTAATGAAAACTATTTTTACGAAAGATTTATAAATATAAATTAAGATATTAAAACAATAGAATAATTATATAAAATTTATAATATTTCATAAAAAATTTTATGTCAATATCAAATAATTCTAAGCATAAAAACGGATTGAGTGATATATAATTATTAATATTAAAAAAAGTTTAGGTGTTTGTTATGTATATTGTGATTTTGGGCGGGGGTCGTGTAGGACTTTCACTTGCAGACCGTTTAATTATTCATGGTTATGATGTAACAATTATTGAAAGCGATGAGGAAGCATGTAATCAAGCAACTGAACAATTAGATGCTATGGTTATTCGTGGAAACGGAACTGATACAAAAACTTTGGAAGATGCAAACATTGAAGATGCTAATGTTTTTGTAGCTACAACCGGTAATGATGAATCAAACTTATTATCTTGCATTTTAGTTAAAGAGTATACAAATGGACAAATCATTGCAAGAGTAAGTAATCCAGATCACGAAGAGGCATTTAAAAAAGTTGGAATTGATAAGGTAATTAGCCCTGAGCGAACTGCTGCAGGATTCCTTGAAAAAATTATTACAAGACCTAATGTAGCAGACTTAACAGCATTTGGTGCAGGTAATGCAGAAATCTTGGATATGACCATTAAAAATAAGAAGATATTTGGAAAAAGAGTTTCTGAATTATCACCAACTAAGGATTATATCATTATTTCTAGAAATAAGGACAATCATGAATTGGAAATTCCTCAACCAGATGACATCCTAAACGAGGGTGACAAGATTTCCATTCTTGTAAAAAGAGGTGCTTTTGGAAAAGCAGAAAAGAAATTTATGGATGAAGGCGGAGGAGGATTATTCGGATTCTAATCCTCACCATTTTACTATTTTTTAACTATTTTTTTAACTATTTTTATTTATTTTAATTTTATATCAATTAAAAAAAAAAAAAACTATTTTTGAAAAAAAGAACTATTTTTATTATCGTTTTAATTTAAAAAAAAGAGAGAATAATCTAATAAAAAATTACATTATTCCCATATTCATGCAAGACATTTTTACGTGTTGATTTCCATTATTTACCCAAGGACCATGTCCTGGAAGCAAATATTCAACATCCAATTCTTTTAGACGCATCAAGGATTCTTTCATGTCCATTGGATCTCCACCAATATCCATACGGCCAACTCCACCATTGGAAAAAATGGTGTCACCGCTAATAAGAATCTCGCCATCGTATAATGATATTCCACCTTTGGTATGTCCAGGAGTGTTTAAAACTTCAAAATTAGCTATTTTATCTCCTTCTTCAAGTTCAATATCTACATCATGCTTCCTTACAATTGAACCAAATAAAGAGGAAACGGTCAATTCACTATCAGGATCCCTTAATGCTATAGCATCCACTTTATGAATGGCTATTTTTGCATTTGGGAAAAAATCATTTCCACCAACATGGTCAAAATGACAATGAGTATTCACAATCAAATCTATATCTTCAGGTTCAATTCCAATCTCTCTGATGCTTGAATATAAGTTTGAATTGCTCTGACCAGTTCCAGTATCAACAAGAATATAATTATAATCTGAATCGGAATCAGTGTTGTCAATTAAATAGGAATTAGAATCAGCCATTATTCCTTCAATACAATAAACATTATTGATTTTTTCCATAATATCACTTGATTAGTATTTTATTAATAATTTTTAAAAGATAGTAAATAAATTTACCTAAAATAAGCTAAAAAATATGTAAAACTGAAAAGAACTAAATAAAAATATCAGCAAATTTACCTAAAATAAGCTATAAAATATGAAAAATTGAAAAAACTAAATAAAAAAAGTAAGTAAAAAATGGGGTCACAGGGATTTGAACCCCGATCCTAGGATTTCTCTTGCCTCAGTACTCCAATTGGTCATCACATAACCAATTTATACTGATCATCAGACTACGCGTTTTTCTTCAAAGACAACTGGAGTCCCAGATGATGCCAGGTTACACCATAACCCCATACTTATGAGATTAACATATTTGATATGTTAACCTAAAGCCAAGAGAGAGATTTGAACTCCCGTGTAATTGGTCTGCAGCCAACCGCTTCGCCTCTAAGCTATCTTGGCATAAATAATAATACAGTATTATAAAGTATGTTTTAATAATATATAAACTTATTGTTAAAATAAAAAAATAGTTTAACTGATAAAAACAGACATTGAAGGAATAAAATAATTAAAAAATAATAAAAAACAATTAAAATAGAAAAATAAATAGTTTTGACTATTTAAATAAAGAATAAAGATTAGAATTTAACTTGTTTATCAAAACCACAGATTTCGTCAATCTCAAATGCCTTTTCTAAACAATAATCCTTTTCTACCTTATAATTTCCATTCCTAGTCTTTTCTATTAAATCTGGAGATAAGAAAAACCATTTAGTGTATTTGAATTTAACACCCAGATATGGATTTGCACCGAAAGTCTCTGAAAACTCAATCAAAGCATCTATTTGAGGATGATCAATATAAATCTTATCTTTAGTAGTTGTCTTTACTTCAATAGCTAAGTAAATCTTGCCATTTCCTGCAATAACATCAGGCAATGGTTTTTTAGTAGCTCCTCCAGATGCTGGAGCCCTCATAGCTGCAAAATTTCTATCCCATAATTTATGAACTAAATCTCTTTCTTCTGCTGAACCTTTTTTAGCCATATTAAAACCCACTTTAAATGTAACCTTAATACTTTTAGTTTATTTTTTTATATATAAATAGAAGCAGTTAGAGCATTTGAAAAGTAATATTTAGAAATATTTGAAAAAAATTTGAAGAATAATTAAAGAATATTTAAAAAATTTTAAAAAATATTGGAAATTCGTTAAAATTCTAAAATAACAAATATAAAATAATTAAATTGAAATAATCATTAAAAAATTATTATAAAAAAAGTTTAAAAATGGGGCCGGGGCCGAGATTTGAACCCGAGTCACAGGATCCACAGTCCCGTAGGATGACCGCCTACCCTACCCCGGCAGTTAAATACCAATAATAAAAATAAAAAAAGATTATGCGGGAGCAGGGATTCGAACCCTGGTAGACCTGCGTCAACAGGTCCTAAGCCTGTCTCCTTTGGCCGCTCGGACACCCCCGCTGCTAAGAGAGGGAAGGAGATTCCCAAAAATCTTTCAAATATAAAAAATGCTCCGACCGGGATTCGAACCCGAGTCTTCGGCTCGAAAGGCCGAAATGATTGGCCGGACTACACCATCGGAGCATAAAATACGAATGCAATAAAACTTAATTGTGCAATGGGCCCAATGGGATTCGAACCCATGACATCCCGGTTATGAGCCGAGCGCTCTACCTGGCTAAGCTATGGGCCCAAAAGCGCCGTCGACAGGGCTCGAACCTGTGACCAATCGGTTAACAGCCGAACGCTCTACCTACTGAGCTACGACGGCATAATTGCAAATCAAGTTTTATAAAAAAATATCTGTAATAAAGACAGTAATAATATGTTGATTAACATAGTATATAAATGTTTCTATTACATAAATCAGATATCATTCAAAAATCCATATTACATCTATGCAAATATCCTCGTAAAAAAATCATTATAAGTTTATATTTACAAAATTTAATATATAAGAATATATTATAAATAAATAAGGAAATGGAAGATAAAAAGAAATAATTAATTGTTAAGAAATTAAAGACCAAAGGCGAAAACCATGAACAGTATAAACAGCACTGAAACACTTGAATTGATTACAAAAGCTAACAATCTTAGCTTAAAAAAGGGATATGATGAAATAAGTCTTGAAAGGGCTGTTTTCTTATCATGGTGGTGCGATAAAGGAGATTGCAAATTCTGCTATATGAGCACTCAAAAGAATAAAATCAAGGATCCGACCAAGGCGAAACGTAGAGTAAACAACATATTGGCAGAAGCTGAAATGTGCAGCAGACTTGGATGGAATATAGAATTCCTTTCTGGAGGATACAAATCCTTTACAACTAAGGAAATCAAATCAATAGCTGAAAACATACACTCAATCACCGGAGATGGAGTATGGCTCAATACAGGAATAACCTCTGAATTGGAGGAATACGGAACTGAGATAAAAGGCATCACAGGAGCTGTTGAAGCAGCAAATCCTGAGTTTCAAAAGATAGTCTGTCCAAGCAAGCCACTTGATCAAATCAGCGATATGTTGGATACAGCAGGAGATCTCGGATTCAAGAAAGCAATCACAATAATACTTGGTCTTGGAGAAAGCTTCGAAGATGTGGAATATCTGAAGGATTACATCAGAGAACATAAGATCGATAGAGTGATCTTCTATTCCCTAAATCCTCACCCAGAAACCGAATATGTAAACAGCTCCCAACCTGCATCATTATATTATGCTAAAGTGGTGTCTACAATAAGGCTTGAATTCCCAGATTTAGAGATTATCTGCGGAACCTGGACTGACAATTTGGCAAATATAGGAATACTTATTTTGAGTGGAGCCAATGGAATAACAAAATTCCCTCTCTTTAAGATGTTCGGTACAAAATATGGAAAAAGGGTGGAAGAGGAAGTCAAATGGACTGGAAGAACCCTAAAAGGAACATTTACTGATAAAAGCAAATTAGGCCCTGAAAAAAGTGAAATCAACCCAGAACTTGACCAATACATTAAAAGATACATTAAAGATTCCTTAAAGAACAAATACAAATAAGGAATCTAAAAACACCAAAAAATTCACTATAAAACTACCAATAAAATTCCATAAGTGTACTATAAAAATTCTATAGAATAAATATAAAAATTCCCTATATAATAGTCCATATAAAGATAATCTTTATAAATATAATAGTACATAAATTAACATAATATGAATTTATAGTTAATTAATATAACTTTTCTAAGATTTTTTAAGTTAACTAATTAGTTAGCTAATTATTCTTATTTAACTAAAATTAATCTAAATTAATTAAAATAAAAAATATTAAAAATCCTTGGAGGGATTAATATAGACGTAAATATGATGTGTGGACTTGAGATTCACGTACAGCTTGAAACTGACTCAAAATTATTTTGTAACTGTCCTACAAACTATCAGGAAGCACCAGCAAACACAAATGTTTGCCCAGTATGTTTAAATCAACCAGGTGCTAAACCATTTCCAACAAATGAAAAAGCGATTGAAAATGCTTTAATGATTTCATTAATGCTTAACTGTAAAATTGATAAGAACTTCACTTATTTCATGAGAAAACACTATGATTATCCTGACTTGCCTTGCGGATATCAGAAAACTTCTGTACCTATAGGTTACGAAGGAGAATTGAATGGTGTAAGAATCAGAGAAATTCACATGGAAGAGGACCCTGGACAATACAAACCTGATAGAGGAATTGTAGACTTTAACCGTTCTGGAATCCCACTTATCGAGATTGTTACTGAACCTGATATGCACTCCCCAGAAGAAGCTCGTAACTTCTTGAAAGAACTTATTAGAGTATTGGAATACAGTGGTGGAGCTCGTGGAGAAGGTACCATGAGAGCAGATGTAAACGTTTCCATCAACGGTGGAAACAGAGTGGAAATGAAAAACATCAACTCCATCAAAGGTGCATACAAAGCTTTGAACTTTGAAGTAATCAGACAAAAAAATCTCTTGAAAAGAGGTCGTGAAGTTAAACAGGAAACCAGAGCTTTCTTAGAATCACAAATGATTACCGTTTCAATGAGGGATAAGGAAAATGCAGATGACTACAGATTCATCCCAGATCCAGATTTACCTCCAATGAAAATCAGCGATGATCAAATCAATAAGGTTCTTGACGTAATGCCTGAAGCACCGCACAACAAAGTTAAAAGATTTATGGAAGAATACGGCATTGATGAAGAATCTGCAAAAGTCCTAACATCTGAACTTGATTTAGCTCAATGTTATGAAGAAGTTGCTAAAGAAGTTGACCCTAAATTTGCAGCTAAATGGATGAGAGACGAACTTAAAAGAGTATTGACTTACAATAAGCTTGACTTTGCAGACAGTGGAATTGTAGCGGATGACTTGATTGAATTATTCAACATGCTCCAGAATAAGGAAATCACCACTAAAGCAGGTCAAAGAATCATTGAACAAATGCCAAACAACAAACAAACTCCAAAAGCAATTGCTGAAGAGTTAGGATTGGTTGGTGTTGTAAAAGATGATGAAGTTAAAGCTGCAGCAAAACAAGCAGTTGAAGAAAATCCAAAAGCTGTGGAAGATTACCACAATGGTGAAAAAGCTTCATTAAACTTCTTGATGGGTCAAGTAATGAGATTGACCAAAGGAAAAGCAGATCCAAGAGAAACTGTAAAAATCCTTAAGGAATTACTTGAAGAATAATGAACTAACTTTTATAAATTGTATCATAGAGGTGAAAGAATGGATACGGAAAAAGCTACAGTAAAAGATTACATGACAAAGAATGTATATACTGTAAGATATGATACACTTAATAAAGATGTAATTCAATTAATGAAAGAAACAAAGCACGACGGTTATCCAGTTGTAGACGAAAACCAACAGATTGTTGGAATAATAACTGCTTATGACTTATTGTTAAAGGACTGGGAAACCGAATTTGTCAGCGGAATCATGTCTAAGGAAGTAATCGTTGCAAGAGAGGATATGCACATCAACGATGCTTCAAGAGTAATGTTCAGACATGGAATCTCAAGACTTCCTGTAGTGGATAAGGAAAGACATGTAAAAGGAATTATGACCAATACAGATATTGTAAGGTCACATATTGAAAGGTCCACTCCAACTAAAGTAAGTGCATTCAGAGAAACCATGGAAAAACTCTATGACATCAAGACCACATTGACAAGAGAAGCTGTACCTGTTGAAAAGATAAAGCCTACTCAAGATAGGGTTTATGCTGATGAATTGCAAGGAAGAACCTACGAACTTGAAAAAGGATTGGCAGAACCTACCATTGTAGTTAAAACTGGAGACAGATACATCTTGGTTGATGGCCACCACAGGGCAGTTGCATCTGTGAAATTAGGTTTGGACAAGATTGATTCCTACGTAGTGGATTTCAATAAGGACATTACATTAGGAATGGAAAAAACCGCTGAAAAGCAAGGATTGAAAACCTTCAATGACATAACCATTATCGATGATGATCAACATCCTTTAATAGCTTTAACTGAAACCATTAAAACTTCAAATCAGAAAAAGCATCAAGAAGAAGTAATGCAAAAAAGAAACAGTTAAAATAAATAAAATAGTTAAAGCAAAGGAGTGAAATCATGGCAAATGATGAAATCATAAGAGAAGTATACAAAGTATTGGAAAGTCGTAGAGACTCACCTATAGATTCCTATACTTCAAACATCATGAAAGATAGTGATAAAAAAGCAGAGGATAAGATCCTTGAAAAAATAGCTGAAGAATGTGGAGAAACCCTTATTGCATCAAAAAATGATGAAAATTTGGTTTACGAATCTGTTGATTTGATTTTCCACACATTGCTCCTTTTGGTTTACAAAGGAGTTAGCTATGATGAAATATTAGAAGAGTTCCAAAGAAGAAGAAAATAATTTTCATTTATCTCTTCTTTTTTTTATTGAAAAAATAATTAGTTTTATATATTACGAATTAAAAATAACTTATTTTAAAATCAATTCCATATTACGCATCCCTCTTTTTTTACCAGGAATACCAAATGATTTTTTCTTGAATACCTTAAATCCTTTAGAGCTGTATAGTCTGAATGCACCATCATTTCTAAAGTCTGCATCCAAAACCACTCTTTTGCAATCCAAATCCTTTGCAAGTTGAATCAATTGATCCAATGCTTCTGTACCATAGCCCTTTCCTCTTTGATTGGAGCAAATGGCTAATTCACAGATGTAAAAATCATCATCTTCAACATCAACCAAAACAAAATTATCCATAAAAGACACTTTGGAAAGCCCTAAAGCTTCACTGAATCCAAGGGTTTTAAATTGATTTTTAATGTCTCCGAAAAGGGAATGCTGCACTCCTTTTCCACCATTGAACATTCCGATAATCTCTTTTTCTTCCTTGTCTTCATCATCAAAAAAGACATAGAATAGATCATTTTCATCCACTTCAGCATCATCGGCAAAATCAATTAGGAGCAATCTATTCTTAATAGCTTCCACACCTTCATCCTTTGATTTGAAAACATGCTTGAATGTTCTATAATCAACATCATAGATGAGTTCAGCCACTTTATAGACATCATGAATTTCTGGATTAAAATCTCTAAAAATCAATATAAACACCAATATACAAAATAAAATTTTTAAAATAATAAAAATAATAATCAAATTATTCTTTAGACATTCTTACTTTTTTAGCAATTCCCTTGGCAATGGTTAAAGCACAAACCCCCGCACCGAATCCATTATCAATATTTACAACAGATAATCCTGGAGCGCAGGACTGCAACATTGAATACAATGCTGCCTTACCATCTGCACCGATTCCATAACCTACAGAAGTTGGAACTGCAATTACAGGAGCGTCCACCAAACCTGCTACAACAGAAGGCAATGCTCCTTCCATTCCTGCACAAACGATAAATGCAGAAACATCCTCTTCCACCATATGTGCAATTTGCGGGAAAAGCCTATGAATTCCTGCAACACCGATATCATAGGAACTGATGACTTCACATCCTCCCTGTTCAACAATGACTTTCGCTTCCTCAGCGATTGGAATGTCAGAGGTTCCAGCAGTCAAAAGCCCTACCTTGCCATATTCCGGATTGAAGTCAACTAAAGAATCCTTATAGATTATCAGGATTTTAGCTCTCTTATTGTAATCAAACTTGATTCCCTTTTCAAGAAGGTAAGCCAAATCTTTTTCCAATGATTCATATCTTTCCTTAGATAATCTTGTAATGATAATGTTGTTTTTCAATTCAAGTGAATCATTGCCGGATTCCTGTTTTTCAAAAAATCTTTTAATGATAAATAGCAAATCATCATAATCCTTGCTATCTGCTAAAATAGCTTCCGGAAATCCGGTTCTTTCCTTACGGGAAGTGTCTATTTGAGCCACCTCATCCAATTCCCTAATGCTTTCAGCCTTTAAAAGAGTCTCACATTCTTCAATTGAAATTTCACCTTCAGCAAGACTTTTAAGAATTTCTTTCATTTTATCACAAACATTATAAAATAAATTTTTCAGTTAAATCGAAAATATTATATTAAAAAGATTTATAATTACTATAATATATAATTATTATATTGATTATTAATTATATTCAATTATTTATTATATTTGATTATCTTTAAAATTATAATCTATTAAATTTTATTTATGGTGGAACAAGTGAAAACAGAAAAGGTATTGGTAGAAGGGATAGTGCAGGGAGTAGGATTCAGACCCTTCGTATATAGGATAGCTACTGAATTGGAATTGACAGGTTATGTAAGAAACTTGGGAAATGTAGTTGAGATAATAATCCAAGGTTCCGATGAACAGATAGCTGACTTTATATTCAAACTCCAAAATGAACTTCCACCAATAGCTAAAATAAACAACTTAGAAACTGAAGAACTTGAAGATGATGAAGAATATGCTGATTTTACAATAAAGGAAAGTTCAGACAGTTTCTCAGGAACATCTGTCATTCCGCCGGATTTAGCAATCTGCGATAAATGTTTGGAGGAAATAAACGATCCAAACAACAGAAGATACAATTATCCTTTCAATGCATGTACAGATTGTGGACCACGTTTTACCGTAATTGAAAACGTTCCATACGATAGGGACAAGACCACAATGGATGATTTCCCATTATGCGAAGACTGTGAAGTGGAATATAAAAACCCTCTTGACAGACGTTATCACGCAGAAGCAAGCTGCTGTGAAGTCTGTGGACCATCCTTGGAATTATATAAGAATGATGATCAAACTCCAGTTAAGGTTGATTGTGAGGACCCTTTAAAAGAAACTGCAAAGCTCCTCGATGAAGGCAAGATATTTGCAATTAAGGGAATTGGTGGAACACACTTGGTTGCCAATGTGATGTTGGAAGATACTGTTAATCTTTTAAGGGAAAGATTAGGCAGAGAAAACCAGGCATTTGCAGTGATGAGCCCAGATATTGAAACCGTCAAGGGATATGCAATGGTTTCTGAAGCTGAAGAGGAAACATTATTGTCAAAGGAAAGGCCTATCGTCATCCTCAAAAAGAATGAAAGCTATGATTTTGCACAGTCAGTTTCACCAGGATTGCATAACATTGGAGTTATGTTGCCATATGCTCCTTTGCATCACTTATTGTTCAATCATACTGACACTCCAGCATACATTATGACTTCCGCAAATGTTCCTGGAGAGCCAATGATGATTACAAATGAGGAAATACTCAAAAACCTCGATACAATAGCTGACTATTACCTCATTCACAACAGAAGAATATTGAATAGATGCGATGATTCTGTAGCAAGATTCAGAAACAATGAGCTTGCTTTCATAAGACGTTCCAGAGGATACACTCCAGAACCTTATGACCTAAAAGGAAAATATACAGATTTGAATCCTGAATTCGACAATCTGAATGTCCTTGCTCTTGGTCCTGAACTTGATGTTACATTTACTATCCTAAAGAATTCAAAGGCATATGTATCACAGCATATTGGAAATACAAACAAATACAGAACCTATGAATTCCTGCAAGAAGCCATCAAGCATATGATGAGGATTACAAAAACAGACAGTTTCGATGCAATAGCTTGCGATTTGCATCCACAATTCTTTACAACAAGATTGGCAAAGGAATATGCAGAAGAATATGATTGCCCACTTATTCCAGTGCAGCATCATCATGCTCATGGAATTTCACTGTTGAATGACCATTACACAAATGACCAAAACAATGATATGATCATAATAGCTGCAGATGGAGTAGGATATGGTGGAGACGGCAACTCCTGGGGAGGAGAAATATTATACACAAACATCAAGGAATATGAAAGAACCGCTTCCCTAATGCCTCAAAAGATGCCTGGTGGAGACTTATGCACCAAATTCCCAGTTAGAATGTTGGCATCAATATTAGCAAATCCAAATAGTGACTACGAAAATGAGAAGTACACTGAAGATTATGTAAATGAACTATTAAACAAAAATTACGTTGATTCATTCCAGCATGGTGCAATTGAAATAAAAAGCCTATTCAGGCAAATGGAAACCAATCTCAATGTTGGAATAAATACAAGTACAGGAAGAGTTCTTGATTCAGTATCAACTGCACTCCACATCTGTGACAAAAGAAGCTATGAAGGAGAGGCTTCCATGAAATTGGAATCCTATGCATATGATTACAAGGAAGATGACAATCTCGAGGATTTCCCAATAATAATCAAGGAATACGAAGATGAAAACGGCACCAGAAAGATTCTTGATACAACAGCAATTATGAGATATGTTGTAGATAAAATAGAAGAAGGAGAAGACCTTCATAAGATTGCAGTTGCAGGACAAAAGGCAGTGAGTGTAGGACTTGCCAAACTTGCAGTTGAATCTGCAAGAGAAAAAGGAATTAAAACAATAGGTGCAACTGGTGGAGTATTCTACAACGAAGCAATCACATCACATATCAAGGAATATGTTGAAAATGAGGGATTTGAATTTATTCAGCATATCAACTCATGTCCTGGAGACGGATCAGTATCCTTAGGACAGGCAATTGTTGCTGGAATAAGATTAAAAGATTTATAAAAATAGTAAAAATAGTAAAATTAGAAAGAAAATAAAAAGATAATAAATATTATATTATTATGTTAATTATAATTAATTATTTATTTTATAATAACTTCTTTTATTAATAATTAATATCTATTATAAGTTCTTTCTAAAATGTATTCAGCTCTTTCCTTCAAGTTGTCGTATAAACGTATTTGAGCTTTCAATTCTTCAATAGCTTCTGTATGGCCTTGATCTATTCTTTTTTCAATATCCAATAATTTTGACCATTCATCACCAGAAGGCAATTGTTTGATATCATTATTAGGATTTAATAAATCTTCAGAAAAAGATACATTGAATGAGTTTTTAGTAATTGTAATATGCACATTCACATCATTTGGCATGTCATAATACTTACGAGGGCGGCCTCTAACAACTTTTTTTGTTGAAGATGTCAAGATACCTACATCTTCCATAGCCCTTAAATGCTCAATGATAGCTTTCTGACCTATTTGGAGCTCTTGAGATATTTCACTAACAAATCTTGGCTCTTCTCTTAAAAGATCCATGATGTCACGTCTGGTCTTGCATCCCATAACATCAAGAATCGCTTCCATATCAACATCATTCTGTTGACCTTGATTGTGTTCCATATTTTGACCTCCATTTCTTAAAATATATAATTATAAAATAGTATTTATTGTTTAATATGAAATTTTATTATGAATTTTCTTCTTAAAATTATGTTATTATTATATTCTTTTTATTATGAGTAAAAAAAATTCATAAAACTTTCTACAATAAAATATAAGTCATAAGTATTATATTAACTTTTTGTTACTAAAAACCGAAATCTTTATATAACATTTTGTTACTATAATAAGTATAGAGAAAGATAACATTTTGTTACTTTAATATAAAATGACAAAATAAAATCTAAATCCACTGGTCATTTATCAAAAGCAGAACTTTAACAAATCGAAAAGTAAAATTTCTGCTGATAAGTGGCTTAAAACAAAAAAGTTATTGTAAGAAACCTATAAAATTCTAAAATATGATAACGAAACGGATAAAACACAAATCAAAGAATATTTCAAATCCTCTTTAAAAATCACACTATAAACAAAGATTTTTTAGATTTAATACATGCCCTAAATCTAGAAACATAAAACACAATTTTCTATTAACCCATATGATAGAAAATCCTAAAATCTAAACTCTTTGATTTAAGTCATAATATTAAAGGAGCTTATCGCTCTCTTTCTCTTTCATTATTACTTTATGATAAATTCATTAAAGGTGAAAATGTGGCTAAGAAAGAAAAAGAAGAAAAAGAAGACTTAAAGATTGAAGAAGAAGATCAATCAAAAGTCCAAGAAGATGAAAATCCTTCTGAATCTGAAGAATCTTCACAAGATGGCGAAGATGAATGTGAAGACGATGAATTAGCTAAATTAAAAAAAGACCTTGAAGCAAAAGATGAAGAAATCATAGAGCTTAAATCACATATTCAAAGACTTCAAGCAGACTTTGATAATTTCAGGAAACAGAATGATAAGCAAAAGCAAGATTTAATCAAATTTGCAAACGAAGGGCTTATCGTGAAATTCCTTGATGTCTATGAGGATATGGAAAGGGCTCTTGAAAATTCAACTAATGAAGAAGAACTAAGAGAAGGTTTAGAGCTAATCTATTCAAAGATGAAAAATACTTTAGAAAAAGAAGGTGTAGAAGAGATTCCTGCAGTGGGAGAAAAATTCGATCCATTCAAACATGAAGCGTTGCTCACTGTAGACAGTCCTGATCATGAAAACAATGAAATCGTTGATGAACTTATGAAAGGATACACCTTAAAAGATAAGGTTATCAAATACTCTAAAGTAAGAGTTTGTAAAAAAGCTAAAAAAGAATAGAAGTTCAAAAATTAAAAAAATAAAATTCATACTTATAAATTATTAATTAAATAATTTCAAATCAAATATCCTTAAAAAAAAAGAATATTTGAAAACCAAAACTCGACTCAAACATTTGAAAAAATGTTCGATGAATAAAAAAAAATCAAAATAACCAATTTAAAAAAATCAAGTGTAAAGGTGAAAAATATGTCTGATACTAAAAAAGAAAAAATTATTGGAATTGACTTAGGTACTAGTAACTCTGCAGCATCTGTACTTGTCGGTGGTAAACCAACCGTTATCCCAAGTGCAGAAGGTGCAAGCCAATATGGTAAAGCATTCCCAAGTTATGTAGCATTCACTGAAGACGGACAACAATTAGTTGGTGAACCAGCAAGAAGACAAGCTGTAACCAACCCAGAAAACACCATCAGTGCAATCAAAAGGAAAATGGGTACCGATTACAAAGTAACTATCCAAGGAAAACAATACACTCCACAAGAAATCTCTGCAAAAATCTTGCAAAAGATCAAAAAAGATGCAGAATCATTCTTAGGAGAACCTATTGAAAAAGCGGTTATTACCGTACCTGCTTACTTTGACGACAACCAAAGAACTGCAACCAAAGATGCAGGAACCATTGCTGGTCTTGATGTAGTAAGACTTGTAAACGAACCTACCGCTGCAAGTTTAGCATATGGTATCGACAAACAAGATGATGACGATGATGTAAACATTTTAGTATTCGATTTAGGTGGAGGTACCTTAGACGTAACCATCATGGAATTTGGTGGAGGAGTATTCGAAGTACAATCTACCAGCGGTGACACCCAACTTGGTGGTACCGACATGGACAATGCAATCATGAACTACTTAGCATCACAGTTCAAAGCTGAAACCGGCATTGACTTAATGACTGATGACCAAGCAGTACAAAGATTAAGAGAAGCAGCTGAAAAAGCAAAAATCGAATTATCCACTACCTTAACCAGTGAAGTAAACTTACCATTCATCTGTATGGGTGCAGACGGCAAACCTCACAACCTCATCAACAACTTAACCAGAGCAAAATTAGAAGAATTGGTAGATCCTATCGTAAACAAATGTGGTCAACCTATCAAACAAGCATTAGATGACGCAAAAATGACCAAAAACGACATCAACAAAATCATCCTTGTTGGTGGACCTACCAGAATGCCAATCGTACAAAAATTCGTTGAAAACTTCATTGGCAAACCTGTAGAAAGAGGAATTGACCCAATGGAATGTGTAGCAATGGGTGCAGCTATCCAAGGTGGAGTACTCGCTGGAGAAATCAAAGACTTAGTTCTCTTAGACGTTACCCCATTATCCTTAGGTATTGAAACCTTAGGTGGAGTATCAACTACCCTTATTGAAAGAAACACTACAATTCCTGCTAAAAAATCTCAAATCTTCTCAACTGCAGCAGACAACCAACCTTCAGTAGACATTCACGTAGTTCAAGGGGAAAGAAAAATGGCAGCAGACAATACCACTCTTGGAAGATTCCAATTAGTAGGAATACCTCCTGCACCAAGAGGAATGCCTCAAATTGAAGTAACCTTCGATATCGACGCAAACGGTATTATCAACGTAACTGCTCAAGACAAAGGAACCGGTAAAGAACAATCCATTACCATCACTTCCTCTACCAAATTAACTGATGAAGAAATTGAAAAAGCAGTTAAAGAAGCAGAAATGAATGCTGAAGCAGACAAGAAGAAACAAGAAGAAATTGAAGTAAGAAACAATGCAGACTCTATGATTTACACTGCAGAAAAAACCATCAATGAAGACGAAATCAAAGACAAAGTCTCTGATGACGAAAGATCCAACATTGAAAGATTAGTTGCTGAATTAAGAGAATTAATCAGCGGCGATGACATTGCAGCAATCAAAGAGAAAACAGACGAACTTACCAAAGTAGTTCAAGACATCGGTGCAAGAATCTACCAAGAAGCTGCAGCAGCTCAACAAGCAGCACAAGATGCAGCTGGAGCAGCAGGTGCTGACCCTAACGCAGGAGCAGGACCACAAGATGATGATGACGGCACTATCGATGCTGAATTCGAAGAGAAAAAATAATTAAATCAAACTTATTATAGATTAAAATCAATTTTAATCTATTTTATTTTTTGATTTATGTTATGTTTATAACCTCTCAAAAATAATAAATTGAATTCTTTTAGACATTCCTCCTTAAAAAAATTCTTAGCCACTATACTCATTCAATGTCTAAAAAGAATTCTTTTTATTAAAATATTAGAAAAATAAATTAAATTTAAATATTAAAATTAACTAATAATTAATTTAGTAACTTATTATTAAGTAAAATTTAATTAAATTATAGAATCAAGAATTTAGAAAAAATAATTCAATTAAAATAATTCAAAAATATTCAATAATAGTTTAATTAAATTTTAATTAATAGTTCTATACTATTTTTAAAATAATTGAAACAAAACAATGCAAATGAAAAATAACTTTATTCTAAACTGATATCAATCATTAAAATTTTTATAGGTGACGAAATGGCAGAGAAGCGTGACTACTATGAAGTTCTCGGAGTAGATAAAACTGCTGATGAGAAGGAAATCAAAAAGGCTTATCGTAAATTAGCTAGAAAATACCATCCTGACGTTGTGGAAGAGGATAAAAAAGAGGAAGCTACTGAAAAGTTCAAGGAAATCAGTGAAGCTTACGCTGTCCTATCCGATGAAGAGAAAAGGTCAAGATATGATCAGTTTGGTCATGCAGGTATGGAAGGCTTCTCTAACGAAGACATCTTTAGAAACGTAAACTTTGAAGACATCTTCCAAGGATTTGGAGGAGGGGGAATAGAAGACATCTTCGATCTCTTCGGATTTGGTACTGGCAGATCCAGGTCCCGCAGTGCTGGACCAAGAAGAGGAAGTGACATCTACACCGAAATTCAAATCACCTTAGAAGAGGCAGCAAATGGTGCAGAAAAAGAGATAACCGTTAGACACGATGTATTCTGTCCTGTTTGTGAAGGTTCCAAAGCAGAACCTGGAAGTGAAGTTGAAACCTGTCCTGCCTGTGGAGGTACCGGTCAAAGAAAACAAATCAGACAAAGCCTATTTGGACAAGTGATGAATGTTGTCCAATGTGGCGAGTGTGGCGGTACCGGTAAAATCATCAAAGAGCCATGTCACAACTGTAAAGGTAGAGGAACCATCAAGGAAAGCAAAACCCTCAACATCAAGATTCCAGCAGGTGTTGAAAACGGAAACCGTTTAAGAGTATCCGGTGAAGGAAATGTTGGTGATGTTGGCGGAGGAAACGGAGACCTTTATGTGGAAATCTACATCAAAAGACATGAATACTTTGAAAGGGATGGAGCTAACCTTTACTATGAAAAACAAATCAGTTTCGTCCAAGCAAGTTTAGGTGACACTGTAGACATTCCAACAATCAATGGAGAAGTCGAGCTTAAGATTCCACCTGGAACCCAAAGCGGAACCACATTCAGATTAAGAGACCAAGGTATGCCTTATATGAGACGTGGAGGCAAAGGTAACCTTTATGTAAACATTACCGTTGTTGTTCCTCAAAAACTCTCTAAAGAACAAAAAAAGCTCTTGATCCAATTCGGTGAAATAAGTGGAGACGAAATCAAGGTCTACAAAAAAGGAATCTTTGACAAGGTCAAGGATGCCATCAACAACTAAACAATTAAATTTTCAATAGATGTTTAATTTAAACATCTAATTTTCTCATTTTTTTTCTCATTTTTAAAATTTTAATATTTCAATTTTTTTTCTACTTTTCTATTTTTCTCTAATTCTGATTCACTATTTTTTACTAAAATTTTAAGAAATTTTACTAAAATTAAAAATTTTAATTCTTTTATGTAGATACTCTTAATTTAAAATATCTAATTAAAAAAATAATTTAATTAAATTATAGTTATGCCTTATTAAAATACATTCCATACATACAACTATCATTTTAAATGTATCTTAAATCAATTAAGTTAAATGAAAATTTTTAGCAAAAAATCATCATGCCAAAATGGGAATTTTCATATTAAATTCATATTAAACATTAATAATTATAAAAGACAAATAGATTATAGTAAAAATTTAAGATAGGCAAGATCATATGATGTACAGTATAAAAATGCGATGTTCAAAGGGAGGTCCTCATGAAGAAGGTGGAAAGCACATCTCAGGAGCAGAACGTATTTTAAGAGAAGATGAAATCGAAGAGGAATTGATAAATGTCTATAGAAGGGCAATCACTCATGAGAGAGGAAAGCCAGATTTCATAAACCTCAAGATAGAAGAGATTGATGAGGATGACATCATCTACAGGAAAAGATTGAATATAAATCAGCATCAAGTCAATTCCAAAGAAGAGGGGTTGAATCTTGCCAAAGACATATTGAAGGAAAATTCAGTTAGCGAAGAATCTGCAGAAATAGCTATTCAAACTCTGCTAGACCTTGAAGAAAGCATGCATGGAGCTATGCTTATTGATAAGGATACAGGTAAAAGAATAGACGATAAAGGCATTAAGGGAGTCAGAGTCACTGGAATAGCTAGTGCAGACATTACAAAATATAAGGAATCATTGAAAAATGATGGAAGGGAAGGACTCCATCTTGAAGAGGCATTGATTCTTGCATCCAAAATAGCAAGCTGCAAAGGAATAGTGGCTGAATTATGCTGGTCAGATGATCCAAGTTATGTCATAGGATATGTAGGGACAAAAGACAATTATGAACGTATACCTATCCTAAAAGAAGAAGGAAATCCTATTGGAGGAAGAGTATTCTTCGTAGATTCCAAACAATTGAATGATGATTACACTTTAGTTGATTTGATAGATTATCTTGAAAATCAAATCGTGCTGATTGAATGAAGAAACGATAAATCAAAATTAAACATATTGATGATATTATGAATCCAAATCTTGAAAAAAATCTTAAAGAAGAACTTGATGAACTTAAAGAGAATGATCTTCTAAGAACAGTAGATGATTTAAGGTTTATCTCTTCTACAAGGGCCATCGATAATGATGGGAAGGAATTTCTTGTATTTGGAACCAACAACTACCTTGGATTGACACACCATCCACAAGTAATAAAAGCATGCCAGGAGGCAAGCATATATGGAACAGGTTCAACTGGTTCAAGACTAACTACTGGGGCTTCTTTTGAAGCTAGAGAGCTTGAAAACAATATCTCTGAGTTTAAAAACACTGAATCTACACTTATTTTTAATACAGGATATATGACTAATTTAGGAGTGATTTATGCTCTTAGTAAAGAAAATGATGTCATATTCTCTGATCAATTGAATCATGCAAGCATTATAGATGGAACAAGAATCTCCAAAGCAAGTGTTAGAATATATAAGCATAAGGACACTTCAGATTTAGAGAATCTTATCAAAAAAGAGATTGAATCAAATAATAAATCCAATTTCTTTATAGTTTCAGATGGAGTCTTCAGTATGGACGGAGACATTGCTCCACTTCCCGAACTTGCAAAAATAGCTGATGAATACAACTGTTGCCTTATCATTGATGAAGCCCATGCAACTGGAGTAATCGGCAAAAACGGAAAAGGTACAGTTGAATACTATAAGGACAAGACAGGAATTGATTTGAATGAATCAGTTGATTTGCAAATAGGAACATTAAGCAAAGCACTTGCATCTGAAGGAGGATATGTGAGTGGAAAGCAAGTCTACATAGATTATCTTATAAACAAATCAAGACCATTCATATTCTCAACAGCACTTTCACCATCTACAATAGCTAGTGCAAATGCTGCATTAAACTTATTGAAAGAAAATGGCGAAGAATATTTATCCAAATTAAATGAAAATACAATACTTATGAGAAAGAGCCTTAATGATGCAGGATTAGATGTAGTGGATGGGGAAACACCAATCATACCAATCATCATAGGTCCTGCAGATTTAGCAAACAGATTCTCTAAGGAATTAGAAAAAGAAGGAATTTTAGTATCATCCATCAGACCGCCATCAGTTCCTAAAGATATGAGCAGATTAAGATTAACTGTTATGGCTACCCATACAAAAGAAGAAATAGAATGCACCGCTCACAAAATAATCGGAATTTGGAATGCTTTAAAATAAGATCAAAAGATAAAATAAGATAGAATAGTAATGGTCTGCCGAGAGTAACCC
>CACYJH010000025.1 GCA_902774685.1 uncultured Methanobrevibacter sp.
AACAACTTGTGGTTTAGCTAACTTTACAGCTTCAGCAACTGCTCTATTTGTTGTCATAATTTCTTTTGCCATAAAATTTTCTCCACTCTTATTTTTTATCAATGATAGACATTTCTATCCAATTATCAACATAATATAGAATATAATTATTCTATTTCCATTTTAATAGCTTGAACTGGGCATTCTTCTTTACAAATACCGCATCCTTTACAATAATCATAATCGATGTCATGGTCCTTGTTTACGCATCCTTCCGGACAGAACATGAGACAGTTATTGCAATCTACACAAGCATCTTTATCAAGGATTGGTTTGAAAGTTCTCCAACTCCCTGTTTTGTTTTTACGTGTACTTCCAGGTTCACTAATTGCACATCCAATAGAAACCATTTAATCACCTTTCATAATAAATTAATTTTATAAATTTTATTACAGCCTTAAGCCATATCATAAGCTTTTTGAGCTGCCACTGCGTTTTTCTCTCCAATTGGACCTGGGAAAGTTTCCTTAATTACTTCAATAAGTGAACCGATACTTACTTCACCGGTCTTCTTAGCAAAGTATCCTAAAATAATGGTGTTTACAATGTTCACACCTAAAATTTCAAGTGCGATGCCTGTTGCATCAACATCAAATACATCGTATTTTTCAGATTCAACTTTCTCATGGGTATTTATAATAACTTCACCATTTTCCTTCAATCCAGAATAAACATCAACAACACTTAAAAGACCGTCATCAAGAACTATCACATGATCAGGGTTGTAAACCTGATATCTTAAATTGATAGGTTCTGTGTCGATTCTGGTAAATGCCATAACAGGAGCTCCTCTTCTTTCTACACCGAAGAATGGGAACGCTTGAGAGTATTTACCATCTTTAAATGCTGCCTTTGCCAAAATTTCTGCTGCAGTTACAGCACCTTGTCCTCCACGTCCGTGGAAGCGAATTTCAATCATTGATATTTCCTCCATTCTTTCGTATACTATAATTTTTAATATACATTGTATATAAATATGTTGATTTATCATGATAAATTATTACAAATTATTAGGAATTTCAAAAAATTTTTAATACTAAGTGATATTTTTTTAATACTTATGGAAATTATCTTATGAAAATCCCTATTATTGGCATGACTTAAAATGAAAAAAATGTATTTTTAAGAAAATCATCTCTAAACAATTGAGACAATTATAAAAAAATATAATATAATAAATTATATAAGTGGAAATTTAGTGAAAAAAACATTAAAAAACTAAAAATTTATATTATAGGAAAATTATAAAGAATGTAGTAAAATATCCTAAATGGAAATATAGAAAAGTCATTTAAAAAAATGATAAAATTTTTATGAATCTATGATAAAAATATGGAAAAATTTAATAAACACCATGATAAATAATGATGAATTATGACAAATTTATCATGAAAAAGTAGAAAAAAGTTAGAAATTATTAGAACTTTTAGAACAAATAGATTATAGACTTTTTTCAATGATATTTTATATTTTTAAGAATATTTCTAAAAAATCGAAATTTGGAGACAAAACATGAGATTCTGTCCAAACTGCGGCAAAATACTGATACCTGATGGAAATCTGATCAGATGCGAATGCGGATATGAGGATAAAATATCCGATGAAGACATTGAAAAGGAGTATCAGTTTGAAGGAGAGAGAAAAAAGGAGCTCGAAGTTATTGTTACCGACAACAATAATGTCGCTTTGCCTACAAAAGAAATCACATGCTATAAATGTGGAGGAACAAAAGGGTATTGGTGGACAGTCCAAACAAGGTCTGCTGATGAAGCACCAACTTATTTCATCAGATGTGCCAAATGTGGAAACACATGGAGAAGGTCCAATTAAGGCCAAACTGCTTTTTTAAAAAAATAAAATAAGTTAATATAAAACTGATATTAATTAAAAAAATAATTAATTAAAATAAATTAATAAAAAAAGTTTAAGCTTTAAAAAAAAAGAGATTAAGGAAAATATGATTTTCCTTTTTCTATTATTTCATTATAATATTTTTACTTCTAATTTTATTGTTGCTCATCAATTATATACATATCCTGATACTTATCATCATCCATACCATTAGCGGATTTCACTTTTTTCAAGATTCTTTTTCTTATAGGATTATCCGGATCTTCAGGATTATTTACAAGAATCACTTCCTCTTCATAGATTGGAGGACGATTTTGAGTCTGATCTTGGTATTGATATTGATTTTGGTCCGGATATTGATTTTGGCCTGGATATGGGTTTTGAATATTGTCTTGATGATCAATATCTATTTGAATAGAGTCCTGTTTATCTGCATCTGGTTGATTTCTGAATCCTCTTCCTTTAACTGCAGGACCTCTTTTTACAAATGAAGTATCCACTTTTCTTGCATGAGGTTTTACAGGCTTATGATTCTTTACAAACTCATTGTTTTTGAAATAATCATTATCAGAAGATATTAAGATGTTTATAATAACAACTGCTAAAGTAATTACAACAAAGAATGCAAAGAACATGTCAAATCTTGCAAATATCATATAGAATATTTTTGAAGTGATGTCAGTTACATCCATCAAACCTCTTAAAAGCAATAATACTCCTAAAATCAATACAACAGCACCATTCCTTTTATCGATGTTATTTGAATTAAAGAAAGGGTAAGCTCCTAAAACGATTAAACCAAGCCCCATTAATCTGAATAAGTTGTTAGCCACTGCAGATTCTAAAAAACCAAAGATCATTTCGAATCCATAATGCAATGCGGATAGGGCAAATATCAATTCTATGATTCCTATTACCACTAATGGAAATATATACACAATCTCATTAGCCAGCTTAGGTTTTCTAATTGCACCTTCATCATATTTCTCTTCTGAATAACCTGTAAGCAATTGATAGAGAAATGAACTTAATACTGATCCAATGATGGTACCGGAAACTCCTAAAACAGAAGTGAATAATGCCACTGTTCCAGAAATAAGTGCTGCCATCATTACATTGAAATGTTTAACCAAATTACCACCCTCATTTAGTTTCAAATTATAGTTTCAATAAATTATAGTTTCAATAAATTATAGTTTCAATAAATTATAGATTAAAATATTTTTCAAGTTTATAGTTTTTTAATTTCTGAACATAAAATATAAACGTTCTAGTATTTAAACTAATTGATTTTTTATAAATTAAAATAAGAAAAACTAATCATTCGATTATAAAAAACTTAAAGGCGCTATCTAAAAGATACCTTATGATACCTAATTTTGATACCTGATGATACCTAAAATAGACTAATTAAAAAAAAAACAACTGAGTTGTAAAAAAAAAATAAAAAAAACTAATTAATTGAGATTAATTAGAAAAAAGAGCCTTAGGGGGGATTCGAACCCCCGACTTCTACCTTACCAAGGTAGCGCTCTACCGGCTGAGCCACTAAGGCAAGTAAAATCGAGAAAAATTTTAAAAAAGTGCAAGGGAAGGGATTCGAACCCTCGTAGGTCTACACCAAAGGATCTTAAGTCCTTCCCCTTTGGCCGCTCGGGAACCCTTGCATAATAATTACAACAATATTATTTTGAACTTTATGATATATAAAGGTTGTGGATATATAAAAATCATGCTAGAAAATGAAAAAATAAAACTGAAAGAAACGGTTTGGAGAGTAAGTTTTTTAATAATTTATTAAAAATTTACAAAATTATATAAAGATAGAATATTATAATTTAAAATAGTATTAAATAAATTTAATAAATGATTCAATAAATAATTTGATATTAATAATATTAAGGAAATATAAATTTCCCTTAACAATTATTGAATATTTACATTGACAAAATTCATAAAAAAAAGTTTATGAGGCGATAAATTGATCGTAATTGATTTGGATGAATGCGGAGTATGTGAAAAATGTATACCTGTCTGCCCAAAAGACCTAATTGAGAAAAAAGGATACACTATGGTCATCAAAGATGGGTGTGACGATTGTGGCATATGTATGGATATGTGTCCTTTAGGTGCAATATACGAAGAATAAGCTTAAATCATTAATGAATTAAAGCAGAATAAAGAGCTAGGTTAAATCATGAAAAAATCAGGATTTTTTAACAAGATTACAATTATTGACATTCTAATAATAATTTGTATAATCGGCGCAATAGGATTTGCCGTTTACCATATGGTGGATGATGATTCATCAAAAGCTTCAGCCACTTCATTTGACTATTCAACCAATGCAAAAATACTTGAAACCTATTTGAACTATTACCATAATGGAAATAAGGTAACAAGTACAATAGTTGGAACCGACTCAAGCACTGGTGAACAGGTCAAGATAAATGGGGATGTTCTATGGCTTGGAGAAAGTGAAAAGGACAAAGTCAATGTCCTAATAGACAATAACGGCAAAAAAATGCTTGCAGGTTTCTATAAGGATGTGCCTAATGCAGACATATTCATCGAACAGATAAGTTTAGAAAGCGATGGAGACCAATATGCAAATGTAACAGACATTAGCGTTTCTCCAAAAAACATCCGGAACATTGACGAATTGATTAGTGGCATTCCTGATGAGACAGAATATGAAATCAGCACAGCAATTGCCATAGACAATTTAGACAATGTTAAATATCAAAAGTTATTGAATGCCTTAAACAATAATAAGAAACCTAGCATGGTTTTAGGCATGGGCCAGAATAATATACTTGAAATAAACAAGGCAAGAAGCAATGACTTTGAAATAGCCAATAAAGTATTGGGAGAATTTAACGGCGAGACCAGCCAAATACAAATTAGAATTTATAACTGCACTCCTGAAGATATAAAAGCTGTTGAGTCATCCTACAATGTCTTGAAAATAGCAAAGGTTAGTCAATAATGGATTAAACTAAGAGACCTGGAAATACTAATGATAAATTTAAAAATTAATAACGTGAAAATATGAGCTTAATATATTCTATAACTAGCACAATAACTAGAGATATAGAAGATATACTTAGAAAATCCTTTTTATTTACACTTATTTTCAATATACTTGGGTTTTTTGAAAAGGAATGGGTAAACAGTTATTTCAAGAGCCTATATCCTAACGAAAAATTCTTGTCTATCTTCAATAAAAGCAGAATATTAAGCGAAGAAATATTTTCACCTCTTATCGTTTTAGTAACTTTTACACTATTTTTACTCCTTGCTACAGATCCTGTATCAAGGGATTTGCAGATTGTAATCATCATTGCATTCATCAGCTTTTTCATAGGATCAACAATATTACCAAGATTTGTCCTAAACAATCAGAATGCAGAAAACAATAAAGACAAAGATATAAGCAATTCAATCCCATTGTTTGATACAAAAGACGTGTATTCAATAGGTTTTTGTCTCACTTTAGTGGGAATAATATTCCTATTCATAAGCATTGCATCTGTTGGAGGGGTGCCTTTACTGAAATCCTCTTTAAGATATTCCCTTAAGCCAATATTTACAATGCCTGTCTTTTTAGTTATTCCTGGAATAGGATTGATAGCTTCACACTACTTAGACCAGTTCAAAAAAGGCAAAATCAGCCGCAGCCAAATAAGATTCAGATTCCTCTTACTGACAGCAATTGGAATCATAACAGTTCTTGCACTTGAATACAGAACACCTATCATTGCAATTTTGCTTATGATGATAATCATTGGATATTACGGCAAGATATTATCTGTTTGGGAAGTTATTTTAGGTGCATTGATTGGAGTCTGTGCAATTATGGGAATAGGTTATTTGAGATCATTGAATGAGCTTGCAATCAGCTCAAACACAAACATGTTCTCCACCTTGGAATCAAGAGCAAACTTTACAATGCATGTATTGAACCTATTGAATCAGATTTCTGGCAATTTCGGAATCCTGCATGGAAAGATGATAGCAAGTTCAATGCCTGGAAGCGACCTTGGACCAAGAATGTTGGTGGGTAAGCTAATAGCTTGGAGAACAGAAGTTACAGTAACCCCTACATTATTAGGCCAAATGCTTGTGGACTTCGGTAAAGTTGGTGTTGCAGTGGAGATGTGTCTCTTGGGATTCATCTTAGGAACCGGATATAAGATCATTAAAATAACACAGGATTCATTTTATATCGCAGTATACAGCATAATTTTAACCTACTCCATCGTAGGTGTTGAAACTGGAATATTGGATATACAAGTCCTATTCTATTTCTTTATCATTTCATTTATCTATTTAGCAGCTATCCTAAAGGATAAAGGTGTGAAAATCTATTAAATAAATTAAATATTTATTAATAACATACTATTTTTTTAAAAATTAATGAAAACAATAAAAAAGAACTTCCAAGAATTAATAAAAATAAAAAATACTCTTTTTTAAAAATAATAAAAATAAAAAAAATTTAATAAAAAATAAGAAAGAAAAAAATTCATAGCATTGCTATGAATGATTTTGGAGGTTGAGTAAATAAACTAACTATTTACTATGAAGATTGTATAATTGAATTGTTGATCCATAATCTTTTTTAGTTCTTTGAATTTTGCATTTTGAGAGCGATTATAGACAGAAGAAAATGATGTGTGTTTATGCAAAACTCATCAACTAAAATTAATAATAAATTCTTTATCCAAGAGGTGTGGATTGTTATGATTAACTAATACTGTGTACAATTTAACTTGAATAAAGAAATTTATCATTAAAAAGATTATTACAGATTTTTATTCAATATGACAATAATTTAGGTTTACCTAAATTTATTGTTAATTATAGATTTGTCTTCATCATATATAAATGTTTCTAATTTTTTTAGGTATACCTAAAATTTTAACATGAACTATGGATCATAAGCTAAAAAATAACAAATAACAATTTAATATCAAAACAATAGAAAATATCAAAACAGCAAAGATTAAAAAAAAAAAGTTAAAAATATAAAAAAACTATAAAATAAGAGGCAGTACATAGCAAACCTGGGATTTAGAATGCCATGTACTATTTGGAGATTGCTAATAACAATACGCAAAAATATGTTATTATAAAATGGTTCCTTTTAATCTTAAAAAGTTTTCATTAGTCCAATTTTCCCAAAAAGAAGTAGTGAGCGAAACTACAGAAGAAAATGATGAGTGTTTGGAAAATATGGATAATAATAATCTAAAGAAAGGGAGGAAGATAATTATCGAAAACTTTAGATTATTATACCCGAACTAATAAACAACAATCAAGATTTTTAAAGAAACAATAATATTTAGGTATACCTAAACTTATTGTTAATTATAGATTTGTCTTCATGATATATAAATGTTTCTAAATTTTTAGGTATGCCTAAATTTTACTAAAAATATTGAGAAAAAATTATTGAAAATATAATAAAGACCATTGAAAAAAATGGAAAAATTATAATGACAAAGAGAGTCCAAAGTAAGCTAAATGATTGGAATAAAACAATACAATCAATTCTAAAGCAATTATTATCACGATTACGGAGCCTAAATAGATATACTCTCTTTTTCCAATAATGGTTCTTGCATGATACAAAGCGGAATTGTCAGAGAAACATCTGCTTGCCATACTTAAATAAATGGTTTCTCCCTTTTCATAAGCCTTCAAAAACATCATGGCTATACTGTATCCCACTTGCTTAACTCTCCATTTATAGGATATTGCCTTATTGAATGCATCGAAATTTCTGGATGCCATTGATTGCCTGATGTCCCTTAACTCATCTACAAAAATAAACAGGAACCTTACCATAATTGTTAAAATCATTGCAAGATCTCTTGGCATTCCAAGTTTTCTGAATGATTGCACCACTTCTTGCATAGGTGATGTAGATGACAATATCACAATAGCTGTCAAACAAACAATCAATCTAGCAAATAAAAGAATGGTCCAATTTAAACCAGTGTCTGTAATGAAAAGCCATGAATAAGGACCCTGCCAGATAATATTTCCAGGGTGTATGAAAGGTTGGAATGCTATTACAAAACCACCGAATGGCAAAAGTAAAAGGACTCTTTTAAAGCTTTCCTTAAAAGACAATTCAGCCAAATACATAATGATCAATAAGAAAGCCTCAAGCACAACAGGAACTATTAGCCTATCTGAAAAAACAGTAAAAAGAATAATCAATAAAATGGCAACAAGTTTAACTCTACCCTCTAAATTATGAATAATTGTATCCTTAGAGGATATCATCTCTAATGTCCTAACTTCTTCTATTGCCATAATATCACATAATCATTATTGAAAAAATCGTTTTTTTTAAATTTTAATTAAATTTTTAATTAATTTTATAATATATATTTAAAATCAGTTATTAATACTTAACCAAAAGATTAATAGAAAAAGAGGTGAATCTCAGATAAAAATTAAAAAATAATTCTTATCCAAGACCATGTTTTTTCTAAATTTAAAATACTAAAAGATTTTAAATTAATTAACTAATCACAAGAATTAGTCAGATTTTTTTAATGCATAACCTATTCCTAAACCGACAATCAGTGTTATCAGACCACCGAATATTAAAACGCCGATTTCACCTAATTTGTCTAAAGGTTCATAGGTATAGTCTGGGAAAGGTGATTCCATTACTGGAGATTCAACATCTTCACCAACTGCTGCGTCTTCAGCAGATTTTTCTAATCCGTCCGGATCGCCAGATGCAATGTAAGGAGATAATACTGCTAAAGCAATACAAAATATGATCCCTACAACAATTAAATATTTATCACTTTGACTTAATTCCATATTACCACCTTATTCTCTGTTCCATGCCAATAAGTCTGGTCTGAATTTCTCAAGAGCGTAAAGAACAATTACAGTTAATACACCCTCAATTATACCAATGAATGCATGGTAAAGTGCCATAGAAGCAATTCCTACAGTCAATGGGAAAGTTCCTGCAATAGCCATTTCAATTGCAGCTACAACTGCTGCAACTAAAGTTGCAAGCCATGCTGCTACAAATGCAGAAGGATATTTACCAATCATACCTTGTAATGCCTTAAAGGTGTAAAGACCGACACATCCTCCAACAATAGCCATGTTGAATACATTTGCACCTAAAGCAGTAATTCCTCCGTCTCCAAAGAATAAAGCTTGGATAAGTAATACTGCAGTAAATACAAGAACAGCAGCTTCAGGAGCCATGAATACAATAGCTACTAATGCTCCACCAACCATGTGACCACTGGTACCAAATGGAATTGGCATATTCATGGACATGATTGCAAAAATACCTGCAGCTAATACTGCAAGTAATGGTATACGTTTTTCATCAAGATTTGCTCTTGCCCATTTTCCAGCAAAGTACAATGCAATGATCAATATTACATAGTAGATTGCACATTGGCCAAGAGGTATAAAACCATCAGGTATATGCATATTATTTTTCCTCCAATTTTAAGTTTATAAATAAATCACACCAATAATACCACTTTTAGAATGCTTTAATTGATGAAAAAATATTAAAGGAAACGAATATCATCTAATGAACCCATATGATAAGGCCTATGTAAAAAATAATACCCATTATTACTCTAAAAAAATTTTTTAATGCAATTAAAACTACCCATATATAAAAAGTAATACTTTTTTAATGTAATTCATTATTAAAGTAATACTCAAGTAATACTCTTATAAAAATCATTTATTTATAAAGTATTACTTTAAAGCAGAATATGTTCTTTATTTGTTAAATAAACAGAATATAACTAAAATTACCCTAATTTAAAACAAATAAACAATTATATTTATATATAAAGCATTTATAAATGTTTGTTTTGTATTACGAATAAGGAAAAAATAGATAAAAAAGTAATACTTTTTTTTAAGTAATAAAAAAATAAAACTTTTTATTAATAGTTTAAATCATTAAAAAATCAAGTACACTTGATAAAATAAAAAAATAAAGAAAAGACATTAAATTAAACACCCGTAAGATAAAAATAGAGAATTATTTCAAAAAATATAATCAAATAATGATTTACGATTAAAAATAAAGAAAATTAGCACTCCCCAATACAAAAATTATCAAAAAATAGAAGTAAAACTCTTTAAAATAATATCAAAACAAGCATAAAATTTTATTTATAAAAATAACTAATAAAATAAAAGAAATATATTAAAATCCATTGATAAATATTTATTATTAAAAAACAAGCAAATATTATCATTGATTGATTAAAATATTTACCCAAAACAATTTAAATGAAAATCATTAAATCTTAGATTTGATGGATTTCAGTTTATTTTGAAGTTTTGAAATGTAATCAAATTCCTTTTCATAAGAGAGGGAATTTCCATATCCGCATCTTGGACAGAATGCCTTGTTGCAGCCCTTACATTGTCCACAACCTCCACAGGATCCTCCTTTCATGGGATCAAATTCAAAACCGCACATTCTACATTGCATAATATCTCCTCATTTAATAAATATAAATTAATTATAAATTGAATATAAATATAAGATTTTTATCTTTTAAAAAACACTTCTTTAAACAATTATGGCAATGCTCTTGGCCAATACATTATTACAAATACTCCTATCAAAGCTATACATGCACCAATTATATCAAATTGGTCAGGTACAACATTATCTATTTTCCATCCCCATAAAAGAGACAAAACTATGAACACTCCCCCATAAGCAGCATAGGTTTTTCCAAAGCTTGCAGGTTGAAATGTAGGGACAATACCATAGAGAAATAAAATAATAGCCCCCAATATAGCGAATTCTATTCCTTTACCTTCCCTTAACCATAACCAAATCAAATATCCTCCGCCGATTTCAAAAACTCCGGCGATAATGAAGAAGAGGACAGATTTTAATGTATTGATCATATAGCATCATAAAAATTTTAAAAGATTTTTCCTTTATTTCATTTAATACACAGTTCCGCTACATCTAAATGAAGCAAAGAAACGCAATATTAAATCAAATAAAGAAAAAAAAATAAAAATTAGAATTGGGTTAGCCCAATCCTAATCCAAGTCCTACCATATATACTATGAAGGCAACCACATATGCAGTTACTAAAGTAACTCCAGACATGATCAATGGATATTTCCATCCGCCAGTTTCTTGTTTGATTGCCCCAAGGGCAGCGAAACAAGGTATGTATAACAATACAAATACCATAAATACATAAGCTGTAAGAGGAGTGAATATTCCGTGCATTGCTGCGGCGATTCCGGCTCCCTCCTCCGCCACTCCGAAGAGTGAGCTGAAGGTACCGACTACAACCTCCTTAGCGACAAGACCAAATGCTAATGCTACAGCAGGTTGCCATTCGCCGAATCCTAAAGGAGCGAATACTGGAGCGATTACAGTACCGATTGTACCGATTGCACTTTCTTGAGATCCATACTCTACTCCTGCAGGGAAGTAACTCAACATCCAAATTACAATACTTGCAACAAGAATAATGGTACCTGCCTTTTTAATGAATCCCCAAGATTTTTCAAGGGTGTGCATTAAGATACCTCTGATAGTAGGCAATTTATAATCAGGCAATTCCATTACAAATGGAGCGGACATTTCCTTAAATGTAGTTTTTCTTAGTATAAATGCAACAATTACTGCCACAATAATACCTAATAAGTACAATGATAAGATTACGAGACTTTGATTAGCTGCGAAAAATGCACCAACCAATAATAAGTATACTGGCATTCTAGCAGAACAGGACATGAATGGTACAATCAACATTGTGATTAATCTGTCCTTTTCGTTTTCCATGGTTCTGGTTGCCATAATACCTGGTACACCACAACCGAAACCTAAAAGCATAGGGATGAATGCCTTACCATGCAATCCGACAAACTTGTGCATAAGCTTGTCCATAACAAATGCTGCTCTTGCCAAGTAACCGCAGTCTTCAAGGAAACTGATGATCAAGAACAGTAGAATAATTTGAGGCAAGAATACAAGTACACCACCTACTCCTCCAATGAGCCCATTTACGAGGAAGGATGAAAGCATTGTTTCACCAAGGGATCCAAGAATCGCATCACCAAGCATTCCAAAGAACTCATCAATCAAGTCTTGGAAAGGTGCACCAAATGTAAATACGATTTGGAACATTATGTACATTAAAACTAGGAAAATTGGGAATCCCAAAATTCTGTTGGTAACAATCTTATCGATTTTTTCACTTATTGATACTTTCAAATGGTCCGGCTTAGTAAGAGATTCCTTCAATAATCCATCAATGAATGCATATCTTGCATTTGCGATTACCTCTTCACTGCCTTCTCCAAAAATACCTTGCAAGTGTTCTTTAACATTTTTGGTTTCAGATTGAATGTTGTTCCTTTTTGAAGATCCTTCAATTTTCTCTTCAACAATCTCATCATTTTCAAGCAATTTGATTGCAATCCATGATGAAGGAACATCAAGTAAATTCTTATCTTCTTCTATAACAGCCTGAAGCTCAGCGATATGTTCCTTAAGTTCATTGTTATAAACCAATCTTTCAGTAGTGTCCACTGGGTTTTGAGCTGCTTGTTCAATAGTTCTGAGTAATTCTTCCTTACCGGTATCACTATTTGCTTCAATTTCAACAACAGGAACTCCTAATAATTCAGAAAGCTTCTTTGCATTGATGGTATACCCTTTATCCTGAGCATACTTATTCATGTTTAAAGCTACAACCAAATTAGCTCCGAGTTCCATCATTTGAACAGTAAGATACAGGTTTCTTTCAATGTTCGCTGCATCTATGATGTTCACGATTACATCAGCGTCTTCATCTACGATGAAGTCTCTTGATACAATCTCTTCCATTGAATGAGCACTTAAAGCATAGTTACCAGGTAGATCTATTACTTCTACTTCATTGCCATTATGTTTATAATGACCTTTTGCTTGTGCTACGGTTTTACCAGGCCAATTACCTACATGTTGGTTTAAACCAGTTAAAGTATTGAATAAAGTGGTTTTTCCTACATTAGGATTACCTGCTAAACCTATTTTAAGATTTGCCATATTTATACCTTTTAAAAAATTTTAGTTTAATTAAATCTTAAGATTATAAAATTTAATTTGAAATTTATAAAAATAAAGTCATTAATAAAAAAATTAAAAATCCGAAAATTAAGATTTGAAATGATTTATTAATAAAATATAAAAATCCCCTATAAAACGATTTTTAATATTAATTTAAGGAAATTATTGAAATATAATTCTCAATATGCATATTAGAAATTATTGAATTGGATCACAATTGAATTACAATTGAAATACAATTGAAATACAATTGAATTACAATTGAATTATACTTCTATTTCAATATTTTTAGCTTCCTCTTTTCTAAGACATACGGAATATCCTTTCACTTTAATTTGCATAGGATCTCCAAGAGGTGCAACTTTTTCTACTTCCACATCTGCACCTTTAACAAAACCCATACCGAGCAAATGTCTTTTTAATTCCAAGTCCCCTTCAGAACCATATGAAACTAAAGTACCAGATTCTCCAGATTTAAGTTCATTTAATTTTTTTATCATAGTATAACCCCTAAAAATTTATAATAGAAATAATGTCTGATAAATTGCAGAAAATACCTTTTTAACATAATCTCTAAAATAAGAAATTACATTTAGGCAATATTGGTAGGAAATTTAGGCATACCTAAATCCATGTTGAGTGAAATCTCATTATTTTGAGGTATTTGTAGTTTTAATTAAAATTTTTAAAATAATGTTTTAAAAATGGGGATATTTTTAAATAATTGCATTGGTTTTTAAAAATATTTTGGATTGTTAATTAAAATGAAAATAAAAAGATCACCTAACATTGATTATTTTGGCATACCTAAAACCTAATACTATTTTTGTTTTTATGGTATATAAAGTTTAGGTTTACCTAATACACACCATAGAGACATTAATTGAAAATTTTCCAATTAGAACAAAACTAAATAAAACAAGCCCAATTAACAAAATAAAGGATTTTAACTAAAATAATAAAATGTTTTTTCGTATACATAATAATATATATTAATATTAAATATATCTATTTAGGGAAACCTAAAAATTTAAATAAAATCAAATTGAAATATATATTTGGAATTCTTATGAAGAAAGATTTTGATATGAATCTTGCATAGGAATGAATTTTGTATTAAGCAACTTTAACTAAAAAAAGGGGACTTTGCTGATACAAATAAAATAAAAATTTATAGGTGATTATATGCACAGAGATTTAGTAGATAAAATGATTGAACATAAGCATGCATTACTCTTTGTAGGGGGAGTAGCAACAGCTATTGTAGGTAAAAAAATATTGGAATCTCAAACTACCAAAGATTATGCTGCAAAAGGTATGGCAAAAGTTTTGACCTGCAAAAGTGATCTTGAAGAATCCATTCAAGACATTAAAGACAATGCAGAAGACATTCATACCGATGCAAAAGCTGCAAAGAAAGACGCAGTATGTGTTGACATAAGTGCTGAAGAAGCTAAAGAATAAATATTGAATAACTTATAAGATATTATTTCTTATTGATTGTTAAATATAATTTAATAATTTTATACAACTATCTTGTAATCTATTGATAAACATGATTTACGATATAGTTTACGATAAAGGCACACGTTTAAGAGTGCGTGCAGGAAAATATGCCTTTACCAAAGAGGAAACATATGGCTTAAGTGAAACCTTGCTTGAATACGAGTTCATTGATGAGGTACGTATTTCCCATAGAAACGGAAGCATATTGATTTTTTATAATGATTTAAATAAAAAATCAGAAATTTTAGGAATATTGGATAAGATTTCACAAGAAGATCTTTATGAAACAAGCCCATCAGGGCAAATAAGCTTGACTGAAATTTCAAATGACTTCACAATTAAGATGGCAAAACATGTTATCAAACGATATCTGTTTAAAATTATTCTGCCAATCCCATTAAGAAAAGCAAGAATGTTTTATAATGCTGCCAAATACATATGGGATGGATTGGATAGCCTAACAAGTTTCCGTGCTGATGTTGCACTTCTTGACGGAACAGCAATCGCTGCATCATTATTGACTAAAAATTATAAGTCCGTCGGTTCAATGATGTTCCTATTGTCCATTTCAGACATGTTGGAAGATTATACCATGCAAAAAACCAAAAGCACATTAAAGCAAAGTTTAGCTTTAAACATTGACAGTGTATGGCTTGTTGAAGAGGATGATGAAGGCAATGAGATTGAAAGACAATTCCCATTGACTGAAGTCAAAAAAGGCGATAAGATCAGAATCAGAACAGGTGCAATCATTCCTATTGATGGTGTAATTGCTGATGGGGATGCAATGATCAACGAAGCGTCAATGACTGGCGAATCAATGGCAGTGCATAAAAGCGAAGGCAAAGCTGTCCATGCAGGAACTGTTGTTGAAGAAGGATCCGTGCTGATTGAAGTCCGTTCCGTTAACGATGAAACCAGACTGAATAAGATCATTGATATGATTGAAGACTCCGAAGAGTTGAAGGCGGGCATTCAAAGCAAGGCAGAAAAATTGGCAGATTCAATTGTACCTTACAGCTTACTTGGAACTGCATTAACCTATTTGCTTACAAGAAATACAACCAAGGCTTTAGCGGTTTTAATGGTGGACTTTTCATGCGCAATTAAATTGACCACCCCTATTTCAGTCATTACTGCAATGAAAGAGGCTTCAGACAACAGAATGATGGTGAAAGGTGGAAAACACTTGGAGGCATATGCAAATGCAGACACCATCGTATTTGACAAAACCGGAACATTGACCAATGCACATCCAGTGCTTGAAAAGGTCATTCCATGTGGAAAATACGAGAGGGATGAAGTATTGAGAATAGCTGCATGCATTGAAGAGCACTTCGCCCATAGTGTAGCGACAGCCATTGTGAAACAGGCTGAAGCTGAAGGGTTGCATCATGAAGAGGACCATAGTGAAGTGGAATACATTGTTGCACATGGTATTTCAACCACATATGATGGCAAAAAGGCAATCATCGGAAGCAGACACTTTGTAGAGGAAGATGAAGGAATCAAATTTACCAAGAAGCAACAAAAGCTTATTGAAGAAAACATCCAGGAATATTCAGTAATTTATCTTGCTATCGGCAAGAAGCTTCAAGGAATCCTTTGCATTTCAGACCCTGTCAGAGATGAGGCACATGATGTCATAAGCCAACTCAAGGAATTAGGCATCAGCAATGTAGTCATGCTAACTGGAGACAGTGAAAATGCAGCACATAAGATTGCTGATGATTTAGGTATCACAAGGTACAAATCACAAGTTCTTCCAGAAGACAAGGCAAGCATCATTCAAGAATTGAAAGATGAAGGCCATCAAGTGATTATGGTTGGAGATGGAATCAACGACTCCCCAGCATTGTCTGCCGCTGATGTGTCAGTGGCTATGAGAAACTCTTCAGACATTGCAAGGGAAGTTGCAGACATTTCCTTGCTTTCAGATGACTTGTATGACTTGGTAACACTTAGAAAGCTATCTGTAGGAATGCTTGACAAGATCAATGCAAATTACAGACACATTGTAATGTTCAATGGCTCATTGATTGGACTCGGTTTACTTGGAATCATTCCACCTACAACTACTTCATTGCTCCATAACCTATCAACCATGTTGTTTGGAATAAGGAGTACCAAATCAGTTTTAGGTGAAGATGAACCAAAGACAATTGACACTCAAGTGGTTAGCGATGATGCATTGATTGGTGAGGCTGCAAAATAAAATTAAAAACGAGTTATGTAAATTATAGATTAATTTCTATAAATTTACATTTTTATTTTTCAAAAAAGAAAAAGTACTATTTTAAAAACTCTTAAAAACTTATATAATTGACTAAACTAATTAAAACTAATTAAAACTATTTTTCAAAAAATTATTTATAATAAAAATCAACATTATTTAAGGATTTGATCCTATCCAAATTGCCATTTAAATAATAAATCAATATCTTTAATGTTTTCTCTATTCCGCTCTTTTGACGCATGTACAAATTATTGGAATCAGCATCAATTAAATTAGCACTTACATCAGAACTAGTGCTGATAATGACATCATCATCAACGATAGCGATACCACCATATCCAATGCCTGCAGTTGTACCTATACCTATAGATGCGTTAGCTATTTTTTTAGCAGCTTCTGCCATTAGGATAGACATTTCAATATCACCACTGTCATCATAAACCTTAATTCCCTTGATCAGTTCCAAAGGCTCTACAGGATTTTCTATTTGAAGAATTGATTTGACAGCATCCAAAGTAGGTATGAACAAACCACAAGTAACACTCAAATCTGTCAAATCAAAAATGGAACATTTATCCTCAAGAATTGCATCCTTCAAGCAATCCTTTTGAATTTCATTTACCAAATAGGAATATTTAGACCCAAAATTATCTTCATAATCCTGAGCAAGGGCATGTATTTCTCGAGCCAAAATTCCATGGGTAAAACATTCTGCAGTAGCTATGGTGATCATTTTCAAAACCTTCAAAATAGAGAAATTATTCATTGTTCTTTTCAATCAATAATTTTAAAGCCTCTTTTGTTATTGTGTTGGCAATGTCATCTAAGACATAAGGAGTGATTGGAATAGCATCACGAATAAATGTGCTTGTAGTTAAAATAAGATGGTCCTTTACAATTCCCTCTTTTCTTAATTCATTGACTGCAGGATTGGAATCGTCAAATTCAGAAATGTCCTTAACGACAATCTCTTCATCACCTATACCAAAGATTCCAGCAGTCCCTATTGTTTTGGAACCGTTTTCATGTGCCTTCTTAATGATTTTTGCAGCTGTAGGTATTGTATTTCCTCCAGCAATTTCAATAACTACAACATCACCAGTGATTAAATCAATATTATCTTCAGAAATGTCTTCTGTTATGGAAACGACTTCTCTGAAATCAGCAGGATGAGTAGAAAGCTTTTTTAAGAAATCTGCCTTATAGGTTCCTACCTCAGCACCTTTCAATAAAAATATAATGTCAGATTCTGAAATCTTCTGACCGTCGATAACTGTTATTTTAGCAGGGCCACCTCTATGAATTTGAATAAGATTTATACCTGTTCTTAAGCCCAATCTACCAAATCCAACTAAATCTATACTTCCTTTTGGAATCAAATTATTTTCCATTTCTTGAATCATTTTATCACATGAATTAAATTATAAATTTGAAAATTAAATTTTGAAAATTATAAAAACAAATTAATTATTTTAAAAGACCACTTATTATAAAGTTATTAATTATTTAAAAAAATTTTTTAAAAAACTTAAAAATCTGCAGAGATGTATTTCCATGGAACACCTGTGTCTACCATTTCAACAGGAACATCAATCCCCTCCTCATTTTTCAGCAATTGTGTCAATGCGAATAAACCTGGAAGTTCTATAATATGATGAGATATGTCAATTAATGTAATATCTAATTTCTTGGCTAAAATCGCATTTGAATGGTTTAAGTCTCCAGAGACAAATGCATCAACAGACCTGTCTTTAGCCAATTTAATAAACTCCTTATTGCTCAATCCAAAACCGGATACAATAGCTATCTTCCTAAGCATCTTGTCAAAATCGCCATCATGAACCAGACGGACATTTTCAGGGCCGAACTTATAGCAGATCAAAGCTAAAAACTGGTCTAATGTCTTTGTTGAAGAGCAGATTCTTCCAATGCCAGTTTTCTTATGGAAGATGGAAATTGGCTTCAAACCCAAATAATAGGCTAAAGCATCATTTGAACCTCCATTTATGATGTCCCAATTGGAATGAACAACATATGTCGGAGTCTTAGGCATGAATAATGGCGGATGATGTGAAATAACTAGATCTCCTTCATCGAATTTCAAATCATCTTCAGGCAACAAATCCATCAAAACCTTAATATTTTTAATATCCGAATTTTCATAAGTCTTGCTGTAATACCCTACATTGTCATTTTTCAATGCATATTTTCGAGGCACCAATTCATCTATAATATTAAAAATATCATTCGCTAACATGTTACCACCTAACTAATACTTCTGAATGTATCTTTTCAATAAACTCATTGATTATGCCATCACAGTCAAATGGCAGAATTGTTGAAACCTTTATGACTGGTGATTCTATCAATCTGAAGAATTTTTCCAAATCCTTTTCCTTGAAGATGATTTCTTCATAGAAGGTCATTTCAGAGGAACAATAAAGAACTCCATCCTTAGCCAAGATCCTATTCATGGATTGCCTTAAGACATCTATTGCAAAAGTCATGGTTCCAGATGTTTTTGTATCCAATCCTTTGGTTTTGAGAACATACTTGTTATATGAATTAGCCATATTTGCCCTATCATATATGTTGTTCTTATCCTTAAGCAAAGCATCATTTTCTTCAGCTATAGGATCTTCAATCAGGAATGCCTTTGTAAAAATAGATTCAGCCTGGCTTTCATTTATTCCACCCAAACCTGTGGTGTCAATGACAGCATCTGCATTCTTAATCAAATCCAAATCTGAAGAGAATTTTATTTTCTTAAAGTTTTTAAAGAGGGTTTCTTCATTCACTCCTTCAGCAATTATGGGATTTCCTAATTTGGAATCTATCAATCCTTCCAAATGGGGATAAATATCCACAATAGAAATATCATTAAAATCATTAAATGACAAGTATTTTGCAATGGCTATTCCAGTGAAGTAGGTTCCAATAATTACAATGGAACTTTCCTTATTTATAATTCCATCATCATTTAACCTATGGAATAAGCTTAATACAGCATTTGCTTTCTTTTCCAAAATCAAATTAAAGATATCAACCAATCTAATGTTTGATTTTACTGTAAAAACCTCTGAACTTATTCCAGTATCATAATCAAAATTATTCATTTAAACCATCTGAAAATTGAATATCAAATGTCCTCATCACATTCAAAGCCCACTTTCATTAACGCTTCCAATGTTTCCTTATAGACTGTCTCTTCTAAAGATTGCTTGTGAATTACATGTGACGGTGAAGAAGCAGCAGTGAGAATTCTGGATTTGTTGTCCATAAAAACCAAAAAGGAACCGGAGCCAGGAATCCCCAAACGACCTCTAGCAATAACCAGATCTGCATCAGACTGGTCTATGGCTATCATGGCCTTTGAGATAGCGGGAGTTCTGCTAAAATCAGCATAATTGGTATTGACATGTAAATATTCAGCAGGAGGGATATTGAATTTTTTGAGAACTTCATTGATGACCTCCACCTTAATTCCATTTTTATTTGGAACAACAATCTTTGCATTCCTGATATAATTTTGAATTTCCTTAATTTCCTCTACAGTATCCCCTTTACGAGTACCTTCATAAGATTGTGTGGAAGCTTTTTTAATACTTTCTTCAAAGGCCATTTTTTCACCAAAAACAAAATTGAAATTAAATAAGACTAAAATTTAAAAAAAAATTAAATAAAAGCATGATAGAAACCAATGCATCAAGAATCATTGGATTTTATCAAGACCTTAAGCATGAAGCTGAACTTCAAGCCCTAAATCCTCTACTACTGAAATCACTTCATGCAAATTGCCGTATTCCGGATTTCCGACACCTTTTACAAGCAAAGGATAATCCTCAGGAATTACAGTTGCCAAGTTGTTGGCTCCTGCAAGCAATGGAAGCTCGACATTTTCAGGACCGATGGTTGGTGTTGGAACAGTGATCCTAATTCTCGGATACATAATCCTTGTAATTGCAATTGTCTTTAACTGCTCTTCAATTGAACATGGAGGATGATTTTCCATTGGTGTGTCCACATAAGGATTGAAGCCCATTATAGGTATTTCCTCTAAAGTCTCAAAGGTTCCCAAGAACATTAAGTGGTCAACCCTGTCCTCATAGGATTCACCAAGACCAATCAATAGGCCAGAAGACAATCCGATTCCTGCATCTGATACCATTTGACATATGTTGATACGGTCTGATAACTTTTCACCAGGCTTTACGAAATTGAAAACATCCTCATTGATGGTTTCTAAATTGCAGCAAACAGTATCCGCATTGCATTTCTTTAATTCATCCACTGCCTCTTGAGTTAAGTCAGCGCCTACATTAACCAAGATTTCAAGTGAAGTTTCACCTTTTACTATTCTTGCAGCATTGACTGCCTGCTTGCCTTTATAGCCATGTCCTCCAGAACAGCTTATTCTAGGAATGCCTGATTTCTCAACGCAGAATGCTGCCTGACGTATTTCCTCATCTGACTTATAGAATGCATTATAATATCCAATTGAGGAAGTTTTTGCAGCAAACCCACAATACTTGCATCTTGGTTGAACTTGACATTTATTTGTAAGATGAATGGTTGAAGTTAATTTGATCACATCGGAACACTCATTACGAATGTCACATGCAATCTCGCATAATCTTTTTAAATTTTCCTCATCATCTATTTCAAATAATTGAATTAACTCATCTTTACTTAACTTTTCTCTATTTTTAGCTTTTTCTAAGATAGATTCTATCAAGTTAACACCTTAACTAGTTTATAAAATAATTAATTAATATAATTAGATTAATATTTCACAAATTCCTAAGTTCATAAATTGATTTTTATAAATTTTGGGTTCGAAATATAATAAAATATTAATCTAATTATATCAAACAAAATTATAAAAATAATAAAAATTTATGAATAAATTATAATAGAACCATCTTATTTTTTTAAAAAATTATTATGAATCTGATTAACATCATCACTATTTTTAAAATTCTTTAAAGAATATGACAATAAATAAATAATAATGTTAATAAATATTAATTCATTAGATAATTTGTTATTATAATTTATCCACAATTCTATGAATTATGCCTGGAATAAATTATAGCATATTATTTAATGCAGCTAAAGAATTAAATTAATAGCATTAACCCCAAAATTCACAAAAAAGATTAATGTCTATTAAATTTAATTTCTTTAGTTTTGGTAGCTAAAATCATTCTCTAAGAGCAATTTCAACTATTATAACTTAATAAAGTTATAACACTTATTTTAATCTTTTTTTAGACCAAACTTTTTTAAATCTTTTTTTTTAAGACCTAATTACTTATTTGGATCTTTTTTCTAAAGATTCTAAGATAGTAGGTACAATTTCAGATAATGGACCGAAGTTCATGGAGTCAGCGGTACCTAATAATGCACCTGGGTTTAAAGCATCATCCATTTTGTCAATACCTTCATCAGCCATTAATTTGGTTACGTTAGTTAATGCTTCGTTAGCCATCATTTGAGCAAATCCTGCTGGTGCACCTAAGATTTGGGTTACAGTGTCTCTGTAGGATAAAAGACCAGCGTAGGTAATTGCGGTAACTGCGGAACACATATCACATACAGGACCTACCATGTTTGCAGGTAAGGTGAAAGCGGAACCTCTTGCTTTGGTACCTAAATCTTTTAAAGTTTCGATAGCTGCTGCGTCAGCAAATCCTTCTGCAATGTAAACTTGACCTTTCATTTCAGGTACTGCACCTGGGTGGTAGGAAGCTACATTTACGTTTTTGCCTAAGTCTTCGAAGATTTTGTTTAAGCTAGGAGTTGGAATGGTACATGCGTGGGTTACAATAGCACCGTCTTTAATTACATCA
>CACYJH010000026.1 GCA_902774685.1 uncultured Methanobrevibacter sp.
GTTGCAAATGCATTGGCTACCGTAGCAGATGCATGTGTAAAGATCTGTGAAGGTCAAGCTTCCGACATGAGCTTTGAAGGAAACTTCGATGTCAAGGAAGATGAATACTCTGAAATGATCTTTAAGAAAACTGGTGCACTCATTGCTGCAGCAACCAAAGCAGGAGCTATTATGGGTGGAGCAGATGATGAAACCGTCAACGCATTATATGAATATGGTCGTATGATAGGTACCGCTTTCCAAATCCAAGATGACTATTTGGATGTAGTCAGTGATGAAAAGGATCTCGGTAAACCTGTAGGCAGTGACATTGCCAAAGGTAAAATGACCCTTATGGTTGTAAAGGCATTGGCGGAATCTGAAGGAGAGGACCATGAAAGATTGCTTGAAATCTTAAAAGAAGAGAATTCTTCACAAGCCAATATTGATGAAGCTATTGATTTATTCAATAAATATGGCTCCATTGAATATGCTCACAATCTCGCTTTAGAAAACGTTGATGGTGCTAAGAAAGTACTTGAAATATTACCTGACAGTGAAGCTAAAAGCATGTTAATTGCTTTAGCAGATTTCGTAATAGATAGATCTTCTTAGATTTTATCTATTTTTTCTTTATTTTTTTCTATTTTTCTTTTTCTTATTCTATTTTTTTCATTGATTTTATTCTATTTCTCTCTATTTTTTTCTATTTTGCCCTATTTTTATCTATTTTCACCCTAATTTTAGCTATTTTTTAAGTTAAGTTTATAAATAATTTAAATTAAATTAATAATTAGAATAAACTAAATTATTACTAGTTTTAAAAAAATTAGTTAATGGGGAGGTTTATGTGGATTTAAGACGTGTATTATTGGTTTTGCTAGTAATTGCTGTGGTTTTGTCATGTTCATTCTTTTTATTGAATTATGATGATTCAGTTCATTACAACAGAATTGGACTTACAAACACATCTAGTATTGAAGTACCAGTAAGTGATGAATCTACAAATACTGTAGTTAATGGTGGGATTCATCTTATAAATGATACTAAACATGATTTAATTGTGATGTATTTCAATAGTCAAGAAGGAAATCAGGTTGCAGCTGTTGAATTGGAGTATATCCGAAACGAATTTGCTGCAAATTCAGTTCAGGAAACATTAGGAAATCAGACCATTTGGCACAATGAAGAGAATGGCACTTATATGGCATTTATTGGAAACTATGTCACTCACGACAATATCTTGATTATCTGTAAAGATCCTGAGATATTGGAGCATATGATTGCTTCTGCTAGGTATAATTATTTCAATGAAGAAACAAACACTACAGAAACATTCAATGATGCTAATCAAAGTGCGGTTAACTCTACAACTAATTCCAGTGGAACTGCCACTTTAGATAGTACCGGTACTGGTCAAGCTGGCTCTACAAGCAATGTACCTCAAGGTTACTATTGGTCTGGTCAGGATGCTGATTATATTAGGGAATATGATGATGCAAATGGTATTCACCATATAGATCGTCTACATGGTAACAATGAATCTATCGATAATGTAAACGATAAGCATTGGACTAATGGAGTAGAGGATACAGAAGCATACCATCAAGATTTTAATTAATTTTTCTTCTTCTTTTTTTATTTTATTTTAATCTTTATTCTAATCTTTATTTTAATTTTATTTTATCTTATTTTGATTTTATTTTTATTTCATTAACTTATTTTTTTAAGTTATTTCTATTGTTTTTCTTTCATTTTTTTTGAAAAAATGGTAAAATATAGTAAAATTTATTAAAAAATATGGTAAAATTTATTAAAAATATATTAAAAATACTAATGTCATATATTTTTAGAGTAGTGTCATTAACTTTAAGAACGAAACATTTATATACTAGTTTGTTTATAATAATTATTGTGATTAGAAAAAAACTTGAGTAAAATTAAGTTTTGCTTATTTTTTTCAATCGTTAAGTAATGTCATTAAAGTTTAGAACTTTAATGAATTGGTGCAAGTTTGACCTCTTCGTTCATTTGACTTTAACACCTTTGTTCATAAACTCATCAACTCCATTTGTTGCACTAAATCTTAATGATTGATTAAAATAAGATCTAATCAAATATGCAGTCGAAATCCATGTTCTTAAATGAATAGCTAAAAGATGGGGAAAATAGAAATTGTGAAATGGAATTGAAAAATTAAATTTAAAAAAAGATTCAAGTTAACTAAACACTAAAAATGTTAAAAGATCAATCTTATGTATTCATAAGTTAAGGGATATAAGACGGGGGTGAATTATATTCCTTAAGATTTGAATAAGAACAGGGGGTGGTTCTTATTCAATCAGCTTTCTCCTATATTTGATTGTTCTGGGAATATGGTTTGGGGGTGAATCATATTCCATGTATTGGATAAGAATTGGGGGGGTGATTCTTATTCAATTTTCTTACGATAAACATTTTTAATCACTTTCTATGTTTTTGGATAAGAATTGGGGGTGATTCTTATTCAGAGGAAAAAAGATACTGGGGGTGATTATCTTTTTTCCTAAACCTTTTTTAGAAGCTATTTTTTTGCATTGATTTGATATTTTTCATGCTATTTTTTATAATTTTGCCCTTAAGTTTAAGAACAAGTAATAACATAATATAATTAAAAATATATTTTTATGATTTTTTAATAAATTTATTTCATTTTGATTTTTTTATTATTAGGTGAGCATATGATTAAAAAATATAGGCTTGAACAAGTTGCTGACGTTTTCACTGGAATCAGAATCACACGTTACCAAAATGGAGATTTAAAAGAACAGCATGTACTTAAGAAAACTTACGAAGACAGTCCAAATATTGACACAAAAAAAGAATTTGTTTCAAAGGATTTCAACCCAAAGTTTTACTCACAGAAAAATGATATAGTTGTTTTGCTTGCCGGATCTGTAGTTACCAAGCTTGAAAAGGAAGGGATAATCATCCCTATGTATTATGCTGTTGTTAGAGTTAGGGAAGGATTTGATGCAGATTTCGTTTATCAACTTCTTAAAAGTGATATTTTCCCAAAGGAATTGCATAAGCTTCAGGAAGGAACTACTCTAAAAGTTATTAAAACCACTCACCTAAAACAAATTTGCTTGCCTTTGCCTGATTATGAAACTCAAAGGAAATATGGAAATCTATTCAGATTAATGGATGATAGAATCAATAAAAACTTAGAATTGATAGAGCTTGAAAGAAAAAAAGAGAAATTGATCATGAAAAATTTGTTGGATGAACTTGATGAAAGCTAATATTTATAAATATTTATTATGTTATTATATTATTCAGGGGTTATGATATGACAAATTCTTTAGGACAGGATTTATGGGATATTTATGAAGATTTAAAGGAAGATAATAAGATAGGCTTCTTAACTGATGATGAGTTTCAGAAATACTTCTTAGGCTTTATTTCTTATAAATATTTGTCTGAGAAACTGGAAGCTTTTGTAAACGATAAGTTAAAATATGAAAATCTTAATTTTGAGGAAGCCTATAAGCATGATGATTATAAGAAATCCTTAAGAGAAGAGTCAATAAATGAAATAGGGTACTTTGTAAGGCCTGATCTTTTATTTAAGAATATTCTCTATTCCAATAATATTGGAAATCTTAATGAAGAATTGGAGAAGGCATTCAATGAAATCAGCGATTCTTCAATTGGAACAAGAAGTGAAGAGGATTTCCAAAACCTCTTTGAGGGTGTAGACTTGAATGCATCCCAATTGGGAAAGGAAAAAAAGGATAAGAATAAAGTAATATTTAATATTTTAGAGGCTTTAGGTTCCGTGCACTTCGATTTAGGCAAAGAAGGTATGGACAATCGTATTTTTAGAAAAACCCTTTTAGAAAACAGTAAATTTAAAATCGATAATGAAATGTCTTTATTGGATAATAAAGTGGGTCGTTGGTCTAGAAAAAGACGGAATGAATATTATAGGCTTAATGCTGAACATAGCATTAAAAAGGATTTTGATGATTTGGATAGTTTAATCGATGCCAAGATGGAACATAATTTGAATGAAATGAATATTGAAGCAGATTATGCGTCTTTTGACAGGAAAGAAAACCTAAATCCCAATATAGAAAAGAATAATGAAAAGGAAATTGATAATTTAATTGGCAGTGGTTTTGAATATTTGTTAAGCAAGTTTTCACTGAATTCCTCTAATTCTGCAGATTTCTACACTCCAAATGAGGTTTCTACATTGATTGCCGCTTTGATAGCTTCCAAGAAAAGGCATCTTGATTCTGTTTATGATCCTTGCTGCGGTTCTGCATCCTTGCTTTTGGAAATTCATAAGACAATTCCATGTGATGCCATTTATGGTCAGGAAATCAATGCTTCCTTTTATAATATTGCAAGGGAAAACATGATATTGCATAATATTCATTATGATGATTTTGATATCAAGCAAGGAGATACTTTAGAACAGCCTCAACATTTAGGAGAATCATTTGAGGCAGTAGTTTCTCAAATCCCTTTCAATTCCAAATGGAGTGCAGACAAGTCTTTCCGCAAGGATATTAGATTCAGTGAGTACAAGTTCCTAGCTCCACGTACAAAGGCAGATTATGCATTCATCCAGCATATGCTCTATCATTTGAGGGAGGATGGGATAATGATTGTCGTTGCACCTCATGGAGTTTTATTCAGGGGATCAGCTGAAGGAAGAATCAGAGAAATAATTGTTAAGAAAAATTATCTCGATGCTGTTATTGGTTTGCCTGCAAATATGTTTTTCAGCACCAATAATCCTGCTTGTCTACTGGTATTTAGGAAAGATAGGTATCAGGGGGAAGAGGTTCTATTCATTGACGCTTCTCGTGATTTCAAGAAATCAAAACTAATCAATAGGCTAACACATAAAGACATTAAAAATATTGTAAAAACCTATCGTAATAGAAAAGAAATAGATAAGTATTCACATAGAGCAAGTTTAAAGGATATAAAAGATAATGGTTTCAATCTAAACATTCCTCGTTATGTTGATGCTTTTGAAGATAAAGAAGAGAAGATAGATCCTAACAAATTATCATATGAACATGATAAGCTTCTTGAAGAGATAGCTGTTCTCAATAAAGAGATTGAAATTGTTTCTAAAGAGTTGAATATCAAAGATATCTTCTACAGATAATCTTTTATTTCTTTTCAAATGCTCTTGGAATATCGGTTTATATTAATTTAAATAATATACTATACAAGGAACATGTAATTTCTGGTGGAAAAATTAATACTTATCCCTACTTCATTGGAAATGCGCTGTTTCTTCTTATCAGAAAAATACTTAAAACTTCGAATAAATCAAAGACCTATTGTTTGGATTGATTGAAATTGCCAAATATGGGAATTTTCAATTGGTTTGGATTAATAGTTCCTTTGATTGAATTCTTTGATTATTCTAAATTCATCTCATAAAATACATTACATTCGTCTTATCTTTATTTAGAATAATCAAAAATTCTTTTTTTAACTTTTTTTTAACTGTCTTGTTTTTTCTAAATTATTTTTTAATTTTGTCAAAATAAGTTGAAATTTTTGTAAATATAACAATTGTTTTATCTCTTTTTATAGCAAACTATTTATATGGTTAAGTGAATATCTATACTTATAGAATTATAACTATACTTTTAGAATATTCTTTTAACATATCACCCCCTTTACATTAGTTTCTAGTTTTCTTTTTTTGGTATAGTTTATAATTCGAGTTTAGGAGCTTGGATTTTTAATCTAAGTTTCTAAACTATAATCTAATGAGTCTTTTTTTTAAATTTTCATAAATATTTAATAATGTGAAAAATCAATATTATACATGTTATTTTATAATTTATTTAATAATGTGAAAAATCAAAATCATAATTATCATTTTGATATAATTCATTCAATATTATAAAGGTGAAAAAATGAGTAATACATATATTTTCGGACATAAAAGTCCTGATACTGACTCCATTACCTCAAGTCTTGTAATGGCAGATTTAGAAAGCAAATTAGGTAATGAAGTCACTGCATGCAGATTAGGTAGTCTTAACAAGGAAACTGAATATGTTTTAGATTATTTTGGTATAGAAGCTCCAGAATTGATTGAAAAGGTTGAAGATGGTGCAGATGTCATTCTTGTAGATCATAACAGTCCTGCTGAATCTGCAGACAATATAGAAAATGCAAATATTTTAAAAGTTGTAGACCATCACAAAATAGCTTTTGAAACTTCTTATCCTTTATTTGTAAGAACTGAACCTGTCGGTTGTACAGAAACAGTTTTATTAAAATTATACAAGGAAAATGGCTTTGTTCCAGAAAAGACCATCGCTTCTTTGATGTTATCTGCAATAATCTCTGACACCTTGCTTTTAAAATCTCCAACAACCACTGAAGATGATAAGAAAGCAGTTGAAGAACTTGCAGAAATCGCTGAAATCGATTACGAAGCTTACGGTTTGGAAATGTTAAAGGCAGGAACCGACTTATCCAGTTTCACCATTCCAGAAATCTTAAGTTTAGATGCTAAGCAGATTGACTTTAAGGATGTCAAATCTATTGTAAATCAAGTAAACACTGCAGACATTGCAGATGTAATGAAAATGAAAGATGATTTGGAAGCAGGAATGGAAAAGATCATCGAAGAGGAAGACTTGGACTTGTTCATGCTTTTAATCACTGATATTGTAAACAGCAATTCTCAAGTGATTGCTCTTGGAAAAGATGCAGGACTTGTAGAAAAGGCTTATGATGTAAAATTGGAAGACAATACCGTATTGTTGGAAGGTGTTGTTTCCCGTAAGAAACAAGTTGTTCCTATAATGACTGAAAATGCTTAAGTGCATTTTTAGTTTTTTATTTTTTATTTATTTTATTTATTTTTTTGATTATTTGATAATAAGGGGGTAAAATATGTCAAAGATTTGTTCAAATTGTGGTCATGAGAATAGGGATGTTGCAATATTCTGTGGAAATTGCGGAAGCAGATTGGTGGCTCAAAACTTTTCCACTAACTTAAGAGGCAACAGTTCTTCAAACAGTTCTTCAAGTTCCACAACTACTGCAAAACCTAACACATCTTCTAATGGTGGTGATGACCTTGGTGCAGTGTGCTGTGGAGTGCTTATAATTTTATTTGTAATAATTCTCATCATGTCAATAGGTTAATTTTAGGGATAAAATGGATTTTAATCAATTTGGGGACAATTTAGAGGATTCCACTAATTTCTTAATTGAAAAGTTAGGGGAACTCCATCCTTGGGATGAGGAATGGAATTATAATATTGCAATTAAATTGGTCCCAATATATAATGAAGAAATTGATAAATTCAGGGAATATCTGGAATCTGTTGATTTGGAATTCAATGAAGAAAATTTCAACAATATAATAAGATTCTCATCCATTTTGACTAAAGATCAAGTAAAACTTCTTTTCATGGGGGATTTATCTGAGATTCCATTGATTTATGATGGAAAATATTTAAATGATGAGGAAAGAATCGATTTATTGATTGAATATAAGACACGCTTAAAGAAAGTGGAGCCTAATTTATATCTTTTCTTCAATCATATAGAAAATTACTTGGATTGATTTTCTTTTTTATTTTTATTTTTAAGATTTTTCTATTTTTATTCTTTGACTTTTTATTTCATTCTAATTTTTTATTCTTTTATAAAAGAATTTTAGCTATTTTTATATATTTTATAAAACATAATATTATATGATTTAAAACGTTTTTTTTAGGTGACACAATGTTTTATAGAAAATTAGGTAAGACTGATTTGGAAGTATCTAATTTAGGTTTTGGATGCATGCGTCTACCTCATAAGGAGCATTTTTATGAAATCGATGAGGAAGAGGCTAGCAAAATGTTCGATTATGCTATCGAGCATGGTGTAAACTATTTTGATACTGCTTATTCATTCCATAGTAAAAATAGGAACTTAGGAGGTAATGCAGAGCCGTTCTTAGGTAAATACCTTGCTGAAAGAGGCATTCGCGATGATGTTGTAATTCAAACCAAATTGCCTGGATGGCTGGTAAATAAAAGGGAAGATATGGATAAGTTCCTTGATTTGCAATTGGAAAGATTGCAGACTGATTATATTGATGTTTACATGTTGCATTCCCTTAAGATAGACTTCTGGAATAAGTTATATGGTATGGATGTATTGGAATTCCTAGACAGCATACTTGAAGATGGAAGAGCTAAGTATGTAGGTTTTTCCTTCCACGATGATTTGGATGTTTTCTTCACAATTATGGATTCCTATGATAAGTGGGATGTCATTCTGACTCAAGTGAACTACCTTGATGAGGATTATAAAAGTGGTCTTGGCGGTTTAGAGTTTGTAGGAATGGCAGGTCTCGGAAACGTTATTATGGAGCCTTTACGTGGTGGAAGCCTAATCAATAATATTCCAGATGAAGTTCAAGCCCTTTGGGACACTGCAGATAAAAAGAGAAGTCCTGTAGAATGGGCTTTTGAATATTTATGGGACAAGCCTCTTGTCACTTCCGTATTCAGTGGTATGAGCAATATGGATCAGGTTAAGCAGAATGTAGCCATTGCAGAAAGCTGTGATGTAAATTCAATGAGCGAACATGACAGGCAAATCCTGAAGGATGTTGCTCAAGTCTATAAGTCAAGAGAGGAAATTCCTTGCACTGGATGCAGATACTGCATGCCATGTCATAATAGGGTGGATATTCCACATTGTTTCAAGCAGTATAATATTGCAAAAAGCTTGGATTACATTGATAAGACTGCAGCCCCTTATTTCTGGTTAGTAAATAAGGATGAAAGGGCAGACAGCTGTACTTTCTGTGGTGAGTGCAATATCCAATGTCCACAAGGAATCGATATACCTGCAGAGATGGAAAAGGTGTATGATTTCTTCCATGATGAAGAACCTATCTAAATTTTTTCTTTTTTATTTTTGTTCTTCTTTTTTATCTTTTTTTTAATAATTATTTCTATTACTTTTTTGTTCTTGTTTTCTATTATTATTTTAATATTATTCTTTTTTCCACCAAATCAATACTAAATCTGTTTTATCTTTAGGATTAACCCAGTTTCCCCTATCATTTTTAACAAAAATTTCCTTAAAATAATTTTCTAATGCTATCTTATTTTCTTCTTCCAATTCTCCAAGTTTCCACATGGATCTTTGGATTGCTTCATCCATATCAGAATATTCCTTCAGATTCTCACATTCCAATTGGACAATGTTCGCTTCGATTCCAAGACTTTTTAAAAGCATAAACAATACGCTGTAATCTGTTCCTGCCTTAAATGTTTTTCCAGCTATTTTTGCTTTTTCCTTTTTGTATTCATGGGTGGAAGAACCAAAAACAGTTATATAAACGTATTTATTTGCTATTTCATTAAGAGTTAAGAGAGTTTCTTTTATATTGGATATTCCATTTAAGCATCTTGAAGCAAGAACAATATCATAATCTCCAATCTTTTCATGACTAAGGTCCTTAATATCCATTTGTATGGTATTGATATTTCCAATAGCTTCTTCTTCAGCATTCTTATTCAGTTCTTCAAGCATTAACTTTGATTTATCGAGTCCTGTAACTGATTTGGCTTTTTTAGCTATTTTTCTAGTGATTGTGCCTTCTGCACAACCTATATCCAAAACAGTATCTTCAGAAGAAATTCTCATTTTGCCTAACATAACATCAGGATAATCATCATTTTCAAGCCATTTGCCATAATCCTTAGCTATTTCATCCCAATTTTTCTCTTTCTTCATGCCTTTTTTAATGGATTTCTTCCAAATGTATTCCCAATCAAGTTCTAAAAGATCTATTTCATCCTCTTTTTTCATTTTCTCCACCAATATAAAACCCAATCAGCCTTATCATCGGGATTGGAAAGTTTTCCATCTTCATTTTCTTCAAGGATATCTTCAAGGTATTTGTATAGCTGTTCTTTCTCTTCATCATTTAGGCTATCCAATCTCCATTTTCCACTTTCCAATGCCTCTTCAACACTTTCATATTGTCTTTCCTGACCTATGTTGAGGTTTTCAACATTTGGGTGGATTCCCATATCCACAAGGATGTTGAAGAAGTATCTGTGTGATGGAAACTCAAAGTATTCCTTATCGATGGACTCATAGAATTCCCTTTCAATTTTCCAGTTATTCGGTCCAAAAAGGGTTATGTAGACATATTTATTTGCAATTTCATTGATGTTTGCAATGGTTTCCTTTATATTCAGGACTCCATTCAATGATCTTGAAGCTACAACAATATCATGTTTTTCGATATTATCAACTGTAATCTTAGTTAAATCCTCTTCAATTGTCTTGATATTGTTTATATTCTCTTTTTGAGCTTTTTCATTCAATATCTCAAGCATCTTATATGCAGAGTCAACACCTGTAACTGATTTGGCCTTTTTGGCAAGTGGAATTGTTATGCTGCCTTCACCACATCCCAAGTCAAGAATGGTGTCTTCCTTAGAAATTGCCATCTTTTCGATTAATTTGATGTGATAATCGTCCTTTTTAGCGGATTTGCCAAAATTAGGGGCTCTTTTATTCCAATCTTTAGACCGGTCCTTTTTTGCTTCGAGCTTCTTTTGCCAGAAAAAAGCCCAATCGATTTCTTCAGGGTCATTAATTTGATAAGTCATTTTATCACTTTAAAATGCTTTTAAAAGCATAAGTCATCATTCATTTAATTCTTGTTTTCTTCCTTCATTTGCTTTTGAACTTCATAAACATCAGAGACTGCCAATGTTCTTTTAAAGTCAAAACGGAAATTCTCAATGATGGCGCCTAGTTCTCTCATTGTTGATTCGAACTTTTCAGTCTTTACAGGTATGTCACATAGGCTGTCAATGCTTTGTCCAAGTTCATCAATGTATTTTGGAAATGTCTCATTTGCATGATTGAAGAATACATCATATTCTTCAGGATTTTCTATGTTGTCATTCCTGATGTTTTCTTTAATTTTTTCATAAAAGTCATTGTAGTAGCCATAGCTTTCTCTGAATGAATCGAGCAATTCAGCTATTCTGTCAGACATTTTGTCTACACAGTTTTCTTTGGTCTCTTGAGTTGCATCAGTAGCAAGAAGTGGCATGTTTGCTCTAAACAATAATCCAACATCTGCTAAATTTTTATTTAATCCATTAATTGCCTTTTCAAAGGAATCTATATCTAATCTTCCATCCATTTTGCTTCCAACCTTTTATTATTTAATATTTGTAAAATAATTTTTAGTTCACAGAGAATCATAATTTTTTTAAAAAATTTACAATAGAAAATTTTTTGATAAATTTTTATTTTATTTTGCTTATAAATGCAAATTTTATTTTGCTCTGGAAAAATTTTATTTGTCATTGATAAAAATTGAATTGATCTTTTTCATCAACATTATATAATTTTATAAATTGCCTAATATTTATAATTAGTTCATTTCATTCAATTTTTTAATGGTGAAAATTCATTATTTGACAAAAATTTTCATATATTAGAGAGAGGTGTATTTCTACTGTAAAAATTTTTTCATCACCACATCAAAAATATTATGATTTTCAATGATTGGAAATTTTCATAAAAAATTTCTATTAAGTTTAATTAAAATAATAGTTAATTAAATGATAGTTTAACCTAATTATTATTAAAATTATTAATCATATATTTAATATTTTAATACTTATTATCTGTAGATTAATTTTCATTTCCATTGGTCTATATCATAAATAGTATAAATTATAAAAAAGCTAAAATTTAAAAAATAGCATAACAAAAAATTAGTTGTTATAAAAAAATAATTTATAAAACTCCATAATAAGAGAATCTAAAATAAAAAAAGAAATAATAAGTGGAAGATCCACTTATTTTTTGATTTTAATTGTATTAGTTGCCTTTGCAGTTCCATATAGGGATTGGATTTTATAAGTGCCCACCTTTAAAGCTATTTTTTTACTTAAGGTTGCAACTCCTTTGGCATTTGTTTTTGCAGTGTACTTTTTGCCTTTAAGCTTAAAAGTAATTTTCTTTCCTTTAAGAGCTTTTCCCTTAGTATTTACAAGCTTAGCACTGAATACAATCTTTTTGCCTTTTTTGATTGATACATTCTTAGCAGTCAATACAGGCTTTACAGTTATCTTATTTGAAACCTTAAACTTGTTGTATGTTGCTGTAATGGTATATGTTTTAGGGTTCAAATTAATTTTTAAGGAAGCATATCCATTCTTATCTGTTTTATGTTTATATGTTTTTCCACTAACCTTAAATGTCACTGTCTGTCCTGCGCCTACCGGTTTTCCATTGTTTCCATATGCCCTTACCTTATAGACTTCGCTGCCTCTATAATATTTGACCAAATTCTTATTTTCCATAATGTTTTGGAAGATGAATATTGTATTCTGCGCTACCTCTCCACTTGCCGGGTTGGTAGCCTTTATGGTATACTTGCCAGGATTCAAATTGATGTTTAGCCTTATGATACCATTTGCAAGTGTGGTATAGGTATATTTCTTATTTCCGATGGTGAACTGCACTTTTGTATTTCCCAAAGCCTTTCCATCGGTATTATAGAAGAGGGCTATATATTGTCCGCTTGTATTGTATTTCTTTGTCAAATCATTGGCATTTATGGTTTTCAATACTGTAATCTTGGCTTTTCCAGAAAGCTTATTATATGTTTTGGACTCATTGAATACGATGTCTGCAGAATAATTTCCTGCTTTAAGGTTGATGCCGATTCTTGCATATCCATTGCTATCTGTAGTGCGTTTGTATGATTTTCCAGCAATGATTATATAGATGGTTTCACCGCTGATTCCCTTGTTGTCGGAATCCACCAACCTGACTTCAAGTTGCTTTCCAGATTTATAATACTCTTTAAAGTCTTTAATTTCAAGTTTAGCATTCAATTTTGTGTCTATGACCTTAAATTCACCATTTGATGTGGCTTTGGAGAACTTTTCTGATCCTTCATATTTTGCAGTGAAGCTATAGTTTCCAATAGGCATTTTGCCGATGTTCAAGCTTCCAACACCATTTTTCACAGATACTGTATATGACTTGTTTCCGATTGTTACGATTACATCTCCGCTGATGTTTTCATTATTGGATGACTTCAATTTGGCATCAATAATCACATCATCATCAATGTTCTTATCCTTTATTTCAACATTTAATATTGATTTGATTTTGCTTACATTCATTAGATAGCTGGTTGATGAGCTTAAGTAGTTTTTGTCACCATTATAAGTGGCTAAAACTGTATAAGTTCCTTCATCTAATGGGGAAATAAGCCATGATGCGCTGGAATTTGTAACTGTTCTGTTTCTTGGTGAATAGTATCCTTCTATGCTGAATGTCACTGTACCTGTGGCATTTTTGCTTAAATTGGCATAGATTCTGATGTTTTCATATAGGCATGCATCTTCAGTATACAATTCTATAAATGAATCTGCCTTATAGATTTCAAATGAACTGCTGTTTGAGGTAGGGACATATTTCTTATCCCCATCGAAACTTGCTTCAAGAGTGTAGCTTCCAACTTCAAGGTCATTCAATGTCAAAGTTGCAGTTCCATCATTTATTTCGCAGACTTCTGTTCTGTCATTTATCTTGAAAGTTATATTGCCTTCAACATCTTCATTAAGCTTTGCTGTAATGACTAAGTCTTCACCATATTTGCAGTTTTCTACAGATAGGATCAATTCAGTGGTGGAATTTCTAACTGAGAAACTTGTATCGACTTTGGATGCATTGTAATTGGAATCCCCATCAAAGCTTATTGACACTGAATATGTTCCAGGATTTAGATCGCTTAGATTGAGGGTTGCTTCAGAATTAATAATTTCTACATTGTAAATGCTTCCATTAATCTTGAATTGAATGTTTCCAACAGCATTTGGAAGACTTGCAACGATTGTAGCGGTTTCGCCATAGTTGATGTCAGGGCAATCAACATTTAAGTTTGCTTTCGCCTTTTCTATCTTGAATTCAGTGCTTTTTGCACTTGAATTGAATATGTCATTCATATAGGATGCTGTAACTAAGTAATTTCCCACATTCAATTGACTTAAATCATAAGATGCCTTATTGTCTTCAATCTTAAGTTCTTCATTAACTATTTCTGTCTCTTTATCAAGGTCAACTATCTTTAAGCTAATCTTTCCATTGATGGATCCATTTAATGTGGTGCTTGAATTGGAATCAATTAAGTCAAATTTGATCTCAATGGATTTGTTTTCACCATATGTGATGTTATATGCAATCAAATCAAACTCAATAGGGCTTATTGTGATCTTATTGCTTGTTGTCTGATTTTTATAGCTTGCATTAATGGAATATTCTCCAAGCTCCAAATTTAATGGAAGATAAGCTTTTCCTTCATTATTTGTTATGATAGTGTAATTTTCTCCATTGAATGAAACATTTACAATCCTGTTTGGCATTGTCATTCCATTCTTTTCAACTAATAGTACAGTATAGTTGAAGTCATTGTATTCATAGGCATTCACATTGTATCCGATGATTGAAAATTCATCTTCTGCACCATAGGTTCCATTCCAGCTATTGTCTTCAAAGAAGTAGTCTCCTTCGTAGAATACAAATATGTAATTTGTTCCCTTATCGAACTCTACGCTGAAATTGCAGACTCCATTTTCAAGTTCCATTGTGTATTGCCTAATGTTTATGAATAATGTAATTGAACCTGTACAGTTATTTGGTTCGGTTTTGACAATTATATTTCCAGTAAATGTGTCGCTTGAATCTCCTTGGCTTTCCTCATTTGAAATGATTTCAACAATCAATTCAGATGAATACTTTGTAACGGCAAATGAGCAGGATGCATTGCTTGGATTATATTTGCCGTTTCCTTTATAGTCCACTTTAATGTCATATGTTCCATTTGTCAAATTGACTAATGTGATGTTTGCGGTTCCGTTTTCCAAATAGATTTCATATTCGTATCCATTTATTGAAAGGATGGCTGTTCCATTCAAATCATCTGCATTTGATTCTATGACCACTGTAGCATTATTGCCTATTTTTATATCTTCACAGGAAACGGATATTGAACTATCCACTCCTCTCACTTTAAAAATGGCTGTTGCATTTGATGCTTCGCAGTAAGTTGTTCCCTCATATTCGATTCTTAATAGGTATTCTCCTCTTGCAAAGTTGTTAAGGATTAAGTCAGTGCTTTCATTATATAAAGTGATAGTGTCCTTATATTCATCGTTGATGTATAGATTGACTTTTCCCGGAAGGGCCATTGAATCTATTTTAATGATTGCATTTCCTGTTTCTCCAACATCAATATCTTCTATATCTATGCTTAAATTTACGGAACTTTTGTTTATGCTAAAGTTTCTCTCACCAAATGCCTTGCCGTATTCTTCATTACCTTCATAAATTAATTTCAATATGTAGTCGTCAGGTATTAAATTGGAAATGATTATGTTTCCTTTTCCCTCTGTTAAAATGACTGAATAATTATCATTATTTAATAAGATGCTGACATTTCCATTCAATGGGTTGGAATCCTTATCATAAACAGTTATGTTTATTTCCAAATCTTCGGTGTAATTGATGTTTTCACTCATATTAAAGTCAATGAATGATTCCTTTTTGCCTACATCCACTAATGCTATGTTTGTAAGGTTGTATATCTTTCCGGAAACGTTGTAAGTTCCTATCTCATTGAATGCATATTCGAATGTGCATGCACCATTTATGAATTCCTTTTCAATGATTGATTCATCATTGACTAAAAAGCTGATGCTTTCTTTTGGAAATAGGCTTAAATCAATGGTTTCGCCATCATTTGATTTAAAGGAAGCAATGAATTCTAAGGTTTGTCCACTTCCTATAGATGAATATTCTGGTATTAGATCCAAAACAATCCATGAATTAGCAAAATCAAGGTTTATTGCCTGTTCGTTGAATGGGTTATTGTTGGTGGTCCAAAAGTTATTGTCGATTTTTATATCCTTTCCGCCGCCTATGTATATGTCACGGCAAATCATATTGAAAGGAGCATTATTTGCAAATACATTGTAGCTTAAATCCAAGTCTCCAACATTGTATATGTTCGGACTTCCTTCGTAATTCTTATTTGGTTGCTTATAGTATCCGCTATTGTTTCTAAATATGTTTCCTACAGCAACAAGCATTCCTGAATTAAATATGTTTCCTTCAATATAGTTGAAATTAAGCCTTTCAATGGTATTGTTTTCAATAATTGAATTTTTTAAAGTGAAATTTCCTTTGTTATATATTGCAGAACCTCTTGATTCCTCTTTAGAGTATGAATTTGCTATGATGCTTTCTTCCATTTCTGCAATTCCATCGTTGTAGATTCCTGCACCGTAAGTGTATTTGTCTCCTTTTGATTCAATAATTGATGAATTGCGGATGCTTAGGTTTCCTTTGTTGTATATTGCTCCACCAAAGCATATCATATTGTTGGAAGTGATAATGCTATTGTTATAGAAATAGGAGTTTGTAATTGTCAAATCACCTAAATTGCTTATCGCTCCACCGTATTTATATTTATCAGTATTGAAATCAAGGATATTGTTTATGAATCTACAGTTATCAATATTCACTTGGGATCCTTTAATTTCCAATGCTCCACCATAAACATTGCTTGAATCTGTTATTTTTGGATCCTTATTTCCATTGATAAAATTTATATTTTTAAAATTGACTTTTAGATTATTTTCAATTATAAAAATGTGATTTTCATTCAATCCATTGAATGTTGTATTTTCATTCCCTATAATATTTAATGATTTGTTTAAGGTTAATCCAATATTTTCCAATCCGTAATATTCTCCACTTGCTAAATAAATAGTATAATTATTATCTGATAAATTTAAAGCTTTTCCAAATGATTTTACAGGATTTTCCAATGATTTTCCATCATTTGAATCATCCCCATTATTTATGTCTACATATATTTCATTGGAATTAGAGGATTCGTCCCCTATTTGGTCATCATTTGCTAATGACGCTTCAAGTTTATTTTCATTAATATCTTCATTTAAAATCGGTTCTTCATCATTTAAACTATTTTCATTTAAAATATTTGAATATTCTTTGTCTATATCTATGCCATTATCGCTCAAATCCCCCGCATTTACTGCAGATAATGACAGTAGGGATATAATTATGAAAATTGTAAAGATGACTTTAAAATTTTTCAATTTAACTTCCCCCAAATAATATTTTATTTAAAAAATAAAATATATTTTAATTTTTTTAATTTATAATTAATAATTTAATTTTTATTATTATAATTATATATAGTTATCGAGATTACATTGTAATGGATATATAAAAATAATTAATCTAGTTTCCTTATTAGAAAAATATCTAAAATAGCATATTTTAAAAAAAGCATTATAAAGATATTAAAAAATGTTAAAAAAATTAGATAATTGTTTTAAAGAAAGAATTATTAAAAAAGAATCAATAAAAAAATAAAAAAATAAAAAAATAAAAAATAATTAGTTAAAAAACTAATTATTCAAGAAATGTCTTTTTGCGTTTATATCCAAGAATCAATAAGATAAACAATCCAATGATAAGTAAAAACATTTCTAATGTTTTGTCCTTAGCAAAATCAAGAACTTCATTGAGTTTAAATGCTTTTTTAGCAACACTTTCGGATTGTCCTTGAGATGATGAGTCTGGAGATTTTCCTATTGGATCAGTTCCAGTTAATCCAGGACTTGAATCAGTGTTGTTTGAAGCTAAGCTTCCATCATTTGAAGTGGAATTGATTTTGTTATTGTTATTTGCATTGGAATTGCCATTATTGTTTGAATGTTCTCTATTTGTTCCATCATCGGCATCTGTGGTGTGTCCATTATAAGGCCTATCATCGTTGATAGTTCCTTGTACGTCACCATCTTCCATTCCGTCGTTATCGATGAAATTAGTATTGTTAGTGTCTGAATTGTCTCCGTCGCTAATTCCTTGATTTGGATTATATCCTGGGATTGTTGGATTAACCATAGGGTTAGTTCCACTGTTATCTCCATCCCCGTGATGAGGAATCAATGGATTAGTGTGAGGAGTATTGTCATTGCCATCCCCATTTCCGTTGATATTGATGTTTTGGTTTTGATAATAATCTTCGGCCCTTATGACCTTATTGTTGTTGGCATTTGTGTTGCCTTGATCACGAGGTCCTTCATGATAAGCATCATCACCAGTTTTTGCATCTTTATCAAAAGATATGAGAGTATTGTCATTTACATTGGCTTCATCAGAATCCAATATGAAAACACCGATTTTACCATCACTGAACATAGTGTTGTTTTCTATTGTGAAAACATGTTCATTGTCAGTGCTTTGACGATAGCTGATACCGTATATGTTGTCTCCTTCGTTTACTTCTGCAATACTGTGTACTTCAATTGTATTGTTGAATATTTCAGAATAGGTATCTTGGGATTCAATTCCTGCAACTAAAGCCCATTCATGTTGGCCAGCTAATCCTGTAATGTTTATGATGTTATTGCTTACGAATAACTCAGTATCCCCAAAGAAGTTTTGGGAATATATTCCGAGATTTGGTCCATTTGAAACGGAGGATATGTTATTTTCAGTAATGTTTACTCCACTTGTTGGACCTGCAATCTGAATTGGATAAGCTGTACCTAAAGATAATTTACCTCCAGTTGTAATGATGGATATGTTATTGCCGATTATAAGCAAGTCATTTAGATTGTATCCATTAATTCCATATAGGAAATTTTCCACACCTTGAGGTGTGACGAAGTCAGTCATATATATTGAATTGTTGCTTATTACAACATTGTCTGATTCGCTTATGGAAATTGAGTCCAAAGTCGGATATTGGATAGCAGGTCTTTTATTGACATCAGTGATGATTGTATTGTTATTTAAAACAAACCCTTCACAGTCTTCAATACCTACTGCAAAAGCATACTCTGAATCTAAACTTTCAGGTCCAACTCCATACATGATTAATTTTAAAGGAAGTGAACAAATGATTGTGTTGTTTTCCATTATTGAGTAATAAGCGCCAATCAGTTTAACTGCACAATTATAAACATCTAAATCTTCGTTATGCCCTTCAAAATTAATGAAACAATTTCTTATTTGTAAATTATCCACATAACTGTCGATATATTCGTTAGATAATATTGCATAAGCTTCCACATTATCCGGAACAGTATAATTTATAGTCAGATTGAATAAATTTGCATTATCTCCTGCAACAAATATTCCTGCACCATGATTTTCTCTAAATTCCTTATCCAAATCCAGTACCAAGTTGGATAAGCTTATATCACTTCTTTGAATATCAAATACGCAATTTTTCAAATGTGCATTTATTCCAGTGATATTTACATCTGGGGAATTTACAGTTAATTTACCTAAATCTTCAAAATCACCAATAAATATTAAGGTTTTATTGGCATACTTTGAATCCAAAACACCATTTTTGAAGTAGTTATGGATGTTGCTTGGGTAAACATAGTTTACATCATCACTATTCCCCTCTGGAATCAAATCAGGTACATCCGGTTCTTCTTCATCTTCTCCATCGCCCAATATTTCTGAATTCTCATTTGAATCATCTATTATTGAGTCAACAGAACTTTCATCCTTCACTAAAGCTACATATGGGCTATTTTCATTAGGATTTTCTATAGATTGTGAAGATTTATCTAATTCCAAATGTTCAGATAATGCATTGCCATCTAGATTATAGTTTAAATAATCATCTGGACTGCTTGCAGAAACAATAGAAACACTAGAAATACATAAAATAGTTATTAATATCATGGATATAAAAACTAGTTTATGTTTTAAACCCATTTTAGCTTTCACCTCCCAACATTAGTAAATGTGTAATTTATATATTTTTTATTTTCAAAATTTCCATATCTATTTTGCTTTAAAAAAATATCAAATAAACTTGAATTTTTTAATATTTTATTATTTCAACAAAACACATTGGAATTTATATTAAATATTCTTTATATACTTTACTATCATAATTACATATAAGTTCATTATTTATTTAAACTTTGTAATGTTTTAATAGAATTTAATAAAGATATCAATTTAGTTTTTTTTTTAACTTAATAAAGATTTTAATTTAATTTTTTTAACTTTTTTAAGTTTTTAATTATTTTTTTATTTAAAAATAATTAAGAATTATTTTCTTTTTTTAAAAATAATTATTAATTATTTTAGTTTTTTTAAAATTTCCATTTTTCATTTGTTTTATTTGTTTTTTGTTGATCTAAATCCGATTTTAAAAAAATAAAATATGAAAATTGATTATAAAAAATGAGTTTTATAACAATTTTCATTAACAGATTTTAAATTTTTTACTTAGTTTATTGTAAGTTTTGCAGTCTTGTTCATTGCTGCGTACATTGTGTTTCCAGCAAACTTAGCGGTAAAGCTGTAGGTTCCTTTAGTGTTCAAGCTTACTTTGACAGTTGCAACACCTTTTTCATTGGTTGTAGCAGAGTAAGATTTACCGTTTACGGTAAATGTAATCTTCTTACCGCTTACTACTTTTCCGCTAGCAGATTTGAATGTAGCGGTTAAGGTTTTGCTTGTTGCACTTGCCTTGTAGGTTTTAGCTGGAACGGTTAAGCTTCCTTTTTGTTTGCTTACAACGATTTTCGCAACGATGAATGATCCGTTGTACTCGTCATCACCGAGGTAGCTTACAGCGAATGTGTAGGTTCCTGCGTTCTTAAGGTTGATTTGGAGTCTTGCAGAACCGTTTTCATCGGTTACTCTGTCATATACTTGACCGTTGAATCCGATTTGTACAGGTTTGTTTGCTAAGAGGTTGTTGTCTTTATCTTTTAAAGTAATGTAGAAGTATTTTCCAACCCTTCCGTCGGTATCAACGTCAACAGCAGTGGTACTCATGTTTTCATAAACAATTTGAGTTTCTGTTCTGTCTTTGGTGATAGGGCCGGATGGAATGTTTACATCACTGCCTGAGACTACGCTTGTTACGTCAAAGTCGAATGGGTTGATTCCTGCATCCATGGTATTGCCGGAAATGGCAATATCGTTGGTAGGAGCAAGAACTCCTCTTTCAGATTCGAGTTGAAGAACGGTTACGGATTCAGGTACAACATCTTCATTAGCAGCTTCGATAGTGTTGTCTGTAATGCTGATTGCTTGAGTGTCAATGGATAATGGGTTAGTGTCGTTGTCTGCAGTTGCTTTAACGATTACATCTCCATTGTTTACTTTAAAGTCAATGCCAGTAATGTTTACACTATCTGGGCCGTTTTCGGATTTAGCAGGGACATTGAAGATTGGGTTTCCATCGCCAGCTGAAGTGACGGTGGTTCCTTCGCTACCTACAAGTGCTACGTCTTTTGTGATATTTACATCTGATACATCGGTGTAGTCATAGTCACCTAATCTTACAATATCACCAGGGTTTGCAGCATCGATAGCAGCTTGGATATCATGAGCATCTCCTGCATCGGTATGTTTGACAGTTACATTTCCAGGACCATAAACAGTTAACTCATCTTCTACAATGGTTAAAGAGTGGAATTCATCTACGAATTCAGCAACAATTGGCACGGTACCGATTTCTTCGAATGGACCAACAGCTACAGATCCTTTTCCATCAGTGACTGTTACATTGTATTCAGCTCCGTTTACTGTGATTTTAACGGTTCCGCTTACAGTACCTTTGGAATCGGTTAATCTTATTTGGATGTTGGATTCTTCTCCAATAACTACATCGTCAACGATTAAGGTCAAGTCAGAGTTTAATGGGTAGTTATCTTTTACAGTGTTGTTGCTGTCTTCTGCAAATTTAACTGCTGCATCACCGACATTTTCAGTTGCATATAATACATTGTCGGTTACAGTGTTGTTTGCACCAGTCTTAAGGTCAATTGCATATTCTCCAGTGCAAGTAATTTCATTGTTTACGATAGTGTTTGCATCAGAGTTTACTGTTACAACACCAGTAATGGTGTTTTCACTCATTTCTGTACCTTTTGCTGCTTTTGCTACTGTTACAGCGCCGTTGATTGTGTTGTCTTTGACTACACAGTTTGCACCGTTTATGGTTAAGGTGTTGACTGTGTTTCCTTCAGCG
>CACYJH010000027.1 GCA_902774685.1 uncultured Methanobrevibacter sp.
AAATTAACTTTCTCTAACTTGCCTGTCTATGAAAATGGTAAATTGATTGAATATTCTATTTTAGAAGTTTGGACTATTGATGGTTATGACACAGTAATTTCTAATGGCACTGCTTATGATTGGACTGTTACTAACAATCATACTCCTGAAGTGACTGAACTTAATGTCACTAAGGTTTGGGATGATAACAACGATCAAGATGGTGTCAGACCTGCTAATGTAACTATTGAGTTGTTTGCTGATGGTGTTAAAATCAATGAAACCACTTTAAGTGTGGCTAACAATTGGAAGTTCACTTTCCCTAACTTAGCTGTTTATAAGGATGGTAAATTGATTAATTATACCATTGCTGAACTCGTTATTGCAGGTTATGATGTTGTTATTACCAATGGCACTGCTTATGATTGGACTGTTACTAACAATCATACTCCTAAAGTGACTGAACTTAATGTTACTAAAGTATGGGACGACAATGACGATCAGGATAAAATTAGGCCTGAAAGTGTGACTGTTTACTTATATGCTAATGGCGAAAAAATTAATGAGACTGTTTTAAGTGCGGATAATGATTGGAAATTCACTTTCCCTGATTTAGCTGTTTACAGTAATGGTCAAGTTATTGCTTATACCATTGGTGAAGCTGATGTTGCTAATTACACTGCTGTAATTACTAATGCAACTGCTTATGATTGGACAGTTACCAATAATCATACTCATATTAACATACCTAATATGACTGTTCAGAAAATCGCTAACGATGAGCTTGTTTATGTTGGAAATACTACCAGTTTCACTATTATTGTTACTAACAATGGTGAGTGTAACTTATCCAATGTAATAGTCAATGATACCGATTACAGTCAAGGTTTAGTATATGCTGATAAGTATGATAACAGTTCTAGATTATGGGATTATGATGGTAATGGTCATTGGACTTTAGTTGGTGACCTTAATGTAGGTCAATCTGCAGAGTTCACTGTTTACTTCAATGTACTTGCTAATGGTACTTTAATAAACAATGTTACTGCTACTTCCAATTTAACCAATGAGACCAATAGTTCTAATAATACTACTGCTTACTTGCCTAATATGACTGTACAAAAAATCACTGTCGATGAGATTGTATACGTCGGTAACACTACCAGCTTCAGAATAGTTGTCACTAACACTGGTGACTGCAATTTATCTGATGTTGTTGTTACTGATGTTGATTACAGTGCAGGCTTAGAATATGCTGATAAGTATGATAACGGTAGTAGATTATGGAATTACCTCGGTGAAGGTAAATGGGCTTTAGTAGGAGATCTTGAAGTTGGTCAATCTGCTGATTTCCTTGTTTACTTCAATGTACTTGCTAATGGTACTTTAATAAACAATGTATCTGCTACTTCCAATTTAACTAACGAGACCAATAGTTCTAATAATACTACTGCTTACTTGCCTAATATGACTGTTCAAAAAATTGCTGTTGAAAAAGTGGTTTATGTTGGTAACACTACAAGCTTTGTAATTGTAGTAACCAATACAGGAGACTGCAACTTGTCTGATGTTGTTGTTACTGATGTTGATTACAGTGCAGGCTTAGTATATGCTGAAAAGTATGATAACAGTAGTCGTGAATGGACTTATGATAACGGTAAATGGACTTTAGTTGGTGACCTTAATGTAGGTCAATCTGCAGAGTTCACTGTTTACTTTAACGTAACCGCTACTGGTGTTTTAGTAAACAATGTTACTGCTGTTTCCAATTTAACCAATGAAACCAACAGTACTAATAACACTACTGCATACGGACCTAACATGACTGTACAAAAAATAACCATTGATGAAGTGGTTTATGTTGGTAACACTACCAGCTTTAAAGTTGTAGTAACCAATACAGGTGACTGCAATTTATCTGATGTTGTTGTTACTGATGTTGATTTCAGTCAAGGTTTAGAGTTCAATGGTGTTTGGACTAATGGTAGCCGTGAGTGGACTTATGATGGTAATAATCATTGGACTTTAGTCGGTGATCTTAATGTTGGAGAATCTGCTGATTTCACTGTTTACTTCAATGTAACCTTAAATGGTACTTTAGTAAACAATGTTACTGCTACTTCCAATTTAACCAATGAAACCAATAGTTCTAATAATACTACTGCTTACTTACCTAATATGACTGTACAAAAAATCACTATTGATGAAGTGGTTTATGTTGGTAACACTACCAGTTTCATTATTGTAGTAACCAACACTGGTGATTGCAATTTATCTGATGTTGTTGTTACTGATGTTGATTTCAGTGCAGGCTTAGAGTATGCTAACAGGTATGAAAACGGTACTAGATACTGGAATTACCTTGGAAATGGTAAATGGATTTTAGACGGTGATCTTGAAGTTGGCGCATCTGCTGATTTCCTTGTTTACTTCAATGTAACCTTAAATGGTACTTTAGTAAACAATGTATCTGCTACTTCCAATTTAACCAACGAGACCAACAGTTCCAATAATACTACTGCTTACTTGCCTAACATGACTGTACAAAAAGTTGCAGTTGATGAAATTGTTTATGTAGGTAACACTACCAGTTTCATTATTATTGTAACTAACACTGGTGACTGCAACTTGTCTGAAGTTGTCGTTACTGATGTTGACTACAGTGCAGGTTTAGAATATGCTGATAAGTATGATAACAGTAGTCGTGAATGGACTTATGATAACGGTAAATGGACTTTAGTCGGTGATCTTGAAGTTGGTCAATCTGCAGAGTTTACAGTTTACTTCAATGTACTTGCTAATGGTACTTTAGTAAATAACGTAACTGCTGTTTCCAACTTAACTAACGAGACCAACAGTTCCAATAATACTACTGCTTACTTACCTAATATGACTGTTCAAAAAATCGCTGTCGATGAGATTGTATATGTCGGTAATACTACCAGCTTTATAGTTGTTGTTACCAACACTGGTGACTGTAACTTGTCTGATGTTGTTGTTACTGATGTTGATTTCAGTCAAGGTTTAGAGTTCAATGGTGTTTGGACTAATGGTAACCGTGAGTGGACTTACGATGGTAATAATCATTGGACTTTAGTTGGAGATCTTAATGTAGGTCAATCTGCTGATTTCACTGTTTACTTTAACGTAACCACAACTGGTGTTTTAGTGAACAATGTTACTGCTGATTCCAATTTAACCAATGAAACCAACAGTACTAATAACACTACTGCATACGGACCTAACATGACTGTACAAAAAATCACTATCGATGAGATTGTATACGTCGGTAATACCACTAGCTTCAGAATTGTAGTAACCAATACAGGAGACTGCAGTTTATCTGATGTTGTTGTTACTGATGTTGATTTCAGTCAAGGTTTAGAATTCAATGGTGTTTGGACTGACGGTAACCGTGAGTGGACTTACGATGGCAATAATCATTGGACTTTAGTTGGTGACCTCGGTGTTGGAGAATCTGCTGATTTCACTGTTTACTTCAATGTAACCTTAAACGGTACTTTAGTAAACAATGTTACTGCTGTTTCCAATTTAACCAACGAAACCAATAATACCAACAATACTACTGCTTACAAACCTAACATGACTGTACAAAAAGTTGCTGTTGATGAGATTGTTTATGTAGGTAACACTACCAGTTTCATTATTGTTGTAACTAACACTGGTGACTGCAACTTATCTGATGTTGTCGTTACTGATGTTGACTACAGCCAAGGCTTAGAATATGCTAACAAGTATGAAAACAGTACTAGATTATGGAATTACCTTGGTGAAGGTAAATGGGCTTTAGTAGGAGATCTTGAACCTGGCATGTCTGCTGAGTTCACTGTTTACTTCAATGTACTTGCTAACGGTACTTTAGTAAATAACGTATCTGCTACTTCCAATTTAACCAACGAAACCAATAATACCAACAATACTACTGCTTACTTGCCTAATATGACTGTACAAAAAATCGCAATAGATGAGATTGTTTATATCGGTAATACTACCAGCTTTATAGTTGTTGTTACCAACACTGGTGACTGTAACTTGTCTGATGTTGTTGTTACTGATGTTGATTACAGTGAAGGTTTAGTATATGCTAACAGGTATGATAACAGTAGTCGTGAGTGGACTTATGAAAACGGTAAATGGACTTTAGTCGGTGATCTCGAAGTTGGTCAATCTGCAGAATTTACAGTTTACTTCCTTGTTAATGCAACAGGTGTTTTAGTAAACAATGTTACTGCAACTTCCAATTTAACCAATGAAACTAACGGAACTAACAACACTACTGCTTACGGACCTAACATGACTGTACAGAAAATCACTATTGATCAAGTGGTTTATGTTGGTAACACCACCAGCTTCAGAATAGTTGTCACTAACACTGGTGACTGTAACTTGTCTGATGTTGTTGTTACTGATGTTGATTACAGTGAAGGTTTAGTATATATCAACAAGTATGATAACGGTAGTCGTGAATGGACTTATGATAACGGTAAATGGACTTTAGTCGGTGAGCTTGGTGTTGGAGAATCTGCTGATTTCACTGTTTACTTCAATGTAACCTTAAACGGTACTTTAGTAAACAATGTTACTGCTACTTCCAATTTAACCAACGAAACCAATAACACTAACAACACTACCGCATACGCTCCTAACATGACTGTACAGAAAATCACTATCGAAGATGTGGTTTATGTTGGCAATATCACAAGCTTCAAAATCGTAGTTACCAACACTGGTGACTGTAACTTGTCTGAAGTTGTTGTTACTGATGTTGACTACAGCGAAGGCTTAGAATATGCTAATAAATACGATAACAGTTCTAGATTATGGACTTATGACGGCAATGGTCATTGGACTTTAGTTGGTGACCTCGGTGTTGGAGAATCTGCTGAATTTACTGTTTACTTCAAAGTGCTTGCTAATGGTACTTTAGTAAACAATGTTACTGCTACTTCCAATTTAACCAACGAAACCAATAACACTAACAACACTACCGCATACGCTCCTAACATGACTGTACAAAAAATCACTATCGATGAGATTGTATACGTTGGTAACACTACTAGCTTTAAAATCGTAGTTACCAACACTGGTGACTGCAGTTTATCTGATGTTGTTGTTACTGATGTTGATTACAGTGAAGGTTTAGTATATGCTAACAGGTATGATAACGGTAGTCGTGAATGGACTTATGAAAACGGTAAATGGACTTTAGTCGGTGATCTTGGTGTTGGAGAATCTGCTGATTTCACTGTTTACTTCAATGTAACCTTAAACGGTACTTTAGTAAACAATGTTACTGCTACTTCTAATTTAACCAACGAAACCAATAACACTAACAATACTACTTCATATGCTCCTAATATGACCGTTGTTAAAGTAACACTCGATAAGGAAGTTTATGTCGGAAATACTACTAGATTTACTATTGTAGTTGAAAACACAGGGGACTGTGTATTAGATAAAGTTTATGTTGTTGATACTGATTATGATCATTCAGCATTGCAATATCTTAGATACGAAAATGGTAGTCGTAACTGGAATTATGATGATGGTAAGTGGACCTTAATCGGTACTCTTGCTGTAGGCGAAAAAGCTAACTTTACAGTATGGTTTGAAGTTTTAACCAATGGCACTTTTGTAAACAATGTTACCGCTGGTTCCAATTTAACCAACGAAACAAACAATACCAACAATACCACTGGTAAACCTATTTGTGATTTAGCTATAACCAAAATTGTTAACACTACACATTGTTATGTAGATGACTTGGTAGAATGGAATATCACTGTTGTCAATCACGGCCCAAGCACTGCTTTAGACGTTATTGTAAAAGATGTTTTACCTGAAGGTCTTAAATTAGTGGATGTAAGAGGCGGAACTTATAATAATGATACCCATGAATGGATCATAGGTACTTTAGATAAGAATCAATCTGTATCCATTGTCTTAGTTACCCAAGTTCTCATTAATGGTACTATCAGAAACAATGCTTCCGTAAATACAACTATTAATGAAACTAACTATACAAATAATAACGCAACCAATGTAACTGAAGCTGAATACATTTGTGATTTAGTCATTACAAAAGCAGTCAATTGCACAAGCTGTTATGTTTCAGATGTTGTGGAATGGAACATTACAGTTGTAAATGTTGGTCCACATAACGCAACTAATGTCATTGTAAAAGATTTCCTTCCAGAAGGAATGGAATTAATTAGTTATAGAGTTAGTGTTGGTAATTTTAATGAGGTTATTAGTGAGTGGTCTATTGGTACTTTAGAAAAGGATACTCCGGTATCTCTTGTCTTAGTTACTAAAGTCCTTATTAATGGTACTTTTGTTAATATTGCTACTGTTAATACTACTACTCCAGAATCAGATTATACAAATAATGAAGCAAATAACACTACAAGAGCTGATCCGATTTGTGATTTAGTCATAATAAAGGTTGTTGATTCTAAGAAAGTTTATTTAGGTGAAATAGTCTCATGGACTATTAAAATAACTAATAACGGCCCAAGTGAAGCTTTAGATGTTAAAGTTGAAGATATTTTACCTGATGGCCTTGTATTACTTAGTTACAAAGCATCCAAAGGTAAATATGTCGATGGTGTATGGACTGTTGGCACATTAGCTAATGGCGCTAGTGAAACCATTACTTTAAAAACTAATACTTCCGGTGTAGGAAACATTACAAACCCTGCTTCTGTAAATACTACTACTCATGAGTCTAATTATACTAATAATAACGACAATGACACTACAGAAGTTCTTCCTTACGTCGATTTAGTATTAATTAAATCATCTGATAAACCTAAGTATAATGTGAATGATACAATGCATTGGATTATAAAAGTCGTTAATAGAGGACCTTGTGATGCGATTGATGCTTACGTACTCGATGTATTACCTTCAAGTACTAAATTTGTAAGTTACACTTCATCTAAAGGATCTTTCGATGCGGCTGCTGGTGTTTGGTCAATCGGTGACTTAGCGAATGGTGAAGAAGCTGTTTTAGACATAATTTGTAAAGCACTTTCCGCTGGAAACTTTACAAACAATGCTACTGTAAACAATTCTGTTTACGATGTTAACACTTCAAATAACTATGATAACGCTACTATTGAGGTCGTCCAAGAGGATGAACCTGTCCCTGAACCGCCTGAACCTACTCCAGAAGAGCCTGTCCCACCTGTTCAAATTCTAAAAACAGGTAATCCATTAGTGGTTCTTTTAATCGCTTTAATGGCTATTTGTGGAAGTGCTCTAAGATGCAGGAAAGAATAATCAAAATACAATATAATAACTAGATTTTATCTAGTTATTTTTTTATTTTTTTTATTTTTTTTATTTTATCAGAATCTCAAAGTATTAATCTCAAAGTATTAAAATTACTGATTAGCTTTTATTGATGATGTCGTCGTATTTTAATAAGTTTTATTTCAAATTTAATAAATTGAATTTTTAAAACATTTCTTATGTTTTCATTAATTTAAAATTTTATAATTTTTATAAATTTTTTAAAAAATTTTTATTTCCAATCGAATTTTTTAAATGTTTTTAATTTTCATTCGAAAGGTAAGGATTTTTTAAAAAATTTATATAATATAAATCATATAACTAATATCATAATGATATTTTATTGACAAGTTGTCACAAGTTATACAATTTTATCAATGAATTTTTGTTAATAGGTTACATTCTAGAGGGAATATTATGGATTTCGTAAAAGGTGTTGTTAAGAAATATTTTAGGTCTTATAACAGGACATTGAAAGATGGTACTAAAAAGACCTATAAGACAGAACAGGTACAGGTTACCGTATCTAAGTCTGACAATATCTTTGATGATAAGGAAGAAGTCCTGATTTTACCTGCATCTCAAGCAGAAGATCTTGAAGAGCTCGATGAATTGCAATCCGCTTTAGAATTGTTCAACGCCATGTTGAAAGAGGAAAATGAAAAACTAACAAATGATTTAGATAGGTATAAAGAAGAATTGGATATCAGTTCCTCTAAAGTATCTGCACTTTCCGAAAAGTTGGACAAGTCTGAAGAAGAGTTGGTCGAATCCAAAAAAAGACTTGATGTCATAAGGGAAGATTGTTCAGGTTTGAAAGGTCAGCTTGAAGAAAACAAAAATACCATTTCCAGCTTAAGAAAACAGCTTGAAGATAAGAACTTCATAATCTCTGACTTGAACGATGATTTAAATCTATTAAACGATAAATTAAATTCACAAAATAATAACAACTATTCAAATAATGATGGCTTCGTTGCAAATAATGATAGTAATGGCGAATTCATAAGTAATGAACAATTCACATCTACATCTTCCGCATACTCTTTTGATGATTATGTAGAATTGCAAAAGGAATACATCTCATTACTCAAAAAATATGAAAGATCTCAAGAAGATTTATACAATGAAAAAGTTAAGGTCATTCATTATAAAAATCTCTTGGACAAATTCAAGAGTTTCATTTTAAGAATACAATAATTTCATAATAATTAAATGAAATAATTTGAAAAATCATTGAAAATTATTGTTCAATCTCTTTTTTTAATTAACTTATTTCAAAATTAGTTTATTTTAGAATTTTACTTTTTTTTCTAGTCTTAAAGTTTTAAATAAAAATAGTAATTATAGAAGTTAAAACTTTAATAAAAACTTTAAAAAACTTCTATAAATTGTTTCAATAAAATACTTTTTTAATCAGAACATGTCTCTTGCATTTCCTCTGTAACCCATTACTGGTTCCTCATCCTCATCGATTTCATCATCAGGATTCGGATTCCATCTTTTTAGGTTTGGCAAGAAGTTGCAAAGTATTCCTGTCGCTTCCTCTTCACGCAAATCAGGATTTCTTTTAAGCATTCTTTTTGCATGTCTGATTATCATTTCATTTATGGTTATGTCAGGTTCTGTAAATTCACCATTTTGGAAGCAATCTTTACAGTAATCCATATTTGGACTTCCATCTTCATTGGTTCCATAATCGTTTCTTCCCATAGGTCTTCCACAAGAATTGCAAAATCCCATTCTTTCACCTTTTCATAAAAATGTCAGCAGAATTCATTTAAAAAAAATAGCTAATTAGAATAATCTAATTAGCTAAGGTTTTAATAATTTTAATTTCACTGAACTTAGATTTGTTCATCGTCTTCCATAACCACTCTCATGTGGTTTGGATCTACAGGCATTTGAGCTAAGAAATCTTCTGCAGCTCTTCTTGGGTCACCGGAACCGATGATGTATCTACCTGCGATGATGATGTCTGCACCTTTTTCAAATGCTTCAGGTGCTTTTTCTGGAGTTACTCCTCCAGCTACAGCAACTAAACCGCCAGTGATTTTCTTGATTTCCTTAATGTTACCCCAAGCACTTACGTCATCAAGGTTTTTGCCTTCTGCTCTAAGTTTACTTTCTAAGTCAACATTTCTGTGGAGAAGAACAATGTCAGGTAAGAACTCTTTGTTGAGTTTCTTGAGTTTTTTGGTGAAGTCATCTACATTCATCATATCGAGGATGGAGTAGATACCTTGTTTCTGACATTCGTGAATAGCCTTTTCAATGGATTCGATGGTTCCGAGACCGGAAATTGCAACTGCATCAGCAGTTTCATCTGCTGCCATCTTAACTTCAACTCTTCCTACGTCCAAGGTTTTCAAGTCAGCAATGATGAATCCGCTTGGAGCCAATTCTCTGATTTTACCGACTACGCCAACACCGAATTTCTTAACAAGAGGAGTTCCTGCTTCAAGGAGGATTCTTTCTCTGTTAGGGAGTTGCTTGATGATTCTTTCCATAACATCCATGTTGTCAAGGTCAAGAGCAACTTGCAAGTAAGGTGGTTCGTAGAGTTTGATTGCTTTGAATCCCATGATTGCGTGGGTTCCACGATCTTTTTCGTATAACACTTTATCAATATCCGGATATCCTTTTAATGCTCTTCTGATTGCAAGTTTGGTTGCAGCATAGTTGTATTGGTAAATTTTTCTGTAGTCTTTAGCAGCTGGGCTAATGAATACGCTTGCATTGATTACCCAATCTTCGACTTTGTCTTTAGGAATGATTCCTTCTTCTACACAGTCAGCTACAGCTCTACCTACAGCAGTTTGAGCTGGTCCAAAGATTTTGCTTGCATCATCCAAGTCACCAACAGTTACCTTAGGAATGATGATGGTAGCTGGTTTGGTAATTAAGTTAGGTCTGATTACACTGAGCAATGGTGTGTGTCCAACAGATAATTGGCTTAATCCATTAGCGAAAGCGTTTCCTACAGGACCGTCTTTTTCACCAATAAGTAAATCAACGTGTGCTAATTCGTCTCCGTCTCCAATGAGAGCTTCTCCTATAAACATTTCATATCCTCCAATTTTAAGAATAAATTTATAATTATATTTTAATTTAAATTCTTATTTAAATTCTAATTTAAATCATTTTCAAATCATTTATTTAGTTTAAATATCACCATATTATTTCTATAATATAGTAAGTATTTATACAATATAATTTATGATTTTAATACAATATATAGTTAAGTAATTATATTTTGAAAACAAGTAGAAAAATAAAATAACAATTTTAAAATTTTATCTAAAATTATCTATAAAACAAATCTAAAAATTAATTAAAAATAAATTAAAAAAGAAAATAGGTTTTAAAAATAAGAAATAAATAAAAAAAGAAAAAAAATTATGGATAGATTACCCCTTCAGGGACTCCATAATCTTTATATTTTTGAGCTATCTTATCGATAGTTCCATCTTCATACATTTCATTTAAGGTTTTTTGGACTTGATCTCTCAATTCAGTATTGTCCTTGCTGAATCCAACACCATACTGTTCAATGGATAATGGAGTTTCTAAGATCTTATAATCTTCCTCATTGTATTTTGTATTGATTATGTATTTCATGACTTCACAATCACCGAGAACAGCATCACAGGTTCCAGATTCCAAATCCATAAATGAAGTGTCATATTCTGTTATTTCATTGATGTTTTCAAAACTGCCTTTTAAGGTCTGATTGTTTTCAAGAGCTTCTATGGCACTGCTTCCCATTTCCACATCTATAGTTTTTCCTTTCAAGTCTTCAGCTGAAGAAATGCTGGAATTTGCTTTTACTACAAATACTTGGGAATTGTTGAAATATGGTTCGCTCCAAGCAAAATTATCTTCTCTGCCGTTTATTGTGAATCCGCTCCAGATACAGTCTATAGCACCTGAGTCAAGTTCAGCTTCTTTAGTGTCCCAATCAATTATCTGATGTTTCACCAATGTCCAATTGTTTCTGTCACAGACTTCTTGGGCTAAGTCTAAATCGAAACCGGTCACTTCACCATTATCACCTGTATATTCAAATGGCGGAAATTCAACGAAATATCCTACAACGAAATTGGTTTCATTATTTTCAGCTGAGTCACCACCTAAAAAATCAAACCAACCTGCACTAACTGAGCTAATCATTAAAAATGTAATGAGCAAAACAGTTAAAATCATAACAACTTTCTTTAAATTAATCTTAAGCCCCTCCAATAAAAATTAAAACAACCCATATTTAATAAAAATCACTAATAAATTGTTCAATAATAATTGTTCATATTAGTATTTATTCAATTTAATATTTAAATATAGGATTGTTAATTAATTTAAGGTTTAAAAAGAGCATTGAAAAAAATAAATTTAGTTACTATACGAACAAATAAAAAGATGTTAAAAAAAAGAAATTATAAGTTGATTTAATCAACTTATTTGAAATTAATTCTTTCTGCAACGTTTCTTGGTAATGGAAGTCTTCTGAAAGGCATTCCTTCGGTTTCTTCCTTGACTGCTGCGATAAGCTCATCTGCAGTCATGTCAACCTTTTCACCAGTTTTTCTTACAGTTACATTATAGTTATCGGTTTCCACTTCCTTGTCACCAATTACAACGATGTAAGGAATCCATTCTTTGGAAGCGTTTCTGATTTTCTTACCGACTCTGTCATCACTGTTGTCTACATCTACACGAATGTTGGCTGCTGCAATCTTATCAGCCAATTCATTGGAGTAGTCTAAGTGCTTTTCACCGATTGGCAAGATTCTGACTTGTGATGGGCTCAACCAAGCTGGTAACATTGGAGCTTTTCCATCTTCTTTTGCAGTGTTTTCAAGCAAGCTGCAGATAACTCTTTCCACACTTCCGGTTGGTGAACAGTGTAAGATGATTGGGTTTTGTGCATCTTCGTTTTCGTCAACATACTCGATGCCGAATCTTCTACCACTTTCAACATCTATCTGTACTGTAGGGTTTTCGATAGGTCTTCCTAAGTAGTCAATAGCTGCAAAGTCAATTTTACAGGACCAGTAGTGTTTTCTTTCAGGTAAGATTTCGAGCAATAATGGTTTGCCGATTCTTTTAGCGGTTGCTTCCATCCAGTCCTTATGCTCATCATAGAAGTCTTGGGTTGCTCTGAAGATTGCTTCATAGTTGACATCAAGGTCTACACCGGTCTGCACACACATGTCCACTTGAGCATCAAACTCTTCAAGAGCTTGAGGCATGTCAGCACAGAAGCTGTGCATATCAGGCATGGTGAATGCTCTTAATCTTTTAAGACCTACAACTTCTCCTCTTTTTTCAAATCTGAAACTGTAGGTGGATAATTCATAAACCTTAGCAGGTAAGTTTTTCCAGGTGAGGAAAGATCCGCCGAGAACTCTGAATGCACCGAAACAGCATGCAAATCTGAGCATCAAGTCCTTTTTGGTTGCGGTTTTGTATTGTCTTTCACCGAATTTAGCTGCATGTTCTCTTATTGCATCGTTTGCAAGGTCATAGAAGATTGGAGTTTCAATAGGCATTGCACCTAAATCCACAACAAAGTTGTAAACATAATCAGCTAACAAGTCACGTACCAATCTACCTTTAGGATACCATTTGAGGTTACCGATATCGGAAGCAAGCTCATAGTCACATAACTCTTTTTCTCTCATGATTTTCACATGTGGAGGTTCTCCTTCATCGGAAGCCCCTTCTCCAAGTTCATATGCAACAAGCTTCTTCAAATCTTCACTTTCGTAGTTGTATCCTTTAGGGTCAAAGGTTTCTCCATCCTTGAAGATTAACCAAGTGGATGGTTTCTTCTCTTCTTTCTCTTCCTCTTCTTCACCAGCATCTGCAGTGATGGTTCTTGAAAGTTCAGATAATGGGTGTCCTTTACATGAAATTTCAAATGCCTTATACCATCCGAATGGTACTCTAAATACATCTAAACCTTCTTCCTTAAGAGCAGCTTCAGCATCTTTCAATATTTGAACTGCCACTTTAGGAGCACCAAGAGAAGAAGATAAGTGTGCATAAGGGTATAAGACTACCTTTTCTGCATTGACTTCTTCATTTGTTTTTATAACTTCAGCAACTAAATTTTTGACAATAGCACTTGGGTTTGCCTCATCTTCTTTTTCAATTGATGAGAAAACAACCAAAGCTTCATCAAAAGCTCCATCTTTTTGAGCTTCTTCGATTTCTTCAGCTACTGGAGTTTTATTTTTTACTTGATATTTTATATAATCAGAGTGAATAAGTAAAACTCTCATATTTTCACCAGTTTTTGTTTTAAAAATAATTTAAGTAATTATAATTGTATTTTCGAGATTTTATTTCGACATATATTACAATATAATATTATAACTTTATTTTTTATATTATTTAATTATTAGTAATAATTGTGATTTCAAATAAAGTAATTGAAGCTAAAATTATATTATTGAATTAAAGAATTGAATAAAAATAAAAAAAGAATTTAGATTAATGGGATTAATCTAAAATTAATTTCAAATCAGGATTTTCAACTGATGCATCCTTAAAAGTAGCTATTAGATCCTCTTCAAGAATTGAACTGTCCTTAATGATGATTATCATATCAGAGAGTTCACAAAGGCAATCGTATAATGCATCAAGATTTTCTCCATAATATTCTGGGAAATCCAGTTTTTCCTTAATGTATTCATGGGGATTCTCTTTCATTTCTTCCCCATACAAGACTATTTCATTCATGTTATCTATCATCTTCTTCAGTTTTTTTCTAAGTCTTCTCTTTTCCAATAGTTTATTTGTCATAGTATCAATTTGCTTGCAGGCCATCAATTTAAGTTAAATGCTCAAAGCTTGCATAATGGTCTCCAGTATAGTAAACTTCAAAGTCATCAGTTGAATATACTATCCTTTTAGGGCCTCTGCTTGATGCTCCTAAAGTGTCAATATCACATTCCTTGTACTCATGGGTTATAGGCAATATGGATTGACGATTTGTAAAGGTGTCTCCTCCAATGCATTTTCCAGGAGCATATTTCTCTACGCTTCCACCATGCCATCCAAGAGCCTTTGCCTCACCTTTAGTGATATAATTGGAAGGAAGCTTGTGATATGTGGTTAAATAGGCTGCAACTTCTTCTTTTGAGTCGTATGTACCGTCTTCTGAAATATTGATTTCATCCACATTGAGTGATGATGAGCCAGAGTCGGAATCATCTCCAATGCAACCGCTGACTGCAACAGCAGCAAGCAGGATGATTAATATCAGTCCAATTATTTTCCAATTTTTCATAATAATCCCTTGAATTAATTTTTATTGTTCCTTTTTATTAAGTTTTCTTTAAATTTAATTCAAGTCATGAATATTTTGCGATTGATAATTAAATAATTAAATAATTAAATTATTAAATTATTCCTTAATCGAATTAATTTTTCTTAAACTATATAAAATATGATGGATATAAAATATAACTAGCAAAAATCATAAAAGCTAATTTTTATTTTTAGCAATTTATTTTTACTTTTCATTTTAAGAGAGGAATCCCTGTGGACAAGAAAAAGATATTGATCATTGTAACTGGAAGAGGCATAGGTGGAGATGCTGGTACAGCATTGAATGTTTACAATGCACTTGAAAAAAGAGGATATGATTGTGAAATCGCTTTGGATGAGTCTGCTCCAGGATTATTGTTTAAAAAGAATAATATAGAATGGAATAAGGTAATCATCCCACAAGCTGGAGGTCACTCTGCAACAATCATGACCACAATTAAAGCAGGTATTCGTGCTGTCAGAGGCATTCTTCAAACAAGAAAGCTTTTAAAGTCCAAGAAATTCGATTTGGAATTAGGCATTCTTGGAGGGGGAGCTATTGTCGGTGCTCTTGGTGCAAAATTAGCAGGAATTCCTACTGTAAGCCTTTTGATTACTCCACTTGACACTAAAGTCTGCAGTCATATTGGAACTCCAATCATTCTTCCTGAAAACAACTTGTTTTTAGCTGAAGACATTCCAGAGAATATGGTGAAATCCTTCTCTCCTGTAAATGAAAACATCACTCATGGTGATAAGGCGAAGGCATTGGAAAAGATAAAGGAACACTCTAAAGTGGCTAAAGAGAAAAACCCTGATGCAATGGAATTTGATGAAAACAAGCCAACAATAGTATTTTCATCTGGTTCCTCATTGTTTGAAAAGACAGCTCAAGCTATTGACCAATTCTCAAAATATAATGATAAGTACAATCTTGTCTTATGTGGCGATCCTTTAGATGAATCTGTCCTCAAATATATTGATGAAACAAAAATCATCAATGTCGGCTTCATTGATTGGGTAAATGACTTGCTGTGCCTTGCAGACCTTGCAGTGCTCACCAATGACGGTTTGATGCTTCATGAAGCTATGGTGTGCAATATACCTGTTGTTATCTTAAAAAGAGTAAAATGGGGCAGATACCATGATATGGTTTCAATCTTCAAAGGGGCAACAGTTGAATGTGACCTTGAAGACTTGGATGAAAAGATCTTTGAAGTCATGGACAATTATGATGAGTTTGCAAAAAGAACTGATGAGTATAGAACAGCTATTTTAAGCGTAGATGACAACATCTGCAATATCGTCGATGGATATTTAAAATAGCTAAAGCTAATTCTATTCATTAATGAACTTTTTTTCTATTTATTCTATTTCTTTCTATTTTTTCATTAAATCTTATCTTTTTTTTTTAATTGGATTATGATCTTATGGTTCCACCAATTCCTTCAATGAATTCTTCAACATAATCCTTTTCTTCCCTTTCGAATAATGTGTAATGGAATGTATAGCTTGTTTGTGAATCATCAATCTGTTCACCATTATAGACATCCACAATCTCAACATCAATGACAGGTTCGATGTTCTTAAACATCTCAATCAAATGTTTCTCATCAGTTTTTGAAGGGAATAGCACTGTCAAATTAAAGTGCTCAAGTGTAAAGTTATTCTTTTTCCATTCAAAGATTTCATCTTCAGACAATATGTCCACATTGGAAAGCTTTAGGCAAGTTTCACTATTGTCTGCAGCCTCCAGAATTATGGATTTTGCGGTAACTTCCTTTACAATACCTAAATGCACGTTTTCAGAGTGGTGGTGCCTTAAGCCAACTTCCTTTCCCATTGATTTTTCCAAAACATTTGATTTCTGGGTTAGCATGCTTATGGCCTGATCTGAACGAGCCAATGCATCTTCATATCCATCCAAATGCTTTGCTGATTCAACCATGGATTTGACAAAATCGTCCTCTTTTCCTTCATCAATCAGATTTGATAGGTAAATGCTTTCCTTTATCAATGCTTCCCTTGCATTGGATGTTTCAACATTATTTTTTTGTATTGAATAGTAAAGATAAGGGTTTTGATAGACTATACGGCTGACCATATCCAGCATTATGGTATAGACAGGACTTGAAAAGTTTCTGGATTTCTTGACATTGATGTTTAGCTTTCTTATTGTTGAAGCGAGGCTAATGTATGAAAAGTGAGTTAAACCTTGGACGATGCTCATGTATTTGTCATGTTCATTTGGTGTTGTGGTTACAAGCTCACACTCGGATTTGACTAAAAAGTCCTTTACACGAGGCAACCAATTAGGGGCTCGGTTTTCGATAGGGGTCAATACTATAATCTGCCTTTTGAGTGTAGGAACTCTTGGACCGAACATAGGGTGGCATGGCAATATCTCCACATTTTCAGGAGCGTATTTTTCTAAAGCTTCTGCAGGAGCTGTCTTTATACTTGCAACATCCATTAAGAGTGATCCTTCAGGTGCATGTGGTGCCACTTCCTTTATGGTATCCACCATATATTCTATAGGAACGCTGAAGACAACAATGTCTGCATCCTTTATTGATTCAATGTTGTTGTCGCTGTATTCAACACCTATTTCATCTGCAACAGGTTTTCCTGTGCTTGCGTCACGACTTGTGATGCGTATGTTGAAATCATCTTTCAAGTGATCAGCTAGCCACTTGCCTAAACCGCGTGTACCTCCAATGATTGTCATATTGCTTTTATCGTTATGTGTCATTTTCATCCCCATTATTCATCATGCATTATTGTAATACAAATAGTTTTCATTAAAACTTTCCAATCATAATTTTTATTAGATTATATATTAATCCTTTTTGATAATTTATTTATTCAATCTGTAAAATTTCCTTATACATTTCCTTCAATTCATTTTTAGCATGTTCTGAATAGTGTTCGTTGTCCTTATCGTTTTCTATTGCAAAGAGCAGCAATTCATAAAACACCTTATTGAATGATCTGCCTTTTTCTGTTAGGAAATATTCTGTATTCTTAGGCTCTTCCTCATCAATTTTCTTATAGATTAAACCATTTGTTTCCATTGTTTTAAGGCATCTGGATAATGATTTGTTATCCAATGTCTTTCTATTGGTTTGAAATTCATTGAAATGACTTTTTCCTAAAAACAAGTCTCTCAATATATGCAATGTCCATTTGTTGCTAAGGTATTTTACTGCATCTTCAACAGGATTTCGTTCATACTTCTTTTCATAATAGTTTAACTTTCTCTCATCCATATTTAACTATTGGTTTTTAAATGCTAATAAGTTTTCCATATGAAGTTATAAAATCAAACATGCATTATTTTAAACGAATCGGATTGGAAAATCATTTATTTTAAAAAAGTGGCATTGATGCCACATTAAACATTTATATACTGAGATTAAAATTTTTAATTGGAATTAACTTATGGAGATGAAAAAATGCCAGTAATTAGTTTTGATATTGTAGAATTAGAAAAAGAACAAAAAGAAATTTTAGCAAAAGAATTTTCAGAATCTGCTTCAAGAGTAACAGGTTTACCAGTTGAAATGATTTATGTGCTTTTTAATGAAAGAAAAGCAGACAATGTAGGTGTAGGCGGAGTTCTTTTAAGCAATCAAGAATAATGAGATTATATCTATTAGGAACCGGGTATTCCCTTAGTTTCTAAATTAAGAGATATGATATTTGAATTAAGGAGATTAGTAGATGAATAGTGAAAAAACAGTTCAAATGACTACATTTTTAGCAGGATTGTTTGCAATATGCTCCGGTCTTGCAATAGGTAATTTGTATTGGGCCCAACCCCTCCTTGTGCAAATCACCAACGGCTTTGGACTTTCTGCAGCAAGCGGTGGATTGTTGGTCACTGCAACTCAAATAGGTTATGCATTGGGAATCCTATTCCTTGTGCCACTTGGAGACTTTGTACGCAGAAAAAGATTGATAAGTATCGTAATGACATTATCTGTTATTGCATTGGTCGCCTGTGCCTTATCTCCTTCTTTCATCATATTGTCTCTATCATTATTCAGCATGGGGATTGTAACAGTTTCCGGTCAGATTATTTTGCCTCTTGCCGGTGACTTAAGCAAAGAGGAAGAACGTGGACATATAGTTGGAATCGTTTCCTCTGGAATAACTGCAGGTATTTTGTTTTCAAGATTTGTAAGCGGTATCATTGCAGGATTTTGGGGATGGAGATCAGTTTACATAATTGCAGCTGTTTTAAACTTGATCATGGCTTTGGTGATAATATATGTCCTACCTGAGATTCCAAGGAAAAATAAGCTTGAATCCTATAAAGGGCTTATATTCAGTGTATTCACCACATTCAAAAGGCATAAGACATTAGTGAGGATATTGTTGCATAGCGGATTGATATTTGGTTTGGTATTCAATATATTCTGGACTTCATTGACATTCCTATTGTCAGCTGAACCTTTCAATTACAATACATTTCAGATAGGGCTTGTCAGTTTGGCAGGGCTTGTTGCAGCAGTGGCAGGAATAGGGATTGGAAAATTGCAGGATAAAGGTTTAAGCGTACCTGCTTTAGGAGTATTCATAATCCTCAGTCTTGTAACCATGATTGGAGGATTTTTATTTTCAGATTCCATTTTAGCTATTGTGCTTATTGCAGCGGTATTTTCAATTGCCGTACAGGGAATATCTGTCTTATCCCAAGCAAGATTATTTGCATTGTCCAATGAGGAACGCAGTCGATTGAATACTGTATTTGTGGTTAGCAATTTCCTATTTGGAGCAGTTGGAAGTGCACTCGCATCATTCTTATGGGCTCAAGGTGGATGGTCTTATGTGATGATTGGTGCAATCCTGATTTCATTGATGGCTTTAATCGTATGGATATCCTCAAGAAATCCTTTTTATGAAGTGGACAATAATGCTTCATAACCATTTTTAAGCTAATTTTAAGAAGAGAAAAAATTCTTTCTCCCCTTATTATTTAGTTTCTTTTTTTATTCTGTTTTTCCTTTATTTTTCTTATTCTTTTTTGCTTTCATCTTATTGAACTGATTCAGGAATCGTTCATCAAAGTTTTGACAGATGTCCTCATATCTGTTCTGCACTCCTACAGATGTCTCAGGTAGAATGGATTTCTCTTCTCCTGTAAATTTTACAATTGTACGGAAAAGCTCTTTCCCATCCCTAATGACTATTTTTACAAATTTGATGTCTGTTTCTATAATTTCCAAATTATCCAATTTGGCATCTTCAAACATCTTGATTATTTCGAGCTTTTCACCATCGATGTAACATTCTGGAGTTGCAAGGATCTTTATTGGAACACCTCTTGGAAGCTCTTTGAATGCTTTTATAAGTGCTTCCCCTTCCCCTTCAAGAAGGAACCCTATTCTCATGTTGATGGATTTTCGAGCCCTTTTAATGATTTCAATCTCTTTATTGATAATGTTCTCGCTTGTTTTGATAAGCCAAACAGGAGCTTGAATTTCGGATATGTTGTCATTGTAGATTTCATCTAATTTTTCCTGGGAAGATTCAAGCTCTTTAATAAGTTCATCTTTCTTGTTTTTGAATATTTCATTTGGATGCACGACATGGTATTCGAGAGGTCTTGTATGGGTTATTGTAATGAATCCTTTCTTATCCAATTGCTTTAGGGTATTGTAGATTTTAGATCTTGGTATCTCTGATGCTTTAGCTATTTCCTCAGCTTTTCCTGAGATTAGATTGGTCATTCCTATGTATGCCTTTGCTTCGTACCTTGTAAGGCCAAATTTCTCTAAAGATTCTATAATTGATTCCATACCCTATGCTAGTTACAAAATCTTTATAAGTGCTATAAAGAATATCTTTAATTACATAAGAATAAAAATAGAAAAAATTTCTTGTATAGTTCGAGCTGTTTAAGCAATTAAAGGCTTGATTATTGAAATTCTTATTTAGGCCTATTTATTGATTTTGATAAAACTATGTTGCAATTGAAATTTCTATTTTCTAATCTTAAGACAACTGAAAAAATCTAAAAATATCTAAAAATAGATTCAAAATCTTATTTAAAATTAGAAAAAGGATGTGTGTTATATGAGTGATTTCAACATGTTTTGTTATCAATGTTCCCAAACTGCAAGAGGCAGTGCATGTACAAATGCTGGGGTATGCGGTAAAAATGCTACAGTTGCACTACCACTGCAATGAGTTAGGAGTAAGAGATGAAAGTGTAGATGAATTCTTGACTAAAGGATTATACTCCACTTTAACCAATGTAAACTTTGATGTAGGGGATTTAGTTCAATTAGGACTTGACTCTGGAGAAGCAAACTTTAAGGTCATGAAGATGCTTAAGGAAGCGCATATCAAAAACTTTGGAGAGCCTGTTCCAACTGAAGTTAAAGTAGGGGCTCAAGAAGGACCAGCAATCATTGTAACCGGTCATGACTTAAAGGCTTTAGAAGAATTGTTAAAGCAAACTGAAGGAACCGATGTAAAGGTTTACACCCACAGTGAAATGTTGCCTGCACATGGTTACCCAGAGCTAAACAAATATGAATCCTTGGCAGGTCAAATCGGCGGAGCTTGGATTGACCAAAAGAAAATATTCTCCCAGTACAATGCAGCAATCTTAGGTACAACAAACTGTGTCTTGTTGCCAAAACCTGACTATGCTGAAAGATTGTTCACTATGGATATCGTAAAAATCCCTGGTGCACAGGTTATTGAAGATTATGACTTCAAGCCATTGATTGATAAAGCTATTGAATTAGGCGGATTGGAAGCTGAAGAACTTACTACTGTAACCACTGGTTTCGGATTAAGCACTATTCTTTCATTAGCACCTCAAATCAAGGAATTAGTGCTTGCAGGAAAAATAAAAAGATTCTTCCTTGTAGCTGGTTGTGACACTCCAAACCCAAGAATGAGCTATTACAGAGAGTTTGTGGAAAACTTACCTGAAGATACTATTGTACTCACTTTAGCTTGTAACAAGTTCAGATTCAATGATCTTGACTTAGGAGACATTGAAGGAATCCCAAGACTATTGGACTTAGGCCAATGTAACGATGCTATCGTAGCTATTGATCTTGCTGTCGCCTTATGTGAATTGTTTGAAATGGAATTGAATGAATTGCCTCTTACCATTGTATTAAGTTGGATGGAACAAAAGGCAGCTGCAATCCTCTGGACCTTGCTATACCTTGGAAAAACCGACATGTTCATTGGACCTGTCCTTCCAGCATGGGCTAATGAAGACATATTGAATGTTTTAGTTGAAAACTTCAACTTGACTCCAATTTCTACTCCAAAAGAAGACATTAAGAAAATCATGGGATAATTTTTCCCATATTTTTATTTTTAAAAAATAAGATTAAAAGTTAAACTAATAAAATTAAAAGGAGATAAAAACTATGGATTTAAAAGGAAAACCAATTGAAATGGAAAGCTTGATTGAATATCAGGAAGGCTCAGTTGTGAGCATGGAAGTAATCAAAAAGGAACTTGGTACTGTAACCGTCTTTGCATTTGACAAAGGTCAAGGATTAAGTGAACATAGTGCTCCTTTTGATGCTATGGTTCAAATAATCGATGGTGAAACGGAAATCACATTAGCTGGTGAACCTCACACAGTCAAAAAAGGTGAGTTCCTAATCATGCCTGCAAATGTTCCACATGCTTTGCAAGCAGTTAATGGACCATATAAGATGGTTTTAACTATGATTAAGTCAGATTAGATTTAATCATCTTTTTTTCTTTTTTTTAAAATTTTATAACTATTTTTATCTTTTTAACTATTTTTTAAATTTTACAATTCAGCTGTAATATTGCTTTAATTTCATAAAATAACTTCTATAATTTCTGCAACAGTTAAATAATAAGAAATTTAAATCCCTTTTTATAAACAATTTAATTTTATTTAGTTTTATATTAAACATCTCTCTTTTCTTAAAAAATTTTAAGAATGTTTGAAAAATAGGTATTTATTAATTTGAAAGTTAATTTTAAATATAACTGTCAATATATATTTCAATAGTTATTTTTGGATTAAGATAATAAAAATTAGCATTGATTTGTATTTGGTGATATCATGATTTATGCAGATACAAAAATTTATAAGAACAATCAAACAGCTATTCCATCTAAAATACGCAAAGAATGCAATATTGGCCCAGATGATATTATAGAGTGGATTTTAGATGATGATGGTAAAGTAACTTTAAATTTTAGAAAAAAAGTGAGTTTTAAAGAAATGAGAGGCTCTATCGATTTAGGATATAAAACTAATTCTGTAGAATTGGAAAAGGAGCTTTATGAATGAAAATCTTATTTGATACAAATTTTATTGTAGCTTATATCTTAAAGTCTGATGAGACACATGAGAGAGCTATTCTTTTGGATGACGATGAAAATATATTTGATAATGAACGTTACATTACAAATCATATTGTAGATGAAATTGTCACTATCATAGGTCAAAAATCAAATCCTGAAGGTGCATTAAAAACTTATAGGTTCTTGAAAGATAATTTCACCATAATTAATGAATACGATTGTTTTGACTTTAATGATAGGGTAATGGCAAGATACAATAAAATGAATGATGACAAAAAGCAAAAATTCGGATTTACCGATGCTTCAATTATTGAAATTGCAAAATTATTCAAATTGGATGGAATTGTTACTTTTGATAAGGAATTTCAAGGAAATAATGAAGTGGATATAATAAGTTAATTAAATAAGTATTGACAAATAATTACTATAGAAAATAAAAATAAATCTTATTTTTAATTATCAGTTAAATAATTTTATGGATGATATTTATGAACAGTGATAAAGTAAAGGCAGGAGTACAAAGAGCACCACACAGATCTCTTTTACGTGCTTGTGGATTAAAGGACGATGATTTTGACAAACCATTCATTGGCATTGCAAACAGTTATACAGATATTGTACCTGGACATATTCACTTAAGGGAATTGGTGGACTATGTCAAGGAAGGTATCAGAGCAGCTGGAGGAATTCCATTTGAATTTGACACCATGGCAATCTGTGATGGAATTGCAATGAACCATGAAGGTATGAAATATTCCCTTGCTTCACGTGAGATTGTAGTAAGCACTGTAGAAAGTATGACAATGGGCCATTGCTTTGACGGGCTTGTAATGATTCCAAGCTGTGACAAGGTTGTTCCAGGAATGCTTATGGCAGCTGCAAGATTGGATGTTCCATCCATCTTTGTAACAGGTGGACCAATGGAACCTGGTAATTACAAAGGCAAAAATGCAGATTTAATCACTGTATTTGAAGCAGTTGGAGAATTATCTTCAGGAAAAATCACTGAAGAGGAATTATATGAAATGGAATGCTGTGCTTGTCCTGGTGCTGGAAGCTGTTCTGGACTTTTCACTGCAAATACCATGGCATGCATTACCGAAACAATCGGTATGAGCTTGCCTACCTGCGCTACAGCTCTTGCATTAAGTGATGAAAAGAAGGAATTGGCTGTTGCAAGTGGTAAAAGAATCGTCGAAATGGTAAAAGAAGACTTGAAGCCATCAGACATCATGACTCAAGAAGCCTTTGAAAATGCAATTGCAATGGATATGGCTCTTGGAGGATCAAGCAACACTGCACTTCACATTCCAGCTATTGCATACGAACTTGAAGAGAAAGGAGTTCATGCAGACTTGGACTTGTTTGATGAAATCAGCGATAAGGTAGCTCACATTGCACTCCTATCCCCTGCAGGTGAAGACACCATGGCAGATTTGCATGCAGATGGTGGTATTCCAGCTGTATTGAAGACAATTGAAAGCAAGTTGGACACCAGTGTAATGACCTGTACAGGAAAAACCTTGGAAGAAAACCTCAAAGATGCTAAGGTAACTGGAAATGGAGTCATTCACACACTTGATGATCCTATTCATGAAGCTGGAGGGCTTACCGTACTTAAAGGAAACCTTGCTCCAAACGGTTCAATCGTAAAGTCTGCAGCTGTACCTGAAGACATGATGCAACTAAAAGGGCCTGCTAAAGTCTACAATAGTGAAGAAGATGCTGTTGAAGCTATTTTCAATCATGAACTTAAAGAAGGAGACATCCTTGTAATCAGATGTGAAGGACCAAAAGGAGGTCCTGGAATGAGAGAAATGCTTAACCCAACTTCAGCCATCATGGGAATGGGCATCAAGAATGTAGGTCTCATTACAGACGGACGTTTCTCTGGAGGAACCAGAGGTCCTTGCATAGGTCACGTCTCTCCTGAAGCAATGAGCGGAGGGCCAATAGCTGCCCTTAAGGATGGAGACATCATTGAAATTGACATCACAAACGGAAAATTGAATGTTGAAATGTCTGATGATGAAATTGCAGAAAGAATTGCAAATGCAGATTTGCCTGAGAAAAAGGTCAAAGGATGGTTGAACATCTACAGACGTTCCGTATCCTCTGCAGATGAAGGAGCTATTTTAAGATAAGCATTTCATATGGGCTTATTTTAAGATAGGCATTTATCATATGAGGGTATTTTAAAATAACAATCCTAATCTCTCTTTCTTTTTTATTTTTTAATTGATTTCTTGATTAAAACTTTTTACAAAAGGAAGTGGCTATGAATGAAAATATTGCTTACTACAGACACTTATGAAAATCAAATTTGTGGAGTTAATGCTTCAATAGCCATTTTAAAGGAGGAATTGATTAATCAAGGCCATGACATTAGGATTCTGCTATTTTCCAAAGATAGAAAATCAAAAAAAATAGGCAATAATTATTTCATCGGTTCATTTTCACTTAGGTTGATTGACTTTAGGCAATCCTTTAAATTCAATGACAATTTGATTGATGAAATCATTTCATGGAATCCTGATATTGTTCATATTCAAACGGAATGGTATGCAGGAATAGTTGGAAAAAAGATTGCCAAAGAAACCAACTCTCCATATATCAACACCAATCACACTTCATGGGAAGATTACACAATGGGTCTGATTCCTATGGGGTTCATAAGGAAATTATTTTCAAAAATACTTCTTAAAAGATGCTACAAGGATTCTTCAGCCATTGTTGTTGTGAGTGAAAAGATGATTTCATATCTTGAAGAAATTCCCATATCCCTCCCTACTCATCTAATCCCAACAGGGGTTGATATAGATATGTTCAATCAGGATTTGTCACAAGAGGAAATAAAGGCATTGAAATCAGAACTTAATTTAACCGAGGATTCAAAAGTATTGGTTTATATTGGTAGAATTTCAAAGGAAAAGAATCTTGACGAACTCTTGGATTTTCTTCCGGATTTGATTTCAAGAGATGGCAACATTAAGCTTATTCTTTGCGGTGTAGGGCCACGTCTCAAGCACCTAAAAAACAAGGTCAAGAAATTAGGATTGTCTGATAATGTGGAATTTACAGGTGTAATCCATCCGGATGACACATATAAATATTATAAGATTGGTGATATCTTTGTTTCACCATCAAGATGTGAAACCCAAGGCATCACATATATGGAAGCCCTTGCCTCTTCCCTGCCTCTCGTATGCAGATATGATGAATCTTTGGATGATGTCATTCAATCTGGATTCAATGGATTTACGTACAGAAGCAAAGAAGAATTTATCGATAATGTCATTAGAGTATTTGAAATGAAAAATGAAGATTATGAAAGTTATATTCAATTAAAAAACAATGCATTCAAATCCTCTTTCAGGTTTTCAAAAGGGAAGTTTGGAGAGGAAATGGAAAAGTTATACCTTAAGATATTGGAAATGAGGAGTTGAGATTTTTATGATGGAAAATAGGAAAACTAACATATGTTGCTATCTATTGTTTGGTCTTTTGTTTATCATCATGCTGACCGTATATGGCTATGGGGTCTATTTCCTTAAGAATCTGGGCCTTTCATATGTGGACATTGGAACAACAATAGCCATTTCTGCATTATTGGCATCAATTTTGCAGCCCATCTTAGGACGAATAGCCGACACCTATCATTATCCATGGCAAAGGATATTGCTCATCTTAAATCTCATTTTGATCATATCAATCCTTTCAATGTTCATCCTCCCTAATAATCATTCCTATCTGATGTTTGCATTGATGATCATTGCATCCGGATGCATGTATCCCTTCATAACATACTCTCCATTCTATTATGAGCATCATGGCATAAAAACCAATTTTGGAGTGGCTAGAGGATTCGGGTCATTGACATTCACAGTTTTTGCACTCATCATTGGATTTGCGCTAAGGGATATGAATTTCATGGTCATTCCATTATTCTCATTGGCATCTTCAATAATGATGATGATTATTATTTGCCTGCTTCCGGATTACGGCTATAAGGATAACTTTGAAAAGAGGGACTTCAGAAAAAACATCTTTAGCAAATATCCTGTTTTTACCCTATTTCTAGTTTCACTGATATTTCTCATGACTTTCCAGAATCTATTTGAATGCTATATGATAAACATAATTGAAAATGTCGGAGGAAACATTTCCAATGTAGGAATTTCCAATTCATTGGCTGCTGTTTTGGAGCTGCCTGTCATGTTTTTCTTCATAAAGATACTGGACAAGGCGGATGCTAAAAAGTTAATCATAATAGCAAGCCTCTTTTATATAGTTCGTTCCATTATGATCTGCTTCGCTCAAGACATTGTCATAATATACCTTTCACAGATTTTGCAGATGCTGACATTTGCTCTAATCGTACCTGCTTCAGTTCATTTGACCAATGATATGATTAAAGACAATGACCAATACGAAGCCCAAGCATTTTTAGGTGCAACCGTTACTGTAGGTTTAATTTTTGCCAATTTTATTGGAGGAAATGTCCTTCAATTGTATGGAATAGATGTTTTACTTCAGGTATTGGTTCTACTCACAGTTTTGGGCAGTGTTTTTGCATTGATTACATTAGCATTCAATGACAAATTTAAACATCTTGAATAAGTTTAAATTTATTTTAAAGCTTAAAAATTACTTTAAAATAAAAATAAATAAATATTATCTCTTTTTTTAGCATTTAAAGATGTAAGTAAGCACTTGCATTCGATTATCTTTATATATGTCCCTTTTCAGATATAGTATTAGGAATGAATAAATTATCTATTTTTTTAAAAAAATCTAAAAGGGTAAAAAAATGAATAGAATAAACAAATTAATCTTATCTTTAATATTAGTATCTATTGCAATTGCAAGCTTCGGCTTTGCATCTGCAGCAGACATGAATCAAACTTATGAAACTGATTTTGAACTTGAAGACGAATATGTGGATGTCGAAAATACCGATTCTGATGAAGAGCTTTATTGCGTTTCCCCTTCCATGCCTGATGATGTCGAATCTGTCGATGATGAGTGTGAAAACGCCGACTTTTCTGCTGATGATGAGTGTGAAAATGCCAATGCTTCTCTTGATGGAGAAAATAACGAAACAAGACCAATAGTAGGTCCGAAGATAGTCGTAAATAACGATTCTGGAAATTCTTCAAAAAGTCCGAAAATCGGGCCTTATGTGGATAGTGGCAATCAAACAATTCCTGTTTCCATCAACACTCCTGGAACCTTTGAAGAACTCCAATCTTTGATAAACAATGCAAAAGAGGGTTCTACCTTATATTTGACAAGAGATTATTACGGTCATGAAGGAGCTAGAATTATTTTAAATAAAAATCTAATCATCAATGGTTTGTGCCATACTATAGATTGTAGGGGAGCAAAGAATTGTATTGGATTTGTTTCAATTCTTGGAGAGGTAACCTTAAAGAATCTTAACATCATCAACGGCCGAAATGATTACAGTTATAATGGTGGTGCTATATCTATTTTAGGATTTGCTAGATACACTCTCATAAACTGTAAGTTCATAAACAATTGGGCAGATGACTATGGTGGAGCAATCTACAATGGTGCCAACCATCAATTAACTATCAAAGATTGTCTATTCAGAGGAAACACTGCAGATGACTGTGATGGTGGAGCGATCTACTCCAAAGGTGAAGTAAATATAGAAGGTTCCCAATTTGAAAACAACAAGGCATATGTTGATGGCGGAGCAATCAAGTCTGAAATGAATGTGAATGTGTTCAATTCCTCATTCTCATCCAATTCTGCAAAGGGTGCAAATAGCCAGTGCTATGGCGGTGCAATCTGCTCCAAGGCTGATGTGTATGTTGACAATTGCATCTTTAAGGAAAACCTTGCACAAGATTATGGTGGAGCAATCTATGCAAAAAACATACACATAAACACTAAACAATCATCAAAGTCTTCTTTTATTTCCAATAAAGCTGAAGATAATGATGGCGGAGCATTATATGCTGAAGAAAAAGTTAATGGGGATAATGTAGAATTCAACTACAATAGTGCATATGAAGATGGAGGAGCGGTTTTCTGTAAAGATGCCGATTTCAAAAACGCTCTTTTTTCAAGTAATACTGCAAAGGGAGCATTAATTGCTGATTGTTATGGTGGAGCAATATTTGCAAAGGAAACTGTAAACTTATATAAAAACTGTGAGTTTAGATATAATTATGCAGAAGACCTTTCTGGAGCAATAGAGGCTGAAAACCTAAACTTGTGGGATAAGTCCATTAAGTTCTGGGGGAATGATATAGGTAAAAGAGACCCATGGTACTGTGAGTATGTGTCTTACGGAGGCATTTGCTTCGAATATTTAAATGAGGTTACCGCACATATCCATCAACTCTTTTAATATCTTATAATCTTTTCATTTAATATTTTATAATTTTTTCATTTTTTTACCTTTTTTGATTTGGGTTCTTGAGGAAGTGATTATCATTTCCATTGCTATCCCATCTGTTCTTTTTTCTTCTATTTTTTTATATTTTTCCATTCAAATTTGGATTAAATTTAAATATTTTATAAAAGATATTATCTATATTATAAAGACATTAAGAATTTTATTCGATTGACTAATTCTTGATTTTATAATTCTAATAATTTATTTTAAAAAAAACAAAAAAGGTGTTATTTTGGATATAAATCTAAAAGAAATAGCAGTTTATGTAGTCCTCATCATTGTGGTTCTTCTTGCTGCACAACACTTGAATGTTGTTGTATCAGGAAGTATGGAACCTGTCATGTACAGAGGAGATATTGTAGTCTTGGAACAGGCTAACCTGTTAGGATTCCATGAATTCTCTCCAGATGATGTCAAGGTTGGAGACATTGTGGTATATAATGCAGCTTGGCATGAAGGACCTGTCATTCATAGAGTGATTGACATTGGTCAAATCAACGGCACTACAGTATTCAAGATTAAGGGAGATAACAATAATGTTGCTGACCCTTATTACGTTACCAAAGGACAAATCAAGTCCAGGGTATTGACTTTTAATGGTCATCCATTGATCATTCCTAAAGTAGGGTATATCTCCATATGGATTAGAGGGCTTTAGAATTTTTATGTTTTCTAACATAGGTTGATTGGAGGACTTTAGAATTTTTACAGTTCTCATATACATCCCCCTACTGAATGGAGGACTTTAAGTTTTGATGATTAATTATATTGATTTTATAATCATTTTAAAGAATAGTTTCATATATTAAATCAATTTTAATTAATCGTTATTTCAATTATTATGATGATAATTTTTTTACAGAAAATAGCTTTGATGTATGTATGGTAAAAGCTATTAAATTTATATTTATTCGGTGTTTATATGTACTTTAAAATAAAATCTGAAGCTCAAGAAGCTTTAAAAAAAGCAGTTGACCAATTCGACTGTGATTTTGATGATGAAATCAAGTTGGAGTTTCCCCCTAATCCTGAATTAGGTGATTTGGCCAGTACCGTTTCATTCCAATTGGCTAAACATTTAAGAAAGGCTCCAAATTTGATTGCTCCTGAAGTTGTAGAGAAAATCGAACTTCCTGAAATTTTTGCAAAAGTGGAAGCTACCGGACCTTATGTAAACTTCTTCATCAATCATGATATCTTTGCAAAGCAATTGTTGGATTCTGTAGATGAGGATTACGGTCAATTGGATAAAGTTGATGAAAAGATCATTTTGGAACACACTTCAGCTAACCCTAATGGACCATTGCATATTGGCCACATCAGAAACTCCGTATTGGGAGATTCCTTAAGAAGACTTTTAACCACTGCAGGAAGGGAAGTGGATACCCAATACTATGTAAACGATATGGGAAGACAATTGGCTATGATCGTTTTCGGTATGGAAGAGCTTGGCTTGAAATTGGAAGACCAGCCTTCTGAGAAAATAGACCATAAGGTCGGTGAATTGTACTTCAAGGTCAATCAGATGTTGAAAGAGGATGAGTCCTTAGGTGATGGTGTTGACGCAACCATCAGAAAATATGAAGGGGGACCATCTGAACTTGATGAAAAGTTCGAATATGCTGTAAACAGCTGTCTCGATGGTGTAAAGGAAACCTTGAAGAGAATGAACGTTAAGCATGATGCATTTGTTTGGGAAGGACAATTCGTAAGAACCGGTATCGTAGACAAGATCACCAACGAATTGTATGAAATCGGCTATGCAAGAAAAGAGGATGTATTGTACTTGGATTTAACCGAGTATGGTATTGACAAGCACCTTGTATTGAGAAGAGCAGATGGAACTTCTCTTTACTCTACAAGAGACATTGCATATCACATCTACAAATGCAGAAGATGCGATAAGGTATTGGATATCTTCGGTTCTGACCACAAATTGGCTGCAAGGCAAGTGGAACTTGCACTTGAGATACTCGAAGAGATTGAACCAAACAGCGACAAGATGGAAGTCATCTTCTATGAATTCATCACCTTGCCTGAAGGTTCCATGTCTACAAGAAGAGGAGTGTTCATATCTGTTGATGAATTGATGGATGAAGCTGTAAAGAGAGCTAAAGAGGAAATCACTTCCAGAAGACCAGAGCTTGATGAAGCAACAATTGATGAAATTGCAGAAGAGATTGGTATTGGTGCAATCAGATATTACATTGCAAGATTATCCCCTGAGAAACACATTACATTCAAATGGGATGAGGCATTAAGCTTTGAAAGAGGTTGCGCTTCAATTCAATACGCTCACGCAAGAGCATGCAAGTTACTTAAGAAAGCTCAAGAGGAAAATGGCATTGATTTGGCAAATATTCAAGCTGAAGAAAGCTGGTCCTTGGATGACAATGAAAAAGAATTGGTTAAATTGATTGCTAAATTCCCAAGCTTGATTGAAGATTCAGCAAGCATAAAAAGAGTTCATCCAATAGCTCAATACTGTCAAGATTTAGCTGGTGCATTCAACAGATTCTATAAGGCAGAGCAAGTAATCGGGTCTGATGTAGAAAATGCAAGATTGATTTTAGTTGAAAAAGCTAGAATCACCTTAAGAAATGCATTGGACATTTTAGGAGTTTCTGCTCCTGAGATGATGTAGCTCAAACTTTTACTCGCTTCGCTCGCAAAAGTTTGATCAAAACTCTTTACACTAGTTGGGAGTATTTACCCACTAGTTTCTTTTTTTTTATTATTTTTAAATTTTTATTGAAATTTTTTCATTATTTTATCTATTTGTCTAAGTTTTATGATGATGTTGGTTATTTAATCTATTTTTGCAAGTGGTGTATCGTCAAGTGATTTCATCCAATTGATCACTGTTCTTGTTATTGGATAAACAATGATTTCATAAATTACCTTGAATGCTCCTTGACAGATTATCATTGTAATCAATACTTCATTAGGCATCAATCCTGCAAATGCGATTGTGATAAAGAGTATTGCATCCAATCCTTCACCAAACAATGTGCTTATTGAACATCTGGCGAAGAGATAATCTGTATATCTTTCCTTTAGGACCTTCATAAAATAAGCATTGACATAGGATCCTACAAGGTATGAGATGAAGCTTGCTATCAATATTCTTGGTGTGCTTCCTAAAATGATGTTGAATGCATTTGCAGTTGCAGCATCTGTTCCAGGCAATGCCATTGCTATCTGATATGAAACAACAGCTATTAGGCTCATTACAAAACCGAGATAGATGGTTCTTTTTGCAAGCCTGAATCCATAGATTTCTGTAAGGACATCCCCTACGATATAAACTATTGGAAAAATGACAACGCCGCAAGGCAAAATAAAGTCGTAAAATGAGAATGTTTTGGATGCAAGGATGTTTGATATGATGAGGCATCCGCAGAATACTCCAGTTATTATTGGATACAGTTCCATTTGGCTTGGCCTATTCTTCTTCAACCTCATTTTATCCCTCTGCATCAATATAATATTTTTTAATTTTGATAGGGTTGGATTATTTATATCAATTTTTCAACCCTTTCCTTAGCTTCAACCACTTCAGAGTCAGTATTGTCGAATTCAAGGAATTTTTCATAATTCTTCAAAGCGCTTTCATATTTTTCCCTGTCCTCTTGGATAATTCCAATCTCATAATAGGTGTAGTGATAGTTTGGATTTATTCCGAGTGCAAGGGAAAATGCTTCAAGTGCATCATCGTCTTCCTCTAAAGCATGCAATGCAACCCCTTTGTTGTGGTATGCATTTTCCAATTCGAAAATGGTTTCATAAGGATTGTCGCTGTATCTTTCAATACATTCATCTAATGTGTCTACAGCTTCCTGATGTTTTTGAAGCTTGATTAAGCAGCTTCCTTTTAAAAATAGAATGTTAGAATTATTTTTATCAGATTTTAAAGCTTGATTGTATGTTTTCAATGCATCATCAAATCTTTGATGGTTTTCAAGGACATAACCTTTGCTCATCAAATCGTAGATGTCACTTACTTCAGTGTCCATGACAACATCATAGACTTTTGAAGCCTCTTCGTAATTTTCCATGAGCTCATAGGTGTTTCCTTTTGAAATCAATGCGGAAAGGTTGTTCGGATCCAATTCCAATGCCTTGTTGAAACAGTCAATTGCATCTTCAAACTGTTCGGTTATTGTCAAGACAGTTCCCTTTTGAATGTATTCCTGAGCTGTTGTCGGTTCAACTTCCAACATTGCATTCATGTCATCAATGACTCTTTGTTCATCAATTTCCATTGTGTTTCCAGGCTTTATGATATCCTCATCAGTGAGTGCTTTGGATTCATTTTCAGCCATTTCCTCATTTTGTGCCATCAATGTTTGGAACTCAATGGAATTCATTAGGATATTTGCAACTTCAGGATACTCTTCAATGATGATATCCATGTGTCTTGCTGCCTCTTCCCTATTGTTTTCTTGCAGTGCAACTGTAATCTTATTCACCAAGTGTTCTAATGCAGGGTCATTAAAGTCCATATTTTCACCCTTTACCTAAATACTATAATAATTGAAGTCAGTTCTATAAGAAGTGTTTTATTTTTTAAATATTAATCATTCATCGTTGCAATTAGTTTTGCAATTCCTTCAAGAAGTAGTACAATACTCCTTTTTGAGCATGCATTCTGTTTTCAGCTTGGTCATAGATTACGGAATGAGGTCCGTCAATCACTTCAGCGCTTACTTCCTCTCCTCTAATTGCAGGTAAGCAGTGCATGAAGATTACATCGTCATCTGCCAAGTCGATAAGCTCTTGGTTTACTTGATATTCCTTGAAGTCAGCTCTTCTCTTTTCAGATTCAGCCTCATCACCCATACTTACCCAAACATCGGTATAGATAACGTCAGCATCAGTTACAGCAGCCTTTATGTCACTTGTAATGGTGATTGTTGAGTTGTTTTTAGTTGCGTACTCTTCAGCTTTTGCTACAATTTCTGCGTTTGGTTTGTATTCATCAGGACAAGCCACTGCCATATCCATTCCTAAACATCCGCAGATCAATAAAAGGGAGTTGCATACATTGTTTCCATCACCTACATATACGAACTTGCCGTCAAATCCGCCTTTATGCTCTTTCACGGTTAACATGTCTGCCAATGCTTGACAAGGGTGTTCCAAATTGGTCAATCCGTTGATGATTGGGACATCAGCTTCATCCCTAAGCTCTACAACATCGTCATGTTCGATTGCTCTGATCATGATTGCATCACAGAATCTTGACAATACCTTTGCGGTGTCCTTGATTGGCTCTCCTCTTCCCAATTGAATGTCATTGGTAGAGAGGAACAATGCAGTTCCGCCTAATTCATACATTCCAACTTCGAAGGAAACTCTTGTTCTTGTAGATGACTTTTGGAAAATCATTGCTAACTTTTGGTTCTCAAGAGGTTTTTCCTCCATCTTTCCTGCTTTGAAGTCACTTGCAATATCCAAGATTCTAGTGACTTCATCTTCAATATCACTTATTGATAAAAGACTTCTCATTTTGACTCCTTCATAAAATTTATTTAAATCTTAAAATTTGTATAATGCGTAATTTAGTATAATTTCATTATAATAAAATTAATTATTTATCTTTAATATTATTAAAACTTATCACTTTTTAGAGGGTATTTAGTATAAAAAATAGGTTAAGATAGTTTAAAAAGTAATTTTTTTTAATGAATTAAATTAGTTAAAATAAGAAAAAATTAAATTAAAAATCTGAAAGTGTTCTTTGCTTTAGATCAATGTCTTCATGAGCCTTTATGTTTTCTTCTCTTGCCAATTTGACAAGTCTTCTTTGGTAAATCAAGGCTTTTTTGAATTGATTCTTATCATTCAAGTATGAAATGATTTCTTTTAATCCTTGGATTTCTTCTTCAACAGTGTATTTCCTGCTTATTTCAGTATTGTCCTTAGTTTCCAAAATGTCTATTTCTTCCTCTTCAGGATTGATTATTTCAGCTAAGGTCACTACACTTTTTTCACCAAGTTCAGACATTTTATCTAAGGATGATTTTTTTTCATCAGGTTCTTCTGTTTCAATAGCTTCTACAACAGTTTCTTCAACTTCTTCTACTTCTTCTATTTCTATTATTTCTTCGGATGTTTCAGTAGTTGCAGCTATTCCCTCATCATCATCTTTTTTAGGTTCAAGGAATTTTCTTAATTTAGCTCTGATCTTTTCCAAATCAAAGTTGGAATTGGCTATTTGCTCCTTAGGATTTTCCAAAATAAGTTCAAGATATTGATAGGAAGTTTTTGATACATTTTCAACAAAGCTTTCAAGCTCATGAGGAACTTTGCTTTCGATAAATTCAGCATCATTCTTTATGCTTTCGTAATTATCCTTCACCATCTCATTCAAGACCAGAATGGTTTCAAGATTATCTATCAGCAATCCTCCTGCAAGATATGATTTGACGATTCCTTCACTTGCAAGGTTCTGAGTCTTGAGTTCAAGATAATTGTCAAGTGTATTGTAGATTTTCAAAAGCTCTATCTCTTCGAAATCTTCTAAAAAATGAGTGAGTTTGATTTTATATTCATTGATGAGCCCTATAAACTCGTCATTGTTGTAGTATTCGACTAGAATGTCGATCTTTAATAAAATAAGGCTTTCTTCAGCGATAGCATTGTCTAAATATTCATCACAAACCTTTAAAGCTTTAAGGTATTTTCCTTGTCTTTCTAACTTTTTAACCTTTTTCAAGGTTGCATTTTTGGATTTTGCTGATTTAGACATAAAATCACCGAATCTTTAGTCTATTTTTAGCTATTGTTAGTCTAATAGTTTAAAGTATTAGTTGTTAATTAGTTAAAATAACTAATTAACTGGTTTTAAATTTTGGTTTTATTGAATAGATTAATTTAATAATCTATTCCTTTCTTTAGGTTTTTATTGAATAGATTAATAAACAATCTATTCGTTTCTGATTGCTTCCATATGGTCGATACGTTTTTGGATTAATTTTTCAGTTCCAACGTCTCTTCTATGGTAAACATTTCCTCCAACTAATCCGCAAGCCTCTTCAGCTATCTTTTCTGCTTCAGCAATGGTTTGGCCTTGAGCAACGATTCCTAAAGCTCTGGAACCTGAAAGGTGAACTCCATCTTCCTCTTGGCTTACAGCTGCATAGAAGACTTTTGCACCAAGCGCTTCAATAGCTTCCTCATCAACTTCAATGAGCTCTCCTGCATGAGGAGTGTCTGGGTATCCGTCAGGTACGATGTATTTGCATACGGAAGCCAAGTCTTCAAATTCAACTTCACCAAGATTGCCGGCAACGATATCCTTACAGACATCAATCATTGGGGTCTTGAGTAATGGAAGTACGTTCATTGCTTCAGGGTCACCGAATCTTGCATTGTATTCAATCAATTTAGGGCCGTCTTTGGATAGCATGAATTGACCGTAAAGGATTCCTTTGTATGGGGTGGTTTCCTTAGCTATTGCCTTCAAGGTTTCCTTCATGATTTCAACAGCTTCATCATAATCCTCTTGAGTCATGAATGGCAACAATCCTCCTACATCAGAGTATGAACCCATTCCACCAGTGATCAATCCTTGGTCATTTTCAAAAGCATGAGGGTGGTCTTGTGCTGCAGGCATTGGAGCCAAGTTTTCTCCATCACAGAATGCTTGGATGGTGAACTCTTCACCAACAACCTTTTCTTCGATGATTACTTGTGCAAATCCGCCCATTGCATTGTCCATAACCTCTTTTGCATATAATTTTGCATCTTGATTGTCCTTAAGGTGGTCTCCTACAATCTTCACACCTTTACCGCCAGTCAAACCTACAGGCTTTACTACAACATCCTTGTCATATTCATCAAGGAAAGCGCTGATGTCTTCGAAATTGTCGAATACTTTGTAGGTCAAGGATCCTTTGATTTCGTATTTTTCAAATAGGTTTCTCATAAAGGATTTGTCAGTTTCAATCCTTGCAGATTCCTGTGCCGGTCCGACACAAGGGACTCCAGCTGCTTCAAGAGCATTAACGATTCCTTTTCCAAGAGGAGCTTCAGGTCCGATTACAGCGAGCTCGATTCCATTTTCCTTTGCGAATTTAGCCACTTCATCCACTTCACCTTCATCCCCTTTCTTGAAGGTGGATATTTTACTGATTCCTGGATTGTTCTTGCTCATGTAAGCATATAATTCTACATCATCTTTTATCAATGCATCACAGATTGCATGTTCTCTTGCACCGGTTCCAACAACTAATACTTTCATTTTTTCAAGTCTCCATCAAGAGTTTTGTAATTTAAATAATCATGAATATTTTCTAAAAAAATATCATCATATATTTATTTTGTTTCTGATTATATATTAAGTTTCAAATTTTAATATATGTTAATATTTATATCTATCTTAGGATATATATTATTATATTACAAATCAAAAGATAAAATTTGAAATTTTGTGCTAGTTAATTGCAAAGATAAATTTTAAGATTTTGGATTGTATTTAAATCAATTATCAAACTTATTTAAATTATTAAAATTAAAGGACGGATGAAAATGAGAGGCGGAGACGCTATAATAAAAGCTTTAATGGATAAAGGTGTTGACACCATATTCGGATACCCTGGAGGTACCGTTATTCCATTTTACGACATGCTATATGACTCAGACTTAAGGCATATACTTGTCAGACACGAACAATGCGCAGCGCATGCTGCAGAAGGTTATGCAAGAGCTTCTGGTAAAGTTGGTGTCTGTTTAGCTACTTCTGGCCCTGGTGCAACCAACTTGGTCACTGGTATTGCAAATGCATATATGGATTCATCTCCAATAATTGCAATCACCGGACAGGTTGTAAGTAATTTAATCGGTAATGATGCATTTCAAGAGGTTGACATAATGGGTATTACAATGCCTATTACAAAGCATTCTTACCAGCCAAAAGATGCAAACGACATTCCAAGCATTATAAATACCAGTTTTGAAATTGCTTCTACAGGCAGAAATGGGCCTGTATTGATTGATGTTCCTAAAGAAGTGCAAGAGCAAGAATTAGATGATTATGTGCTCGGAACAATCCCTACTCCTGGTTATAAACCTACCATTAAAGGTAATTCCAAACAAATCGCAAAGGCAGCTCAAATGCTTAAGAGTGCAGAAAGGCCATTCATTTTAGCTGGTGGAGGTACCATATTGGCAGGTGCTGGTGAAGAGGTCAAGAAGCTTGCAGAATTAGTCAAGGCTCCTGTGGCAACCACATTGATGGGTAAAGGTATTGTTGATGAGAAGGATGACATATCCATTGGAATGCTTGGTATGCATGGAAAACAGGTAGCTAACCAAAATGTCAACAAGACTGACTGCTTGCTTGCAATAGGATGCAGATTCTCTGACAGAACAACAGGTAAATTGGAAGAGTTCCTCCCTGAAGCTAAAGTTATTCATATTGATATTGATCCTGCTGAAATAGGCAAGAACGTTGCTGTAGACTTGCCTATTGTAGGTGATGCAAAGATTGTATTGAACCAATTGATCAATGAATTGGAAGGTTCAAAGATTGATGAAAGCGCTTGGTTTAAATCTATTGTAGACTTTAAGAAATCTACTATACCAAGAGTAAGCTATGATGACATTCCATTAAAACCTCAACAGGTAATCAAGGAAATTGCAGGTGCAATAACCGAAGACACCATCGTAACAACTGATGTAGGTCTTCACCAAATGTGGGCAGCACATTTCCTCGACATTTCAAAACCTCGCAAGTTCATTTCCTCAGGAGGTCTTGGAACTATGGGATTCGGTTTCCCAGCAGCTATTGGTGCTAAGGTTGCATGTCCTGATGATGCAGTACTTGCAATTGTAGGTGACGGCGGTTTCCTTATGGTTTCACAAGAGCTTGCTACAATCAAGGAACATGACATTCCAGTGGTCATTGCAATGCTGAACAACAGAAAGTTAGGAATGGTTTACCAATGGCAAAACAAGATGTATAATAAGAGATACTCTGAAACTGACTTAGGAAACACTCCTGATTTTGTCAAATTGGCTGAAAGTTACGGAATCAATGCAGAAAGAGTTGAAGAGGTTGACAAGACTCAAGAAGTATTGTCTAAGGCATTGAAGGATAATGAATCCATGCTTATAGAAATCACTGTTGAAAAAGATGAATTCATACCAATGTTCCCACCAGGTGGAGGCATTAATGATCTTCTTGGTGAGTACAAGTATGAAAAAGACGTTGCAGGAGGAAAATAAATGAGCGAAAAATCTCATGTTATTAGTACTTTGGTAGAGCACAAGCCAGGTGTACTTCAAAATGTTGCAGGATTATTGAACAGACGTGGATTCAATATTGACAGCATAACCGTAGGTGCATCTGAAGTTGAAGGTTTGGCAAGAATGGTCTTTGTTGTAAGAGGAGACGAAAAGGTCTTGGAACAGGTCATCAAGCAATTGCACAAGCTTGTAGATGTTGTAAAGATCAAGGATCTTGACCCTGAATACGTTTTAAAAAGAGAGCTTTGTTTGGTTAAAGTTAAAACAGGAAAGGCAAATGTAAGGTCTGAAGTCATACAATATGCAGACATCTTCAAGGCAAAAATAATTGATGTATGTGATGATTTCATCACTATGGAAGTTACAGGCCATCCGGACAAGATTGATTCATTCTTGAAATTGCTTGAACCATTCGGAATCAAGAAGATAGCTCGTACAGGACCTACTGCAATCGCAAGAGGTCATCATTAGTTAAGGGATTTTCTCTTAACTATTTCTTTTATCTTTTTTTTAAAATTTTTATCATGCCTATCATATATTTTGATTTTTTATGGGATGAAAATCTTTCAACAAGAAGATAAATTAATTTCAAAAAGATTTAATAAAATGTATCGTAAATATGGGGTTACTTATTCTTCCAATGATCCTCCGGAAGGAAATAAGACTGAGTTTTTAAAAGGACTTTATAAATTTTCCCAAAAACATTATACAAAAGGAACATATCTAATTAATAATGGTCATATTTTAAAAGGAGCTTACCATATTTATATTTCATTTTGGGGTGTTGATTTAGGTGTTTCTTATGTAATATATCAACTTTTCCCTAAAGAAATTTTCAATAATAAGTGAGGGTGGAAGATGTTATCCAATTTAAAAATTAAAATCTTATTAAAAAATGCAAAAAAATTTTTTGATGAGGGTGATTTTGATGAGGCATTGATAAATTTTGATAAAATTCTATTGTTAGATAATACTAATGAAGAGGCATTATATAAAAAAGCCTTTATATTATATAAAAAGAATAGGATTTGTGAAGCTATCAATTTATTGCATAGGATTATTGATCATAATCCTGATGAGGAATCCTTTTTATTATTAGGCCGTCTATATTTTTTAATCGGAGATTATGAAAAAGGAATTGTTTATTATACCTTAGCTTTAAATGAAGATGTTTTTAATTTATCAGAATATATAGATGAAATTTTGTTTTTTGGGGGGGATTGGGAATTGAAATATATTTCCAAAGATTTTAAACGATTTTCAAAGTATTCTTTAGTTTTATGTGATTTAATCATTGATAGATATGATGATATCGGTACAAAAATTTGGAAAGCTTATAAATTGTATTCATTAAACTGTTTTGAAGAATCATTAGAACTTATTAATGAGGTTATAAATTTAGGACAAGAGGATTACTCAATTTATTATCTCAAATCAGCAAATTTAATTGAGTTGACTCTATTTAAAGAAGCATTGGATGCTTCAGAAAAAGGGTTGTCTTTAAATTCAGAGGATGTTTTATTAAATCAGAATAAAGCAATCGCTTTATATCATTTAGGCATTTTTGATGAATCCTTTGAATTTTTTAAAAAATCTATAGATTTAGATGAAACTACAAATTCTTATTTTTTTCTATCAAGGATAGAATTAATAAATAAGAATTTTAAGAAATCTTTGGATTATATTAATAAGGCGATAGAATTACAATTAAATAATTTTCATGATTTGAAAGATTCTTCAATAGAATTTTATAATGTTTTTATTAATTATGATCAATTTTTATTAAAATCATTAATTCTTTATAATCTAAACGAGTTTGATGAAGCTAATATGCTTTGTGATTGTTTAATTGAAAAAGAACCTGAAAATGCCAAGAATTATTGCCTAAAAGCCATGATTCTTTTTGAAGAAGGAAAGTATGAGGAATCTTTAGGTTTTATTCAAAAAACTTTGGACCTTAATCCAGACTGTGAAGATGCAATTGAACTTAAAGAAAAAATTGAAAGTATAAATTGTCCCTAGTTTTTAAGTCAATATGTATGCTTATCTTTAGAAAGTTTAATCAAAACTCTTATCGATAGTCCAAACTTTTCCTCCAAACTTTTACTCGCTTCGCTCGCAAAAGTTTGATCAAAACTTTTTCACTAGTTGGGAGTATTCCCAAACTAGTTTCTTTTTTTTATTTTTTATAATTCTATGAAATAATCACATTGCTTTTTTTACTATTCCTTACCATATAGGTCTATGGATATTCTTTTAAACCTTTTTATGAAGAATTTAGCCCAGATGTATCCAAAGGTTCCTCCTACCAGACATCCGAATATCACACCGGAATATATTCCAATAAGTCCCCAACCGAAAGTGAAGCAGAATACATATGCAAAGACAGTTTCCAATATGAGGGATCTGAGCAATGTAATGATAAGTGAA
>CACYJH010000028.1 GCA_902774685.1 uncultured Methanobrevibacter sp.
GCAACTGAAGACACCCCAACCTATGGTGATGACGTAACTGTAACTGCTACAATCACTGAAGGTGCAACCGGAACCATTACCTACTACGTAGACGGTTCTGCTGTCGGAACTGAACTTGCAATCGGTCAAAACTTCGTAATTTCTGGATTAAGTGCTGGTGAACACAATGTTACCGCTAAATACGCTGGTGACGATCTTTACGGCCCTGTTGAATCCAATGTTCTCAAATTCACTGTAGCAAAAGCTGAATTGCAAATCACAATAGACAGTGCTCAAACCTACTACCCTAACACTGGTACTGTAGAAGTTTCCGCAAACAACGATGGCGTATACACAATCAATGTTAACGACAAACCTTACACTGTAACCATTGCAAACGGCAAAGGAACATTTGAAGTAACTGAAGTATTAGCTGTAGCTGAATACCCAATCACTTGGGATATTGCAGAAAGCGAAAACTACACTGGTGCAACTGGCAGTGCTGTATACAAAGTGCTCAACACAGAGCCTGACTTCAGCATTACTGGAGACAGTGAAATCGACTACGGAAATACCAACACTATCGTTCCTACAATCAACGAAGATGCAACTGGTACTATTACCTACTACATCAATGGAGTAGAAGCCGATACTTTAGATGTTAAAGAAAAATTCGTAACCGATGTTCTTAATGTTGGTCCTTACACTGTAACTGCTACCTACTCTGGTGATACTAACTACGGTTCCAAGACCGTAACATTCGATTTCGACGTTTTACCTATTGATGTGGTTGTAAGCGTTGCAAGCGATGAAGTATATTATCCTAACACTGGATCTATCAACTTAACCGCTTCCGCTCCTGGAACTTACACTGTATTAGTTGGAAACAAATCCTACGAAGCTGTAGTAACTGAAGCAAACGTTCCTGTAACTGTTGATGTAGAGGATGTCTTTGAAGTAGGTAAATACGAAATCAATGTAACTGCTCCTGCATCTCAAAACTACAATGCTGTAGACACTGGTGCAATCGGAACATATGTCGTATCCAAAGCTCAATCAGTTATTGAAGTAACTTACGACCCTGCTACCGGTAAAGCTACTGTAACCCTCGAAGGTAAAGAAGACCACGTCAAATTAAGTGAAACCATTTCATTTGAACTTGACGGTACCACCGTTCCTGGTGTAAAAACCACTGACGGTCAATACGTCTCTGAAGACTTAGCTTTAACTCCTGGTAAACACAGTATCTTTGTAGTATTTGTAGGTAATGAAAACTACTTAGGTTCATATGACCAAGTAGCATTCGAAGTTGACAAATTCGATACCGCTGAAGTAACTGTATCTGCTGATCCTATTAAAGAAGGAGAAGATGGAATCATTAAAGTAACTGTCAAAGATAGTGAAACTGGTGCTGGATTATCTGGTGTAGTTACCGTAACTCTTGACGGTACTGATTACGCTGTAGATGTTACTAACGGTGAAGGAACCCTTACTGTCAAAAACTTAGTTGCAACAACCACTCCTACTACTTCATATCCTATTACCGCTAAATTCAACGGTAATGATGAATATGCAGAGGCTACTGGAACTGGTACAATTGATGTGACTGACTACAATGATGTAATCATCGTTATCTCTGGTGGAGATGAAAATGCTGTAGCTACATTAATCGACAGTGACCTCAACCCAATCAACGGTAAAGTTAACGTAACTGTTGATGATAAGGAACCTGTTGAATTAGATGTTGTTGACGGTAAAGTAATCATCCCTGTTGATGATGAAGGTGACCACGACATTACTGTAGACTTCCTTGGTGACGATACCCACAAACCTGCAAGTGAAGAAGCAACCGTATTCGTCGGTAAGAAATTGATTCCTACTTCCATGTTATTAACCGTTTCAGACATTACTTACACTGAAGACGAAGAAGTAGTTGTAATCTTAAATGCTGAAGACGGATCTAAAGTAACTGGTAAAGTAACACTTACTATCGGTGACAGAGTTGAAGAAGTAACTGTAACCAATGGTTTAGGACAAACAACTATCAGCGGATTAGGTGCAGGTGCAAAAACCATTATTGGTGAGTTTGTAAGTGATGGTACATACGCTGGTACTGTTGTATCCACTACATTCAATGTAAGACAAATGAATACCAGAATCGTAGCAAGAAACATGACTACAACCGCTATCAACGTAACTGAAGACGGAAGAATCGGTGAATACTTCACATGGACTTTAGTTGACGAAAAAGGTAGACCATTAGCTGGTAAGGCTATTTCTATTGGTTTCAACGCTAACGTATATAACAGAGTAACCAATGCAAGCGGTCAAGCTAGATTGCAAATCAACCTCCAAAACTCAGGTCCGTACACCTTTGCTATTAGTTTCTTAGGTGACGACAACTATAACGGATCCTTCGAAGTGGTCAAGATTGATGTCAACAAGCAAAAAGCTTCATTGACTGCAAAAGGAGCTACCTATAAGGCTAGTGCAGCTACCAAGACTTTAAGCGCAACCTTCAAAACCAAAGCAGGTAACCCAATTGTTGGTAAAACCATCAAATTTACCGTTAACGGTAAGACTTACTCTGCTAAGACTGATGCGAAGGGTGTAGCTAAAGTCAACGTAAGCTTAACCAAAGCTGGATCTTACTCTGTTGAAGTCAAAGCAGTCGAATCCAACACCTATGCTGAAATCGTCAAGACAGTTACCTTGAAACTCACTTAGGTAGAGAAAACACAAAACACAAAAATTTTAGGAAATTATGAAAATTGATAGTTTTTTAACTATTGATTTTCTACTTTTATTTTTTTTAAAATTCAGTTTTTAATTAGTTTTTTAAGTGCTATTTTTTTTAAAATCAGTTTTTTTAGAATTTTTAAGAGTTATTTTTTAATGCTGTTTTTTGAATAATTAATTAAACACACTTTTTTAAAAAATTTTTAAATTCTTATTCTCATTAAAATCACTTATTTTTAGAAACTTTTATATTAATTCCAATTTAATATAATAATTAGATAAAAATAGTTTAAGTTGTTGTTTTTTTCAAAAATATTTAGTTTTAATATGGTTTCTCTATTTTAGGGTATTGGAGGAATCTTATTGAAAATAAAAAAATCTTTATTTCTAATTTTGATTATTTTAATTTCCTTATTATGCATTAATTCCATCAGTGCAGCAGATGAAAGCTCTTTTATGGATGATGGAATCGAATCGATAGATATGGATGAAAGTTCTTTTATGGATGATGGTATTGAATCTATAGATATTGATGCTAATGAGCCTATAATTGTAGATTCATATGAGGAGGATAGTTTAAGCACAGAATCATATGATAAAGGTATGGCTGAATTATCTGATAATGGGATATTAGGTGTTGAATCAACCGAAAAGACAATTAATGCCGATTCAAACACTCTTTCTAAATCCAATGAAGCTTCACTGATTGTAACTCCAAGTGCGGAATCATACGAATATGGATCTGATGCCAGACTTAACATTAACCTGACTGGTGCAGAAAGTGAATTATTGGACGGCTATGTCATAGTGACTGTAGACAGCAGACAACATTTTGTCAATGTGACTGGAGGCTCTTCCTATCTGATCATCTCAGGATTGGAGAACAATACATATCCTGTATTTGCCGAATTTTTAGGAAATGACCTTTATGAACCTGTAAGATATGACGAAGCCACCATTGTGGTGAACAAATCCACCCTAGTTACTGGAAATGCAACGGTCAATGACATAATCTATGGGGATATTGTCACCATAAACATCACAAACCTGTCTGATGTGGACGGCAAGCTCATATCAGTATTTGGAGGATATCAGCTTGTAGGTCCGGTGCATCCATATGGATCCTTCTCTGTAAAGAAAGGTAAAGCCACAATAAGCCTATCAACTTTGCCTGTAGGTAATTACTCAGCGTATATAGTTTTTGGAAACAATGTTGGGGGAAACTATAAGTTTGAGAATTTCATAGTCAATTTCACAGTGTTCAAGGCAAATCCAACATTGAATGCCAATATTGAAGATATAACTTATGGCAATGATGCAGGCTTGGCAATTAACCTTAGTGGAGTGAATGGTGAAAAATTGAATGAAACATTGATGATTACCCTCAATGGAGAAGATTACGGTACTGTCGATTTAAATAATGGTATTGGAGGTCTCACTTTCCAGAATCTGTCAGTTGGAAACTATACTGTAGGGATTTATTTCAGTGGATTGAACAGTACAAATTATAATCCTGCAGAATATGTTTTGTCATTTGATGTGAAAAAGGCAACAAATGCAACAGTAGATATACATGCAGATTCAATAAAAGAAGGGGAAGATGCACTGATTAAAGTAAATGTAAAAGACGGCCAATATCCTTTAAATGGTTGGGTGATTATTAATTTTAATGGTAGGGATTTTGCAGTAAATGTAAGTGATGGAGAAGGCTCTTTATTGATTGCCAATTTGGCTGCAAATGAGTACCCAATAAATGCAAGATTCCTTGACAATGACTGCTACGGCGAATCACAATCTGAGGAAATCATTCTCATCGTAAATAAGTTCTCTTCAGTCATTGGGGAAATTTTCAGTGAAGGGGAAAATATTATAGTCTGCTTGAATGACAGTGAAGGAAATCCTATATATGCCAAAATCAATCTTACAGTAGATGGTGAAACTACAGAGGAAGAGTTGGCTGATGGAAAGTTGTCCATTCCATCATCATATGGTTTGCATTCCGTGAGTGTGAAATATCTTGGTGATGATGGTCATGCCCCTCTTGACTTAAGCAAGGAGATATATATTGACTTTGAACTGGATACTGAATTGTCATTGGCTCTTGAGGACATTGAATATGGTGAGGATGCAAAGGCAACTGTAATCCTTGTTGATGAAAGGGGAAACAGATTGAATGCCACTGTAAACATAACTGTTGGCAACCAGACCAAGGAACTCACTCTAAGCAATGGTGAAGGAACTATTGAATTCAACGGATTGAATGCTGGAACTTATCTTGCTGTAGCGGATTTCATTGTTGAAAAGCTTACTAGCCAAATAGTATATGAAAACATGACAACCACTGCTGTTGATGTTGACACTGACGGCAGAGTGGGAGAATACTTCTACATTACCTTAACAGACAGCAAAGGAAATGCTTTGGCAAACAGATTTATCCAAATCGGATTCAATGGTAACGTTTACAACAGAACAACCGACAGTGACGGTAAGGCAAGACTCCAAATCAACCTTAAGAATGCAGGAACATACACATTTGCGGTGGCATTCTTAGGTGATGAAAATTACAACGGGTCATTCATAGTGGCTAAGATTGTTGTAGGCAAGCAAAAAGGAAGCTTGACAGTTCCAAGCAAATCCTATAAGGTAAATGCCAAGACAAAAACTTTGACTGCAACATTCAAGACCAATGCAGGAAATCCGATTGTTGGAAAGACAGTCAAGTTTACTGTAAATGGTAAAACATACTCTGCAAAGACAGACTCAAACGGAATTGCAAAGGTCAATGTAAGCCTAAATAAGAAGGGAACCTATTCAGTAAGTGTTTCAACAGTTGCTACTGGCACTTATGAGTCTGTTTCAACTAAATCAAGTTTAAAAATTAGTTAGATTGTTAATATGTTTTTTTAAGATTGGTAGTTCTGACTATCGATCTTTTTTCTATTTTTTAAATTATAATTATAATATTTATCATGGAATTAAATCAATTTTACAATTAAGCCATAAATCACGATATTAAATCAATTTCCAATTAAACCACAAAATAACGATATTAAATCAATATTATAATCAAATAATACTTTTCACAGGCTCTGTCTATAAATATTTAAATAAGATTTATTTCATATATTACTTTATGGTTACTTATATTGAACATCCTTTAATTAGGCCAAATTCAGCTGAAGCTAGAATTTATCAGCAAGTATTGGCTGCAGACGTATTGAAAAATGGAAACACTATGATTGTGGCTCCGACAGCTTTAGGTAAGACAATCATAGCAATACTCGTAGCTGCAGATAGGCTTCAAAAACTTAAAGGATCAAAAATTCTTATTTTAGCTCCAAGTAAACCATTAACCATACAGCATGAAGAGAACTTCAAGCACTTTCTAAATGTTCCTTGCACATCCATTACAGGAGCTGTAAAGACAGATGAAAGGGAAAAGCGATGGAGAGAGTCACAGGTAATCTGTGCAACACCACAAACCGTAGAGTCTGACTTGTTGAATGAAAGATATAGTTTAGACGATGTATCATTGATTGTTTTTGATGAATGCCACCACGCTGTAGGATCATATTCATATGTCTATCTTGCATCAAGATATGTAAAGGAATGTCAAAACCATCTTATTTTAGGCCTTACCGCTTCTCCTGGTCATGACAAGAACAAGATCAAGGAAGTTTGTGAAAACCTTTTCATTCAAGACATTACAATCAAGACTGAAGAGGACCCTGATGTAAAGCCATATTTCAATCCAATCAACATCGACTGGATCAAGGTTGAAATGGGTCCAAGGCTTGAGAAAATCAGAGATTTGGTCAATAAAGCCTTGAAGGTTAGATTGAAAGGATTGAAGGATTTAGGCATAATCAACACAGTCGCTGTTAACAAAAGGGATATCCTAAAGGCAAGGTCAAGGGTTCAAAGGAAGATAGGACAGTCTGTAAATCCTCCTAAGGAATGTTTCCAAGCAATATCCATTCTATCTGCTGTAATCAACCTTCAGCATGCTTTAGGGTTATTGGAAAGTCAAGGTGTTGCTCCATTCAATGATTATGTAGGTAGACTCAGAAAGAAAACAACTCGTGCTGCTAAAAACATTTTGCTTGATCCTAATTTCTCAAAGGCAGTTTATCTTGCTAAAGAGGCAGAGGAATACGGCCTTGAGCATCCAAAGATGAAAAAGCTTATAGAACTTCTTAAGTTAGAGCTTGGTATGGATGGCCAGACAAGATTGAAATCCCTAAGAGATGATGGTGAAGACAAGGACAGCCCAAAGATCATAGTATTCACACAATTCAGGGACACCTTGGACATGATTCACGAAAGATGTGAAAAAGAGGGAATCAAGAGCGTAAGGTTCTATGGCCAAGGAACAAGTGACGGCAAGAAAGGATTGACCCAAAAAGAGCAGAAAAACATTATCAAATCCTTCAAGACAGGAAACTATGATGTTTTAATCTCAACAAGCGTTGCAGAAGAGGGTATTGACATCCCTGCAGTTGATTTGGTAATCCTATACGAACCGGTTCCATCTGAAATCCGTATGATTCAAAGAAGAGGAAGGACTGGGCGTAAATCTTCAGGTAGAATGAAGGTATTGATAACCAAAAAGACAATTGATGAAGGATATTACTGGACCAGTGTAAGAAGGGAGTCCAGAATGAAATCACAGCTTGCAACACAAGAGGCAATTGAAGAGCTTAAGCTCAATGCAGCTGAAAAGATTGAGGCAGAACGTACAGTTAAGGTTCTTGGAAAGAGGGAACCGTCAATTGTAGAGGAACCAGTCGACAGCGATATGGATGATTCTCTTGAGGAAGAAACCAATGATGAAGACATTGAGGAAATCAATTTGGAGAATGAAAATGAAATCAAGCAGGAAGAAATCAAGGAAAAAGAAAAGCAATCCTTAGAAGATTCCATTTATGAAGAGCTTGCTAAGAATCCTCAAAATCAGGAACTTGTCGTTTATGTTGATTCAAGGGAAGGAAACTCAAAAGTCATCAGAGCATTGGACACCATTGGCGTTAAAGTCAAGGTAAATACAATGGCTGTTGCAGATTATCAGGTCAGCGAAGAGGTAGCTATTGAAAGAAAAACAGCAAAGGACTTTGTTGATTCAATAGTGGATAAGAGACTCTTCAAGCAGGCAAGAATGATGATGGAAGAGTTCAAGAAACCAATCATGATTCTTGAAGGAGATGATTTCTATTCAGGATTCATCAATCCTAATGCAATAAGAGGTGCAATGACTTCAATCGCACTTGATTATGGAATAAGCATCATTCCAACAAGAACTGCTGAAGACACTGCTGCAATGATCAAGAGAATTGCAACAAGGGAACAGAAAGGAGAAAAACGCAGCATTCAAATCAGAACAGAAAGAAAACCTCAAAACCTTTGGGAACAGCAATTGTTCATAATCGAATCATTGCCTGGAATAGGTCCTGTTCATGCTAAAAGGATGATGGAACACTTCGGAACAGTCAGAGCTGTTTTAGAAGCTGATGAGAAAAAACTTCAGGAAGTCGAAGGAATCGGTAAGAAAACAGCCAAGAACATTCGTGAAGTCATTGATGGCAAATATCTCTACTTCAAAAAGGATACTGACCAAAAGAAACTTAAATAATATTTATTTTATTATTTTTTATTTTATTTTTTAACATTTTTTTACTTCTTTTAGAAATGATTTTTAAGTATTATCATTGATTTAAATTGCTTTTTATTTAACCCTTCCCCATAGTTTATTGAATATTATAAAATTTTAAATACTATCCAATATAGATAATTGAGTATAGAATTGAGGGGTTTTAAAATTGAAATTTTGTGAAACAATCATTGTTGGCTTGATATTGCTAACAATCATAATCGGAGGCGTTAGTGCAACAGAAGATATATCTGTTGCAGATGAGGATTCTTCCATAGCTCTTTCAGATGCAAATATTGATTCTTCCATTCTTGAAGAGGAAAATGTTGATTCTATAAGTGAATCTGAAGAAACAAATGCAGATTCCATTATCGGATCTGAAGAAACAGATATAGATGATTTGAAAGATGGAGGAAGTTCAGATAGTGAAATTATTAATGTAACTCATGGTGAAGAGATAGTTCTCAATCAAAACGATTACGTTGGCTTTGACATTGCACCAGATGCTAACGGTACCCTAAAAGTCTGGATGGATGATGAAAAGCTATTTGATGAATTTGTCAGCTATGCCAGATATCATGATCCATATGGAGAAGATGACGTTCCATATTATGTCCCTTTGTATCTTGGATACTTAACTACCAATTCAAGTTCAGCAATACATACATTGAATTATGAATTTGACAGCAATATGGGTAAGATTACAGGAACCAGCACTTTCAAATTATTATATCTTCTTGAAATCGGAGTAAACGACTATCCTCAATTTGCAATAAGGGATCAACGTTACGGGGAAACTGTGACAATTATCATACGTCTTCCATACAATGCTACAGGGTATGTTGACTTAATTCTTGACAATCAACCTCAAAGATGTGCCATTGATGATGGGTATGTGGAAATACCTTTCAATTCCTTAAGCATAGGCACCCATACGGTTACTGTAGCTTATGGGGACAACAAGCTTTTCTATGAGCTTACCAACACCACTACATTCAATGTAAAGCCGATGATAGAATTCAATTCTCGGGATGACCTATATCCAAATGGCTTCCTTGTCGATTTGATATTGCCTGCTGATGCAAGTGGAAAATTGGTTGTATTTAATTATTATACCGATGAAGAGTATGGATTTGTTGATTTGAAAAACGGTATCGCAGTGCTCAACTTATCATGTGTGCCATTTGGAGAGCCTGTCTTGTCTGCAAGATATGTAGGCAGTGATTATGATGTTGAAGACACATATAAGCAAATTTATACCATTCAGCCATTGGTTGACATTCCTATTGATGAAAAGTTCGGCACAAATAAATCCATCACATTCCAAGTACCTTCTCAAGCAAATGGTGAATTATCAGTCTCTTTAGATGGAAAACCAATTAGTGTAAGTTTGGTTGATGGTAAGGCAAGCATCAAGATGTCAAATTTCTCCATAGGGGAACATAAGATATCATTTGACTACAACGATGATTACTATGGCCATTTTGCGGAGGAATACTTCTTTGATATTTTACCTCACCCTGTAAGATTGGTGGCAAAGGACATCAACATGTCATACTATGATGGAACTTATTTCAAGGTCACTGTTTATGGAAAAGATGGCAAAATCGCTAAAGGAGTCAATGTAACCTTTTATGTAAACGGCAAGAAGTATAAAACCGTCAAGACTGACAGCAAGGGAATAGCTCAATTCAAGATAGTGCAAGTTCCAAAAACCTATACTGTTGCAGCTAAATCCTTAGGAAAAACAGTTACAAAGAAAGTGATTGTAAAAAGAATCTTGGTCTTGAAGGCAGTGAAGATTAAGAAATCTGCCAAAAAGCTTGTATTGACAGCATCCTTGAAGAAGGTCAAAGGAAAATATCTTAAAAATAAGTTAATCACCTTCAAGTTCAATGGCAAAACATATAAGGCTAAGACAAACAGCAAAGGAGTTGCTAAAGTTACCATTAAAAAAGCAGTTCTTAAAAAGCTTAAAGTAGGCAAAAAAGTCAAATATCAAGCTACTTATGTTAAAGACACTGTAAAAAAATCAGCAACTGTCAAAAGATAAAAGGATTTTTAATTATATTTTAATGATACTTTTTCATTACCCTCAAATTCTTTAATTTTTTATTTTTTATCTTTTTACTTTTTTTAAAAGTTTTTATTCTTTTTTATTTCTTTTCAATTTTTACTTTTTTTAAAAAATTATTATATATTATAAAATCTAAAAATAACTATTAGTTTCAAATTAATTTTTTATATTGATTCAATTACTTTTCAATTAAATTTCATTTAGATGGTGATTATTTGAAGATTTTAATGGATGAAAGAGGAAAGAAATACCTGATTAAGGAAGACAGAGAGTTCCAGTCTGATTTAGGTATCATAAAAAAAGAGCAAATGGAAAGAGCTACTATTGGTGATACAATAATCACTCATTTAAATAAGGAGTTTAAGGTTATCAAGCCAACTGTAAATGATTTCATTGATCTTATGGACAGAAGATGTTCAATTCTCATTCAAAAGGACATTGGTACTGTTCTTGCTCGTACTGGATTAGGTTCAGGAGACAGAGTGGTGGATGCAGGTACTGGAGCTGGAGCTATTGCTTTGAACTTTGGAAATGTTGTTGGAGAAAAGGGTAAGGTATTCACTTATGAGATTAGGGAAGACTTTGCAGAAGTGGCTAAGAAGAACATCGATGACTTTGGAATAAAGAACATCGTAGTCAAAAACCAAAACATCAAGGATGGAATTGATGAAGAGGAGATTGATTTGATTTTCCTCGACCTTCCAAAACCATTTGAAATATTCGAAGATGTCAAAAAGGCATTAAGGCTTGGAGGATGGCTTGCTGTTTATGCTCCATACATTGACCAAGCTGAAATAGCATATAGGGTTGCTAAGAAATTAGGTTTCAGAGATCTTACCATTCTTGAAACATTGGAACGTGAAATGGAAATAAGACCTCAAGGAACCAGACCAAAAACAAGAATGGTTGGTCACAGCGGTTATTTGGTTTTTGCTAGAAAACTTTAATCCAAGCTTTTGGCCTTCGGCCATAATTTTTTTATTTAATTTTTATAACTTAATTTTTAAGAATAATGATAATTATTTTTTATAACAATTGTAATGTTTTGTGGTATAATGTTTGATGTAAATGAGCTAAAAGACAAGGTATTGAATAATTACAAAGTCACTAAAGAAGATGCAATGAATCTCATAGATATTCCTTTAGATGATTTGACAAATGCAGCAAATGAAATAAGAAAGTCATTTTGTGGAAATTCATTCGATGCATGCATAATTATCAATGTAAAAAGTGGAAGATGCAGTGAAAACTGCAAGTTCTGTGCTCAATCAAATCATTATGATACTGATATAGAAATCTATCCTCTTCTATCTAAAGAAGAATTGAAGGAAAGGTCTTTAGCTATTTACAATTCAGGATTCAAGAGAATATCATATGTGGCTTCAGGAAGAAAAGTAAGCAAAAAAGACTTTGAAACCATATCAGACCTAATAGAAGAGTTGAAGGAAGAGAATAAGGACATTAAAATCTGTGTTTCTTTAGGTCTACTCACAAATGATCAAATTGCAGAGCTAAAGGATGCAGGTGTGGATAGGATTCATAATAATCTTGAAAGCTCAAGGAACCACTTCAAGGAAATCTGCACAACTCATTCCTATGATGAGAAGCTTGACACTATAGAAATGATTAAAGATGAAAATGTAATGACCTGCAGTGGCGGGATATTTGGAATGGGTGAAAGCTTTGAGGATAGAATTGATTTGGCATTGCAGTTAAGGGAGTTCAATGTTAAGTCAATACCAATCAATGTATTGAATCCAATCAAGGGAACTCCTGTTGAAAACAATGAAATCTTATCTAATGATGAAACCTGCAGAATAATTGCAATATTCAGATTCATCAATCCTGACGCATATATTCGTATGGCTGGTGGAAGGGCACTTTTAGGAGACAATGGAAGAAAGGCATTCCAATCAGGTGCAAATGCAGGAATATTGGGAAATATGCTTACAACTCAGGGAGTGCAGATGGATGATGACTTGAAGCTATTGGATGAATTAGGTTTTGAAATAGTTTATAATATCAAATAGTCAAATCATTTTTTTTGAAATAGTTATGATTCATAGTTTAATTTTAGGTGTGATGATGTCAAAAGGAATATTCGTTGTAGGAACCGGTACAGACATTGGAAAGACATATGTAACTGGATTGTTGCTCAAATACGTTAGAGACAAGGGGTATGATGCCACTTATTTCAAAGCAGCTTTAAGTGGGGCAATAAGGGATGAGAACGATTCTTTGATTCCAGGAGACGCTGTAGAAGTATTGTCTATGGCTGGTTTGGAAGAGGATACAGACTTTTTGGTTCCATACATCTATGAAGCTGAAGTTTCACCTCACCTTGCAAGTCAGATTGAAGGAAATCCTGTAAATCTAAAAAAAGTTAAAGAAGCTTATGAAAAGGTATCCCAAAAATATGACTATATTGTTATGGAAGGAAGTGGGGGTATAGTCTGTCCTATAAGATACGAAGGAAAAGACAATATCAACAACATCATGTTGGAGGACATAATAAAATATCTTGACCTTGATGTCATACTAATTGCAGATGCTGGACTTGGAACCATCAACTCAATTGTCACCACAGTTGAATATCTCAAAAACAGAAATATTCATGTATGCGGTATCATCATGAACAACTACAAGGATGAACTTATGGAAAATGACAATATCAAAATGGTTGAGGATCTTTGTGATGTTCCTGTCATAGCAAAAGTTTATCAAAATGATAAAAATCTACGACTTGATGTAGATACTGAAGAATTAATTTCATATTTCAAATAATACTATTCATAATATTGAAGATAGCTATAATTATTTTATAGTTTATCTTAATTTCTTTTTTTATTTTATATTTCATATCAATTAAACTTACACTTATTTCTTAGGTGAAAATTATCATTAAATTTTTCTAGGAAATTTCTATTTTTTTATGATTTTTGAAAAATTTTGTCAGGGTAATATTTTGAAAATAATATTTTTAGATTACAAATTTTTTTTAAAATAAAATTTTTTTGTATTGAAATTATTTTGAGATTAAAATTTTTAGTTTTATAATTTTTTGAAATAAATTTTTTTTAAATTTTAATTTTTTAATATTTCAAAATATTTTTTCGAGATTAATTTTTTGTGTTATGATCTTTTTGAATTTTCAGCTTGTCCCATACAATTTTGTGAGATAATTTTTTTCATAATTTTTTTAAAGATCATCTATTCTCATGGTGAAATTTTTTTATCTATTGTATATTTTTTTAAAATTTCAAAATTCTTATTTTATTGAAAATAGCTATTTTTTCATATTTCTTCAATTTTTCATTTTTTATGAAAAGTTTATGATTTTTTAAAATTTAATTTTCTATTGTAGATTTTTTTTTAAGGGATTTTTTCAATATTTCATAAGGATATCTTTTCATCTTCACAATAAAAAATTAAAGATTTATTTAATATAAAATCCAATCTTATAATTAGAGTTTATTAGAATAGATTTTATAAATTATTCAATAATAATATTCAATATAATTATTAGGTTTTAATATGAATAACAGTGAAAAATGTGTCCAAAAGGATTTAGCCCATATTTGGCATCCTGCTTCTCAGATGAAGGATTATGAGGATTTCCCACCAATCATAATTGATCATGGAAAGGGAGTGAAGCTATACGATGTTGACGGCAAGGAATATATAGACATAATAAGTTCCTGGTGGTGCAATCTCCTTGGACATTGCAATGAAGAGGTAAGCGAAGCCCTTAAGGAACAGGTTGACAGATTGGATCATGTTCTTTTTGCAAACTTCTCTCATAAGACAATCATAGAATTATCCGAACGTTTGATAAAGGTCATGCCTGAAGGTCTCAATAAGTTCAGCTTTGTTGATAACGGTTCAGCATCTGTTGAATGTGCTTTGAAGATGGCATTCCAATACTGTGCCCAAAATGGCAAGGAACATAAGAAACGCTTTATGTGCTTTACCGGTGCTTACCATGGTGAGACTTTAGGTGCATTGTCTGTAGGTGCTCTTGATGAGTATTCAAAGGTCTTTGAACCAATCATGATTGATACAATCAAGGTCGAAGCTCCTGACTGCTATAGATGTCCATACAATAAGCATAGGGACAGCTGTGAATGTGAATGCTTTGAACATGCAGAGAAGGCATTTGCAGAGTTTGGCCATGAAACCTGTGCAATGATAGTCGAGCCATTGATTCAAGGAAGCGCTGGAATGAAGATCTATCCTCCATTGTATCTCAAGAAGCTAAGGGAGCTTTGCGATTTGTATGATGTTCTCTTGATTGCAGATGAGATAGCTACAGGATTTGGAAGGACAGGCAAGATGTTTGCAGTGGATCATGCAGGAATAAGCCCAGATATTATGTGCATTTCAAAAGGGCTTACAAACGGTTATATGGCAATGGCGGTATGTGTAAGCACAGATGAAATCTACAATGGATTCTATGGCGATTATGCTGATAATGTTGCTTTCATGCACAGTCACACTTATGCAGGAAACCCTCTTGCTGCAAGCGTTGCTAATGCTACCTTGAAGATTATGGAAAGGGATAATGTATTGGATGAAGCTAATGAAAAGGCGATTTGGCTCAATAATCGTTTCCATGAAATCTTTGATGAACATCCAAACGTTGGTGAAATCAGGCAGATGGGACTCATCAATGCAATTGAACTTGTGGAAGACAAGGGCTCTAAAAAGGGCTTTGATTCAAGTGAAAGAATAGGTTATAAAATCTATAGAGAAGCCTTGAAAGACGGTTTGATGCTTAGGCCATTAGGTAATGTCATGTATTTCAATCCACCTTTGGTCATTACAAAAGAAGAGCTTGAAGAATCTTTAGCTATTTGCAAGAAAGCTATTGATGCTATTTTATTAGAATAATATTTTATTAATGGCTTTAAATATAATTTAGAGCCTTTTTATTTCTATTTTTTTAATATTTTTGATCTAAAACTAGTCGTTTTTTAATTATTTTTTTTAATTTTTTTAATCTAAAAATAGTTATATTTTTAATTATTTTCAAAAAAAAAGAAAAGAAGAATAGCTATAGAAATAGCTATTGATTTATTTTATATATTTTTTTAGCTATTGAAGTAGTTTATTTACTCCATGAAAATAGCAGGCTTATAAGGCATTGCATTTCTTGCCTTGTTTTGTGGGTCGTAGCTGTCATCGGTGTGAATGACCACTTCTGATTCCACTTCAGCTTCAATGAAGTCTTTTGCATCATTCAAGATGGTGGCTTCATCGATTTTGCCGATGTATCTTGTTTTGGTCATTTCTCTGGAAATCTTCTTAGCTGCGCCTGCGATTTCCTTCTTGTCATCATAGATGTTCTGGCCGATTGCTCTACCCATTATTTGACCGATATCAGGTTTGCCCACTTCATCAGCTATTTTGTATAAATCCCATTTCCAGTCAGGGGATAGGTAAATGTGGATCTTTTCAGGGTCTGTGTCAACGATGTTTCTGATTTCGTTGATGTCCTTAACGATGTTTTGTACAAGAGACTCTGATCTTTCAATCTCTTCGCTGATGAGTTCTTCATCATATTTAGGCCACTCAGCAAATGAGACATAACCTTCTCCGCCAAATTTGCTCCAAAGCTCTTCAGAGGTGTGTGGAGTAAATGGAGCAAGCAATCTGATCCAGTTGCTTAATAATGTGGATAATACGTAGATTACAGCAGGATCCTTTTTGTCCAAGAGGTCTTTGACTCTGTACATGTAGTGGTCTAAGTCTTTCTTAAGCAAGAATAAAGCATGTTGCAATGCTTGTCTGGTTTGGAAAACTTCAAGCGCTTCTGTTGCAGCTTTGATGTGGACATTCAATTGGTTGATCATCCATTTGTCGATACTGCGTTCAAGAGCAACTTCTTCAATATTGGATAAGTCTAACTTTTCACCTTTGATGTCTTCCACTTTTTGTGCAAATTCTCTAAACCATTCAAGTCTTCTTTGGGTTCCTTTAACCTCTTTTTCTCTCCAGTCGAAGTCTTGCCATGGTTCAGCGGATGCCATCAAGAAGAGCCTTACTACATCTGCACTGTACTCTTTGATTGCATCTGCAAGGAGAATTACATTACCTTTTGAAGAGGACATCTTGTTTCCTTCAAGAAGTCCCATACCGAATACTACGGTACCTTTTGGCCATTTTTCTTCAGGGTAAATCGCTGCATGAGTAAACATAAGGAAGCTTAAGTGGTTTCCTACCAAGTCTTTTGCAGATAATCTCCAATCAAGAGGATACCAGTAGTTGAATTCAGCTTGAATCTCATCAACTATTTCCGGTGCAACGGTGATTTCATCGCTGTCAACTCCTAAGAAGACCTTTTCAAAGAATGCTTCATTCAAGTCTTCAGGGTCCATGTCTTTGAGATATTTAGCTATTGAATAGTATGACATGTACATTGTAGAGTCTGATAAAGGTTCAATAAGCCATTGGTCATCCCAAGGCACTCTTGTTCCAAGACCTACTCTTCTGGAGCATGCCCAGTCATCTAACCAGTTAAGGTAGTATTCGAAGTTGGAACGGATTTCTCCAGGAATGATGGTCTCTTGAGAAAGGAGCTTTTGGGTCTTTTCAGTCCATTCTTCGTCACCATATCTGATGAACCATTGGTCATCCATCACTTTAACTACACATTTGTTACCGCATCTGCAGATTACAGGTCTTTCTGCAAAGTCGTACATGATGTCTGCACTGCCTTCTTCAATCATGTCAGCCTTGATTTCATCTCTGATGTATGCAACCCTTTTTCCAGCATACTTTTCAATGTGGTCGCTGATGTATCCTTTGCTGTGTTCCGCTTTGTACAATTCGTCGGTTGCATCCTGCACTTTAGGGTCATTCTGGTTTTCGATTCCCATTCTTTCTACAACTTCAACAGCTGGGAATTCACCATATCCTTTTACGGTTACGACATTGATAGGGTTTGCCTTAGCAACTTCATCAGCTATATCGAACTCTTTGATCAAGTCTTCATTTTCCTTCAAGTCTCTAAGTGCGATATAGTCTGCTGGTGCGTGAGCAGGTACGGAGAATACAGTTCCTGAACCGTATTCAGGGTCTACAAAGCTTGCAGGGAAGATTGGTAATGGTTCCCCATTAAGAGGGTTTTTAACGTATTTTCCGATTAATGGTTTAGGGTCAATGTCTCCAATAATCTCTAATTCATGCTGATTGGATAAGTTTAGGAAAGCTTCATTACTTATAATCCATTTTTCCCCTTCGCATGCTCCGGATTTCACTTCTACTTCAATGTAGTGAACCTCTGGGTTTAACCATACGTTGGTTGCAGCGAAGATGGTTTCAGGTCTGAAAGTTGCAGGTACGATGTATTGTCCAGGTTCAACTTCAAACTTGATTAAGGTCAATTCGTTTACGCCTACTCCTTCACCTTCAAGCAAGTCGTGGTCCCCTACAGGGTTTTCATCGTGAGGACAGTATTTTACAGGGTGTTCCCCTTGTTTGATCAAGCCTAAGGACTTGAGCTTTTTAGCCTGCCAGGTGATGAACTTTTGGTAGGTTGGGTCGATTGTTCTGAATTCCCTTCTCCAGTCGATGGAATATCCCATATCATCCATTACGGTATGGTATTCGTTACTGAAGTATTTTACGATGTTGATAGGATCTTCCAATTTTGGAAGGGTGTCATGAGGTACCTTGTGGACTCTTTCGTATAAATCAAGGGTCCATGGGTCTTTCCTTTTGATTCTGTCTGCAATACCTATAACTGGTGCACCGGTTACGTGCCATGCCATAGGGAATAATACATTGTAGCCTTCCATTCTTTTAAATCTTGCAAATACGTCAGGCACGGTATATGTTCTACCGTGACCGATATGCATAGCCCCACTTGGGTATGGATAAGCCACTGTTATGAATAATTTTTCTTTTTCATTAGGGTCTGATTGAAATAGCTTGTTGTCTCTCCAGATTTTTTGCCATTTCTTTTCAATTTCATTGTTAGTCACTAAATCACCATTTTCATTTTGATAATTAGATAATTGTAAGATTATAATTTATTAGTTGTGATAATTAATAAATCATATTAATTTATATTTATTATTTTTATTTAATATAAAATTTTCATAATATTTGATTTTTTTTAAATTATTTTTATCATTTTAAATCAATATTATAACAGTTTTGCAATAATATTTTAATTAAATAAGGAAATTATGACCGTATTATTGTAAAATAATAGTTATTTGTTTGTCTTTAGACTAAAAATACTATAATATTTATTTATAATGAAATTAAATAAGAAATTGAAGGTTTTTCTTGCCTAGATAAAAATATGCTCTAAAAAAATTATGAGGCAGAAAAAAAATGTTTTTTGAACTCACTATTTATTTAAAGTATTCTTCTAGCAAAATGATTATTAATTTTAAGAAATATTTAAAATATTTTTTTGAAATTATCAAGATCATCATTATGCTAGCAAAATAACCTTTGTATTAAGCCGTTGAACTTAAATAAAATCTAGTTTTTTATATTTTTGACTATGGCAAGTTTTTCCTTCTTTTAAGGTTAATTTTAAATATGTGGAAAATATATTATTAAACAGAGTACTTTAAATAATCGATTTCAATTCTGCTGATTGATTTTGATTAGAGAAAAATTTAATGTTAAGAATTCATTTTGAATTCTTAACTTAAGTTTTAAAGCTTTTTTTATTAGTTTCTTTTTCTAAGCATGCTTATTTTTTGCAGTTTTTTCCACTTAAAAAAGATAAACTTTATATGTAATAAGGATAAAATAACTTATTGTTACTAAAACTTTTTAGTATAGATTTCAGATTAAAAAATAGAATAAAAATTATCATATAATAAAATCCTTAGGAGGGATTATATGGCGTTTAAAGATTTATTTAAGTTCAAGCAAGGAGAAACCACATTCATATTTGTTGGTGGTAAAGGGGGAGTAGGTAAGACTTCCATCTCATCAGCTACTGCATTGTGGCTATCCAATCAAGGTAAGAAAACATTAATCGTATCAACAGATCCTGCTCATTCATTATCAGATTCACTTGAAGTGACAATTGGACACTATCCTGTTCAAATCAATGAAAACCTCTTTGCAGTTGAAATTGACCCAGATAAGGCGATGGAAGAAAAGCAAAGAGCTTTGGAAAGTCAAAAATCAGTTGCAAGTCCAGACCAATTGTTCGGTCTTGATTTCTTAGGTGAACAGATGGATTTGGCTTCTGCATCACCAGGTGCAGACGAAGCGGCAGCATTTGAAGTATTCTTGTCTGTAATGACTTCAAATGAATATGATGTAGTAGTGTTTGACACTGCACCAACAGGCCATACATTGAGACTTCTCTCATTCCCTGAAATCATGGACTCTTGGGTAGGAAAACTCATGAAGGCAAAGGCAAAATTAGGCACTGCAGCAAATGCATTGAAGAACATCATTCCATTTATGGATGCAGAGGATGATTTGCAGTCAAGCAAGGAATTGGAAGAGACCAAAAAGCAAATCGATCAAGCAAAAGCAGTATTGTCTGACCCTGACAGAACAACATTCAAGATGGTTGTAATTCCTGAGGAAATGTCCATTTATGAATCTGAAAGAGCTATTGAAGCCTTAAACAAGTATGACATTACAACTGACAGCATCATCGTCAATCAGGTAATGCCGGATATTTCAGATTGTGACTTCTGTCATTCAAGATACATGCTCCAGCAAAAACGTCTCGCTTTGATTGACCAAAAGTTTTCAGATCAAGTCGTAGCGCAAGTTCCTTTATTCAAGGATGAAGTCAAAGGTCAGGAAAAATTAATGAAATTGGCTGAAATCCTCTATGAAGGAAAGGACAATGATGAAGTCCAACAGAATGTAATCCAATTATAACCAAGCTTTTTGAGCCTGCGGCTCAAAAACCTTGACCAAAACTTTTTCACTGTTGGGAGTATTCACTTTTCAATAGTTTCTTTTTTTCTATTTTTTTTTATTTTATTAACTTGGTTTGCAAACACAGTATTGACATGTATAATAATCTTTGGCAATCTTTGCTTGCTCTTCTTTTATGTCGCAGTAGTATACTGTTTCACCTTCTTCTTCTTCAGCAAATACTGTTTTTCCGTTGTGCATATCTATTCCAACAGGATGCAATGGCCTTTTAGCTATTAGGCTTAAGTAAATGCAATTATAGGTGATGAACCTTTTGAATATCTCTTCACTTTCAGGTGAGCATCCTTCAAAGAATCTGTATAATTCATCTTTAATGTCATCTACCAAGTTATCATCGATTTCTATATTGCTGTCATCTTCCTCATCAATCTTCAATGCCATAATCTCATTGTAGTTTTGAATATGAAATTTAGCACGTAGTTTAGATGCTTCATCAGCATTTTTATCATTTGCTCTATTCTCAAAGATTTCAATATTATAATCCTTGATGTTATCCTTTATTTCTTCCAATAGGTCTCTCGCTTTCATTTTAATTCCTCGTATCTAAAGCATTCATGAATATGATTGTTGATTATTCCGATTGATTCCAGATATGAGTAGATGATTGTTGTTCCTACAAATTTCATTCCTCTTTTCTTCAAATCCTTAGCTATTTT
>CACYJH010000029.1 GCA_902774685.1 uncultured Methanobrevibacter sp.
CTCGTTTCGATCCCAGAAGTTAAGTCTTTTCGCGTTTTGTTTGTGTACTATGGGTTTCGGTCTATGGGAATTTCATTTTGCTGCCAGCCTTTTTTTATCCAAGAATAATTAGTTTTATTCTTAACGAACTATTTTTATAATTTTTTTAAAATATTTTTATAATATTGTTATTTAATTTCTTCAACTATTTTTTTAATTTTTTAAATTATAATTGAGATTATATTTATATATTTTCAATAACATATTTTTAAATTACAGTATTAAATTAATTAAAGTTCATTATATTTTTTAACTTTTTTTAAAAGGTTATTGCAATGAATATAGTTTATTTGATATTAAATTAATCTTAATTTACAATTTAATATTCATAATTATTTTTTTTAAAAGATAATAAAGGTTTTAAAATGGAAAAGGGAACATTATACGGAGTAAGTATTGGGCCAGGAGATCCTGAGTTAATCACTGTAAAGGCAATGAACATAATATCTGAGTGTAAGCATATAGCAACACCTCATACAGGAACCGGTGATTCATTGGCATTATCAATTGTATCTCAAGCAACAGATTTATCCGAAAAGGACATAATGCTTTTAGAGTTTCCAATGACCAAGGATAAGGACATTTTAGCTGAAAGTCATAAGAATGCTGCAGAATCTATTGCTAAGGTTCTAGACGAGGGTGAAGATGTAGCAATGCTGAATTTAGGTGATGTAACTATTTTCTCAACATTTGCATATACAATGGATCAATTATTGGAAAAAGGTTATAATGTAGAGGTTATTCCTGGAGTAACAAGCTTTTGTGCTTCAGCTTCTAAATTAAGGATTGGATTGACTACAATGAATGATCCTTTGCATATTATTCCTGCAACAGGAATAGACTTAAAGGAAGCTTTACAAATGCCTGGTTCTAAGGTATTGATGAAAATAGGCAGATCAATGCCTAAATTGATAGATGCATTGAAAGAATTAAATCTTGAAGATAATGTCTATGCAGTTGAAAACTGTGGTTTGGAAAATGAAAAAATCTATAATTCTTTAGATGAATTTGATGAAAATATGGGATATTTCACTATCGTTGTTGTAAAGTAATTGCACTCATTATTTTTATTGGGGATTTTTTATGGCAGAAAAACGTTTGGTTAATCAGAAATTATTGCGTTGTGGATATACAACAGGAACATGTGCAGCAGCAGCTTCTAAGGCAGCAGTAGCAATGCTCTTTAAACAGGAATCAATGGATTCTGTAGCAATCACAACACCTAATCAAACTGACCTCACTATTGATGTTCTAAACCCTCAATTTAACAAGGAAACTGCAAGTTGCTCTATTGAAAAGGATAGTGGTGATGACCCGGACATTACCAATGGAATATTGGTATCCTCAAAGGTAAGTTTTTTGCCTGATTCCTCTGATATCATTATTGAAGGTGGGAAAGGTGTTGGCAAAGTAACCAAAGGTGGGCTAGATCAACCAGTTGGTATGTCTGCTATAAACTCGGTTCCTCGAAAAATGATAAAGGATTCATTAAATGAATTGGCGATGCAATATAATTATAAAGGTGGCTTTCATGTTATAATTTCCGTGCCCAAGGGTGAAGAAATTGCAAAGAAAACTTTCAACCCTGAATTGGGAATAGTTGGAGGCATTTCAATATTGGGTACAACCGGTATTGTTGAGCCAATGAGTGCCAAGGCACTAGCCGATTCAATTAAAGTGGAAATTAGTGTCATTGCAGCTGAAAGCAATGAGTCCATACTGATCTTTTTAGGCAATTTCGGTAAGAAGTTCACTGAAGATGAATTAAACTTATCTACCAAACCTGGAATTATGTGCAGTAATTTCATTGATGTGGCTTTAGATAGTTCAGTTGAATTCGGATTTAAAAATATTCTTATAGTAGGACATATAGGCAAATTAGTAAAATTAGGTATTGGAATGTTCAATACTCACTCACATAACGGTGATGGTAGGATAGAAACACTATTGTCCTGTGCATTAGAGGCAGGTGCAGATATTGAAATCTTGAATGAGATTCAAAAATGTGTTACTACAAATGCTGTATTGGATATTTTGTATGAAAATGATTTATTGACTAAAACCATGGATGTCTTAAATGGCAGAATAGGACATAATATTGATAGAAGAATTCCAGATGATATCAATGTTGGATTTATTTGCTTTGCAAATACTGGTGAGTATTCCGGTGTTTTATTTGAAAGTGAAAATGCAGATGATCTTAAGGAATTATGGAAAAATTGAAAATAATTATTATATAAATTATTAAGATTATAAAAAATTATTAAAATTATTAAAATTATTAAAATTATTAAAATCATGTTTATTTGATTATTTTATATTACGGAGGAGAAATAATGATACATTTTGTAGGTGCAGGAAGTGGAGCTGTTGATTTAATAACAATAAGGGGAGCAGAACTCCTAAAAGAAGCGGATGTTATTATATATGCAGGTTCATTAGTCAATCCTGATTTGTTAAATTATGCTAAAGATTCATGTGAAATTTATGATAGTGCAAAAATGACTTTGGATGAAGTCTTGGAAAAGATGTTTGAAGCTGAAGAAGAAAACAAAATGACTGTACGTTTACATACTGGTGATTCAAGTATTTATGGTGCTATTCGTGAACAGATGGATCGTTTGGATGAAAAAGGCATTTCCTATGATGTTTGCCCAGGAGTTTCAAGTTTCTGTGGTGCGGCAGCAGCATTGAAAGCTGAATATACCTTGCCTGATGTAAGCCAAAGTGTAATAATCACACGTATGGCTGGTAGAACTCCAGTGCCTGAAAAGGAAAGCATTGCATCATTTGCTGAACATGGAGCAACTATGGTCATCTTCTTAAGTACAGGTCTCCTTAAGGACTTATCCAAAGAGCTAGTAAAGGGAAAATACACTGAAGACACTCCTGCAGCAATCGTTTATAAGGCAACTTGGCCAGATGAAAAGGTTATGAGATGTACAGTTGGAACATTATATGAAACTGCAAAGGAAAACAACATTACAAAAACAGCTTTAATAATAGTTGGGGATGTTTTAGACAGTGAATATTCCTTGTCACGTCTTTATGCAGACGATTTTTCAACAGAGTTCAGACAAGCTAAGAAATAATTTTGAGTATTTCAAGCTAATATGTTTGAATTTGTGAGGTTAAGAATGAAAGTATCAATTATTGCATTTACTGATAATGGTATGGAAATTGCCTATAAATTATCAAATTCCTTATCCGAATCTAATGATGTGGATTTTACTCGATGTGGGAAAGGTGCTTTGTCAACTTGGACAGAGGAACATTTTTCCACTAATGATGCTCTAATTTTCATAGGTGCAATAGGAATAGCATTAAGGGCAATCGCTCCCTACATCAAGACTAAAACAAAGGATCCTGCTGTAGTTGTTGTAGATGAATTGGGACAATTTTCAATACCTATTCTATCTGGACATATTGGAGGAGCAAATGAATTGGCACTTCAAATATCAAAATATTTAGGTTCTATTCCAGTAATAACAACTGCCACTGACATTAATAAGGTATTTGCAGTGGATACTTGGGCAAAAAGCCAAGGATTGCAGATTTTAAATCCAGAATGCATTAAATTGGTTTCATCTAAGTTACTAAAGGGAGAATCTGTACATGTCAAATCAGATTATCCTATTCAAGGAAATTTGCCTAAGAATGTTTATCTTAATGATTTAGAAGATTCTAATGCAGGATACGATGTGATAATCACTCATAAAGATTTAGAAAATGAATGTAAGAATGATACATTATTATTAGTCCCACAAATCATTACAGTTGGCATTGGATGTAGAAAGGATATAAGCTTTGAAGCTATAGAAAACTCCATTTTATATATCCTTGAAAAAGAAAATTATCATATTTTGGCTATAAATGCTTTGGCAAGCATTGATAAAAAGGCTAATGAAAAAGGAATTTTAGAATTTGCAAAGAAATATGATTTGCCGTTTAACACTTATACTGCGGATGAACTTAACAGTCTTGAAGGTGATTTTACAAAGTCTGAATTTGTTAAAAGTGTTGTGGAAGTGGACAATGTCTGTGAACGTTCCGCAGTAATGGAAAGCAACGGAAAATTGATTAGAAGAAAGGACACATGTGATGGTGCAGGTGTGACTGTTGCTTTAGCGATAAATGACCCGAATATTTCTTGGGAATAAAAAATTATAATAATTATCTATTAATGAAAGGATTTAAGAAAATTATAATAATTATCTATTAATGAAATGAAGGAAAAAATTTAAAATAATCATTGGTGTCTATTGGAGGAGAAAATTTATGAAATGTGTATCTGTAGTAGGTATTGGTCCTGGAAATGAGTTATACCTTAGCATTGCTGCTAAAGAGACTCTTGAGGATTCAGATTTAATTGTAGGTTATAAAAAATATGTAGAGCTTGTAGAAGAATACTTGCCTGAAAAGGAGTATTTGTACACTGGTATGACAAAAGAGGTAGACCGTTGTAAAATGGCATTGGAAAAGGCAGCTGAAGGCAATGCAGTAGCTGTAGTCTGCAGTGGAGATGCTGGAGTATATGGTATGGCAGGTTTGGTTTATGAATTGTCTGTTGACTATCCTGATGTCGAAATTGATATTGTTCCAGGTATAAGTGCTGTTTTAAGTGGATCTGCAGTTTTAGGAGCTCCAATAGGTCATGACTTTGCTGTAATCAGTTTATCCGATTTATTAACTCCTTGGGAGTTGATTGAAAAAAGATTGGCATTAGCTGGTGAAGGAGATTTCTGTATCTGCCTTTACAATCCTTCAAGTCATAAGAGAAAGGATTACTTGAAAAAGGCTTGTGAAATCTTATTGAAATTCAAAGGTGAAGACACAATTTGCGGATATGTTAGAAACATAGGAAGAGATGGTGAAGAATATCATATAACCACTCTTTTAGAACTTAAGGACACAGAAGTGGATATGTTTACCACTGTTTTCATTGGAAATGCCAATACAAAAATCATTGATGATAAAATGGTAACACCTAGAGGCTATAAAGGTGTATAAATATAAATGATAATTAATTATTATATGAATTGATAATCTCTCTCACTTAGAGGTGTGAATATGCACAAAATTGTTTTATTTGGAGGAACTACTGAAGGACGTCTATTAACTGAATTCCTATCTCAAAACAAAATTCCTTCCATTGTCTGTGTTGCTACAGAATATGGGGAGAAAGTGTTGGAATACGAACCTCCTGTCATTGTTCAGCCTAAAAGATTAAAACCTGATCCTATGAGAAAACTGTTTAAAGAAGAGCAGACGGAATTTGTTTTTGATGCGACACATCCTTATGCAACAGAAATCAGCAAACACATTAAGGAAATATGTGATGAACAAGGCATTGAATACATTAGGGTCTTAAGGGAATCAATTGAGATTGAAGATGCTGTAAAAGTGTCTAGCATGGAAGAATTGATTGATTATCTGAACACTACTGAAGGATTGATCTTTTCTTCAATGGGAGCGAAAGAGGCTCTCGCATTAACAGATGTAGAAAACTTCCAGGAAAGAGTGTATTTAAGGATGCTGCCTTCACCAGAAGGGATGAAAACTTGTCTTGATTTAGGTTATCCAATGAAGAACCTTTGTGGAATGCAAGGTCCTTTCTCTAAGGAATTCAACATAGCTCAATTCAAGGAAATCGGTGCAGACATACTTATAACTAAGGATTCCGGTAATGTTGGAGGATTTTTAGAAAAGACAGATGCTGCAAAGGAATGCGGCATGGAAGTTGTTGTCTTATCCAGATTAGTTAATGAAGAAGGGATAAGTGTGGAAGAAGCTAAGGACACCATTAGGAGTAAATGCTTATGAAGGAAATTAATATTATTGGAATGGGGATGAGTGAAAAGACACTCACTGCAGAAGCTTTAGCACTGATTAATGATGCGGATATCTTAATCGGAGCTAAAAGATTAATTAATGAGTTTTCTGAACTTAATAAACCCTCTTATAATGCTTATTTATCTAATGATATATTGGAAATAATTGAAAAGACAGATGCAGAAAAGATAGCAATATTAGTTTCTGGAGATGTTGGATTTTATAGTGCTGCTGAGAAATTAACAGAAACATTAAAAGATTATTCTCCTAATCTAATTGCAGGAATTTCCTCTGTATCTTACTTTTTTGCAAAATGCAGTCTTCCTTGGAAAGATGCTAACTTGATAAGCTGTCATGGGCTTGATACAAATATAGTCTCATCAGTTCGCAGAAACAGATTTACATTTGCCTTAACAGGCAAGAACATTCCAGAATTGCAAAAGGAATTGGTTAAATATGGTTTCGGCGATTTGAAGGTTTGGATTGGTGAAGATTTAGGCTCAGATGAAGAGTCCATTCAAGAATCCAAGATATCTGATTTAGAAGGAAAGGAATTCAGTTCATTGACTGTTCTGATTATAGAAAATCCTGATTTTGATTCAAGAATCAGAACTGGAATTCCAGATGAGGAATTCATTAGAGGAAAAGTCCCTATGACCAAGTCAGAAGTGCGTGCTGTTTGTCTGTCAAAATTGGCATTGTCTCCAAATGACATCGCTTATGATATTGGTTGTGGAACTGGTTCTGTAACAATTGAAATGGCATTTTCTGCCTATGATGGAAAGGTTTATGCCTTTGATAAGAATGAAGAGGCAATTGCATTGTTGGAGCAAAATTGTCAGAAATTCCACTTGGACAATGTGGAGCCTCTCTGTGGCTTGGCTCCAGAATGCCTAAAGGGTTTGCCTGTTCCTGATGTTGCATTTATTGGAGGAAGCTCTGGCAACATGGAAGAAATTGTCAGTTATCTGCATGGAACCAATAATGAAATGAGATTTGTAATAACTGCAGTGACTATTGAAAGTGCTATGGCAGGTTTGGATTCCTTAAAGAATGTTGGAATAAGCGGTGACATTGTTCAAGTAGCAGTTTCCAAAGGCAGACAAATTGGTGATTTGCATATGCTAATGGCTCAAAATCCTATATTCATTATTAGTGGAAGTGGTCAAGATGAATAGGATATTGATCTCTGGAACCAACAGTAACTGTGGAAAGACAACCATCACTATGGCTTTGCTTGCAGCATTCCAAAATAGAGGTTTGGAAATCGCTTCCTTTAAATCAGGTCCTGATTATATTGATCCGATGTTTCATAGAAAAGTCTTTAATGTAGAGACTCATAATTTGGATCCTTACTTTTCGACTGAGCAAATGTTATGTGACCAATTCATTAGGAATTGCGGTAAGGATTTGAGCATAATTGAAGGCGCTATGGGATATTATGATGGAATAGGTGTTGAAGGCAGAGCAAGTGCTTGGGAAGTGGCTAAATCCATTAAAGCTCCCGCTGTACTCATTATTGATGCTAAAGGAATGAGCAATTCTGCAGCAGCAATCATAAAAGGTTTCAAGGAATTTAAGGAAGAAAGCATGGTTGAAGGTGTAATATTCAATAATATTTCTCCAATGTTATATCCACTTTTAAGGGATATTGTTGAAAAGGAAGGCATTAAGGCTTATGGTTTCTTGCCTAGGGAAGATAAGTATTCCATTGGAAGCAGAAACTTAGGATTGATTACCGCTGATGAAATTGAGGACATCAAAGAGAAAATAAATGGCCTTCGTGAATTGGCAGAAAAATACATCGATTTGGATGGATTGTATGAATTGGCTAAGTCTGCTCCAGTCCTTGAAGCAAGTGAAGATTATAAAGAATTGATTGAAAATATCAAAATGGATTCTGATAAAAAGACTCGCATAGCAGTTTCCCGTGATAATGCTTTTTGTTTCATGTATAAGGAAAACATTGAGATATTAGAAGATTTAGGTTGTGAAGTAGTCTATTTCAGTCCATTGGAAGATGAAAAGCTTCCTATGGATATTTCTGGATTATATTTATGTGGAGGTTATCCTGAACTATATACCGAAGAATTGTCTAAAAATAGGAAATTATGTGATGAAATAAAAGATGTTATAGGAAGAGGAATTCCTACAATAGCGGAATGTGGAGGATTCATGTATTTGCATGATTCCATTGAAAATGTTCCTATGGTTGGATTCATCGAAGGAAATTGCATAAAGACAGACAAATTGCAAAGATTCGGTTATATTGAGATAAAGGCATTGCAAGATAACTTGTTATGTAATGAAGGAGATAGCATTAGAGTGCATGAATTCCATTATTATGATAGTGAAAACTGTGGAGAAGCGTTTATGGCTAAAAAGGCATCCAATGGTTTGGAATACCTTTGCTGTCATGGATCAGATAGTCTTTATGCGGGTTTCCCACATATTTATCTTCCTGCAAATCCTGATTTTGCAAAGTCTTTTGTGGGTAATGCACGGAATTGGGAAGGTTAAAATTTATATTATTAGTAATTATTAGTAATTTATAGTTATTTGTAATTTAGTAGTTATTCATAGTAAATTGAAGTGATAGTATGAAAATTGAATTAGAACAAGTTAAACCTGCTGAAATCGAAAGCAGGAGTATGGAAATTATTGAATCTGAACTTCCTCATGAAATTGACCCTAAATTAGCGCCAATTATTAAAAGAGCAGTTCACACAGCTGCTGATTTTGATTATGTAGACAATTTATGCTTTTCAGAAGATGTAGTTGATAAGGCATTGGAAGCAATAAAAAATGGTGCTTGCATTGTAACTGACACTAATATGGCAAAGGCAGGAATCAATAAGGCAGAACTCAAGAAGCATGGCGGTGAAGTCTTCTGCTTTATGGGTGATGATGATGTTAGAGAGATTGCCAAAAAGAATGGATCCACACGTGCAAGAGCTTCCATGGATAAGGCAGCAAGCTTGGATAAACCATTGATTTTTGCAATAGGAAACGCTCCAACCGCTTTGATTAGATTATATGAATTGATTCAAGAAGGAAAACTTAATCCTGAACTTATCATTGGAGTTCCTGTAGGATTTGTAAATGTGGTCCAATCAAAAGAGTTAATTATGCAATGTGATGTTCCTTATATCGTCGCTCGTGGACGTAAAGGTGGAAGTAATGTAGCTGCGGCTATTTCAAATGCATTGCTCTATATCTTAAGAGATCAAAATAAATAGCTTTTATTTAATCTCATCTTTTTTATTTTTTTTTCATTTCATGAAATTTCATGAAGACCATTTTTATCTCTTTTTATATTATTTCTTCTTTTTTAATTCATTTTAATTCATTTTAATTCATTTTAATTCATTTTAATTCTTTTTTCATTATTAATTATTTTTAATCAATATTTTTAAATATTTCTTTATATAAAGTATAATTTAGTAATGTTAAATTTTTCTTTAAAAAATTTAATCTAATTTGATTTATTAAATAATAAAACGAATTTTTATTTTTAGGATGATAATATGACTGATAAGATTATTTTAGTAGTAAGTTTTGGTACTTCTTATAACAATAACCGTGCTCTTACCATTGGAGCTATCGAAAAGGACATTGATGAAGCATTTCCTGATTATGAAATGAGAAGAGCATTCACAAGCCAAATGGTTATAAACATTTTGAAAAAACGTGATGATTTGGCTATCGACAATGTGGAAGAGGCATTGGAAAGAGCATTGGATGATGGTGTAAAGACTGTTATCATTCAACCAACCCATATCATGAACGGTACTGAATACCATTTCAAGATCAAAGATACTGTAGACAAATACATTGATAAGTTTGAAAACATTCCTATTGCAGAACCTTTATTGATCTCTGATGAGGACTTTGAAGACTTGATTGCAAGCATCACCTCTAAAGGAGATTACGATGATGATACAGCAGTCGTATTCATGGGTCACGGTTCTCCTGCAGAAAGTAATATGGTTTACACCAAATTGCAAGGAATGCTAAAGGATAAAGGATTCGACAATTATTACATTGGTACTGTTGAAGCAAAACCTGACTACGATGATGTATTGGCTATGGTAAAAGAAGGAGACTACAAGAAGATAGTGCTCAAGCCTTTAATGGTTGTAGCAGGTGATCATGCTCAAAACGATATGGCTGGAGATGAAGATGATTCCTGGAAAAACATGTTTGCATCTGAAGGCTATGAAGTCGAATGTGTTATAGAAGGACTCGCTCAATCTAAAGACATTAGGGATGTCTACATTAAGCATGTTCAAAATGCTATTGATGGTTTAAATTAAATTATATTATTTTTTCATTCTTTTTTTACTTTTTAATTCTTTCTTAATCTTTTTTATACTTTTTTTTTTAATTTATTTTCGATTTTAGAACTATTTATTTTTAATCTTTATCAAAATCGCTATTTTTCACATAAAAAATTAAAATTAGAAAAATTAGAAAAATTAGAAAAATTAGAAATTAAATGATATAAAATATTAAACAAAAAAAAAGAAAAAACAAGGAAAATGATTTTCCTTGTGTAAAGAGTTATGTGAATGGGAGTTTTATTTGAAATCCTTCGTTAGGTGCTTCAGGGACATTTTTATATTTTGTTGCATTAAGTGTCACGTTCATTGGAGGGAGAACCACCTCTTCACCTGTCAGTTCGTGTGTTTCAGGATTACGTGCGATTTTATGTGTATTACTGTTTTTGCTTTGTGTCCAAGTCACATCGTTTAAGATTTCTTTCCCATCTTCGAATGCATTGGTTTGCATATCATTACAGTATGAAGTGATATATTTTGCCCTTGCATCCTTATCCTTCATCTTTGCCGCTTCTTTGAGAACTTTTGCCATTCCAGTGAACATATTGCCTTCAGCTTCACTCCAGTAGGCTTGCACAGGCTCACCATAAATTTTATAGTTGTCTGACCCTACACAGCGAGTGGAAAGATCTTTAAAGACATAATATGGGTAGTGCTCTGTATCAAACACTTCTTTGTCCTCTGCAGGCTGATTTGCTCCGTAAGCCTCGCTGGCATTTATGCAATCATTGGATAATGGTACAAAGATTCCATAAACTGCTGGCCCGCAACTATACCATGTAATGCATGACATGTCTGCTGGAAGGTCTGGGTAGACCTGTATCACATGGGTGCTCATTGCCACATCAGTTCCAACCACTCTCATATCAATCCTTCCTGTTTCATCAGGTGAATATTCTGTTCCTTCAAATCTGTTACGCATTATTTTACAGACATCCTCCATTGAAACATTCTTATCAGGTGTAAAACAGAGAGGATACATGGTATTTATATTGTAGTCTGTACTGAAGTTTGAAGGGGCTAGAATCTGATGGCCTATCCAAGTCCTCATATGGCTGTAATCTGTAGCTTTTTCCTTTCCGGAATATGTATCGAACAAATTGATCTCATTATTTTTACCATATACGGCGAAACCGTTTTCTTCTGCAAGGCTAATCAATTCATTGGAGGTGATATTTTCTTCGTAGTCGGATAAGTATTCGAGGGTAAATTCATTACCAAAGGCCGCTACCTTGTCTGATGGCAATTTCACTGCAGCATACTGATGTCCAGAATACATCTCCACATACCATACTTCATTCTGGTCTGCAATGAGGGCAATATTGGACTCGCTGCTTCCGTACTTGTCCATTAGTCCACAAAGTTTTTCTACAGCTTCCCTTGCGGTTTTGCTCTGACAAATCACAAGGTCTGTTGCAGTATATTCAGTTATCCCATCTTCCACCCAAGGGTCTGCTTCAAATGTTGCATTGTTTGGAAATGCAGTGATGGACATGGTCATAGCCACACCATATTCATTAGTGCATGCAGCTGCATCTTTACCCATTCCGTTGTATGCCCTTGTACTATCCATAGAAGGTGTTGAAGTGTACTTGTATGTTGTTGCAGGAAGTTCCATCTTTACTTTTCCATCTATACTCACAGGCATAAACCTGCCTGGCTGATTTTCTACTCTGGGGGTCACTGTTAAATGACTTCCCCAAACATCCTGCCAATCGTTTGATCGTGCAATAATTGCTGAACCATCGGCACTGACATCTGGACCTACATAAACCGCAGTACATGCTGAGCAGCTTTGCATGCCACACACCAGCAGTCCACACAATAATATAACTATCAATACTTTTGATAAATCTTTTAACTTTAACATAAAATCCCGTTTCCTCATTTTAATTGAGATAATTGCATTTATTCATATTCCTATTTTTTTGCAAAATTTATTATTATTAAATTAATATAGTTAATATTTTTCTTTTTTTGATGATTTAAATATTTTTATATTTATTATTTATAAAATCTTCAGTAGGTGTTATTAATGCTTATTATGTAAGTTGTCTTTTTCAATTCATTAACTTTAAATACTATCGTTTCCATATGTTATTTGCTGAATGTAATTAAAAAAAATATTTGAAAATGTATAATTAAAGGGTGATAATATGAAGTGTCATGCATGTAAAGAAGAGTATTCGGAGGAATTCGATTTCTGTCCATTTTGTGGGGCCTATCCTAAAAAGTTCTGTCCAAAATGCTTTGAGGAAGTTAATGATGGTGGAGAGATATGTTCAAGTTGTGGAAGCAGACTTTTGCCTTTTGAAGTATTTAAGAAGTTTCATGACCTTAGAGAAAATGCTCTAGATTATAGGGACAAGGATAATTTCAAGAAATCCAGCGAATATTTTGAAAGGATATTAGAAGTTTGGCCTAATGTTGAAGAGATAAATTTTCTTTTGGCTGAAGATTATGAGTTCTTAGGTGAGTATGATAAGGCTCTAATGCAGTATGAACGATTGGCTGAGATAAGTCCAAGATATATGGGAGTTTATTCAAGAATAGCCAGACTCCTCATTAAAAAAGAGGAAATAGAAAAGGCAAAGGAATATCTTCAAAAGGAACATAAGGCATATCCATTTGAGAATGAGCATTACATCTATTCAATGCACATATGCTTTTTGGAAGATGATTTTGAAAAGGCAAACAGGATTCTTGATCAGCTGTTTGCAATTGGGCCTAATGAAGATGACTTATTGATTTTCAAAGTCAACAATGACTTGAATTTGAAGCTTGTTGAGTATAGTCAAGAGCTTGCAGATTTAAATGAAAGGGTTAAAGAGTATTTAGAGAAGAATTTTAATCTTTCTTTTTAATTTTTCTTTCTTTAAAAAAGTATTCATATGCGATTTTATATATGTTTAGGGGGTTGAAATATGGAAGTAATTGATGTAATTAATGAGATAGAAACTAATAATAATCCATTTCAAGATGGTTTAGATTATTATATGGACTGTATTGTGACTGTAAATAATGTTAGAACAAGATGTGAACAGGTCAGTATTGTCCAATGTGATATGGATGGTTCTGATTATGGTAGAAATGGGATTCATCTTTTGATTGAACTTCGAAGAGGTGAGTGGATCACTTGGATTTTCCTTGATGAAGTTGAATCTTTAGAGGTTAAGGAGTTTCATAAAAAGCATTAATTGTTAAAAAATCTTTCTTATTTTTTTTAGAGGTCTTGTTTAGATTCTGTTTAAAGAAATTGATTAAGCATAAAAATAGAAAAAAATAAAGTGTATGTAAATGTAGGGAATGAAAAAAATTGGTGTATAATTAATTCTCAGAATTAGGATTTAAAGGATCTAAACTATTTAATTCATTAAATTCCTTTAAGGAGGATAAACATTTTTCTAATTTATCATCTTGATTCACATCATCAACATAAGATTCTATGACGTATTTCTCATCACCAATTTCAACTAATTCAATATAACCTTTTAATTCATTTACACCATCAGTGAAAGAGAAAATATTTTCATCATCAGTAGATTCTAAAGTGTAATCAACATCAGAATCATTTTTAAAACTTTCTAAAATACTTACGTCTTCATCAGAGCCTACTGCTTCTTTGGCTTCTTCCAAATCATCAGTAGTCACAATGTCTAAAATAGCTCCTTCAGCATCTTCCATACCTAAGATATTTGTTTCATAAAAACTTTGATTTCCATCAAATTTAAAATTGGAAGGTGCTTTCAAATCACTGAAATCTGCTGCAGATACAATTCCTGCACTTATTATTAAAATTATTAAAAAAATCAATATTTTTGTAAACCTCATTATATACACCAATATAAAATTTGAATTTAATATTATATATTCTTTTTTAATTTTTAAAAAAAGAAAATATTTTTTGATGAATTATAGGGTTTAGGTGCAGTAAAACGCTGTTTAAATAAATTCAAATGATTTAAGAAAAAAAGAGTTGAAAATAGTTTTCAACTAATTATTTTTTTTACGATTTATTTTTTAAAATCATCGCAAGATGTTTTTTCACTATTGTCCTTAATGGAACAAACTCCATTCTGTGAAAGTGCACAGTTTAAGCAGTTTTGCTCTTCATCCGGATCTGGAGCTGCAACTATTTGCTGGAGTGATAATGTGAAAATGCCATTTAAATGTTCTCCATTAGTCTTTTTAGGGCCTCTGCCAACTATAGGAGATAAGCTTTTCATGTAACAAGGAATCTCTCCAGTTCCTCCAATATCCACTTTAATCTGTTCATAAGTGTTGAAAGTGCTGAAGAATTCTGCTCCTTCTTTTAATATATCTTGAGAAGCTTCAAATTTAAATATCAGCATCTTATTTTCCAAAGAGGTTAGTTGAACATATTTGTCATCGAAGGTAAACTCTTCTCCATTTTCTTTTTTAAAAATAACTATTCTTGCAATGTCAGACATGTTTAATCTCCTAATGTGTGTATGTATGATAATGGTATTTTATAGTATATAATTGTTTGCCTTTATTGAAACTATTTTCATGAAAATGAGTTGGTCTATGATAATGTATAAAACTGCTTTTGAAATTTCCTCTTTTTACAAAATTATATATACAATCTTAAGTAAAGATTATATTGTCGCATCATATTTTATGACTGATGCCTATGGTCCTTCTATGAGGGAAGCTTTAGCTGTCGATGATTAGAAGAAACCCAGCATTAGATAGGCTGCCTGTTTCGAGGGTTACTCGTGGAGGAAAGGGTAAACTACCTGTGAAGCAAGAGAGTTAGTATACGGGCAAAATATCAATTAAATATTTAATAAGTTTTATAGATTAATTCAAATTTAATCTATTTTATTAAATATCCACTTTTTTTAAAACTTTTCCAATATCTTACCATATACCTTTTTAAGTTCTGGTGGTGAATTGTTATACATTCTTTTTATAATTAGTTCTGGTGTACTTTTTGCCAAGTAATTCATCTTAGGTGTCCTATCCACAATCAGATTGTAGTTTTCATCAAGACCTGTAGCTTCGATTCCATCTACACGAATGTCTGTGTACTTCATCAGCTCGTTTGCCATGTGAGTTACAATGATTGCAAATGAATTGCTTTCTTCAATCATTTCAATGAAGCTTGAAATGATCTTTACAGCTGCTTCCAATTCTGTGATTCCTTCAAGTTCATCCAATAATACCAATTTTTCGCTATCGCTTGTAACGATTGGCATGAATACATTCAGGAATGATTCAAATGCTCCTGCATCCAAGGATCTCTTTTTGGAAAAGTGATAGATCTCATCCAGCAATTTTATCTTAGCGGATTTTGCAGGTACCGGAAGTCCCATCTGTGCAAGGATAGCTATTTGGCTGATTGTTTCAAGCAATGTGGTTTTACCTCCACTGTTTGCTCCAGTCAACAATGCAATGTTCTCTTCTTCATTCAATCGATAGTCAACTCTTTGAATTCCTTCTGCATTGGTTCTTTCCTTTAGGCATAAGTTCAGATGCAATGCTTGCTTAAGATCATACTCATTGGTGAATTCAGGTTTGTTCAAATCATAAAGATAAGCAAAGCAGCCCAATGCATATTCATAGTCAAACTTGATAATGTCACTGACTTCCCTTTCAGCATCTTCCTTGATGGATGCCAATTGTTCTGCAGCAGTAATCTTCTTATCAAAATAATTGTTTTCGGAATTTGAAAGGATTTCCATCTTCACCCTTTCGACTTCCATGTCATCAATTTCAATCGGATACTTCTTGATGAATGGGTCAAATGCAATCCCACTTTCTGCCTTAATTGTTTCCTTTGATTTACTTAAAATTTCGTTAAATATTTCTTCTAGTTTTGCAGGTAAAGCATTGTTTAATAAATCGAGAACTTCATCTCCTTCAAGGTCTATATTTTGAATCCTTTCTTTTAGTTCACGGTCTATATATCTCTTCTCATTATTAACAATTTCATCCAAATCCACTTCTTTGGTTTTATAGGATTCAAGTTCATCAAGTATTGGACCAAGATCATTAAGGACAGTTTCCTCACCTAATATTCCTTTAATCTTGGAAACTCTTTCAAACAAACTTCTGTTTTCCTTGAAGTAGTCTAAAATAACTTCAGGTACAAGCTGATAGATTGGAGCATCCTTATTGATCATGATCAAATTAGGCATGTCCCCTAAATCAAGGAATCCTTCAGTGTAAATGTAATAGATAAGTTCATATCCTCTCAATTCTTCTTGGAAGAATGGGGAATCTGAAGCGGTAAGTATTGTATAATATTTGTTCAATCCCAAATCCATAAGATAGTCTGCATCTTCATGGCTTTCCACGAGTATTGCCTTGCTTGCATCATAATTAGGCTTTGATGCCTTAGGCTCATGGAGGTTCTTCATCAGTTTATCCAAGTCATATAATGGAAGATTGCTTACCTTTTCTTTGGCATTCATTACAAAGTCTAAGCGTTCATTGATGATTTCTTCATCTTTAATAGGAGCAAGGAGCAATATTCTGTTTTTGGAGTAGGAGGTATTTGAATAGCTTATCACTTTTTCTATGATTTCTTCATAGAGCTGTATGGCCCTTTCACTTTTTAGGAATTTTTGAGCAGGATTTCCGATTAATTGATTCATTATCTCGATTGCCTTTCTTTGGCTGATTCCTTCTATGTTTATCAGTCTTTCGAGGTCAAGATTTTCAATCACCTGATTCAATTCATCTTCTCCTCCCAATTCATTAATGATCTTTTGAGATAATTTATCTCCAATACCCTTAATGTTCTGTAATTGCGCTCCTTCCATAAGATTACCTCAATGAGAAATTATAGTTTTTTGTACTGTAATTTTTGTATTTTGTTTATATCTGGTTAATTTTTTTTATTTTATTATTAATTTTTAAATCTTTTGATTTTCAATAATTTCAATCCTAATATGATTTGAAAATTGATTTCATTTTGTAAAATTTAATAATTTTGTAAATTTTTTATTTTGTTATTTCAATCCTTTATCAAAATTGGCTTTTGTCAAATCAGGACAATATTTAGCTATTGTATTTTCTGATTCTCCAGAATCTTGTGCTTTTTCATCAATGATGTCTCGATATGCCTTTCCAATATCTGCAATATAATCCAATGGTTTCCATCTTGCATCTATTGAAAAGTTGGAAATTCCTATTGATTTCAAGTAGTCAATCTCATCAATCAGACAAAGCTCTTCAGAGTTTAGGATTATTGTCATATCCTCGTTCAAATTGGTTTTGATTGGATAATACTGATTTCTTCTGTTTTTAAGATAGTATTCATTTGAATCTATATAATATCCATTATCAAAAGAATCATTGTTTTTCTTTCTTTGCTTTTGGTTGTATTTGTTGATAAGCTTCAATTGCTTTTTGGAAACAAGTTCCTTTCTTGTTGTCATTGATTCGATATTTCCATGAACCAAGACTTCCAATTCTGGAAGTGCTGTGTCTTTTGAGATTTCCTTATAGTAGTCCTCCATAAGATCCTTGATGTTTTTCTTATAGATTTCCGGAGATATGGATAAGGTTTTATAATTTTTCCTCTCCAGCACGGCCTCTATGTTATAGACATTCAATGGATAATTTCCATAAAGATTGACATCAAACTTATCTTTTAATGACTCGTCCAATCCAATTAAGCTGGTCATTATGTCAATCTCCAGATTCATTTTCTTGAGGATTCCCATAATCTTAATTATGGATTCCTTTGTTTGCTTAGGTGCAATGTCTGGAAGTTTCCAAATTAGCTTATAATCTTGATCTTTAGAGATTTCAATAGCTTCCTTCAAGAAGTTTACGCAATAACTTATGTTTAAGCCATGTTCCTTGAGAGACTTGTTTTCCAATATTTCCTGACTTATCTCCTCAAAGTCCTTATTTGGAGGTATTTCCAAATAGATTCTATCAAAAATGGATTTCCTATTGTTAAGTTGTTTTAATATTTCCAAGCTATTGATATATGCTGAAAGTTTATATTCTTGTTTCTCATCATTTTTTACCTTGGATTTCAAATCAATTTTCCTTCTAAACTCTTCATTTAAGTTATTGATGTTTCTTTCAGCTATTTCCAAATCATCTGCACTTGGCTTGTAGCTTTCAATTATCTCTTCTTCAAGCTTGTTGAAGAATGTTCTTCTAAGTTCATTGATTTCACTGATTGGAGAAAACAATCTTTTATTGTTGTTTATTGTAATCTTTTCAATGTAATAAGGCAAATCACCAATTTTCAACAGTTGCTTTTTAATTGTTTCATTGGATATCGGTTTTTTGATAGCTTCTTCCCAGGCATTTTCTCCCTTGATTTTTAGGGTGATTACTTTGCCGTTATCCAATTTCAGATTTCCTTTCAAGTGAGGATAATTGTCGCTGTCTATGTGGAAGTAAAGTTCCAATAATGATTTCTTGATGAAGTGCTCCTCTTTCTTGTGAGGAAGGTCTTTCACTTCATTAATCAATGAGTTTTTCTTTGTAAGGTAAACCTTTGAGCCTTTTACTAGTGGGAAATTGATTCTTTTGTTTTCCCTAACTCTTTTGATAACCAGAAGCTTTCCTTCAATGTCCTTGTCTTTCTCTCTTTTTCTCCAATGTCTATCTTTTGAATCCTTTAAGATTGGCTTGGAGGATATGTCGAATCCATAGGTTTGGATGGATCCCTCATTTAGATTATCTTGATTGATTTCTTTTTTGGCCCTTTTTTCCTTTCTTTTAGCACGTTTATCCTGTTTTGTCTTTAATTTTTTGTTTTCCTTTTTGGATTTTTCATCATTTTTCTGATTGCTGTCATTATCCAAATAAGGATTATTTTCAATCAGTATTCCGTCTCCCTTTTCTGGGATATGTATAAGATTGTCCTTAAGTAAAATGTGAATCTCTTCAGTTTGTGGATTGTATCTGTGTATCTTTCCGACATATAACCCTTGGTGTCCCGGCTTTTTCCTGTTCATTATCATAGGATTGTTTTTTGGGATGAGATGCCCTGTTGTAAATTCTCTATTGAAGACCAATTCCAACTCTTCAAGAGATTCAAGATTCTGCAATTTCTGTTCTCTTTTCAACTTTGCAATGTTCTCCTTATCTTGAGCCTTTTTCAAATCGGTGCTTCTTCCTTTCTTGCCCTTGCTTTTTCTTTCTAATTCCTTGATGTTCCTGTTCAAAGCTTGGCTTGTCTTGTCATATCTTAATTTATTGAGCCTTTTCCTATAGTTCTTGACAACGGTTGCAACATAATCATTGCTTCTCATTCTCCCTTCTATCTTTATGCTGTCAACTTCAAGATTGGCTATTTCATCAAGGTGCTCAAACAATGAGAGGTCTTTTGGAGATAAAAGGTAGTCTCCTTCTGTTTTAGGATTGATTTTCTTGGTTTTATTGATGTTCAATTCATACCTTTCCCTACAAGGTTGAGCACAGGTTCCTCTATTTCCGCTTCTTCCACCTTGCATGGAAGAGAGCAGGCAATGTCCTGAATAGCTGTAGCATAATGCTCCATGGGCAAATATCTCTATTTCAATACCTAATGAATGTGCATAATCGATAATCTCTTTCAATTCATTCATTTCAGTTTCCCTTGGAAGAACAATCCTTTTTATATTATGTTCTGATGCCCATTTGATTCCTTCAATATTGTGGATATTCATTTGGGTTGAGGCATGGATTGTAAGATCTGGAATGTTTTCATTGATGATTTTTACAAGCCCAATGTCCTGAATGAGAACTGCATCTACACCCATCTTATATAATTCCAAAAGGTAATTAGATACTTTTTCCAATTCACCTTCCTTGATTAGAATGTTGACGGTAACATAAACCTTAACGTTATGCAAGTGAGCATATTTGACAGCTTCTCTTATTTCTGGAACTGTGAAGTTTTCTGCATATTTCCTTGCTCCAAAGTTCTCTCCAGAGAGATAGATGGAATTTGCACCAGACAATATTGCAAGTTTCAAATGTTCTGCAGATCCTACAGGTGCCAGTAATTCAGGTAATTTCATTGTTTTTTCCTCGTATAAATATGATAATAATTAAATATTCCAAGTGTAAATTTCTAATAATCAATATCCATAATAGCTTAACATGATTTTTCATGAAGTCTTCCATTGATGAAGTTTCCTTTATTCAATCTTGATAATGTAATGTTTTTGATTTGCTCTTTAAGCAGGTTCAAGTCATAAGTGTTGTCTTCTTTTAATGCTTGTGAGTAAAGTGAAACGATTGTAGAACTGTATTGCGGAGAGGAGAATCTGCAATCTATTATGCAGGAGTTTACTCCAGTGTCCTTAATCAATTCCACCTCATCTATTAGACATAAACAGTCCTTATTGATGAAATGACTGTGCATATTGTAATCAAACACCACTTTATATTTGAATTTCTGCTCATAACTTCAAGGTTTCCTTGGATGATTATGTTTAAGTCCACATCCTCATTTCCTTTGATGAATTGGTATTTGCTGACTAATTCCTTGATTTCTGTATGTGACAATTCAGAGGATAGGATTATGCTTTTAAAGCCAGCATCAGATAGGTTTTTGACATTATAACTATTCCAGACATTTAAGTTATGGTTTCCATAAACCTTATTTTTAAAGCTTTTAGCTATTCCTGGAGTGTCATACATTATTGGAATTCTCATTCCTTCTTCTTCCAACTCCTCTATGATAGCACTGATTCTTTCTATTTCCTCATCACTGACGAATGATGAAAGGACCAAGACCAATTTGTCGTCCACATTTTCCTTGCCCTTATATACAATGGAATAAGCCTCTTTCAACAAATCCTTGATGTTATTGAAGTATTCCTCTTGGCCATAGTATGAAAATGAAGGATCAAAGAAATATTTGTGAATCGGCAATTTGGATGTCATTTTAATAAGTTCCAAATTGTCTGCAAATATTGAAAGATTAAGCTTCTCATTTCTAACTGGAATGTCTGTATAGGATTTATATTCCTTGACGAATTGGCTGATGCGTTTATTGGTTGCTCTTACTTCCTTTTTGTCAGGCTTATAATAGTTCAACAATAATTCGGTTGCCTTGTCAAGAATGGTTCTTCTTATTTTATTCAGCTTTCCAATTGGAACAAAGCTGTTTTCAGGCATGCCGTTTATTGTTAAATTGTTAATGTAAAATGATGTTGAGCCGGTTTTAAGCATTTGCTTTTCAATGTCTTCAATGCTTACAGGTCTTTTTTGTGCAGGTTCGAATTTGGTTTGGGAAATGTATCTGAAACTGAATTCCTCTTCTTTGTTTTCGTTGTTTATTCCCTTTTCAACAATCTTGAATTTAGCATTGATGTTAAGTCTTAAATCTTCAGTCCATTTGATGTCCAAGTCTAATGGAATGTTTTGCTTAATTGTTTCGCTTTTGAATTTCTTAAGGTTGTCATGAGTTGATTTGGAATAGCTTAAGAGAACCTTGTCCCCTTCACGGACATTTCTTGTTGTTTCAAGCTTTATGTATTCGTCAGTCTGTTCCTTGATGTTGTCGATGTAGATTCCTTTGATCTTATCCTTGTATTTGAATCCGATTCCATCACCGATGTCAAGGTTTATCTTGAATTCCTCATTTTCCTTAGCTATTGTAATTAAATCTCCTTTCTTTTCTGTGATTCTACCAATGTAAACTCCTTCGTGGCCTGAACTTTCTCTTCCTAAAACCTGTCCTGGCTTTTGATTTAGGATGTAGCCGTCTGTAAATTGCCTATTGAATACAAGGCTCAAATCCTTTTCATAATCTCCTTCATCGCCGTCAATCAAATGTCTGTATGCATTTGTGATTGTTCCTACATAATCTGCAGATTTCATACGTCCTTCCAATTTAAGTGAAAAGACTCCTGCATCTTCTATTTTGTCCAATCCTTTGTATACTGCAAGATCGTGAGTTGACAATAGGTAACCGTTTCCAACATTGTAGTTTTTATATTTCAATTTGTATTGCTTACGGCACGGTTGTGCACATGCCCCTCTGTTTCCACTACGTCCGCTGTTGTATGATGAGATGTAGCAGTTTCCGCTGAAACAGTAACAAAGAGCCCCATGTCCGAATGCTTCAAGTTCCATAGTGATATTGGATTCCTGCATCTTTTTGGACATTTCAGCTATTTTATCCACACTTATTTCACGTGGCAACACTATTCTGGAGATGTTGTTTTCCACAGCCCATAAAATACAATCATAATCGCTTAATGTCATTTGTGTGGAAGCATGAACTTCAAGACCTGGAATGAGATTTTTTATAAGTTCAATAATTCCCAAATCCTGTACAATAACCGCATCAACTCCTACTTTGTATAAGTAGAATAGGTATTTGACAACATCTACGACTTCAAAGTTGTTTATCAAGGTGTTTACGGTTACATGTATCTTTGCTCCATTCAAGTGAGCATATTCCACACTTTTTTCTATCTCTTCTAGAGTGAAGTTTTTGGCAAATGCCCTTGCTCCAAACCTTTCTCCAGATATGTATACAGCATCAGCTCCTGCATTGATTGCTGTAACCAATATGTCATAATCTCCTGCAGGTGCTAATAATTCAGGTAATGTCATTAAGTAATCTCCTTATAATTTTGATTTTTTATGATTGTATTTTTATAATTAAACTGATTTTTTTTTTAATGATAATTGTGATTTATTTAATAAATCTATTAAAATAATCTACTATTAAAATAATCTACTATTAAAATAATCTAACTATTAATAAATTTGTTAATTTTATTATATACATATTTTTAATATTATAATCTTTATATTATAGTAAATTTATTGATATATAGTATATTTATTGTTGTGATAGCTTATGAAAACTAATAAAATTCAATAGAATTATATATTTTTAAAAATAAATTCTATTCTATGTATATTGTATTGGAAGGAATAGATGGTGCTGGTAAATCAACCCAGATTAAAATGTTAAAGGAATGGCTGGAAGATAACGGTTTTAATGTTGAAACTATTGTAGAACCTACTGATTTTGAAATTGGAGCGCTAATCAGAGAGTTGCTCACTCGAAGTGATGCCGAATCAGATTCCATGCAAAAAACATTTGGGTTGCTATTTGCTGCTGATAGGCTTATGCTAATGGATAAGATTGAAAGATTGGAAAATGAAAATACTGTAGTTATCAGTGACAGATCTTTCTATTCAAGTTTGGCTTATCAGAACCCTCAAGATTGGATTAAAGAGTTAAATAAGTATGCTAAGATTCCAGATTTGGTTTTGCTCTTGGATTTGGATGTCAAGAAATCCGTTGAAAGATGTGATGGAACTGATGAATTCGAAAATGAAGAGTTCCTCACTGGAGTAAAACAGAATTATTTGGATTTGGCAAAATCCAATGACAACTTTAAGATAATCGATGCAAATAATGGTCCTAATAAAGTCTCTTCTGATATTAAAAAAGCAGTTGCACCATTATTTGATATTTGCAAGGATTGTATTTTATAATCTAAAAATAGAAAATTTAAGTTAATTATTAAATCATTTTTTAAATTTCACTAATTTTTTTTTTAAAATAAGGAATAAATTAAAGTAAATATAAAGTAAAGATAAAAAAGATAGTAAAATTAGATTATCTTTTATCTAATTCATCTAATCTTTCTTTCATTACTTTTACAATGTAATCTTGTGCTTTTTCAAGCTCTTCTTTTGTACCTTGGAGTTTTGGTCCAAATTCGGTTTGCTTAAGTTCAACATCGAACTGTTCAATTACATGAGCAAGCATTTGTTCTCCAATTCCATTGGTAAGTTTCATTTCATATACTGTTGGTTCTTCTTCCATTCTATCCCTCTTTTTAATCTTTTTTTAAAAATTAATAATTATAATCATTCAACTATTCCTGTGATTCCATAAAGTCTCTAACTGGCTTTAAGAAATCAATTAAGTATTGTGTAATTGCATTTTTCAAGTCCATTGGATGCAAGTTCTCTTCACTGTACATTTTGTATAATTCATCTTTAGTGAGTTCTAAGTTTCCACCAAATTTCTCAGGTCTTTCTATAAGCAAAGTGTCTTGCTGTGAGAAAACAAAGTGATCTGCAATTTCCAAAATAGGGTTTCCTTCAGTTTCACCCATTGGGCAGTAGCTTTTCTTGATTTTATCCTTGATTGTCTTTTCATCATCGTCAACAGCGATGTAGTTTCCTTTGCTTGAGGACATCTTGTCATCCCCGTCAAGACCATGAATCAAAGGAGTGTGAATACAGACAGGTGCTTCTTTTCCTATTCTAGGTAAGTTTTCCCTTGCCAACATTTGGATTTTTCTCTGTTCCATACCACCTAATGCAATATCAACTTCCAAAGCGGACATGTCTGCGGTTTGCATCAATGGATAAACTACGCTAGCCACTTTTGGATTGTCGTCATGTCTGCTGACTTGATCCATACTTCTTTTTGCCCTTTTCAAGGTGGTTAAAGTAGCTAATTGATAAACGTCATTGGTATATTCGCTTCCAGTTTGGAAAGATGAACCTAAAACGTATTCAGTGTCATCAGAGAGTCCTAATCCTTGGAAGCATCTTTTATTGTATTCTGCAGTTTCAGCTATTTCTTCCACAGTTCCTTTTCCATTCAAGAAAGCATGATAATCTGCAAGCAAGATTTTGATTTTAAATCCTAAATCCTGCAATTGTTTAAGTTTCATGATTGTTACTGCATGACCTAAATGAATTTTTCCAGAAGGTTCATATCCAGTATAAGCAATAGGATGCTCTTTTTCAAGTTTTTCTTTCAATTCATCTACATCAATGATTTCTAAAGTTCCTTCTTGAATTAATTCAATTTTTTCTTCAATGTTCATGTAATCACACTTTTGTTTTTGTAATTGGTTATAATAATTGGTTATTGTAGTTAGTTATAATAATTGGTTATTGTAGTTAGTTATTATAATTGTTATTAGATAATTATTATAATTATGATTTTTTGCTATTAATTTTAGATAATATAGATTTTTCCATCTATTTTTATTACATCAATCTCTTCGCCGATATTGATTTTTTCTAATTTTTCAGTCATTTCCAAATCGATTGGACTGTAGTCATCAGGATCAAGAATCTGAAGTGAATTTGGGGATTTTGATGTAACAATCGCTTTTTGAACTCCTTCCAAATGTTCTATCTTTTTTATGGAATCGTATTCTCTCCATTTCAAAGCGATTTTATCCTGATTTTCCAAGTTGATGACTTGGATTCTATTTCCATCAACATCATTGATTTTATAAATTCCGTCATTGTACTTTACAAAATCTTCCTTGACAAATTTTGGAAGTCTTAATGCAATCCATATTCTGTAAAGTCCTTTTCCAGTGGATTTGTCTTCACTGATAAGCCTTGGGGATTCCTTGGTGGTTCCACCAAATTCCTCTTTGAGATGTTCCACAACCTTTTTTGCAGTCTTTAAAGAGCCGATGTAATAGTCATTTCCTTCTTTAAGCTTTGCAACTTGAGGAATGTAAGCCAATTTATCCTTTTTAAATTGCTTTTCAAGAGTTCTATGGATAATCTCTTCTGCCTTTTCCATTTCCTCTTCTTTAAGTTCCCTATCGTCTGCACGCAATTGGATTACGGCTTCATAGTAACCTGCATTTCTCTTACTGCAGTCCGGGCAAACGGAGTAATTGATTTTTACATCGGGAGTGTGTGTTTCTACAAGTTCCTCTCCTAAAACAGTTGCAACTGCTTCAACATAGCATTCTGCAATTGTTCCTCTCATTTGGTCTATTTCAAGTTCAATCTCCTCGTTTTCAGCCAAATCGGAAATTGTGATGTTTCTCTCCAATGCTCTGTAGATGATTTCTTCTTCTGGAATGTACTCATCTTTCCATTTTCCTTCCTCTAACTTGGCATTGCAGTGTTTGCAGATTGTTACAGAGATATTTTCTGGAATTTCCATAAGCTGAAATTTCTTTAAAAAACAGTTTTTGCAGATTCCATCTATCATTTCAACGTCTGTTGCACCGCATTCTGGACAAAACATTTTAAAACACTCTAATATGTAAAAATTGAATAAAAATTAATAATTTGTTTAAATGGCTAATTTATATTTTTAAAAAAATAAAAAATTAGAAAAGAAGAAAGGATATTATAACGGTTTAAGTGGAGCCTTTGCACCACATGCTGCACATTTTAATATAAAGATTCTGTCTTCTCTTATGATTTTAGTATCAGGTCTGTTACATTCATGGCAGATAACATATTTTTCAATATAGTCATCGATTCTTTCATTGATTAAGAAATGATTGAATTTACCTTGTAAGATTGCTCTTACTCCTTCCAAGTTTCCTGCAGTACCTAATTCTCTTAATAAATATTTTAATACATGTTGAGGATCTCTGTTTAAGGAGTCAGCAACATCTTTGAAGTTTTGGATAAAGGTTCTATTACCTTGAATAACAGAGTATGCCTTTACAGGTTCAAACCTTTTAGTTTCAAATACTTCTGGTGGTAATTGGTCAATAGCTCTGTTTAATAAGTTTTCGTAATCTTCCATTTTTTCACCTCTTTGGAATAATAAATAATTTCTAATAAGTATAATCAAATAAAATTTATGAATTTTTTCTTTAAAAATTAGTATTTGAGTTATATTAATATAAACTATATTTTTTATCATTTATTAATGTATTTATTATATAATGAGTTATATAATTAATAAATCGTAGCATAAAATAAAAAATAGAAAAAATGCTTGATTAAATCAAGCAAATTATTTAATTTTATTATGGTCATTGACCATCTAATCTTTCAATGTTCTTACAAGACCATTACGTGGTTCGTAGATAAGTCCTCTGGATTTGAGCATTTTTAAGATTTCATCTGTTTTTTCTTCACTTATATCACTGTTTTCAGCAAGATGGTCTTTTAGGACATTTGTTGGAACATCAACAAATTCTGCTTCCAACTCTTCGATTGCTTGCTGTACCACGCGCATCTTATCTCTTTCAGATGTTGGAGTTCTTCCTTCAACTCTTGCAATGTCGATTTTACCGGTGTCAGGATCCATTCCGATTTTCTCTAAACATCTTCTTTGCAAGCTGATTGCTCTATGAGCATCTGAAGCTTCCACTTCGTTTTTCAATTGAAGTTTTGCGCTGGCTTCAGCTAAACGAATTGTTGCTTCCAATTGCCTTGGAGTGATTGGTACAGGAGTTCCTTCTTCCATACCTCCTGTTCTCACTGATACATAAAACTCTTCCAATACCTTTGTTGCTTCATCTGTAAGTACCGGTTGAATATTCTTACGTGCATAAGCGATATACTTTCTCAAGAGTTCCGGCTCTATATCATATGCTATGTTGGAATATTGGTGAGTTGTAAGAATATGCTTTGCCAATTCCCTATCCTTTTCGACATTTGGCTTGTCTTCAATAACAAATATCAAATCGAAACGGGAAAGAATTGGTGAAGGCAAGTCAATTTGGTTTGCCAAAGTCTTGTATCTATCAAAAGTACCAAATTTAGGGTTTGCAGCTGCAAGCACGGAACATCTTGTATTTAATGTTGCCATAATTCCTGCTTTTGCAATACTTACTGTTTGTTGTTCCAATGCTTCGTGAAGTGCAGATCTATCTTCTGAACGCATCTTATCCAATTCGTCAACACATACGTTACCTTGGTCCCCAAGTACCAATGCACCTGCTTCAAGAGACCAGCCTCCAAGCTCGTCTCTAACTGCTGCTGCAGTTAATCCGGCACCTGATGTACCTTTACCACTTGTGTAAACACTTCTTGGAGCTAATTTTGAAACATATTTAAGTATTTGGGATTTACCTATACCTGGGTCCCCGACAATAAGAATGTGAAGGTCTCCTCTTAAACGAGTTCCATCTTCCAATTGTTGCACTGTTCCACCGAAGAGCTGCAATGCAATAGCTTCCTTTACATCTCTGTGACCTTTGATTGAAGGTGCAGTGGAATTGATGATTTTATCGTGTATATGAGGGTCTTTGGATAATTCCAAGATTTTTTCTTCATCCTCTTCACTAAGTTCCAATTCCTCGAATTCCTGTTCTAAAGGTTCGATATGATTTACGTAAATGTAATTCTTGAATTTTCCACTTCTTTCTTCCCTAAATGTCTTTAAGGTTCCAGTGATTCTTACTTTGTCTCCTGGATTTAATTCATCTACCAAATCATCCTCTAAAACCATAAGCATTTGTTTTGGTTCTGTTCCTCCAGATAGGTTTTCCAAAGGTTCCTGCATTCTTGCACTTTGAGTATCTATATATTTGGATTCCTCTTGAAGCAATCTAAAGGATCTTCCACCACATTCTCCACATAATGAAGGTTCCATGATATGATTTCCAGAGCTCTGTTCCACTTCATGAATTCTCATGCAGCCTCTACATTCAAATTTTCCTACTTCAATACGTGGACGAATCTCATCAGTTTTCCTCACAATTCCATCAGCAGATACAAAGTGACCTATGTATTTACTTAAGAGATCGCTTAATGGAATGTTGTTTGTAAGATTTTCAAATCTGATGTTCAATTCAGCATCCTTCATCAACGGGTCGATATTTTTAATAGCCTTTTGGGAAGCAGCAATAACTTCATCAGGCTTTGTAATCAATAAGTCCGCTAAATCAGGATCAAACTTCTCTAATTCTTCGTAATTGACTGTAAGTGACCTTTCATCAGGATATTTTTCTAAAATTTCAAATACATCATCCTTGTAAATTGTAGAGAAAAATTCTTCAAATTTTGCAAGTGATGTTTTTGTTTTGTTAGTGGAATTCATTGTATTATATTCTTTATATTTACTTGTATAAAAGTTTATTTAATTTTTAAAAATTTTTATTTTTTTCCAAATATTCATTTTGAAAAATAGCTTTTAAGCTGTAATGATTTTTCAAGTTCAGTTTGGTTTTTTATGTTGATTATTTTATTGATTTCATTTCATTTTTTACTAATTTAATTGAAAATTTTAAATATGTGTAATTTTATAAGTAATAGTAATACTAATTAAATTTTTAAATAATATTATGGTGAATTTATGAAGAAATCAAGATTGGGTCTATTCAAATCAACTTCAATGCTAATTTCTGTTTTAGGAGTTATTATGATTATAGCTACTGTGGCCGCAGTTGCTTATGTTGGTTTTAGTGTAGTTTCCTCTAGTTTGACTGGAGGAATTTCATCAGGTACTCAATATGACCAATTAGCGGAATTGAAATCTAATTACACTGCCTTGGAAGTTCAATTTAATGATACAGGTAATAAGATTTATGCTATGGACAACATCACTTTAGAAAGAGAATATGTGAATGCACAAGTAGAGCTTGTAAGGGCTCAAAATGATTTAAGTGATGTGGAGAGTGCATTGTCTATGGGTAAGCCTGCTCCAGAAGTTGATAAGAGATTACAACAAACAAGAGACGATTTAAAAATAGCTCATGAAGCTTATAATAGTTTATCAGTTAAATAATTTTTTTATTTAACTTCTTTTTTTATTTTATTTTATTAAATTTCTATTTTTATTGTATTCGTATATGTTTATTTAATTTAATTTAATTTTTGGCTGTTTTTTTTAGTATTTTTTACTCTTTTTTAAAAAAGGAATATTTTAAAGATTATTTTTTCTTTTTAGGCCCTTTTCTGTAGCCTAAACCAACGATATACATTTCTTTACTTCTTTGTCTTGATGATGGCGGTTTAGTTGATTTCACTTTTCTGAAATCATATTTTATGCTGTCTAATAGACGTTTGTATTCAGGACCTTGGAATGCCTTGATTACAAGGTTTCCTTCTGTTTCAAGAATATTGTCTGCAATCTTGAACACTGTTTCCACAAGGTCAACAGATCTTAAATGGTCTAGGTCTTTCACTCCAGTCAATGAAGGTGCAGCATCTGACATCAGCACTTTCGCTTTTCCATGTGTCAGTTCCATAACCTTTTCCTGAACGATTTCTTTAGTGAAGTCTCCTCTGATTCCGAAGTAATTAGGTTCATGGAATGGTTTGATTCTGTTTAAGTCCACTCCTACAACGATTCCTTCTTCACCTACCTTTTCTAAAGCCACTTGAGACCATCCACCTGGAGCGGCACCTAAATCCACTACAGTGTCTCCTTCTTTGATGATTTTGTATTTTTTATCAAGTTGTTTAAGTTTATATGATGCTCTTGAACGATATTCTTCACTTTTAGCTCTTTTGTAATAAGGGTCATTCTTCTTTTCCACTTGCCATCTGCTTCCCATATTAACCCTCCTATTTTTAAATTTTATAAATTAATTAGTAAATCACTATTTCATATGTTTTCTTTATCTTTTTTTGCCTTCTCTTCATAGAAATTCAATGCAGAACAAACGGGTCTTCCTGTTTGAATGAACTCTATGCTTATGTCATTTCCATTTATTTCCATCAATGCAACGGACGGATCTGATAATCTAGGATTTGTCGGACTTCCAGGGTTTATCAAAAGGACATCCTTTATCTTTTCAAGCTGTGCAATATGTGAATGCCCACTTACGAGAATATTCACTCCTAACTGCAATGCATGGTAATATAATTGCTGTGTGTCTCCTCTAGGATAAACTTCTCCATGGATTACTCCAATCTTGTGGCCTTCCGCTTCAATTACCTTTGAAACAGGCAATTCTATATCTCCATGGACCCTATCCATATTTCCTTCTACTGCAACGACAGGGGCTACTGCCTCCAATTCATCAATTACGCTTTGGCTGGTTATATCCCCTGCATGAATGATCAAATCCACTCCTTCAAAGGTTTCCAATACCTTTTGTGGAAGTTTCACTCTTCTATCTGGAATATGGGTGTCTGATATCAATCCAATTAACATAATTTCACATATTGATTTTAATTTTTAATTTTAATTTTTAATTTTTAATTTTAACTTATTAATTTTAATTTTTAATTTTAAATATTAATTTTAACTTATTAATTTAAAATATTATATTTCATTTAACAATAATTACTTTGTTTGATATAAATTATATAGTTTTTTAGAAAATCATAGTTTTTCCTAAGTTAATTCATTTTTTTTAAAATAATTTTTGTTTCATATGATAGCAATAAAATTTAATAATAAAACTTTATAAGTTTATAAAAATATAATATAATTATCGATAAATATTTCATTATATTTATGATTCATTTCTGAAAAATATTTATTCAGGAGATTAAAAATGGGAAAAGTTAGTAAAGAAAAAATATTGGAGATTTTAGAAGGGTATGATAAAGACAACATTACCATTGCTACTTTAGGTAGTCACACTTCTTTACATATTCTTAATGGTGCTAAACAAGAAGGATTTAGAACTGCTATTGTCTGTGCAAAAGGTAGGGAGGTACCTTATCAACGTTTTGATGTTGCAGATGAATATATCATTGTCGATAAATTTGAAGACATTGTAAACGAAGATGTTCAACAAAAATTAAGAGACATGAATGCAATTGTTATCCCTCATGGATCCTTTGTTGCATATGCAGGTTTAGACAATGTTGAAGACAAGTTCAATGTACCTATGTTTGGTAACAGAGATATCTTAAGATGGGAAGCTGAAAGAGACTTGGAAAGACAATTGCTCGTAAATGGTAAAATCAGAATCCCAATGAAATACGATGACCCTTCACAAATTGACCGTGCGGTTATGGTTAAGTTCCCTGGAGCAAGAGGTGGAAGAGGATACTTTGTAGCTTCATCCACTGAAGAATTTAATGAAAAAATCGAAGCAATGAAAGAACGTGGATGGATTGAAGATGAAGATGTAGCACAAGCTCACATCGAAGAGTATGTATCCGGTTGTAACTACTGTATCCACTACTTCTATTCAGCATTGAACGATGAAGTGGAACTTATGGGTATGGACAGCAGATACGAATCCAGTATCGACGGATTTGTAAGAATGCCTGCTAAAGACCAATTGTCCATTGACATTAGCCCATCCTATGTTGTTACCGGTAACCACCCTGTTGTAATGAGGGAATCCTTGCTTCCACAAGCATTTGAAATTGGTGACAAATTAGTTAAAAGTGCAGCAGAATTAGTAAAACCTGGTTTAAACGGTCCATTCTGTATCCAAACTCTTGTTAACGATAACCTTGAAGTTGTTGTATTTGAAACAAGTGCAAGAACTGATGGTGGTACAAACACCTTTATGGAAGGTTCTTCCTACAGTTACCTCAAATATGGTGAAGGTATGAGTATGGGAAGAAGAGTTGCACGTGAAATTAAAATGGCACTCGAAAACGGTGGATTTGAAAAGATCATTACATAAAC
>CACYJH010000030.1 GCA_902774685.1 uncultured Methanobrevibacter sp.
ATAACATTAATTTTAAAAAATCCATTTAGGAATAAGACCCGTAGTGCATTGTCCATTATTGGAATCGCTATAGGAATCACCACCATTGTGGCATTGGGTCTTATCACTACAGGAATGGAGGATTCAGTTCAAACTTCGCTGAATGATGTTGGTGCTGAGATAACAGTCAGTAATTCAAGTTCAGTCGGCACAAACACTGGATTAATGGATAGTTCGATAGTAGATGAGATGAAAAATAGGACTGGAGTCATAGATGCCGCAGGTGGGCTAACGGTTACTGAGATGAATATGGACCGGCTGAAATCTAGAGATTCTGATACTAGCAGTTTGGCAACCACTGTTGTAGGTTTGGCACCTGATAAACTTTATATGATGGGAATTGACAAGGTTGATGGAAAAATTTATGAAAATGGAACTAGAGACGCTATTGTCGGTGCAGAATATGCTGAAGTAAATAATGTAAGCATTGGAGATGACATTACCTTGCAGGGCAAGGAATTTAATGTGTCAGGAATCTTTGAGACAGGCAGTCCATTTGTCGATAGTGGAATTTATGTTCCATTGGATACCTTACAGGATATAACCGACACTGATGGCGTTTCACGTATTCTTGTCAAAACAGGTGAAGATGTAAACGATTCTGCAATCAGTGAAAAGATTGAAGATGATTATGAAAACTTTACAACATTGACCAGTGAAGAGATTTCTTCAATAGCTGATGATGTTTTAGGAATATTGGACACCGCCACCCTTGCAGTTTCTGCTCTTGCAATTATTGTAGGGGGAATCGGTATCATAAACACCATGGTCATGGCAGTTTATGAAAGAACTAAGGAAATTGGAGTTTTAAAGTCAGTTGGATGGAAATCCAGAAAGATCTTAACAATGATTCTAGGAGAAACATTGGTATTGACAACGCTATCCGGTATAGTTGGTTCAATATTCGGAATACTGATACCAGAAGTAGGTCTTAGATTATTTAATGTAACAGATTTTGCATTGGGTTACTCCCCTAAGACATTCATTCTCGCATTTGGAATTACAATTATCGTTGGAATAATCGGAGGAATATATCCTGCATACAAGGCATCCAAGCTTGCTCCAACAGAAGCATTGAGGTATGAATAGGTGATTTTATGGATGATAATCAGATAGTAAATGATAAGGCATATCCTGATGATGAATATATCTATAATGAAACCTTCATCGGTGATGATGGTGAGGAATACTATTATGAAGAGCCATTGATCAGCCTCTTTGATGTTGTGAAGGAATATGACAAGGGTATGGTCAAAGCATTGAATGGCATAAACCTTGATATTTTTGAAGGTGAATTCGTATCCATTATCGGCCCTTCAGGGTCTGGAAAATCAACACTCCTAAACATGCTTGGTGCTTTGGATAAGCCTACAATAGGAAAGATCTTTATTGATGGCATTGACCTTGTAAAAGAGAAGGATTTAAGCCAGTTCAGACAGGAAAAAATAGGTTTTGTTTTCCAATTGCATAACCTGATTCCTAACTTATCAGTTTTTGACAATGTCCAGATTCCACTGCTCCCTACTGGAATGTCCAATAAGGAGATGAAGGAAAAGGCAAGTGAGATTATCCGTGCTGTAGGCTTGGAGGATAAGAAAAAGCAAAGGCCTAATAAGTTGTCTGGTGGTCAACGTCAAAGGGTAGCTATTGCAAGGGCATTGGTAAATAATCCTTCCATTATCTTGGCAGACGAACCGACAGGTTCCCTTGATTCAAAAACAGGAGAAATGATATTGAATTTGCTTATGGAAATGCATGAGCGTTATAATGTGACTTTGATTATAGTTACACACGATAATGGTGTTGCTGCTTTGGCAGAAAGAACCATAAAAATCAGGGATGGTCAAATTATAGAGGATAAATACAATTACTAGTATTTTTCTTCTAATATTTTTTTTATTTTAGAAAAAAGTTTTTAAATGAGTTAATTCAATAAAAAAGAGAATGATTATTTAAATTGACTCAATCAATAAAAAAATAGAAAAAGAGTTTATAATAAACTCTTTATTTAATAGATTTTAAGTTTTTTAGCAGTTGCTTCATCTACTTTTCCAGTTACTTTAAGTTTTTTAGCTCTTTGGAATTCTTTAACTGCCATTTCAGTATATTTGTGGTAAAGCCCATCAACTAATAAGTTGCGGCCTTTGTAGCGTATATAGAATCCATTCTTTTTCAAAGCTCTTTGGATTTTTTTAACCATTGTTTTGTTTTTGTTGCCTTTTGCTACAGTTTTCCAAGCATATGCCTTTACAGATAACTTAACTTTTTTAGTAACTTTGTTGTAGTATTTATCTCCTGCATAAGTGATCACTGCACTGTAAGTTGCTTTTTTGGTTAATTTTTTACCTTTGGTTATGTCAGACAATTTGAAGGTTGCTACACCTTTGCTGTTAGTGGTTGCAGTGTAGGTTTTGCCATTGACTTTTAAAGTAACTTTAGCGTTTTTCAATGCATTTCCTTTATTGTCTTTGAGGGTTACTGTGTATTTTTTGGTTTTGTCCTCAAATGTAAAGGTTTTTGCACTTGCAGTTATTTTAGGAGTTGCTTTTTTAACAACAACTTTAGCAGTAGTTTCAGATTCAAGGTAGCATTCGTCTCCTTTGAAGCTTATTTTTGCATTGTAGGTTTTTGGAGTTAATTTTCCGATAGCTATTTTTATTTGGCCGTTTTCATCGGTTGTGTATGTTTTAGTTCCTCCTAAGTCTACAGATACTTCAGCGTCGCTTATAGGATTTCCTTCCCCATCAGTAAGTGTGATTACAAAGTCTTTGTCAACGTTGTAGGTTGTTGTCACATCCTTTGCAGTCACTTTTGAAGGGGCTTTATCAACAACAACTATGGATGTAGCTTCTGATTCAAGTTGGTATTCGTTTCCTTCGAAGCTTATTTTTGCGTTGTATGTTTTTGGAACTAGTTTGCCGATAGCTATTTTTATTTGGCCGTTTTCATCGGTTGTGTATGTTTTTGCTTCTCCTAAGTCTACAGATACTTCAGCGTCGCTTATAGGATTTCCTTGTTTGTCAGTAAGTGTGATTACAAGGTCTTTGTCAACGTTGTAAGTTGTTGTCACATCTTCTGCAGTTATTTCAGTACCTATTTGGACTACTATTTTTACAGTTACAGGCTCAAGATTTTTGAAACTTAAAGTAGCGTTATAAACTCCTGGTTCTAAATCAACAATCCAACCGTTGTCTTTACCGCTTAAAGCATTATAGGTTCCTATCTCTTCATCATCTTGAGTAATTTTAATTGTAAAGTTCATATTGTCGAAGATGATTTCTTCATCAGGGCCTATTGCAACGAAGTCGAATAATAATTTTTCACTGGAATTGTATAGGGTTGTAAAATCTGATGCGCGTATTTTGGCGGAATCAATAAAAATACAATTTTCATGTATAGTAGCATATTCATGAGGACCTGATGGTGCTGAGTTACAGATGAATGTGCAGTTTATAGCAGTAGCATTACAAACAGCTCCGCCGTTTTTGCCTGCTTCGTTACAAATGAAAGTACAATTTATAGCAGTTCCTCTATTCATTGCTCCACCATTCTTCTGATCTTTCCACCCATCTGCACGATTGCCAATAAAAGTACAGTTAAATGCGGTACAGTCTCCATGTGTAGCTCCACCAAGATAGGTTGCTTTATTATCTTTAAAAGTACAGTTTTCAGCGGTAGCTTTTGATCCATCATTGACCCAAATGGCACCACCATGTCCAAAAGGACCCGGTGTTTGAGCGTTTACAAAGATAATGTTTTCAAATACAACTGTAACCTTATTTTCAAGCATGAAAATACGTGCCTTGCCATTTCCGTCAATTGTATGCCCATTTCCATTAATGGTTAAGTCATGAGTGAGATTTATACCATGTTCAAAAGCGGAATCATCATCAGTATAAGTATAGTCACTATCTAAAGAGACATAAGAATTTCCATCAATGGTTTCATTCAACTCTGTGAATGACTTAGGGGTGTCTGATAGTTTTTCATCTTCATCGATACTTCCAAGAAGATCGCTATTGCTATCTTCAACACTTGCTTCCTCATCAGAAATTTCTTCTAAGGAAACATCATCCGTAGAATCAGCAATATTGCTTGTAACATCTTCTGCAGCACTTGCTACAGAAATGCTGACTAAGGCAATAAGCAATATTGCTAGAAAAATCAGTCTTTTTTTAAACATTTTATTTCCACCTTGTTTCCTATAATCTTATTTTTACTTGAATGATATAAATATTTTACTTATACATTATTATATTTATTAATTAAATTTTTTTTTATTTATTCATTCATTAAATCAATTTTTTTTTGAAGATTTTTCAAATGATTTTTAAGATAATGTTATTTTCAAATTAGCAAAAGTTTATTACCCTATAAATTTAATTCTAAATTATATATGTATTTTTTAGATATGAATATTTAAAATCATTTTATTTTCTACAAGGATTATCGTGATTATTATGAAAGATATTTTTGATGAATGTAGTTTAGGGGATTTAAAGCTAAAAAGCCGTATTGTAAGAACAGGAACTTGGGAAAGACAAACTGAAGATGGCGGTTTTTTAAAGAGTGAAGTCTTTGACAGATATGAAAAGATGGCTAAAAGCGGTGTAGGATTGATCAATTCAGAAATGTTTGTATTTGATCCAAGAGACAGATTTGCTGAATACTGCAATAATGTAAACTATAGAGGTTTTGTAAAGGACTATAAGGAGATTACAGACATCTGTCATAATCATGACGTGCCGATTCTCGGACAACTTGCATTCTTTTATTATAATGATGGATTGAATCAAAAGGTTGAAGCAAATGACATTAGCTTGGAAGGCATAAGACGTCTCCAGGCGGATGTTATAATGGCAGCTAAAAAGTTCTCCTTTGCAGGATTTGATGGTATGCAAATAGACATTGGAAACAATTTTTATCTTGCCAAATTCATCAATCCTTATTTCAATCAAAGAAAGGACCAATATGGAGGAAATACAGAAAATCGTGTCAGAATCTGTTCAGAGATTATCAAAGTTCTTAAAAAGACTATGGATTTCCATGTCAGCTGCAGAATTAATCCTTGGGACGTTAGAAAGAATGGAATGACTCCTGAAGAAAGCATAAATGTTGCAAAGGAACTTGAAAAGGCAGGTGCTGACAGCATTCAATTGACTGCAAGGACAATATCCTATCTTTATGATGGGAATGATAGAAATCCATTCCTTGTGTATGTGGATAAATTGATTGATGAGATTGATGTTCCTGTCATTTTAGGCGGTTCAATGAGGGATATGAAATCAATGAATGATGTTTTAAATGATTCAAAAGTGGAATTCTTATCCATGTCCAAGCCATTTGTAGCACAGCCAGACTTTTTAGCTGATTGGAAAGCAAATGGTGATGGAGTTTCAATTTGTCAAAGCTGCAATAACTGTTACTCCAAGAAAGAGAGCACTTGTTTTAAATTTAAATAATAATTAATTTTCTCTTTTTTTTAAATTTTAATCAGATATTTTTATTTTTTAGGTTTGTTGAAAGCCGATTATTTTGATAGTTTTGTAAAACTCTTATTTAAGAAGTAAATTAAACAGAATATAAAAAGTATGATTTCAGCAGCTATGGAACAAGCCCCAACGGACACAGGAAGAACAAGTTCTCGCAGGAGTACATAGCCATTCAAAAGGAGATGAAAAGAATAGGATTGAAAAGATAATCCTATTACATACTTTTTTTATTTTTAAGAGAATATATCAATTATTTACAAAAATTAAAAACCTAATCTTATCAAATCTAGTTTAAGGAAATCTGCATTAGGGTCAATTTCCTCTATTTTCAAAAATGTATCTAAAGCTTCTCTTTTTCTACCAATTGAAGATAATGTTACAGCTTTAGCTCGTAATAGTTCAATATCTCTAGGATTTTTTTGAATAGCTATGTCTATTCTTCTAAAGAATTCATCAAAACATTCTTGAGCCTCATCATATTCTCCAAGTTTTAAAAGAGAATGGGCTTTTCGACCAAACACGTCAAAATCTACGCCTTCACATTCTATTGCTTTATCAAAGAAATATATAGCATCTTCATGATTATTATCTAAACCATATAAAGAGCCAAGAGTTATATAATTTTCATAAGTCTTCATATTTGGAAATTGTAATGCTTTTGTAAAATAGAAAATAGCTTGTCTAAATCTATGGCATTCATCAGCATAATATTTTCCAATAGTTATGTAAATTTCAGGATCTTTATTTCCAGCTTTTTTAATTGCTTTATCAAAATAAGGTTCATCATCGAGCCCTCGAGTATGTAATTGCCCTTCAATCATACCAATTAACACATCTAATTTATAGTCATCATCAATCTTCAATGAAGTTTCAGCAATTTTTTTCCAAGATTCTGCTATGTCCTTTTGATCATAATCTCTAAAGTTTAAATTGTAGAAATTGTTTTCAGGTATTTTCAATAGAGTTTGTTTAATAAGGCCATTAGCCATTCTTAAATGCTCGAAATTAAAATATTCTAACCTTTGTGTTGAAGAGTATAAAGAGTTTAAAGCCATATTGAAATTAAAATTGAGAGATTTGAATGATCTTTTATGGTACTTTCCTTTTTCTAAACTTTCATTTAAACTAACTAAATCTAATGCGCAGCAAAAAATAGTTGACAACTCATGTTCCATTGAAGAATAACTTAATTTTGATTTGGCAAAATTAAATTTTATTTTGCTGTCTTTATAATTTCCTTTTCTAAAAAGATTCACTCCTTCCTCATATGTTTTTAATCCTTCTTTATGATCATTCTCATGTTCAATTTCTTTATTGGATAGCCCTCCTTTCGCAATCTCTTTCCATTCGCTCATAGTTAGTGTTTGATCTTTATAAGATTGCATGTGCTTGTTATTATTAGGCGCAATTGCAAGTTTATACTCATCGCCAAATTGTTCTAATGCCATTTTACATTTAGTACAATAAAATACTTGATTAATGGATAAAAAACCATCTTTATGTAATTCAAGATATGATGTTTTATCATTACAATTAAAGCAAGTTCCTTCATTTAATATGGAGTATTGTTTGTATTTGTCTGGAACTTTTTTCATAATTTTCTTTTCATTATTTAATTTGATTTCTCTATCTATTTTTTTATGTTTGTAGTCTTCTAAATTATTTGCTTTCCTTGTATTATAAGGACTTCTGCTGTCTGTCGGAAATCTTATTTTTATATTCAAAACTTCGTCATCATCAACCTTTTTAAAAAAATCATATCCACATGAACATTTCATATTATACATTCTTCTGTGACATTTAGGACATTCTCCTTTACTAAATCCTTTAGCCATATCATTATTAATTACATCTAATTTATTTAGATAAATTGCTTTTTTAAGTAATAGATATAATTCTGATTCTATATCACTTACATCTAATTCGCCACTCTTTGTTTTTTCTTCCAAATGTTTTTGGATACTTGTTCCAATATTTATTCTTTTTTCATATAAATCATTAAGTCTCAATAATTCAGTGAAAAAGCTTCTAAGGAAAAAACCACCTACAAATTTATAAATTTCTTTTTCTGCAGGGCTGCTGCTCAATAATCCCATTTTAATCCTTCCTAATAAATTTTTTCTTATTAAAGTTTTTTAAAAAGTAGTATACTATCATTCCAATGAAATAACATAATATATCTAGAAAATCAGTGACACTTCCTTCTCTTAAAAAAATTGCAACATATTCTCCTAAAAACGATAAAATTATTGTTATAATGATTAATATTTTTAAAGAATTTATTTCTTTATTTCTTAAATATAAGGATATTATATTTATAATTGAAAAATACAAAGGGACTGCAATTAAATCATTAAGGTAATTATTAAAAAAAAGAATGCCTAATTTTTTAAAATAGAGTTGATTTAAAAGATATAGTGTTAAGCAAAAAATTAATATATAAATATCTTTTTTATATTTCATTTTATCCACATATGCAAAAAATTACCAAAGCTATTAGAACACCTATAACAATTGTAGCTAAATCTTCATACATACTATCACACCTCTTAAGTTTTTTTTACAGTTAAAATTCTCTCACACAATATATAAATATATGTCGATTTTTTTCTTTAATTCTAATTTTCCACTATGTTGGTTGAAGAGGAACGAAGGAAAGACAGGAAACGATTCTCCCAATCAAACATAGCGGAAAATGATTCCATTTTTTGCTATTTTTACAAATTGTTTTACATCATTTTTTCTGGTTTTTTCGTTTAGGTTGTTTCTTTTTTCCGGATTTCAAAGGTAAAATCAAATCCATCATCTCGTTCGGTTATGGTTATGGAACGTTTTCTTTGCCAATGCAGGAGATTGCTTTCGTATTCTTTCCTTCTCTTCAAGGGTTCGTGTTTGTCTGGGGACACGGCAGTTTTCATCACCCCTTTTTCCTGCCGTGCCCTTGGAAAACTCTGTTTGTTTAATATATTTCCTAGTTTGAAAAAATGTAGAAGGTACATGACGTATCTTCTACTTTTTTTTAGAAGATTTTCGAGAAGTGATTAAGATGATTTATGATAAAGCGACAGTTACAAGCCTCATAGTGGCTATCCTATTGCCATTGATGAGCATGTTGGGAATCGGAGAATTGACACAAAATTACATTTTGTCTTTAGCGAGAGGTATCATAGCTTTAGTAAAACCCTTAGTTAAAGAAGTAAATTAAACCCTAGTTATTTTTTCTTATTTCTCTGTTTTTAGTCACATAAGTTAGTTTTAAATTACTTATCTCTTTTTATACTAATTTAAACTAATTACCTTTTATGAAAACAATTTTTGATAATTGCAAATTAGGAAATTTAAGCCTTAAGAGTCGCATATGAGGACAGGGCTATGGGAATCCCAGCAGAATGACTTATATTCCATTTATGATCGTTATGATAAAATAGCTTCAAGTGGTGTAGGTTTAATTAGTTCTGAGCTATTTTCCATTTATCCTAAGGATAAATTTGTTGAGCATTCAAGCAGGATGCATAATCCTAATTTCATGAAAATGGCAATGAAAATTTCTGAAATATGTCATGATTATGATGTTCCTATTTTAGGGCAGGTCGAATTCATCAAATTTAATCGTGGAATTGATTTGGATATTCCAGTAAATGACTTAACAATTGAAGACATTAGAAAAATACAATCAGACATCATCTCCTCTGCTCAAATGTTGCAATATGCTGGTTTTGATGGAATTCAATTATCCATAGGGAATAATTTCTATCTATCAAAGGTGATTAACCCTTATTATAATCAAAGGGATGATGACTATGGTGGAAATGTATTCAATAGATTAAGATTAGTCTTAGAATTGATTAAAGTGATGAAGGATAATTTAGACTTGCACATTTCATGCAAGGTCAATACATTTGATGAGAGAAAAGATGGTTTTGATGCAAAAGAAAGTATTGGATCCTGTAAACTCCTTGAAAAGGTAGGTGTTGACAGCATACAGGTAACAAGACCTCTTTCACCATTATATTTCACTAAGAAATTATCTTCTGAAGATGAATTGATTGACTATACCAATGTATTGATTGATACTGTTAACATTCCTGTTATTGTAGGTGGCGGATTTAGAAATATGGAACATATGAATGAATTGTTGAATAGGACAAATATAGAATTCATGTCCATGTATAGGCCATTTGTAGCAGAGAATGATTTTCTAAAGAAATGGAAAGAAGATGGATTTGGAGAATCAAGATGCTTGATGTGTAATAATTGTTATAGGACTAAAAGTACATGTTACCATTAATTCTCTCATAATTTAATTTTTTATTTTATTTTTTTATTTTACTTTTTTGCAGATTTTCTTTATTTTTTTAAAAAATTATTTAAGTATTCTAAAGCAAACTATATTTTATGGAAATAAAAAAGATTTCAAGGTATGTCATTTACTTATTTTCACTGTTTTTAATATCTTTAGGTGGAGCAATATCAATTAAAGCAAATTTAGGGACTTCCCCTATCATTTGTCTTCCTTATGTTTCAAGCTTGATAATGAAAATGAGTGTTGGAACTGTCTGCTTGATCTTTAATGTTATTTTTATAGCTGTTCAGGTAATCCTTCTAAGAAGCGGGTTTGAAAAGAGACAGTATCTGCAGATAATTGTGGGAACAATCTTTTCCCTTACCTTAGACTTTTCAATGATGTTGGTAAGTTTCCTGAATCCTGCAGATTATTTAAGTCAGTTTGCAACACTTCTCTTAAGCTGTGTAGTGGTTGCTTTTGGTGTGATGCTTGAAGTTCAAACAGAAGTGGTTTATCTTCCTCCAGATGGGATAATCGTAGCCATTTCAAAGGTTTTGAAAAAAGAGTTTCCAAAGGTAAAGCCTTTTGTCGATACAAGCTTTGTACTTACTGCAGCTATTTTATCAATTGTATTTTTAGGTTACCTTGCAGGAGTCCGTGAAGGAACAATCATTTCTGCTCTAATAATTGGGCCTATTGTCAAGGTTCTTCAAACTTATTTAAATCCTTATGTTGAACGCTTATATGAAAAATAGACTTATTTTAAAAAAAGTTTAATGTAGATTAATAAAAAAATAATTGAGATTAATTTAAATCTCAAAATCTCTTTTTTCTAAAGTTTTTCTAAGTGTAGGAGTAAGCATATCCGCATTGTAAAGCTCTTTTAATTCTTCATTGCTTACCCATTTGAAGTCATCATGTTCATCGCTTATCTGAACTTCTCCACTCATTATTTCAAGATTCATCATCAGCTGAACTGTGCTTATCGGCTGATTGGTTCTTCTGCTTATGAATTCGTCTTGAACCACTTCAAACAGGCTTTCTATATTGACATCGAGCTTAGTCTCTTCCTTGAATTCCCTTATCAATGCCACATCAAAGAATTCTCCAGGATCCACCTTTCCCCCTGGAAGCTCATATTTATGAGGATTGTTTCTTGATTTCGGATGTCTTCTGAGGATTAATATCTTGTCTTCTTTTCTAACTACTCCTCTTACTGTCAATCCCCAATCTTTTTTATCGTTCATTTTCTCACCTATGAAAATTCTATTTGATTATTATATTGCTTTTATTTCGTTATTTTAGTTTTTAACTTTGATTAGATTTATATATTATGATGTTTAAAGTATTTTTAAGGAGTTTTTCTCTTTGAGTAAATCTCCAATTATCTGAAATGGTAAGGTTTTTGAATTCTTTTGAATTCATTAAACCTTGATAATTTTTTACTTTTTTTATAATTCTTCAATTTAATTATTTTTTACAATATAACTATAATTTTCTATTTTTAAGTCAATATAATCGTTATTTTTAAATTTAAAGCTCATAAAATCGTTATATTTATTAATAGCCATTTAAAAATTATTTTTTAGGTTTAACTACCTTAAAAAGAATACCATTTCAGATAAAAGGAGGAAAAATCATGGAATTTAATTTCAAACAATTTTTATTGTTATTAATTCTATTCATACAAATGATTTTATTGTTTGTTGAATAAGTGATTTTTTAGACCGTCGAATTTTACAAAAAGTTCTTAGGTTTACTCTTACCTTAGGTAGGCTTTCATCCTTTTTATAATATAGTTTATTCCATATTTTTCTTAGTCGGACAATCAATTTCCTTAAATAATTTTATATATTAGTTTAAATAGATATTTATTGAAAACTTATTTTTAGATTATTATAAAGATAATTATTCATTATATAATACTTTTATTCGGAGGCACAAAATGGATTTAAATATAAAAACAAACGATAAAGGCCATTTAGATATTGGCGGTGCTGATGCTTGTGATTTAGTAGAGCAATACGGTACTCCTATCTATGTAATTGATGAGGAAAGAATCAGAGACAACTACAACAGATTTTATAACGCATTCACTAAATTTTATCCTAAATTCAAAGTATTCTACGCTTGTAAAGCAAATACAAACATTGCAGTTTTAAAAATCCTTGAGGAAGAAGGATGCTGCATTGATGCAGTTTCTCCTGGAGAAGTTTACATCTGTAAAAAAATGGGATTCTCAGGAGACAGAATCTTATTCACCGGAAACAACATAAGAAACGATGAAATGGATTATGTAAACAGTGAAGATGTAATCCTCAACATTGACTCTGTTTCCGCACTTAAAAGACTTGCAGAAAGCATTGATCCTAACGGCAAAAAAATCTCATTCAGAGTAAACCCTATGGTAGGTGCTGGTCACCACGGCCACTGTATCACCGGTGGAGAAATGAGTAAATTCGGTATTATGGAAACCGAAGCTGTAGAAATCTACAAATTAGCAAAAGAATTAGGATTTGAACCTGTAGGTATGCACTCTCACATCGGTTCTGGAATTCTTGATCCTGAACCATTCAAATTAGCTATTGAATCCACAATGAACATTGCAGGAAAAGTTCACCAAGAAGCAGGAATCGACTTCGAGTTCATTGACTTCGGTGGTGGAGTTGGAATTCCATACACTCCTGATGAAGAATTGCTTGACTTAGAACACTTTGCAGAAGAAAACATCAAATTATTCAAAGAAAAATTAGAGGAATTCGATATGGGAGAACCTACATTATACCTTGAACCAGGTAGATACATCGTAGGAGACGCTTCCGTAATTTTAGTTGAAGTAAACAGTGTAAAGGAAAGCTACAGAAAATTCATCGGTGTGGATGCTGGATTCAACACCTTGCTCAGACCTGCTATGTACGATTCATACCACCACATTGTAGTTGCAAACAAAATGAATGAGGAAGCAACTCAAGAAGTGGATGTTGCAGGAAATGTCTGTGAATCAGGTGACTTGTTTGCAAGAGACAGACCTCTTCCAGATATTGAAGAAGGAGACATTTTAGGAATATTAAATGCTGGTGCATATGGTTACACCATGGCTTCCAACTACAACTCAAGACCTCTCCCTGCAGAGATTCTTGTTAAAAACGGAGAGTCCTTCGTAATTCGTGAAGCACAAAGCTTTGATGACATCTTTGAAAAACAATCCATTCCTGACCATTTACAATAGGTGCAGATTGAATATTATTACTGGCAATTGGTGATATAATGGTAGATTTAAAAGGTTTAAAATTTGCTAAAATGCATGGTATCGGTAACGATTTCCCTATTATCGATGAAAGCAAAGGAGAACAAATTCCTGAAGCTGACAAACCTGAAGCATGCAGAATATTATGCCACAGAAACTTTGGTGTAGGTGGAGACGGAGTATTGTTCGTTGTCCCATCCGAAGTGGCAGATATTGGATACAGAATGTTCAATCCAGATGGATCCGAAGCGGAAATGTGTGGAAACGGTATCCGTTGTTTCGGAGATTTCGTTTACAGAAACAAAATCGTGGAAAAGGAAACAATGACTGTTGAAACCAAATCCGGTATCAAAACCATTGAGATTACTGTCGAAGATGGCGAACCTGTTCTCTTCAAGGTAAATATGGGCAAATCAACATTCAAAGTTCCTGAAATTCCAATGATTGCAGATTCAGAGGAGTTTGTAGACGGTGACCTTGAAGTCATTGACACCACCTTCAAGGCAACTTGTGTCAATGTAGGAAACCCTCACGCAATATTGTTTGTTGATGATGTAGAAGCTATTGATATTGACAAATACGGTCCAGCTATTGAATGCCATGAAGTCTTCCCAGAAAAGATCAATGTTCATTTTGTTGAAGTGATAAGCAAAAATGAAGGAAAAATGAGAACCTGGGAACGTGGTGCTGGTGTTACCTTAGCATGTGGTACTGGTGCAACTTCAACTGCACTTGCTGGTGTAAAATTAGGTCTTTTTGACAATGAAGTTCTTCTTCACTTGCCTGGTGGAGACTTAGAGTTTAATGTCTATGAAGAGGATGGGGAACTCGGAGCATTCATGAAAGGGCCTGCAGCATTGGTATTCAATGCTGAAATCCAATAAATTTGTTTATTTTTTTAATAAACTTTCTTTTTTATTTTTTTATTAATTTAATCTTATTTTATTTCTTATTTTGCTTTCACTATGTATAGTATATTGTTATTTTTTAATTTTTATTTTAATTTTCAATAAGATTTATATTCCATTATTCAAATATTATTAATTAACTTAACTATTAATCTTATTAAGGTTTGAATTATGGATAGGAAACATATTTGTTTTTTTAGCTTGCTGATTTTCATTTTAATATTTTCAACTTCTTTTGTATGTGCTAGTGATGATGCTCCCCACTCAAATGAAACCATATCTTCCACAGATTTAGGATCTTCTTCCAATGATACAGATTACAAGCTTTATTTGGAAGATTCTACTATAAATGATGATGATTCTAATGAAAACATGGAAGGCAATAAACTGAGTGCATCTTCTTCTTTAGGTTCTTCACATACTGTTTCCGGGTCTTCTTTTTCTGACATTCGCGAAAGCCTGAATGAAGCAAAAAACGGCGACACCATCATATTGTCAGGAACTTATCATAATGACAACAAGCAGATTAGCATCAAGAAAGACAACATAACGATAAAAGGGAATTCTGCCACCAACAAGGCAGTCCTGGATGCCGAGGGCAGTGAAGAGCGCATTTTAATCATTTATGGAAATCACATCCTCCTAGAAAACATTGTTTTCAAGAATGTTGATGCTGACGTGTGGGGAGGGGCAATAAGCAACCATGGGGACTTCCTCACCATAAGCAATTGCGAATTCATAAACAACAAGGCGGAAGTGGGGGCAATAGTCCTCAATAATGACTCATCACATGCCACCATCACAAACTGCCTATTCAAGGGCAATATTGCAAGCTACCTCCATGAAGACAAGGGAGGATACGGCGGGGCGCTGGACTCCCACGCATCCCATGGACAGATAATAAACTGCACATTCACAGACAACCAAGCCCTAGAAAGTGGAGGAGCAGTTTATATGAAAATAGGTGAAAACAACACCATAGAAGGATGCACATTCACAGGTAACACAGCAGAAAACAAGGGAGGGGCATTCTACCAAAGCACACAAAGCTTCAATGCCACAATAATAGGCTCAAGGTTCACAAACAACACCTCAAAAAACGATGGCGGAGCAATATATGCCTACTGCCAACTAAACATCATAAGCACTGACTTCACAGGCAATTCTGCAAACAATAATGGAGGAGCATTATACATCCAAGGAATCAGTAGCATATGTGATTGCAGTTTCAATGAAAACACTGCCACCCAATATGGGGGATCAGCCTATAACACAAACCAAAGCACCATCACAGGATCAAATTTCACAGGCAACAATGCAGAATACGGCGGAGCGATATACAACAAGCAAACCTTGGAATTGAACAGTTCACAGTTCAAATCAAACAAGGCAGAAAATGGGAGCGCCTTATATAATGTGGAACTTGCAAATATCTCCAGCACTCTCTTTAAGGATAACCAAGCACATAGTTACCTTTTAGACACAAGCAATTATAGCGTAAGGCAAGGGCAAACGGTTAATATCAGCGCTTATCTGGAATATGGGGACAACTATGCTGGAATATACAGCCAAGTAGATTTATCCATTGATGATGCTGTCCCAGAATTGTGTTTAGGGGCTCCGGATGAAAAGATAATATTGGAATTGAATAAAAGGAATTATTCTGCAAAAACCAACAAGTCAGGAATTGCGGTCTTCAAGATAGCTACAAGCTCTATCAATCCAAGCAATTACACTTTTAATTTATACCATAAGGATACAAAGATTTCCACCAGAATAAACGGATCAGGATTGTTGGAAATCCTCAAAGACAACACAACACATAAAAAGGACAAGAAGAAAATTAAAAAGAAAAAGAAGAAAACAAATAAGAAAAAAGGTAAAAAAGCAAAGAAAAATAATAAGGCGGCACATAAAAAGGCTAAAAAATCAATTAAGAAAAGAGCCAAGACTGTAAAAAAGATCAAATCTAGAAAAGGCATAAGATTAAGGAAAAGTTTAAAGAAAGTAAAACTTAAACAATTAAGTAAACCTAATGGAATCAAGGTAAGAAGCAGTCTGGAAGGAACAAGAAATTCAGTGAAAATTAATAATAAATATAAGAGAGAACATGCAAATAAAGAACGTGAACATCTTAATGGATTAAGCAACAAATTAATTAAACTTTCAGGCAATTCAAAAGTGAGGATTTCTCCGGGTTTATCATTGGCATTTTACACATCAGGAACTTTCATTAAAGCAGGCACAAGTTCCAAAAACATATGGGATTTTATCAATTATCCATTTTTAACCATCCCAAACTACAATAAGACCATATATAATATATTCGGCAGCAAATTTGCCCCTTATGTAGAAGGTTTTGTTGACTTGGCCATAGGTATCGATGAGAATGGACAAATGTCCATAGGGCAACTAATCATAAACATACTATCCTTAGTGGGAGTAGGACTAATAGGAAAACTAGGAAAACTAGGTGGAGCAATATCCAAACTATTTAAGGGTTCTAAATATCTAAAATATTTTCAAATTTTAAATAACATTCCTAAATATTATAAATATGTTAGCCGTGCTTTGGAATGGGTTAATAATGGTGTTTTGTTGTTGAGTAAGTTTTATACAGGGGTCGCTTCTACAATATATTCCTTATCAAAATTAATTCCAGGGATTAAGAATTTCAATCCTGCAAAATCAAAAATAATTAAAAAGATTCTAAAGAACAAAACCGTGAAAAAGTTATGGTCAAAAGTCAAAAACAGCAAGGCATATAAACTTATCACCAAAAAGTTAAATTCACTAAAAAACAACATAACGAATAATATAAAAAATTTAGAAAATAATGGCAAAAAACTATTTAATAAAGCCAAAAAGAGTGTGTCAAAAATAAAAGATAACATTATAACAAAAATTAAGCAAACAACTGACAAACTGAAAAACAGTAGCATTGCTCGAAAAGCAAAAAATGTATGGAACAAAATAAAAGAAATCAAGATAGTTAAAAAAAGCACTGAAAAATTAGTGAAATTCAAAAACCGCTTATCTGGCAATGTTAAGAAATCTATTGATAAACTAAAAAACAACACCATTACAAATAATGCAAAAAAGACATGGAAACAAATAAAGAATAATAAAACAGTCCAAAAAACAATTAATAAGTTAAATAATGTTAAAAAGGGAGTTTCTAAAAATGTGAAAAATTCAATGAACAATATGAAAACCAAGGGACAAAAATTTTTAAAGAAAGGTGAAAGAATAGGTAAAAAAGCAGCTAAAACTCTAAAAAGAAATGGTAAACGAATATCTCAATTTTTTGATAATGATTTGCGCAATTCTTACAGTTTAATAACTGCCAATTATGAAAAAGTGAAAAATAGTATTTTTAAAAAGAAGACCAAAAACACTAAAAGGAAAGTATTGCAAGCTAGACCAAAAACCAAAATAATTAGAAAAAGAACTAAAACAAAACAAATAACTAAACACAGAACAATACATAAGAAAGTGCAATCACTTAAAAAAAGTGCAAAGAACATGATAAAAAAATTAAAATTTTGGTAATGGGGATTATGTGAGGGGACAATATGGCTATAAAAGATTTTTTTAAAACATTGGGTTATGATTGGGATGAAATATGGGAATATGATTTAGCAAAATTCGATGAATTTAAAAGTGTTAATCGTTTGGATGAATTATTGGATTTGATTGAATCATTGAAATCCAATGAGAACTTTCATCGCTATGCTACTCTAGAAAAAATTGGAGAACCAGAAAATCAATTTGATTTCACTTTAGACAAGGTTCACTTTCATAAATCTGCAGTTAAAGGCATGGGTTATTCCCATATGATTCCTTTATACCTTCCAAGATTACATCATCTTTTAATTGATGGAAATGCATTTGTTTCCGTACTTGCGTTGGTACAATTATGTTTTAACTGTTTTTCAGGGCACTTGATTGAAGCTGAAGAAGATAAGATAATAAATCTCTCTGAGATTTTGCCTAGAATTACTTTTTTTGTAGAGGATTTTGACAATTTGGACTTGGAAATACCTGAATATGATGAAAGCTTTTTTAAAACATTGCATCATGTTTACTGGGAAAATAAAAGTTCCGAAAAATTTGATGATTGTATTATAAATATTATTGCCACTGTTTTTGGAGAATTTGATTTGGATTTCCAGTATTGTAGGGGCTTTCAACGTGCTGCTTTCTACCTCATGGGATGTAATGCCCTAAAGGAAGGAAGAGATAGCATAAACTGTGATGATGTAATCACAGCATACTTCACTGGATTCAAAATCATACTGAATGACATAAGGCCACTAGTATATGAACTATATGACGAAGAAAAATGGAAAGACGAAAGCAGTTATAAATAAATGAAAAAAATGAGGAGATAATAATGATAGTTAATCACAGCTTTGCAAAAATAGTATCAGTATTGTTCTTCTTTGAATTTGCAGCAATATTAGTAGCAATAATTATGACAATTAGCCCAGGATTCCATTTCACAGAAAATCCCATCATAAGATTTTTAGGCCTGCTCTTCTGCTTCATAGTTGCCGGAATCTTCTATTCATTCATATCAGAAGATGAAGATACCATAAATGGCAAGGATAAAGGAAACTTCATAATCAAGGAAAAAATAGAATACAAACGACTGATTCCAATAATAATCGTTGTGGGAATATTTGTAGCATTTATCCTATTTATCCTACTTAGATCTTATGGAATGGTTTAATTTCATTTTTTTATTTTTTATCATTTTTAACGGAAAAAGAAATAAATAAAGTAGTATTATGGAAAAATCATCTATAATTTTGAATTTCTATGAAGAAATCTTTATAGGGCTGCAAACCTTTATCTGCCCAAAGCTTCCAAATATTCAACTCATTTGGAACAACACCTGCCTTAGCGCAAGCTTCTTCAAGTGTTTTCCCCTCTTTCAAATAATTCAAAATGTTTCTTGATAAAATCATGAATCTTGGCAGTTCTTCTTTGTAAAAATCTAATGGACTTCCATTGAAAATACTAAAACCCCCTAAACTCTATTTAACGAGTTAATAAACTTTAATTAAATTTTAAATCATATTTCCTTAATTAAATCCCTGTCGGTTTCTATTCCTAAGTATTCCTTAGTGTAAGGGCAAGCTAGGCCACATTTGGCACATAAGCTCTTTCCATGAGTTCTTTGCATTTCCTTCTTTATAAATTCAAAACACTTTTCTGCATCGAAATATTCTTCCCTTTCTTTTCTGGAATCCCATTTAACTTCATTTATTGCATCAACAGGACAAGCGTCTTGGCAATCTGTACAGTCGTCACACAATGAGTCATCAATTGGTGTACCTACTTTTATAGGCATATCTGTTAGGATTGTGGATAATCTAAGTGCAGCTCCATATTTTGGGCTTATAAGCAATGCACATCTTCCAATCCAGCCAAGTCCAGATCTTGTTCCAGTTGTCTTATGAGGGATTTTGCTTGCTAAACCTTCAAAATCCTTAGCAACTCTTTCACGAGACATTGCTAAAGCATTGTAATTCATGTTTTCCTTAATGTAATCCTCACCTTCAAGAACGATGTCATTAAGCTTCAATGCCAAACTTTTCATGGATTCCACATATTTGGACTGGTCATCTGTATAAATTGTTTTCAAAGCTTCCTTTTCTATTGGAATTCCTATTAG
>CACYJH010000031.1 GCA_902774685.1 uncultured Methanobrevibacter sp.
TCCAGTAAAGTGGAAAACATCCCAATCCTTTTCTTCTGCCCCAATGGATTTATAGAATTCCTTGCTTGGCTCATTCCATTCAAGACAAGTCCATTCAAATCTGCCATAACCTCTTTCCTTAACTATCTTAGCAAGTTCCCTTAATAATGCCTTTCCATAACCTTTACCACGATATTCGGGATCTATGAAAAGGTCTTCAAGGTGCATATTGACATTTGCAATGTAAGTTGAAAAGCTTAAGAAGAAAAATGCAAATCCTATTTCCTTGCCGTCTTCAAGAGCAAAAATGACTTCTGCTTGATTCTTATCGAAAATCCAATACTTTAAAGCTTCTTCAGTAGCTATCACTTCATCTAAACGATGCTCATAATCAGCTAATTTCTTAATGAATTCCAAGATTAAAGGAACATCTTTTTCTTCTGCATTTCTAAATGTTAATTCTGGCATAAACAATCCCCAATTATTTGATGGTGAAAATCAGTTAAATCAAAAATAAAAAAAATCAATTATTCAATACAAATATAAAAATTAGTTAAAATAACTAAAAAGTTATTCTAACTCAAATAATTTATCTTCATAATCTTCAACAAAATATCTTATATTCTTTCTTCCTTTTGTAATGAAACTATGGCCTTCATATTCAAGCATTTCCTTTTGATATTCCACTCCTCCAGGATATTTCGGATTCAATTCACCATCCTTTTTAAGAGTTCTCCAAAATGGTATCTTATTATCCTCCCTTTCCTCACTTGCTTGAGCAGCTAAAGAAATGAAAATACCTGCAGTCAAGGGACAAGTAAATTCCGCACCATGTTTCTTTGCTAAAAATTCTCTAATTTGACCTGTAGTAATCAGTTTTCCCTTAGGAATCCTAGCCATGATTTCATTGTACTCCAATGGAGGAGCAATCAGCATATCCTCTCCACCATAACGTTCAATAGATTTCTCATCTGTAACTTTTATAATTTTAGGCATGTCTTTAGAATCGTTTAATTTTTCATTGAAAGTTTTTCTAGCCATAATATCACCAATTAGAACTTTTCAGTTAAAACAAAATTTTTTAAAATAATTTAACATCACTTAAAAAAGTTAAAAAATTGATGTGTAAATCTTAATTGAACTTAATGAGTTATAAAGATTTCTACTTGTTCTTATATCTTAAAACTATTATCCGATCAAGTCATTCAAAGCCTTTTCAAACTTATCAGTAATCGCTTCCCAATCATTGGACTTGACATATTCACGTCCTTTTTTGGAAATCTCTTCATATCTTCCCTCATCAAGAATCCTTTGAGCAGTCTCTAAAACTTCCTCTGCCTTTTGAACATATTCAATACCATTTCCATAACCAAACTCCTTGGAAATTCCAGGAAGTTCTGTTGCTATAACCACCTTTTCCATAGCTAAATACTCATAAAGCTTGATTGGAACGATATCCTGCATAATCTCCTCATCAATATAAGCTGGAAGAAGACAAAAGTCAGCAGCTGCCAAAAATTCAGGAATCATTTCATATGGCTGCTTGCCTGTAAGTATCAATTGGTCACCCAGGTCGTATTCATCCTTTATCTGAACCATCTTATCATATGCATCTCCATCACCTACAATTAGAATCTTCATGTTAGGATACTTTTCCTTGTTTTTTCCAAGTTCGATGGCCAATTCTTTCATACCTGCAAATTCATAGATCCAACCCATAAAGAATAGAACTGTGTCATTTTTACCTATGTTATACATACTTCTTATATTGGAATCATCAAGTTGAGGGTCAAAGTCATTTAAATCAATTCCAGCATCAATTAAAATGGTTTCATTTGGATTAGCACCTAAATCTATTGCCAGTTCTTTAAGCTTTTGATTGATGGTGATGACAAGGTCAGATCGTTCTATTGCCTTCATGTTGATTTTCTTTCCAAATGACTGAAATGCCTTTTCTGGAATCAGTGCATAAAGCACATCAATCAAGTAGTATACAAATGGTATATTATGTTGTTTAGCAAGCTTTGAACCGGTATATGCATTTAGCAAACCTAAACCCATTATGATATCTGGCTTGAACTCTTCAATTTGCCTTTTGATTTCCTTTTTGTGAGTGAAATATAATGATGCGTAGTTTAATGCTGGTTTCTTAATAAATGAAGGCCTGATAACTTGAATGTCAGCTTCAGGTTTAACTTTGAATACGTTGTCATGGACTTCCCTCTTAAACATGAATCCATCAGGGTCTTCCTTCGGCCAGTCAATCGGATAATCGATTACCTTTACTTCATGTCCACGCAGTACCATCCTATCCATCAAATGGTGCTGTTGATGTGGATTTCTCTTTAACCAGTCTGATTCTTGAACTACCAATATTTTCATATGCTCACCAAATTCCATATACAATTAAACATTTGTCAGTTTTTATTTAAATAGATAAAGAATATTTATTAAAAAAATTATTTATACAATGAGATATAGAATAAAATTTTTATCAAGAAGAATATTAAAATTATATTAAATATTAATTAACCATTAAAACATAATTAAAAATATAATCACAATTATAAGGAGAAAAAGTATGAAAATTTGCCTTTATGGTGCTGGAAGCACTCAAATAAAATCAAAATATCTTGACGAATCATACAGGCTAGGAGAGGAAATAGCTAAAAGAGGACATTCACTTGTATTTGGAGGAGGTTCCACAGGAGTGATGGGTGCTGTATCCAAAGGAGCCATAGACAATAATGGAAAAGTTTTAGGAATTGCACCAGAATGGATGGAAGAATATGAGGGAATGTGCAAGGATTGTGATGAATTCATTTACACAAAATCCATGGATGAGAGAAAAAGCCTATTCCTAAAGCATTCCGATGCTTTTATAATAGCTCCTGGAGGAATAGGAACCCTTGATGAATTCTTTGAAATAATTGTATTAAGAAAGTTAAACAGGCACGACAAAAAGATTATTGTATTCAATATGTTCGGTTACTATGATCCAATGTTTGAAATGATTGATTTCATGATTGCTGAAGGATTTATGAAAGAGGAAATCGATAAAAACACATTTAAAATAGCTGATTCAATGGAAAAAGTTTTTAAACTTTTAGAAAAGGAATAAAAAATTATTGAAATAAGAAAATGATAAAAAAATTATTAAAAAAAAGAAAGGATAAAAAATAAAAAAATTCCTAATTAAAAAATGAACTCTTGACTTTTCTTATGTTTATATGAGATTTGAAAGGAATCAATTGCTATTCTTCTTAATTTTTCCAAATCGTCATCATTGATATGGACTGTTTTTTCCCAATCCATTTCCAGAGAGTTGATTTCATCCAAAACTTTTATGCCTTTCTCTGTCAAAATGCAGTCATATGGAAGGCCATTTTCAGGATTCTCATCAATTTCAATCAATCCTTTTTTTGCAAGCTTTTCATACCTTTTTAAATATAGTTCCAAGTGTAGATTGAATAAGTCTGATTTTTCTGCTGATTCATAACATCTTATTCTAATGCCTTTATGATGAGGCTTTTCATGTTTTTTTACTTGTTTTAACAATTTAATTTGGCTTGCATGCAAATGAATATCCAAATTTTCACGTACATAAGTTATTTTTGACTCTTCGATAATTGAGATTAATTTAGCTGCATTCATATTGCTTATTGAGTTTACATGAGGATGTGGCATTATAATCACCTTTATTAATGTAATAAATACAACATAGTAATAATAAATTTACTATAATTATTACTATATTAAATCTCATTAATATAAATATCTAATTCTAAAAAATTATTAAAAAAAACAGCACAAATAAAAAAAATAAAAGATAAAAATAAAAAAAACATTAATTAAGAAAAAAGATAAAAAATCAACCATACAACTTATTTACAACATCTAAAGCCTTATTGAAATTCATCATTCCAGATGTTAATAAAACCACCTTTAAGACATCCATCATTTCATCACGACTGATACCCAGTTCCTTTTTAGCTTTAGACACCTGCTTTAAAAATGAGGAACTTTCAGGATTTGTTGCTGAAATTGCAATAGCTATTAGCTTTTGAGTCCTATAATCCAAAACATTGGCATTCCAAACATTCTTATCCAAATTTTCTATGGAATCATACAATTCAGAATCTTCATTTTTAATTCTTCGAATGCCTTTGCCGTAAAAGACTTTTTCACCCATATCTCTACAACCTAAGTTAATTAGCAATTATTCTTCAAATACCTTATTTGCAATTTGCAAAGCCTTGTTGAATGGTTGCATACCTGAAGTTAACAGGACAACTTTCAATACATCAATCACTTCATCACGAGTGACTCCCAATTCCTTTTTAGCGCTCATAATCTGTTTTTCTGTTGCACGGCTATCTGCATTTGAAGCAGCAATTCCAATAGCTATCAACTTTTGAGTCTTGTAATCCAATGCTTTTCCATTCCATACAGCATCATTTAAAGCAACAATAGCTTGATATAAGTCTTCATCTTCCTCTTTTAATTTTCCCATTCCTTTTCCATAAAATACTTCTTTTTTCATTTTAATCCTCCAAAAATAAGTAAAAATATAATTGTTAAAAATTAATTGATATAATTAATTGATATAATTAACTGTTATAATTAACTGTTAATTATCGAATGTTAATAATATTTTATTTAGAAAAATATTTAATATTATTGTAACTTTATCAGTATAAAAAGAAAATTAAGGTCTGCAAACCTTACATGGTTCGTAACCTTGACTAATTGCATCAGATCTGCTTTTGAATGTTACCTTATTCTTTTCAGAAATCTTCTTTCCCCATCTGCAGCTTGGATAATGGAACTTATGACTATTTGCACTTGCAATGAAAGATCCTGAGCTTGAACTTGTAGATCCGGTTGTAAAACTGCTTGATGAAGAGCTGCCGCTGTTTGAAGAACTGTATGAGCTAACGTATTTTGAATATCCATCTGTATCAGGTGCCCAATCATATGGATAAAACTCGCTTGGAGGAATGTACATGACTTCTGCCAATCCTTCTTTTAGAAGCATCTCATTCAAGTTCTTGCCATCAACAATAACAACAGCCAAATACCTTCCGTATTTATCTGTGTATTTGGAATCATCAATGTCCAAACTGACTTCCTTATCCAAACATAATTTCTGAACAAAACGTTTAGAACAGATATAACCGGTTTGACCACGTTCTGGAGTGTTTACTCCAACCAAACGTATCTTGCCTAACCCATCAACCTCTATTGTATCCCCATCAGTTACATAAGTGCATTTTCCAGTGAATTCAGCTTGACAATCTGTATCATCGTATTTGTTTAAAATATTGTCATTTGATTGGCTGGAATATTTGGAAAAAGGTATGTCATGGGTAAATCCTGTTCCAGAATATGCAAAACTAGCAGAGATAACGGATAATCCTAAAATCAAGACAATAAATATTATGAGAAAATGTTTACCTTCCAATTTCATATCAAATCCCCCTTATCATCAATTAATAAAAATATTAATCAACATTACTAATTAACATTATTAATCAAAATAATTAATAATATATTACATTTGGAAATATATAAAATTTATCAAAAACATATATTATAATAGAAAAGAAATTTGATGGAAATTACTTGAGGTGTTGATGATGAAAATGCCTGAAACTATAGACACCATTATGTTTGCACCCTGTGGAATGAACTGCAAACTATGCATAAAACACTTATCTGAGACTAATCCATGTCCCGGATGTTTGATTGACAGTCCAAATAAGACAAAAAATGCACTGAAATGCAAAATAAAGAAATGTCTTGAAACAAAAAGAGTGAAATACTGTGGAAGATGCAGTGAATTCCCATGTAAACTAATTAAAAAACAGGATAAAAACTATAAGAAAAGATATAATTTTTCAACATTAGATAATGCAAAAAGGATCACATACACAGGAATTAATAAAATAATGCTTGAAGATAAATCAAACTGGCAGTGCGAATCATGTGGAGGAATCATCAGCATTCAAGAGAATGTTTGCAGTGAATGTGGTCTAAAATATGAAAAATAGCTTTATTTTTTTTAATTAATAAAAATCCATATAGGAAAGAGGATAAGAAAGTTTGAAATAAAAAATTATAAATTAGATTAAATATTATATAATATAGTACAAAACTTAATTATGAAAACTTTATGAGAAATTTAAAAAATTATAAAAATGTGATAAAATGGCACGTATTGAATGTCCTAGATGTGGAAAAGTAAACGATGGAACTACCGATTTCTGCATTTATTGTGGGACTATTTTTGAAGAATATAATCCTGAAGATGATGATTTCAACATATTTACAATCAGCAAGAAAACTTATAATAAAGGGACAAATTTAGACTCCATATCAGGAACCTCATCATCTGGAAATGGAAATTACAGATTAATGATTATTCTAGGATATATTTTTGCCATATTAGGAAGTGTAATTGGTTTCATTTTTTCAATTTACTTACTAACAAGAAATGATCCAAATGCTAAAAAACATGGATTAGTTCAATTGATATTGTTGATTATTGAGTTTGCATTTGTTGGATATTTGATACTTTCTGGCCAAATGGATCCTAATATCATATTGAATCCATTCAATACTACAAATATGACCAATATGAGCCAAATCTACAATTCAAGTGCAATGAACATGACTGGTTCCAGCAATTTATCAAGTTTATTTGGTTTTTAAATAAACCATTTTTCTTTTTTTATAATATAAAAAATAACTCTTTTTAAAAAAAATTATACAAAAATAGAAAACAAGCGAAATAGCTTTTTTTAAAATAATTAAAAAAAATAAAAAATAATTAAAAGAGATTACTTAGAACTCTGCATCTCTTTCAATGTCTTCCCAGTTGTCAGTAAACCAATTGTAGACTCTTTCTAATCCATCATCAAATGAAACAGTTGGCTTATAACCGAGAATGTCTTTTGCCTTATCAATGGAAGATAATAATTTGGTTTTAGCATCCCAATTACGTCTTGCCACATAAGCGATTCCTTCAGGGTTTCCAGTTAATTCATTGACCTTATTTGCCATGTCAATTACTCTATGATCCTTACCGGAACCAAGGTTAATAGCTTCTCCAATAGCTTCCTCTTCAACACCCATTGACAATAGACCGTTTACGATATCTCCAACAAAGGTCCAGTCTCTTGTTTCACTACCATCACCTGTAATTGGCAATGCCTGTTTGGTCATGGACCAATAGAAGAAGTTAGGAATTACATTTCTGTATTTTCCTGGAACTTCACCCGGACCGAATACATTGAAGAATCTTGCATTTACAATAGGCATATCATACAGGTTATGGAAGTAATTAGTATACAACTCACCAAGCAATTTGGTTACTTGATAAGGAGTGTGCAAGGAAATTGAAATGTCATGCTCTTTAAATGGCATTTGTGAGTCTAAACCATATACTCCACAACCGGAAGAGGAATATACAAATCTTTCCACTCCAGTGAGCTGAGCGTATTGAAGCACTTTCAATATACCAATACCATTAACCATCAAATCGGTTTCAGGATTATCTACACTATTTTGGTTAGCAAAGTGAGCAGCCAAATGGAATACATAATCCGGTTTCATCTTGAATACACGTTTAAGCTCTTCATCATCGAGGATATCTCCTTGAACAAGCTCAACATTTTCATTTGTAGGAACATTCCATTCATATGCAGAAGACATGTTGTCAAGGATTATTACCTTTTCTGCACCAAGTTCAGCTAATCTTCTTGTTAAGTTACTGCCTACACAGCCTGCTCCACCAGTTACTAAAATAGTTTTATCTTGATATTCGTTATATTTAGACATAAAAATCACTTCAATAGTTAATAGTTAGTTAAAATCATATTAAATTAATTTATTTAAATTTAATCCAATTAAAAATAATTTAATTGTTTATATGTTATAGGATATGTTTTTATTATTAATAAAAGTATTTAATGACTAATAATTAATATTGGTAATAATACTGGTAATTAATACTGATAATTAATACTGATAATAATACGGATAATTAATTGCTAATGAAAAAATAATTAACCAATTGAACATTAATTAAATTTAAATAATAAATAGGAATATAATTAAAATTAAAGGTACTTAATTTAGAGGGTGATAAGATGGATCTTGGTCCTGAAGAATTTTTAATATATGAAACTTATTTTGAAGACGAAAATAATGTAAATAGGAATGAAGGATGCTGCAGCACTTTAATTGTCCTTGCTGTGATTCTTATAATAGTAAATATCCTAATTGTATAATGAAAATATAAATTATGAAAGGTTAAAAAATGAGTGTGTTTGATTATATTTGCCATAGAAAACCTGAAAGAAGTTTTTTCTATAAAGGGCGCCAGTTTCCAGTTTGTGCAAGATGCACAGGATTTTACATCACTGGTATCGCCAGCATAATCCTAATAAATTTCTATCCTGTTCCCTATTCATTAACCACTTTACTTATTGGAATAATCCTTCTTATCCCTTGTGCAATAGATGGATTTACCCAATTATTTGAGATGAGAGAAAGCAATAACATACTTAGATTTATTACAGGACTTCTTGGAGGAGTAGGCATAATCCTCGTATATGAGATGATAATAGAATTTTTTGTCTTTAATTTCTTATGAAACTATTACTTATAGAACAATTTCTTAAGAGAATAGGAAAAAGAATAAAAATAGAATAAAAATAGAATAAAAATAATAAAATTAATAAAAAAATAAAAATTATTTAAATAAAAAATAAAAAAAGGAGAAATTTAAAAATCTAAAGAGATTTCAAAATTTAGCGTCTTGCACGACCTACTTTACGTGCGATTACAATTTCTCCAACAGAGATAAGTCCTGCAAAGAACTTTTCAAGTCCACCAGTTGCCCAAATAGCTTCACCGAAAGTAGCATTTTGAATGTTTTTCTCATACTCTTCAGCAGTGATTTTAACACCTGTAGTTCTTGTACTGATTTTAGCGGAAGCTTCCATCAATTCTTCCCAGGTAACTCCTCTAAGCTCTTTTTCCATAGCTTCATAGATTTTAACTACTTTAATGTCATATAATGAAGACATTGAATCTACAACATCTACAGATCTGCAGACACCAATTACCTGATTTTCATCATTTATGATAGGAACACTGATTAACTTATGTTTTGAAATTTCAATTACAGTGTTTTTAGCAGCTTCATCCTCTTTAATTACTAAAATGTTTTCAACAGGATCCATTACTTCAGAAATTAATTTTTTACCTTCACGTAAACCTTTTGTAATGTTGAATGAAGTAATCCATCCTACCAATTTCATTTTTTCATCTAAAACAGGAGCGGTAAATCTTTTAGATTCTTCCATCTTAATGGAAACCGCTTCAATTGTATCATTTTTTGATACATGAACAAAATCCTTATCCATCATCTCTTTAGCTTTCATTTTCAAACACTTCTCCACATTTTTGATTTTTTATAAAAATCTGTAAATATAATTTTTTCTTTAACTAATCATCTAGAACCAAATTTAAAGCACCTACAGGACATCTGCTGGTACATTCCTTACATCTTATACATTTATTGTTATTGAGAAGAATCTCCCCATCCACAACCTTGATGGCTCCAACAGGACAGTTATCTTCACATAATTCACAAGCTACACAAATATCCTGATTGACATCAATGTGGCTGTAAATTACCACAGGACCTAAATCTCTTTTAAGACTAATGGTTCCTTGAATGCATAAGTTAGCACAAGACCCACAACCGCAACAGCGGTCTTTGTCAATATATGAGTACATAAGTCCATCTTCAGTATCAATAGCTCCGACATCTGGACATGTTTCTCCATGTGCTTCAATGAATTCCTTAGTTCTGAGAGATATAGCATTGGTTGGACAGTATTTAAGACATGATCCACATCCAATACATACTTCACGGTTAATGGAAATGTCTTCCATCTTAAGAGTTCTATGAGGAACCTTTACTTCTTTCAATGTATATTCAACTGAATCATCTTCCTTAATGACTGTTTCAGCATCCCATACATAAATACATGAAACCGGACAGGTTTGAGCACAAATTTCACATTGCACACAATCTTCACCAATCTTAGCTCTTTTAAGCCAAGTAGAAGAACTGATTACATTGATAGGGCATTCCTCAACACAAAGATTGCATCTAACACAACGAGGTGAAATGGTAATGAGCTTTTCCTGATCTTTGAAATCGTGAATCTCTATACTGAAATCTTCAATATCTTCATCTAAATCTACAGATTTAAGAGTGATTTCCCTCTCCAAGGTTTCAATCTGCTTTTTTAGTTTAATTTCCATTTTCTTATCCCCATAGATAAAGTTTATTTATTCACTTGAAACAAGCAAATATTTTAATCTAAATTCACTAAGTTTTCAAAACATTATTATTATAATAATATATCATTTAAATATTAAATAATTTATTATATCTTTTTTTATAATGACTCCATGAACTCTTCCAATTCCTCTAAATTAGGCAAACCAGAAATTCCAATAGCTTGAACAGATTTTGAGGCGACCCAATTAGCTATAATGCATGATTTAGCCAAATCATATCCATTAAGATAGGAATATAAGAATCCTGAATTGAAGGAATCTCCTGCGGCTGTAGTGTCAATGGCTTCACATTCAAATGCAGGTATCTTAACTTCCTCATCCTTTTTGTTAATTGCATAAGCTCCATCAGAACCTCTTTTTACAACAACAGTGTCAATTCCATCATCACGGACATGCACTGCCAAATCCCTAAAGCTTAATTCTGCATCATCTGATAAGTTTAACTTTTCCTTATAATAATCCTCAAACAATATTTTCAATTCGCTCTCGTTAATGAGAAGAATATTTGTTCTCTCAAGGATTTCCTTAAGTTCTTCAACTCCTTTCTTGACATATAGCATTCCAGGATCGAAACTTAAAACAATATTGTCACCAAGGGTTTTCAAGAGTTCCTTTTGAGCATAAAATGAATCTCCAACAAATGAAGTGTAATGGAGTATCTTGCAGGCATTCACATTTAATGGATTAATCTCATCAATTGTAATCTCATCATTCACTCCAGGGTCAACATAAAGTGCCCTATCTCCTGCATCGGAAACAAATCCTAATACCTTACCGGAATTGCCCTCATCTGCATAGATGAGATTGGTAAGATAAACATCATTGATCATCAGATTGTATTCCAATAGATCTCCTTCCTCATCATCTGCAATCTTGCCTATATATGATGTTGAGCATCCAAGTTTTGAAAGACCTATGATTGTATTTGCTGCTGAACCACCTGGAGATTCCTCTTCACCTTTGATGAAGCTTTCCCCATCGATTTCTGCAATATGTCCAACCTTATAGAGCTTATCAACATTCAAAGCCCCAAAGCCTATAACATCTACATTGATTGCATCATATACAATCTCGTCAACACCTAAATCTTCAGCAGTTACATTTTTTGAAGAATTTGAATTATTCAAATCATTTTCATCCATTTAATTCACTCACATTATTTTAAGAGTTTTATATAGAGTTTCTATATTAAGTTTCTAATTGAGTTTCTATTTCAAAATATCCAATAAATTGGTCTTATGTTCGCCTAATTGACCTTCAAAGTTACCTGCGGAAATTCTTTCCACACCAGGAATGTCAATTATTGCATCAATTGCCTTTTTGATAGCCAAGTTCATTGCATCCTCATCAGTTGCATTGATAACAATTTCAGGAATATAATTAACCCCTTCCGGAACTTTTGACTCTTCACCAAGCATTTCCTTAAGGGATGGGCAATAAGGATGATTAGTGCTTGGACCAATCTCTGGGAAATTGGTTTCAGGTTTGCTTGCAGCAGAACAAATTCCAAATGGAGTGCAGACACCCTCAACTTCCATAATGGTATCAATAATGATTCTTCCTGCCTTTAAGACAGCCTCTTTAGTGGAACACATATACCAAAAGTTTCCACCCATGATACCTTCTGCATAGGAGAGTTCAGATTCAATCTGGAAATCAGGAACTGCAATAGGAACATTGATCATTTTTCTTCCATATTCCTCAATTTCCCATTCATATCCATCTCCGCAATGACCTACACTTTCCATCATTGGAATTGAACCGACAGGGTTTTCAGTTATGCTGAACACTCTTGTAAATGGCTTAACAAGAATGTCTTGGCGAATCCTATAGGACAATTCCTTTTCAAACTTCTTCAAGTCATCGGTAAGCCAGAATTGAACAATAGCTCCAGGCCTTCCATCTGGAGTCTTGTCCCCATCTACAAAAGCTTCCACACCTGCTTCCACTCTGCCAATGACAGCGCTTGGTGTAGCTGTAGCATCATAAGCCGCTTCCTTTACAGTCAATTCATCTTCTGCTGTAATCAATGCTCTAATGTACATTCCATCAAATGATTCAAAGAATGTATCTTCAACCTTATCATAATTTACCATAAATGTCATCTCATAATTAAAATCTATTAATAATTAATGTAAATATAAAATTTTTTAAATAAATGGCTTAGAATTAACCTAAACCGCCAATATCCTTACCACGAATGCCATTTCTCATCTCTTTACTTATCTTAAGCAAATACTCCCTATTTTCATCGGTGATTATCTCGATGATTGGTGCTTCCTTATTATAGAACACCTTTTCAAACTCTTCAATAAGAGAGTAATCCACTTCAAAGTCTGCAAATGCTTCATCAGGACCTTTTTCAGAATAAGTCCTAATAAAGTCAAGAACATAATCCTTGTCAAATCTTGCATGAAGGTCAATAAGGATGGAACTTACTATTGTATGGTCGGATATCACTGCAATTTCAGCCACATTCAATGGGTATTCATTTCCATTGAAGCTTACAGACAATCCTCCATGGTCCCTTGCATACTGCAATGGCTCAACATCTGTAATGCTGTCACCCATATATATGATTGAACCATCTTCAAGTCCAAACCTTTCAACAATATCCTCAACTGCAATCTGCTTGCCTTTTCCACCAACAGTTTTCACACTTTCAATATATTTGTTGATTTCAAGTTTTGGAAACTCATTGAAGAAAATGTCATACAAGACATTGAAGTCATCTTCAGTTTCATCGCCATGTTCAAGTATGATCTTTCTGAACTCCTCAACTTTTTTAAGTTCTTCAATAAACTTAGGTGACTTGGTACCTACAATGGTTTGAGAATTGTTTGCATCAGATGAAACATTACTTGATTTTTTACTAAATTCATTAAAATTAGTAGCCCCACATACATCTAGTTGTGTATGATATGTATTTTGGAATGGGAAATCAATATAATTGCATAGAGCTTCAATATATTGGCCATAACTAGTACTAACTATAAAAGAATCAATAAGTTCGTTTGCAAATTTAAGAGTGTCATCAGAACCATTAACAAGATAGATATTTTCCCTTGAAAATTCAATCATTTTTTCATTTGTAAGTCCTGCCAATTTATAGAATGGAACAATAAGCTTAAGTGTGTCACCAGCATGATAGTTTTCAAGCTTGACATCATCAACAAGGTAATCATCAAAGCGACTGATGATCTTGAATAATTTTCCACCATCTTCAATAAATACATCTGCCAATTCATAGGCATTGTCATTTAATGTCAATGGTCCTTCGCAATCAGTGATAAAAACTTTCTTAACCATAATCTAATCTTCCTAACTTCAAGTCTTTAATCTAATTTAATTAATTTTTGATTTTAAGTTTCTATTTTAATGTTTAATTTAATTTCAATTTCAATAAGTGTAATCTAATAAAAATAAAAAAAGAAAATAATTTAATAATTTTTAAAAATAATTTATAAGAACTGCCAGATAGTAGATACTCTTGCCGCATTTAAAGGACAGATTGCCTCACAGTTTCTACATGAAATACAGTCATCATGATTTACTGTAACTTTTCCATCTTCAACACCTAAAGCATCAACTGGACAGTTTTTAACGCATACTTCACATAATTGACAAGCATGATGATTGATCTCTACAGTACCATTTCTTCTTCCTCTGAGGTCTCTTTTAATGAAGAATATCTCATGATTCCTGTTTGTGAAGAACTCTTCCTTAAGCTTGATAGCTTCAAAGCTACAGCTTTCAGCACATAAACCACAGTAGACACAGGAATTGTCCGTATCAATCACAATTGGATTAGGACCATCCAAACTAATGGATTCTGTAGGACAGACATCTCTGCATAATCCACAGCTGATACAGTTCTCATCAACAACCTCAATGCCTAAACTTGGCGGGAAGAATTCCACAAGGTCTAAAACCTTTACTACATCCAAATCCTTCTTAAGTAGGGCATTTAGACGTTCATTAAGGAAATCTGTTACATTCACTACAATGGATCTGCAATTGGTACAGGTGAATATCTCAACATCCGAGAATTCCATATCCCTTGGAACATCCCTGATGTCCATTGAGTTTTCATAATCAAAGTCATCGAAATGATAATCAGCAGAAATATCCTTGAGTAAATTTACCAAAACATTGTCAATATTGGTGACTCCTTTGGAAATGTTATGAATGTCCCTGTCTATAATTTCAGATGCTATCTCCAATGTTTTGATCTTATTGAATGAATCAAATGCCTCCTCCCTTTCAACATAGTCAATCGCATAGGTAGGGCAGGAATGCATACACTCTTCACATCTTGCACAGTAAGCAGGATCAATGAACGGCAACTTATTGGTCTTTCCTACATTTATAGCTCCTTTGGAAGGGCATATTCTTGTACAGGTCATACACCCGATACATTGGTCTTGGTCAATGCAGAGGGCCTTACCTTCCTTAACGGTTTTCGGAAGGATTTCACCATATTTGATTGCATCTGTAGGGCAAGACCTGAAACAGTATCCGCAGCGGATACATTTATCCTCATCAATTTCACTATGGACTTCCTCTCCACCTGAAGACCTTAAATGAATAGCTCCTGACTTACATGCATTTACACATGCACCGCAAGCTCTGCAAAGCTTCTTATTGATGTTTGGAACATTTTCACGAATTGGATCAGATAATCTCTTTTTAATGTGAATTGCATCATAAGGACATGCATTGGTACATAAAACACAACCGAAACAATGCTCATCCAATTTAATGAACTTAGTATTTTCATCCTGATAAACAGCATCAATAGGACAAACATTCAAGCATGGCTTATCCTTACAGTTGATGCACTTTTCATCATCAATTTCATACTCAATATGAACATCACGCAACGGTCTTGGAATAGGGTCAACAGTAACCATATTAAGCCCTCCTTTCTGCTAATTGAGAAGCCTTTACAGAAATGTGAATAACTTCCTCTTCATTATCATTTGTATCAAGATTAAATTTAGCCAAGAAATATTTGATAACTCCAAACGGACAGGTTTGATAACAGATACTGCATCTTAAACATTTTTCCTTATCTCTTACAATTGTATCATTATCGCTGTCAAATGAAATTGCACCTGTAGGACAGTCTGGAATGCACATTTGACATTTCTTACAGTTATCTCCGTCCCAGGTTATGATTCTTATCTTTAACCTATTGATTGCATCTTCCAAGACTTCATGAACAACCTCTTCATCATTTAGAATTGTCAGTGACTCGTCAAATATAGGCTTGAATTTCAATTCATCCAAAAATAGCTTATCGGTGCCTAATTGAATCAAGTCATCCTGTTTTGATTCAATATACTCCTCTAATGTATTCACTGCCAAATTGATGATTTTCTTTTGCTCTTCGAGATTGTTTACAAAGACTCCCTTCATTGCTCCTTTTACAGGACAGGTCTCTAAACATTTTCCACAAGAAATACATTTTGACTGATTTACAACCAATCTGTCATCAATCTCTTCAATGGCACCCACTTCACATGCATCCATACACTTCTTACATCTGATGCATAGGTACTCATCCACAATGTATTTTCTCTTTGAAGGAATGATATTGAATTCTTCACGAATGAAGTGATTTTCACCACATTCCAATGTCTTTGGAGTGGAAGGACAGACTTCTGCACAGAATCCGCATCTTATGCATGCTGACTTGTTGATTACAGGATAAATAAGACCTAGGGATTCCTCGCTGTCTGAATCCCTAACCAACTTGATTGCATTTGGAGATGGACATGATGCTGTACAAGACCCACAGCCGATACAATTTTCCTTGATTACATCAGGGAAATCCCTAAACCTGTCAGGCTTATGAGCTATGTCTTCCTTTGACTTTGCATCGAAAAAGCCATCTATCCAGGTTTTTCTTGCAAATTCATAGATATACCATATGAGTGAAGACATTCTATTTCACCTCAAAAAAGTCTTTTACAGCAGATTTGCCAGTGCCAACATCAGTGATTGCCACCCTTTCAGTACATGCAATGCAAGGATCTGAAGATGCATAGGTTGCAACTGCATCAGCAACTGTAGCAACATCCTTAAGCATGTATTTTGCACATGAATCAATGTTCATGATACTTGGAGTTCTGATGGAAATGCGTTTGATTAGATCCCCATTGGTTTCAGCCATATATCTTACTTCACCACGTGGAGCCTCGTTTCTCCATTCACCATATCCTGAAGGAATATCTACAGGAGTTCTTATGTCTCCTTTAGGCATATTTTCAATAGCCTGTTTAACTAAATCAATAGATTGCTCCACTTCATAAAGCCTATTTAATGTACGGGCATAATTATCTCCCTCTTTTCTCCAAATAGGCTTGAAGTCGAACTCATCCTTATAAGTATAATGCTCTTCTCTTAAATCATGCTTCAAACCGGAAGCCCTTCCGATAGGTCCTACTGCATGACCTTTGATTGCTTCCTCTTTAGTCATCACTCCAACGCCCTTAGCCCTTAAGGCAACGATTGGAGCCTCTTCAAATAATGCAACATGTCTGTCAAAGCCGTCTTCAATCTTCTTCAAGTTCTCGAGTATTGCATTGAAGTGTCTCTCATCGGCATCCATTCTGACCCCACCAACGACATTCCAACCTAAATTGACCCTATTACCTGTCAACAATTCAAGGGAGTCCATTGCATATTCCCTTAATGCCAATACATGCATAAACAATGTTTCATGGTCAAGGGTCTTGAAGAATGTAGAGTTTGCAAGCAGGTGGGATTGTATCCTATCAAGTTCATTTGTAATGACCCTTAAATATTGGGCCCTTAAAGGAGCTTGAACACCGGAAATGTTTTCCAATGTTTCTGCAAAGGTTTGTGTATGCTCATATGAACAGATACCGCAGATTCTTTCAGATAAGTAAATACATTTTTGCCAGGTTTTGCCTTCCATAATCTTTTCAATACCTCTGTGAACATAACCATAATCAATCTCAGCCTTAATAACCTTCTCACCTTGAGTTTGAAGCTTAAGTCTTAAAGGTTCTTTTAAACCTGGATGAATTGGTCCAATTGGTAATATCATAATATCTGACTCCTTTACTTATCTAATTCTAATTCTATAATACTAATAAATATTAATCTTATTTTGCTTTTCTAACTAAATTTTTTAATTCTAATAAACATTAATCTTTTCTGGCATCTTGAGCTCTTCCTTTAGCTGCAAGAGCGCCAGGAGCAACAGTCAACACTGCCTCTAAAATTTCACTTGGTCTTGGAGGACAACCCGGAATAGCTGCATCCACCGGAATAAAGTCAGAAACAGGAGCAAGAACTCTTCCTCCTTCCTGTGCAAATACATCCCCTGATTGCGGACAGTTTCCAACAGCAACCACAATCTTAGGTTCAGGAGTCTTTGCATAAATCCTTCTTAAATTGTCTCTCCATTGTTCTGTAACTGCACCAGTTACTAAAAGAACATCAGCCTCACGAGGGTTATTGTGAACATAAATTCCATACTGTTCAAGATCGTATCTTGGGGAAAGAAGGGCAACAAGCTCTACATCACAGCCATTGCATCCTCCACAATTTACAATGCAGACATGAATTGAACTTTTTCTCACAATATCTTTAAGTTTTTTAAGCATTTCAATTACCTTAAGTCTCGTTCTTTTGATTATAATATAAATATTATTTCCTTAATATTTCAACGATTTGAGCTCTTCCTTCTTCAAGAGCATCCTCATATTTCTTGCCATTTTTAACAATGTCCTTTGTCAATTGATGGCAAATCCTATCTGCATCTTCCTCTGAAATCAATTTGGCAACATCACTTAACCAATAAAGTCTTAAATCAAGATGCATTTGCCTTTTTATCTTTTCTCTGTTGGCTATTTCAAAGGTAGCATGCATATTTTCCAAATCACTCATATCAAAATGATTCATAAGAATATCCTCAAATTCCTCTTTAGAAATTCCAAATTCTTCAGATAAGGGAATTGTAATATCCTTTTCCCATTTGAAACTATGAAGAACCCTTAATTTCATCATTTCATATTTCTCTTCACTATTCATATAAATCACCAAGTGAGTAAATTTGTTTAGAATAAAACTCCGGATGTTAGAATCCAGACAATACCTGCAATCAATATTCCAATTGCAGTCTCTTTACGACCATATCCTGGCCTTCTTCCTATTGCAAGCCCAATACAGAAGAATGCAATAGTGAGCAAGATTTCAGAACTGATAAAATGGTTTAAGCCATGATTGAATAATAGGAACCATCCTACAATGGAAAAAACCAAGGTCATAACATCTATTTCAGATATTATATAAGGTTCCATATGCTTTTTATAGCTTAATAAAAGACCTGCGATGGATCCAACTATAAAAACTATAATGTAAATCATAACATATAATTCTTCCATGATATTCACCTTG
>CACYJH010000032.1 GCA_902774685.1 uncultured Methanobrevibacter sp.
TTTAGAAGAAAATGGTGTAAAAATGTCAACTGTTATTATTGATGCAAGCAAATGTGAAAATGCAGACTGTGGTGAATGTGTAGATATGTGTCCTATGGAAATCTTTTCCTTAGACGGAGACAAAATCGTAACTGATCATGAAGATGAATGTACTTTATGTGAAGTATGTGTCGACATGTGTCCTAACGACTGCATTACTATCAAAGATGAATAAATTTGTTGATTTTCAAGACAAGAATTCTCAAATAATCTCCTTTTAGGATTTTATTGGAATTCTTATCTTATTTTTTAATAATTTAATTAAAAAAATAAAGTCATTAAGATATTGAATGACTATTATGCTATTAACAATTTATTAAATTAAAAAAATTTTTATATTATATGGTGATAAAGTGTCAGATTTATTAATCCCTTTAGAAAAGTATTTGGCTGCTGGGTTACACATTGGTACCCAACAAAAAACTAGTGACATGGAAAAATACATTTTCCGTGTAAGATCCGATGGTTTATATGTCTTAGACGTTCGTAAAACTGATGAAAGAATCAGAGCTGTTGCTAAATTCTTAGCAAAATACGACCCAGATGACATTTTAGTAGTAGCAACCCGTCAATACGGTCAAGCTCCTGTTAAAAAATTCGGTGAAATCACTGGTTGTAAAACCATCCCTGGTAGATTCATCCCAGGTACCTTAACCAACCCACAATACGCTAAATTCATCGAACCTAAAGTAATTGTTGTAACTGACCCAAGATCAGACTCTCAAGCAATTTTAGAATCCAAACAAAACGGTCTTCCTGTTGTAGGTTTATGCGATTCTGAAAACTTACTTGCTAACGTAGATATTTGTGTTCCATCTAACAACAAAGGTAGAAAAGCTATCGCTTTAATCTACTGGTTACTTGCAAGACAAATCTTAAGAGAAAGAGGAATTCTTGGCGAAGATGAAGATTTAGACATTGAATCTTCTGACTTTGAATTAAAGTTCTAATCCCAGCTTTTCCGCTCCTTCGGAGCGCAAAACCTGGACCAAAATTCTTTCCACTTGTTGGGAGGAATTTCTTTAATTATTTTACTTTTTTTAAAATTTTTAAACTTTTTAAATTCTATTTTTTCTATTTATATCTAGTTTTACCAATTTTTATCAATTTTATCTTTTTTAAAATTATTTTCTATTTTCACTATTTTTAATATAAACTTTTATATTAAGTAAATTAAATCTATATTTAAATAAAAATAAATTAAAATTAATTCTTTTATGAAAATTTAAAAATGGGTGAAAATATGATTAGAGAACCTGCAGTTGCTGGAGCATTTTATGATAGTAATGTAAAACATTTGAGAGATTCAATAGAGGACTGTTTTAAACATAGGTTAGGTCCTGGAGAGGTACCTAAATTATCCAGAATCAACAAGGAAAAGAAGGTAAATGCAATTATGGTTCCACATGCAGGCTATGTCTATTCTGGCCCAACTGCAGCTCATGCCTATTCAAAATTAGTCCAAGACGGCTATCCGGAAACTTTTGTAATCCTATGCCCTAACCATACAGGATATGGAGCAGATGTTTCTGTATACAATGAAGGTTCTTGGGTAGTTCCGAATGGAGTCTGTGATGTAGACAATGAACTTGCAGATGAAATCATCAAAAACTCTAATTTTGCTAAAGCTGATTTCAATGCACACTTAAAGGAACACAGCTGTGAAGTTCAGCTCCCATTCTTAAAATACTTTGACAGCTTTTTCAAGATAGTTCCAATCTGCATGATGGATCAGTCTGTTGAAGCATCAATCGATTTGGCAAATTCCATCTATGAATCTAGCCAAAACTTGGGAAGAAAAATCACTTTGATTGATAGTACTGATTTATCTCATTTTAAGTCTCAGGAAAAGACCATTGAACATGACAACCTTGTGTTTAATGAAGTGTTCAATGCAAATACTGAAGGGCTCTATCAAGTTGTAAAAAATGAACAAATTAGTATATGTGGATACGGTCCAACTATGGTAAGTATGGAATTTTCTAAAAAATTAGGCCAAAAGAACTTTGAACTTCTGCAGCATTCTACAAGTGGTGACATCACTTTGGATTATGCATCTGTTGTTGGATATGGATCTGGTGTATGGATAGAATAATTCTTAAAAAAATAGAATAATAAATAGAATAAAAATAGGATAAAAATAGGATAAAATTAGGAAAGAAATATAAATTTCTTTTCTAAAATATTTTTTTTTTTTTTTTTAATCTGCTAATTATCTTATGAAATTAGTAAACACTTTTTCTTCTTGCTCAGGCAAATCCTTGCCTTCAATGGATTTCAAGAGCCAAGCCATATTTCTTGCTAAGGTTCTCATGGTGTGAAGCCCTTCCAAATCTTGTTTTACTTCTTCAGGGGTGTTTCCATGAACCATGTTCCAATATTTAGATGCTACAATAGGCATATTGGAAATTGTGAAATACTTGTTTAATCTATCAAAGCTTGCTGTTGAACCTCCTCTGCGGCAGCTTACCACTGATGCACCAGGCTTAAACGCAAATTTGGAGCTTGCTGAATAGAAGACCCTATCAAGTATAGCACATAATGCTCCATTAGGTCCTGCGTAATAAACAGGGGAGCCTATAATGAGGCCATCAGATTCAAGCATCTTTTCCACTATTTCATTGGCGACATCATCGTCAAATGCACATTTTTCCAATGTATCACATCTTCCACAAGCGATACAGCCTCTAACAGGCTTATTTCCAATCCAGAAGATTTCGCTGTCGATTCCTTCCTTTTCCAATTGGTCTTTAATTTCTGATAATGCTGTAAATGTACAGCCTTCCTTATGAGGACTTCCATTTATAAGTAAAACTTTCATGATTTATCTCCCTATTCTTTTTTTAAGTTAAGCCCATAATCATTAGAGCCATATTCTTTTTTTAAGTTAAGCCCATAATCATTAGAACCATATTTTCTGCACCTATTGTCATGGATGACAGCATCATAATTACCGCAATAGCAAATGCAATAATCCAAAATCCAATGCTCCACTTCAAGACAGCGGTGCCATCAAAACTATAGATTGGTATTAAGTTAAATGTTGCCAAAAAGCTATTTACAGAGAAACCTACTGTACAGATTAGATATATCAAATGAATGGTTTGTGAGTGCAATGAAAAAGGGTATATTAAAGCTGCAATCAATATGAATAGGAGTGCAAGCACAATGTTGGTCAATGGTCCTGCAATCTTGATCTTTCCATTCATTTCATCGCTTAAATCTTCAGTATCAAGATTAGCGGTACCTGGCACTGCAAATACAAAGCCAAAAAATGCAGTTGCAAAACCGATCAACAATCCTATAGGCCATAATTTAAATTCTGACTGGTAACCATATCTCATTGCCATGAACTTGTGCCCGACCTCATGCAATATTGTTCCAGAAGCTACACCTATAATGACTATCGGCAAAAGTGATAAAATTTTATGGATGTCTATCTTAACAGTAGATATTGCAAAACAAAATGAAAGCACAATCAATGCAATCATCAAGTCTGCCGCTTCCCTTTTTGTAAATCTTAACATAATTTTTAATATCTAATTTTATATATAAACTTTTTTCTAATTTTTTTCTTCCTTATTAAAGGGTATTTTTTACTTTTTCACCCAATTCTCGCAACAGTCATCCTGTTTGATCAGCTTTTCATGATATTTGCAGAAGAATTGTGTGCATAAATCCAAATCAAATTCCAAATATTTGCAATTGTAGCATTCCTTCTCTTCAATCATTTTTGCCATAATCTATAGTATAGTTTTTATACTATTTAAGATAAACTTATAAATATATTAATTTTTATATAATAAAAAATTTCAAAATCGAATATTGGATTAATTTAAAAAAATTAGGAGAATTATAAAATGAGACATATATCAGTAGCTTCTGCACCAGGGAAAACAATCCTTTTCGGTGAACATTCAGTGGTTTATGATGAACCTGCTATTGCCGGTGCAGTCAATAAAAGGGCTACAGTAAGCATACGCAAATCCAACAATAATTACTCCACATTAAAGTCCAAGGATTTAGGTTTTGAAGTCAAGATGGATACCCGTAGAGGAACTTATACATTGGTTAGAGGCAAACCAGGAATTATCCGTTATATCTTAAATGCTATGGGGAAGTTTCATGATCACAGCAACATTGACATGACCCTATCCCTCAATCTTCCTATCGGTTCAGGTTTAGGTTCTTCTGCAGCGGTTACAGTAGCTACAATTGCTGCATTGCATCATTATCATGGAGTTGAATTCAATAAGGAAACCCTTGCACATGAAGCTCATGGCGTTGAAGAGGACGTTCAAGGAATAGCAAGTCCTTTGGATACTCTGATAAGTACATATGGAGGATTAATCTACTTATCCCGTGAAAAGAGAATAGTCCGTTTTGACAATCATTTAGATGCACCATTTGTTGTAGGATTCACAAATAAGTATGGAAACACAGCTAAAATGGTCAAGAACGTAAAGACATTAAAGGAAACTTATCCTGAATTGGTCAATCCAATAATCTCTACAATGGGCAAGATAGCCAATGAGGCAAGAGTTGCTATTATAAAGAATGATGTCGAAAGGATAGCGGAACTCATGAATTTGAATCAAGGATTGCTTGACTCTTTAGGTGTAAACACTTATGAATTGTCCAGAATGATCTATACCGCTCGTGACAATGGAGCGCTAGCATCCAAAATCACCGGTTCAGGTGGTGGAGGAAGCATAATCTCCCTATGCAGGGAAGACAATGTAGATGAAGTTGCAGATGCAATCAATGTTGAAGACAAGACAATTAAGGTCAAGTTCTCAAAGGATGGTGTTTTAGTAAATAGGAGAGCTCCTCCTTTGCCTTAATAAATTGAATTAGCATTTATCTCTCATTTATTTTAATTATTATTAAGATATTTAATTATTATTAAGATATTTAATTATTATTAAGATTATTTAATTATTATTAAGATTTAATTATTTTTATTTATAGTGTGATTTTATGATTATTTTAAAGATTGGTGGAAGCATATTAACTGAAAAGGATTCAGCAGAACCTAAGGTTGATTATGATAATTTAAATCGTATTGCAGATGAAATCAGACAATCATTATATGCTGAGGAAATCAGCAATGACTTGATAGATGGTCTTGTTATTGTTCATGGGGCAGGATCCTTCGGTCATCCTCCAGCTAAGAAGTATAAGATTGGAGAACCTTTTGAGATGAAGGATTATCTTGAAAAGAGAATAGGATTTGCTGAAGTTCAAAATGAGGTTAAAAAGCTTAATTCAATCATATGCGAGTCTTTGATTGCACATGGCATTCCTTGCATTGCCATACCTCCATCATCTTTCATCACCTCACACAATAAGAGAATATATGACTTTGACTTGGATTTAATCAAAACATATCTAAGCGAAGGATTTGTACCTGTTCTATTTGGAGATGTGGTTATTGATGATGAAGTAAAGATTGCTGTCATCTCAGGAGATCAAGTGCTCCAATACATTGCAAAATTCCTTAAATCCGATAGGATTGTTCTTGGAACTGACGTTGCAGGGGTTTATACCAAAAACCCTAAAACCCATGATGATGCAGTTCATATCGATGAAGTGAACTCCATTGAAGACATCAAGTTCTTGGAATCAACAACCAATGTTGATGTGACTGGTGGTATGGTTGGTAAGGTAAAGGAGCTATTGGATTTGGCAGATTATGGAATCAGTTCTGAAATCATCAATGCAAATGAGGAAGGGGCCATTGCAAAGGCGCTTCAAGGCATGAAAGTGAATGGAACTAAAATCTGCAGAAAATAATTAACTTCAATCCCCTCCATCAGACTTAAAATGTTCTTAACTTCCATTTCATATTTTAACTTTTCATTTTTATTTTTTATTTTCAAAAGCTTTTCTTTGATTTGATTGAATATTTCCTTTATGAAAATTATTGTTTCATTTATTTTGTTAGGATTCAATATTTACGGGGAGTTTTCATTCACGTTCAATCATATCTCCTTTTCCTTTGCTTTTTTCTCATTTAAACCTATTTTATCTCTTATATTATTAAATATTGATTGTTTGGGCTTTGTTTTTACTATTTAGCATGAATAGTAAACTTTTATTTGATTGGGTTGATTTAATTCATTTTTATTTTTTAAATTTATTCTGTGTTCTTATTTTGTTCTAAATAGTATTTAAATCTTTTTTTTCAATTTGAAGTCAATTTTACAGTTTAATTATAATTTAACAGAATAATTCTAATATTTTAGACAAATTAGAATTTTACAGGCTGATTTGAATATTATAATCATTTCGCAATTCTTATCTTATTATCCTAATTTTTCAAATTATTTCATATGTCATCTGAATATTTGTTTGAGGGATTTTGCAGAAACAGAAACATTAAGGACAGTACAGTCAGATCATATAGGTCTGCGATTCGAAAGTATGAACTCTTTCATGATATGGATATTGGATCCCTTATGGATGAGGCAATCGATGAGGAAGAGAAAGGAATTCCAGTCAAGAAAAGAAAGATTAAAAGGAGATTGCTGGATTTCAGGGATTTCCTATTGGATTCAGATTTGGCTATCAGCACTGTGAGGACATATTTTTCTAGGATCAAGACGTTATACAGGCACTTTGAGATTGAACTGCCCTATCTGAATGACATCAAGTGTGATGGAGAGTACCTGTCCTCATATGATGACTTGCCTACAAAGTCTGATATTAGAAAGGCATGTGACGTTTCCTCATTGGATTTTATTGCTGTCATCCTTTTCATCTCAAGCAGCGGATGCGCCAAGGCAGAGACATTGTCCTTGACTGTCGGCGATTTCATAAAGGCAACCGAGGATTATCATGACGGAGGCTCCATTGACGATGTCTTGGAATGTTTGGAAAATCGTAAGGATGTTGTTCCCACTTTCTACCTGAAGAGGATAAAGACCAACAAGTTCTATCACACCTTCTGCTCTCCTGAAGCAAGCCATCATATTGTCAAGTATCTATTAACTAGGGATAACCTGTCCTTGGATGACAAGGTATTCGACTTCACGGACGCCTCATTGATCTACAACTTCAAGAAGGTCAATGATAGCTTAGATATGGGCTTTGTAGGAAAGTACAGGTTTTTCCGTGCACACTCATTAAGGAAGTATCATGCAAGCAACATAGGACTGAGCAAGGACCACATCGACGAGCTACAGGGACGAGCCAAGACAAAGGTTCATGAGGCTTATATAAAGACAAATCCTAAAAAGTTAAAGGAGATTTATATGGGTGCCATGCACAATGTCATGGTATTTGACGAATGGATAGAAGAGCATAAGGATAAGCATAATTTTAAAAATGATGATAGTTCAGTAGTCATTGAGAACCAGGTTATAAACATCATCATCAATTTCACTTTGGATGGAATGGAGTATAAGGTGGAAAAATAGAATATGTTTTTTATAGAATTTTATGTGTTTTTGGTAAAGACATGAAAAATCCTAATAAGACTTACCGAAAAATGGGAAAAACATCTGTTTTCCTAAATCCATTCAAATAATCTTGATAAAAAAATAAGTTCTTATCAAGCTAGATTGGTGACTACTCAAATGAATTTTACATTTATTATATATAAATATATACTTATATAAAGTTTGCTGAATTAAGTTCGGTCAAAAAATTTTTTGATATAAAATGCCATTTTAATGCTTAATCCAAATAACTGTTTTTTTTCGAATATAACTATTAAAATTTAGTTTTAAATTAAACAACTAAAGAATTTCCCTTAAAAATAAAAATAAGTCCAATTTAACTGTTTAAAATTTCACTAAAAAAATGCTTTTTCTATGATCATCATACAATGCAGCTGTTTTTAGATAAATTATGTTTCTTTACCAAAGAACCATAAAATCATGAGGATTCATAAGACTTATTGAAGGAATTTTTCTGGATATTCTTTCCCTCTTTCCCAATGGAAGAAGAGGAATTTTGAAAATAAAAAATTTAAATTTTGTGATAATATGAGTCTTAAAAAGATATGCATATGTTTAATACTTATATTTTGTATTATCGGAGCGGCTAGTGCGGCAGAGGATGTGTCCACGGATGTTGTGGATGCAAGTGCTGATGCTGTTGTAGTTGATGCGGTTTCCGAAGATGTAAGCGATTCAGTCGAATCCATTGACGATGAAGTTGAGCCGGCTGTGGTTGAGTCTGCGTCTGCTCAGGAAGAGAATGATGATGTTGAATTGGAGGCTTCTGTGGATGAGGAGCCTGCTCTTGAAGAAATTGTTGAAGAAGATTCCGGACAGTCCCCTATTCTCGGTGATTGGGAATCTCATGATGTAATTTTTGTTAATGAAAGTTCTAGTAATGACCCTACTTCTGACGACATACATGGTAGCAGTTGGGCTGATGCCTATGGTACTGATGAAGGTCTTTATTTAGCAGCGCAAAGTATAAACAATGGAGGAACTATTTATCTTGCGGATTGTGCATTTACTTGGGTTAATACTCTTAGAGATAAATCTTTTACAGCTATAGGATTTACTAGGGATAGCACTATTATATCTTGTGAGTTTGAGATTGGAGCACATGTAGATGAAGGAACTCATTATGCTCAAACTTTCATCAATATGACTATTATAAATCCTGGTTATTGGAGTAATGATGTAACTTTTATAAATTGTACATTTATCAATTTTAAAACTAATGAAGTTATTAATGATGGTATCGATGAAAATGTAAATTATGGTGTCATACCTCCTGAAGTGTCTTATGTTACTAACTTTATTGATTGTGATTTTATAAATTCCACTTTAACTGGTGAAAATTTAATTGACATTGCTAAATACACTCAAATCAACTTTAATAATTGTACTTTTGAGAACATTGCTGCTGATTCCATTGTAAGCAGTTTGAAAGGAAAATTCTTCACTCAAGATGGAATCAATTTCAGAGATTGCAAATTCACAAATGTAACCACTAAAGGTATTGTCAGCATTCCTACTGGCTATGACATTATGGAATTGGTTCATATTGAAGGTTGCACATACGATGTACCTGTAACTAATGATATTATGAATGATGGAGGTCGCGATTACATCAACACCACTCAATCCAGAACTGAAACCGTTTTAATTGCTGACATTGATGCTGAAGGCAATCTTTTCATCAACTTGACTGATGCAAGCGGAAATGCCATGGCTGAAGAGGAAGTGTTGATCAGCATTAATGGCGCTGACGCAACCCCATACGCTCTTGGTGCAGACGGTACATTGTCCATTGCTCTTGCTGACTTGACTGATGCAACCGGCAAATTGAACATAGCAGTTACTTTTGTGGAAACTGATGATTATAAAGGTTCTACTGGTTCTGTAAGTGCTGTTCTTGTGGTTAAGGCTCCTGTAAGGACTGAAACTGTTATTGATTATCAGAATATGACTACAACTGCTGTAGACACTAAGGCTGATGGAAGAATCGGTGAATACTTCATAATCACCTTGAAGGACAAGAACGGAAACGCATTGGCAAACAAGCCAGTTCAAATCGGATTCAATGGTGTAGTCTACGACAGAGTCACCGATGAAAACGGTACAGCAAAACTCCAAATCAACCTTAAGGCTGCAGGAACATACACCTTCGCAGTAGCATACCTTGGAGATGACCAATACAACGGATCATTTGTTGTCGCAAAGATAACTGTAAACAAGCAAAAAGGTACATTGACTGTCCCTGCAAAAACCTACAAGGCAAGCGCAGCTACAAAAACCTTGACTGCAACATTCAAATCCGCTAAAGGCGGACTCGTAGCAGGCAAGAAAGTCACCTTCACAGTAAACGGCAAAACCTACACTGCAACCACCAACGACAAAGGTGTGGCAACAGTGAAAGTAAGCCTAAACAAGAAAGGAACCTACAGCTTCACAGCCAAATTCGCAGGAGACAACCAATACGCAGCAATCAGCAAAACTGCAAAACTAACCATAAAATAAGAAAAATCTTTTAATAGGCCTAAAATTCTTTTAGGTCTATTCTTATATTTTTTATAAAAAGGAGAAAAAATAAGGATAAAAATAATGATTAAGGGGTTTAATGGGAATTCATTTCTTATTCTAATCAGATTTTTGGATTGGAATAACAAATAAATTTCCAATGGAGATTTATTAGATTTTTTATGAGGATAATGGAAACAATTTCCTTGCAATTAAACTTAAAAAAGATAATGTTTTAAAATGTAATTTGGTGGTTGAAAGAATATTAAATAATAAAATAAGGGAACTGAAATATGCAAAAGATAAAAAAACAATTGATATTGTTTTCAATGGTAATGATCCTATTGGTCTCTGTCTCTTCCGTTTATGCAGCCGATAGCGATTCTCTTTCATTGGAAAATGGAATCGGCTCTCTTTCAGTTGATGACATTGAGTCAAGCCCCGTTTCCACAGTGGAGGATTCTTATTATGCATCTTCTGTAGGTGGGGGCAGCGATAGCATTTCATCCTCATCCAATCTAGCCTCTGGAAGCTCAGATGATACTGTTTCCAGTTGGGATGAGGTATCTGTTGAAGACAATGATGATGTTGTGTATTCCGGTTCTTCTTCCAAAAAGGCTTTGAAGGATTTAGGAAATGCCAAAGAATCTGATATTTTAACTGGTTCTGCTGATGTTTCCAATGGGTCCTTAGGCAAGGACACTTACTACATAGATAGTGCGAATTTCAATGAGTTCTTTGCAGACAATGTCCTGAAGTCAGAGTATGGAAACAGCACCCTGATTTTCGGAGGCAACTTCGACAATCTCGGTGTAATCAGGTTCACTTCCAACAATACCCGTGTGACTGCTAAGGATTCCCTGTTCTACAATACCGTTTTTGATTTAGGCGCCAATGGCATAGTGTTGTCTAACATTAAAATGGTCTTGGACAAGGAATTTGAGGATAATGAGTTTGCAGGTATTTATGTTCATGGAGACAACATAACAATCTATAATTGCACATTGAATTATACCACTCCAGAGAATGTCACTGCCTTTGGAATCTATTCTGATGGGCATCATGATGATTTTGTTGGGTTGAAGATTATCAACAATACAATTAATTTGTATGGTTATGGATTAGGTGCTAATGATTATAATTATGCAATTCTTTTAAGGAATACTCATGATAGTGTGGTTTATGGCAATGATATCTATTGTGAATTGCCTATAAAGTATATTCTTTGGACATTTTCAGGGATTTACGGTAAGGTGAGTATGGATACAGTTGCTGCATTTGCAGCTGATTTCTGTGAGAATTTGACTTTGTCATCTAATGACATCCATACTTTTGTAACTTCACAGTATATGAATTTCCCTACACTTGATACAGTTGCATTGTATGGTTGCAGTTATTCCTTGATTGAGAACAATAATATTCGTTGTGAAGATTTCTTTACTAAAGTGGGAAATGACAATTATCTTTATGCTTTGGACTTGTATAATCTGAATGATGTGACTATCATTGGCAATAACATTTCTGTCTTCACCAATGGAGGTAAGCCAGGTAGCGGTACCGCTTATCCTATTCAAATCAATGGGCCTGTTTACAATGTAAAAGTTGCTTTTAACAATCTGACTACCTTTAATCGCGGCCCTAATTGCGGTATTTATTCTCAGAATTACTATGGTAATACATACATAGACATTATCAGTAATTACATTAATGTGACTGGGGATGCTACTCTTGGAGGTTTTAGTAGCACTTACTGTTTAGTTACTGGAATTGAGGTTCAAGATACTGGGGATAATATATTGAACAATACTATTATTGTTAATAATCTTGGCGATTATAGGTCTAATGCTAATGTTTATGGTATAAGTTATATTCAAAGCACAGGTGGTGGACATACTTACAATATTCAGTACAATAATATCACTACCAATGGAAATTATGGAATTAAGGTTTTAGGTAAGGTTAAGGATTCCAATACTTATAATTCTACCATTTCCAATAATGTGATTAATACTCAAACCACTCCTGGGCGTATTGGTGCCAGTACCAATAGGCAGGTTAATGGTCCTCCTGGAACTAACATCAAGAATAATACCAACGGAAATCCTAAGAATACTATGAGTGAGGATTATTATCCTGACTGGTTGAAGGATTATGTCAGAAACGGTTCTGCTCGTGGAACAGGTGATTTCGCTTGGATCAATCGTGCATTGAACAAGCTTTCAAACGGCACTGGCTTCAGTGATGCCATAGGCAATGGTACTTCTCATAGTGGAAGCGGAAATGCCCGTGGAAATGGTCATGGAAGTCATGATGGTGATGTTTCAGGCAATGGAACAGATTCTAACAGTGATGCTGTTTTAGGCTCTGATCATGATGCTGCTCCAGGTGTTGGTGGAGATGCTTCTCCAAGCATTAGTGCCGCTAGTCCTAGTGATAGTGGAAGCAGTGCAGCTAACCCTAATGCCTATGAGATTGATGAGCATGACAATGTAGTTAGCAAGTCTTCAGATTATCTCCAATTAGGACTAATTTGTATTGTTGCTTTGCTGTTGTTGCTTGTTGGTTATAAGCGTCAGAAGGATAAAGAGGAAGAAGAATAGTTAAAAATTTTTGTTTATAATGGAGTGTTTGCCAAAAAATAATAGTTTTAAGCTTCATAGATTTTTAGATAATAAACCTCTAAATTTATTAGTTTTTTGGCAAATGCTTTTTTTTTAATTTTTTGATTTTAAAATTAAAGGATAAAGTTTTGTTTTTTGATTTTAAAATTAATAGATTATTGTGATTTATTAATTGTCTTATCTACATTAGCAATTTATAAAATTTAATATTATAATATTTCTTTAATTATTTTAATGATTCGATGAATTAAACATAGTTTCAATAATTAAATCAGATTTTAATTTATCGTAGTTTTAATTAAATTGTATAGTTTTTAGGAGGAGTAATTTTATATGGTTGGCACTAACATTTTAACTTCTACTTTGGATTTGGTTAGTCAAAGTCTTCAAATCCCTGTAATAATATTCCTGTTGCTCTTTGCAATAGGAGCAATAATATTGTTAGGAGGATTAATCAGGGAATTTAGGCACAGGAAGACAGTGTCCAATGTGGAGATGAAGAACTTAATCAACAGCATTTCAAATGCGAAGAGTCAGGACGAAATATTAGGCATCATAGAAAGTTCGGACATTCCGAACTCAATGAAGAACGACCTAAGGGAAATAACAGACACAGATCTGGATTTGGAATCCAGAATCGCTTTAGCAAAGAAGCTAGTGAATTCCAGAGAAAAGAAATTAGAGAAACGTTTGTCATACACTGACATCATTACCCGTATAGGGCCTACACTTGGGCTTATGGGTACCTTGATTCCAATGGGTCCGGGACTTGCTGCATTAGGTTCAGGAGACATAGTCGCACTGTCCAACGCTATCATAGTTGCATTCGACACAACCGTTGTGGGAATAGGCTCAGGTGCTCTTGCATATGTGATAAGCAAGATAAGGAGACGATGGTACAGCGAGTACATTGCAAACATTGACGTGTTGACCGATGTAGTCCTTACAAGAATAAGAAAGCTCTAGGGTGATTGTTTATGGTTAAGCTTAATCGAAAGACATCATTCGAGGAGGAAGAGGAAGACCCTATGACTGGTGTTGCCAACCTTGTTGATGCAATGCTAGTGATAGCAGTGGGTTTGCTAGTGTTCCTAGTCATCAGTTGGAACATGCAGGCAATCGTATTCAACGATGACGTCTCCCCTGAGCAGAAGAAGGATGCAATCAATGCCATGAAGCAGGTAACCGAGATAGACCAGGGACAGCAATTAAATGAAACTCCTGACGTGAGCTCAAGTTCCGGCGAAGGATACAGTGAGCTTGGAAAGGTCTACAAGGACCCCAAAACGGGCAAGCTCATCATGATTGAAAACTAACTATTTTTTTCTTTATTCTTTTTTTCACTTTTTTTTAAATCACAATTGTGTTTTTGCACAATTTTGCCCTTGATAAATCTTTATAATGGATTAAAAGATAATTCTTATTTAAAGTGATGTTTTTCATATTCTTTTTACAGTCAATGAACCACTTTTTTCATTAGCTAATGCAATCTGTGTTTTTCACATTATAATGTAATTTCCATTACATCATATTGTCGGCTATATTTGATATTTGTATAAAAATTGCCATTATTGTCGATTGTATTCGATGTTTATATGATAATTATCATTATTGTCGATTATAATCGACAAATTTATATATTTTAAAATACAAGATTTCATATAAAGAAAGGTCTTGGTGAAAATAATGATCAAGAGAACATTATACTTAAATCAGATTGAAAGATTAATTGATAAGGAACCTGTCAAAATCATAATTGGCGTTAGAAGAAGCGGCAAGACATATCTATTAAAAAGCATACAGGAAGAACTGAAAAGCCGTGGAATAAATGAGGAAAACATATTCTTGATCTCATTTGAATCCCTGAAATACAACAAAATAGAAAACTTCAAGCAGCTTGATGAATTGATCATGGGCCTAACTAAAAACACAAAGGGCAAAATCTATCTGCTATTTGATGAGATACAAAACGTAAAAAACTGGGAAAAAAGCATAAACGCCTACAGAGTAGACCTTGACTGTGACATTTACATCACAGGTTCCAATTCAGAGCTGCTGTCGGGTGAAATGGCAACGCTAATATCCGGAAGATACTATCAAATAAACATATACCCCTTTTCATTTGTCGAATTCATACAATACAAAAAGGAAATGGAAAAGACGGATATTGTCGACTTGGAGGAGCTGTTTGAGGAGTATGTTGAATATGGGGGAATGCCTCCTATACAGCAGGTTGCAGCAGAAGACAAGTACTCATATTTGGGGGACATATACAATACAATACTCCTAAAGGACATTATCACAAGGCACAATATCAGAAACACGGATATGCTGAACAGAATACTTGATTATGTAATAATGAACATTGGAAAAAATTTCTCTGCAGGAAGCATAGTCAAATACATAAAGCATGAGGGAAGGAAAATATCAAAGGATACAATACTTGATTATCTGTTATATGCCAAGAATGCATGCTTCATATATCAAGCGCAAAGGGAAGACATAAAAGGGAAGAAAGTGCTGAAGCACAATGAAAAGTACTTTCTGGCAGACCATGGGTTCTACCAAGCAAAATATGGTGAAATGGAAAACATGGGATCTATCCTTGAAAATATAGTGTTTATTGAACTTCTCAGAAGAGGATATGATGTAAAAATAGGATTGATCAATGACAAGGAAATAGATTTCGTCTGCACAAAAGCTAAGGAAAAGATTTACATCCAAGTAACATATAAGCTGGAGAATGAAAAGACAATTGAAAGGGAATTTTCCGCTCTTGCAAAAATCGACGATAACTTTGACAAATATGTTTTGAGCATGGACAAACTTGATTTTTCAGGAAGCGGATTAAAACACAGAAACATCATAGATTTTTTGACATCAGATTATATATGATGGAGGTAAATGGGTTTTTTGATAAGTTTTTGAAAAAGCCCCCTATTTTTACCCAATATTTAAATATAATGAAAATAAAAAATTATAAATAGTTAAATATATGGATTTCATATATTTTGAATTTAAAAGATTAGAATTAATATTAAGTCGGATTTTAATGTTTTTAAATTCATTCGGGACCTAATTAAACACGTAAGATAATTTAATTTAACTAATTTTTATAAGGGCTTTGTTAAATTTAATTTCTATTTTAAAGAATTTTAGATGAATTAGTTTATATTATGATAAACAATTATAAAGGTTTACTATTTAAAAACAGTTAATTATTTAGTTTTTCTATAAAACATTTATTATGCTTGCTTTTTTTAGGTTCTACGATTGAAATTATTTCAAAATAATTTTAAACTTATTATATTACTATTAATTGAATACAAAAGTGGAAACAATGATTTCAGATAGAAAATTAGAACATTTATTAATTTGTAAAAATTATGATGTCAATTATAAGGATAAAACTACAGGCTTTGAAGACATTGAACTCGTTCATAGGGCTTTGCCTGAAGTTCATAAGGAAGAAATTGATATTTCAACTGAAGTTTTTGGAAAGAAACTGGAATCTCCATTATTCATTACAGCAATTACTGGAGGACATCCTGCTGCAAAGGACATCAATAAGGAATTGGCTACTGTCGCAGAAGACAAGCAGATTGGTTTAGGATTAGGAAGTCAAAGGGCAGCTATTGTCAATCCAGAATTGAGAGACACTTATGATGTTGTAAGAGAATATGCTCCATCAGCACTTGTTTTAGGTAATATTGGAGCACCACAATCTGATTTGGCGGAGAAAGCAGTTGAAATATTGGACAGTGATATTTTAGCAATTCATTTAAACCCTTTACAGGAAGCTATTCAACCTGAAGGGGATCTTGATGCAAGAGGCTATATTGATTCAATAGCTGACATCTGCAAAAGCGTAAAGGTTCCTGTCATGGCAAAGGAAACAGGTACAGGTATTTCTGCTGAAGATGCAAAAACTTTGGAAAAGGCAGGAGTAAGCTTCATTGATGTTGAAGGTGCTGGCGGAACCAGCTGGGCAGCTGTTGAAACTTACCGTGCAGATGACCGTTATATGGGAGAATTGTTCTGGGATTGGGGAATTCCTACTGCTGTAAGCACTGCAGAAGTTGTCAATTCCGTTGACATTCCAGTAATATCTTCTGGAGGCATTCGTTCAGGTTTGGATGCTGCAAAAGCCATTGCATTAGGTGCAGATGCTGTTGGTATGGCACTTCCTGCACTTAAGGGAGCTTATGAAGGACAAGAAGCTTTAGTCCAAATGGTGGAAAGGTTCAATGAATCTTTAAGAATCGCAATGTTTTTAGTTGGAGCTTCCAATATCGAAGAGCTTAAGAATTCCAGTCTTGTAATAAAAGGAGAAACTAAGGATTGGCTCGAAGCAAGAGGCTTTGATACTAAAGCTTATGCAAGAAGATAATTCTATTTTTTAATTTAAGAGTTTTTGCTCTTATTTTTACATATTTAGGATGTTTTGCATTTTATTATTAGAAATAAAAATATCAAAATATTATTCAAAATAAATATTTTACACTCATTATTTTACGGAAAAAAACAAAAAGGAGGATATAAATGACTGTAGAAGTTATTGCAATTGGTGGATATGAAGAAGTAGGAAAGAATATGACTGCAGTTAAAGTAGGAGAAGATGTAGTCATTTTTGATATGGGTATCCACTTAGACAGAATCAGTATTCACGAAGATACAGATATAGACAGAATGCATAGTTTGGATTTAATCGAAAGGGGAATTATTCCTGACGACACCATCATGAAGGATGTGGATGGAAAGGTAAAGGGAATAGTCTTTTCACACGGTCACTTGGACCACATAGGTGCTGTAGCTAAATTGGCTCACAGATATGATGCACCAATCATTGGAACCCCTTATACCACTGCATTAATTGAAAAGCAAATCAAAGGAGAACGCAAATTCAAGGTAAACAATCCTATCAGGCCGCTTAATCCTGGAAGCAAGATTAAGTTGTCCAAGGACATCACTTTGGAATTTGTACAGTCCACTCACAGTATTCCTCAAGCTGTGTTCCCTGTATTGCACACAAATGAAGGAATTATCGTTTATGCTTTGGACTTTAAGTTTGACAATCACCAAAAGGTCTCCCCACCACCTGATTACAACAGGCTTAGGGAATTAGGTAGAAAAGGTGTATTGGCTCTTATCGTAGAGACTACCAATGCAATCAACTACACCGAGACAAGAACCTACTCTGAAAAGGTGGCAAGAATCATCTTGGAGGACTTGATGAGAGAGCCTCTAAAGGCAAAAGAAGGTATGATCGTCACTACTTTCTCATCACATATCGAAAGGATTCAAACCATTGCAGACATTGCAAAGGACAGTGATAGGGAAATTCTCTTATTAGGACGTTCAATGGAAAGGTTCTGTGGAATAGCGCAAAACTTGGGAATTTTGAAATTACCTTCAAACGCTTATGTCTACGGATCTCCAAAAGCTGTAAATAAGGCACTTATGAAGGCTGAAGATGATAGGGACAAGTTCTTGCTTGTAACCACTGGTCACCAAGGTGAACCTGATGCATTGCTTCCAAGAATTGCAAGCGGAAGAACCCCATTCAATGTCAAGAGAGGGGATAATGTAATTTTCTCTGCACCTATCATTCCAAATCCAACCAACGCTGCAAACAGGCATATCCTTGAGTCTAAACTGAAATCCAATGGTGCAAGGATTTATGCAAATGCACACGTTTCAGGACACGCAGGTCGTGAAGACCATAGGGATTTCCTAAGAATGCTTAAGCCTAAGCACATCATACCTGCTCACGGTGAGTTGGAAATGTTGGTTGCTTATGGAGAACTAGCAGAAGAGGAAGGATACAGAATAGGAAACAATATTCACATTTTAAGAAATGCTCAAGCTCAAGTCTTTAATGGCCATTAGTTAATTTATTTAACTATTTGGCTTTATTTCATGAGTTTCTTAATAAAATTAATTATTATTCATTAAATTGCAATTAAGTATTTAATCAAGTTTTAATATATATTAGTTTAGAGGAATAATTATGTCTGATGTTACTGATGTCTTAAAACAATATTCTCAAGATGTTGTAAAAACAATTGAAGA
>CACYJH010000033.1 GCA_902774685.1 uncultured Methanobrevibacter sp.
GGAATAGCAGGTGTAATATACAAAGATAAAAAAACTCACCCTGTAGGAGAAGCATTGACATCAATGCTTGAATCCTTGCAGCATAGGGGTCCGGATTCTGCAGGTTATGCAATCTATGGCAGTTTGGATTTCCCTGAAAATTATTATCAATTAAACATTGAAGTAAAAAGAAGAAGAGGAGCATTAGACAATTTAAAATCATTATTAAATCAAATCAGTCCAATATTCGAAGAGCAATTGATCGAGTCTGTAGGAGACTCAGATGTATATAAATGTAAAATAGCATTGGATGAATTTTCACTTTTAAAACCATGTATAAACGAAATAGATGATTTGGAAAATGTAAGGGTCATCAACGGTTCACATTCATTTGAAATGATTAAGGATACAGGAAAAGTAAAGGACATTGCAGAACGTTTCGATGTTCCAAGCAGAATGGGAACTCATGGAATAGGACACACTCGTTTTGCAACAGAAAGTGGTGTTGACCGCTATCATGCACACCCATACCAAAGCTACATCATACCGGACATTACTGTGGTGCATAATGGTCAAATCACCAATTACTGGAAAATAAGAGACCCATTGGAAAGGAAAGGACACACTTTCGAATCATTCAATGATACTGAGTGCATTGTTCATTATATGGCAGATAAGCTTAACCAAGGCTATAAATTGGAAGAGGCATTGGATCAAGCAGTAATTGATTTGGATGGTCCATTTTCCATATTGGTCGGAACACCTAATGGTATTGGAATTGCAAAGGACAAGCTTGGTCTTAGGCCGGGTGTGATGGTGGAAACCGATGAGATCTTTGCTGTTGCTTCAGAGGAAATGGCATTGCACGATGTCACAGATTCAGATGAAATAGAACAGATAGCTCCTGGCGAAACAAGAGCTTACACCATATAAGGAGTTTTTTCTATGAAAGAATATGTTATTGATGCAAATGGTATGGAAGAGAAGGAATTAAACCGCACCATAAAGGAACAAGCTAAATATCATGATAAGCTCATTATTGACAATCCTGATTCCAAACATAATATCTGCGCTGGATTAACTGAAGATGTGGAGATAGAAATCAATGGTTCTGCTGGCTATTTTGTTGGAACAATGGCTCATGGGCCAAGGATACACATCACTGGAAATGCTGGCTGGTTTGCTGGAGACAATATGACCGAAGGTGAATTGATCATTGAAGGTACAGCTGGTGACGGTGCAGGACAAGGAATCTATGGTGGAACAGTAATCGTTAAAGGAAATGTAGGTTCAAGAACTGGAGAAATCATGAAAGGGGGAACCGTAATCATTGGGGGTAACAGCGGTTTCATGACAGGGCTCCTTATGATGGGTGGAAAGCTCATAATACTTGGTGATGTAACTGAGGATGTTGGAGAATCCATCATGAGAGGAAGCATTTTTGTTCTTGGAAATGTGAAAAGCTTAGGAAAAAATGCAGTTATGAAAGAGACCACTTCTGAAGATTTAAATGAACTTCAAGAAGTCTTAACAGAATATGGTTTCGAACTGGATGATAAGGATTATGAACACTTTAAGAAAATTGTTAACATGCAATAGGAGCTGAAATTATGAGCGAAAATAAAATAGCTTTTGTAGGAACACCATGTCAAATCATGGCTGCATCCAAACTACAACACTATGCAGATAGCCCTATTGATGTTAAATTGGGCTTATTCTGTATGGAGAATTTTTCATACAAGTACTTTGTAAATCTCTTGAAGGAATATGACTTGAAAATGGAGGATATTGATAAGTTCCAAATAGAAAAAGGATTTGTGTTCTTACTTTTAAAAAACAAAGAGACAGTGAAAATACCTCTTTCAGTAGCTAAAAGGATTATAAGAAAAAACTGTAACATATGTGTTGAACTGACTTCAGAAACATCTGACATTTCAATCGGTTCAATTGGATCTGAAGATGGATGGTCAACACTCATAATAAGAACTGAAAAAGGTGAAGAGATAGTTAATGGAGCAATAGAACAGAAATTCATTGAAGCAAAAGACTTTACAGATTCACAATTAGGATTATTGAATAAGATTGCACAAACCAAAATAAGCAAAAATCTGGAAACTATAGAAAGAAGGGAATTTTTGGCAAGGCCTGTATTATACCAAAGGGAAAAGTCAGACGATTCAATAGATAAGGATATCTCTGAAGCATCATTTTTGGATTTAAGGTCAAATGTCATTGATGTTGGAGCATGTGTGCTTTGTGGAGCATGTGAATATGCATGTCCAGATAATCTGATAACAATCGATGACACTAAGCCAAGAATTAAAGGGGAATGTCCTCCTGATTGCCACGCATGCTTTGCAGTCTGTCCAAGGACATTCGTCCCTGAGGATTTGAGAAATGACAATTCAAAACCAATAGGTGACTTTATTAAAGTATTGACAGTCAAATCATTGAAGCATACACAAGGTCAGGACGGTTCCATTGTAACAACACTTCTTGACTATCTATTGACCAATGAGATTGTAACTGAAGCGCTTATCGTTGATAAGGAAGATCATTTAGCTTGGAAACCTTATGCAAAGCTAACTAATGCAATTGATGAGGTTGTCAAATCTGGAGGAACAAAATATTCTGTCTGTCCAGTATTCAAACCATTAAATAAAATAAAAGAAGAGTCACTTGAAAATATTCAAGAGGGGGTAGATTAAATGTCATTTACTGTTGAAAGGAAGTTAGAGATATGCAAACAGAGCAATGATAGGCCTGGATGCTGTTGGTATCTATGTGACAATCCTCACAAATCCTCATGTAAAAACTGTTATAGCTGCTATTCAAACTGTCCTCATGGAGTATATGAGGTAATCAATGATGAGCCATTGCCTATTCATCAGGAAAACTGTGTAGGGTGCAAGATTTGTGAAGAGATGTGCCCGACACATGCAATATATGTTAGACCTCTTGTTGATGAAGGAAGAGGTGTATGGTCAAATTCAACAATGGTTGAAATCAAACGTAAAAGCCAAACAGGAGCATATAAGGTCAGAGGGTGCGGGCTCACCAGAAGAATCCCGACATTTGATGACTTGAGCATATTGCCTGCACAGGTCTCAAGACCTCCAATAGACTCATATAGGGAAACATGCAAGACTTCAGTGGTTCTTGGAGACAGGTTTGCAGAAAATCCTATTGAAATAGACACTCCTATCATGATTGGGGCAATGTCATTTGGTGCATTAAGCAAGGAAGCAAAGATAGCATTGGCTATTGGAAGCAGCAAGGTAGGAACAATCACCAATACTGGTGAAGGTGGAATGCTTCCTGAAGAAAGGCATTATGCAGACAAACTGATTGCACAGTATGCATCAGGTCGTTTTGGAGTTTCTGCAAGCTATTTGAACAATGCAGAAGCTGTTGAAATCAAGATAGGTCAAGGTGCAAAATCCGGTATGGGAGGACATTTGCTTTCCCATAAGGTAACTGCAGAAGTTGCTAGAGTCAGAAACATTCCAGAAGGAACCTCTGCATTAAGTCCTGCAAGGCACATGGACATTGTTGGGCCTGAGGACTTAGGTATGAAGATTAACCAATTAAGGGAAATTACCGATTGGAAAGTTCCTATCATTGTAAAATTCGCATCCGGTAGAGTTGAACAGGATGTAAAGATTGCAGCTAAGGCAGGTGCAGACATAATTGTAGTTGACGGTATGCAAGGAGGAACCGGTGCAGGACCTGAAGTTGTTACAGAACATGCAGGTATTCCTACAATAGAAGCTATTGTAAAGGCTGATGATGCTCTTAAGGATATTAACTTAAGAAGTGAAGTAAGCCTTGTGGCTGCAGGAGGAATAAGATCCGGTGCTGATGTGGCTAAAGCTATTGCTTTAGGTGCAGATGCTGTCTATATCGCTACATCTGCACTCATTTCAATAGGATGTAAGGTTTGCCAATCCTGTTCTGAAGGTATTTGCCCTAAAGGAATTGCAACACAGGATAGGATGCTTAGAAGAAGACTGGATCCTATAAGAAAAGGTCAGCAAGTGGCAAACTATATAGAAGCAATGACTCAGGAAGTAACCTCATTGACTCAACAGGCAGGAAACACTGATATTGAAAATCTTGAACGTCAAGACTTAGTTGCATTGACTATGGAGGCTTCACAATTAACAGGAGTGCCAATGGTAAGAAATTAAATAAGATTAGGAGATATTATTATGGCTGCATTCGAAAGAGTAAAATCAGGGATTCCAGGGCTTGATGAAGCTTTAGACAATATTCGTTTGGGAGATAATGTAGTTTGGAATGTTACAAATCTAAATGAATTCTCTTACTTTGTCGATCCTTATGTCAAACAGGCGAAGGAGGACAATAGAAACCTGATATACATCAGGTTTGCTAATCATCATCCATTGATTGAAATGACAGAAGATGACTTCAAGCTCCTTGAAGTCGAGGAGAATAATCCTGAAACTGAATTTTGCATGATTGAACGTGATGGAATCAAGATTTATAAGGTCAATCCATACAATCAGTTTGAAACCTTCACATTGGAAGTTCACAGAATCATTGAAAAGGAAGGATTCGACGCATTCTATGTATTTGACTGCTTAAGTGACCTCCAAGCGGTTTGGTCTACAGATTTGATGATGGGTAATTTCTTTAAGGTTACCTGCCCATTCCTATTCCAATTGGATACTGTAGCATATTTCCCAATCATCAGGGGAAGGCATTCATTTGATGCAATAGCTAAAATTCGTGAAACCACACAGCTATTCCTGAATGTGCACTCCAATTCTCCTGAAGAGGTTTATGTTTCTCCACTTAAGGTATGGAACAGATATTCCCAGACCATGTTTTTAGGGCATAAGTTCAACCCAAGAACAGGTTTTGTCAAGGTTTTGCAGGATGGTCAGGAAGTAAGCAAATATTATAAGACCATCAATGATTCTGATAAGCATCAAGGTGGACAGATTTTGGACAGTTGGGAAAGATATATGCTTCAGGTTAGAATGAAGTATGCAGAAGGTCAGAATATCGATGATGAATGCGATAAGATCTGTGAGCTTATGATGACCAAAGACGAGAAGATGCTTTCAAAGATAAAGGAATACTTCACTTTTGAGGATTACATCACAATCTACGATCGCCGTGTAGGAAGCGGTTTGGTAGGTGGTAAGTCCTGTGGTATGCTTCTTGCAAGAAAGATAATCGAAAAGGAGCGTCCTGACATTTACAGAAATCTTGAACCTGATGATTCATTTTACATTGGTTCAGACCTCTTTTACACTTACATAGTTTCAAATGACTTATGGGACCTTAGGGTAAAGCAAAGAACCCCTGATGGTTATTATAAATATGGAAAAGAGTTGGAAGAAGCTCTTAAGAACGGTACTTTTTCCGATGAGATCAAAAAGGGATTCATACAGATATTGGATTATTTCGGACAGAACCCTATTATCGTCAGATCAAGTAGTTTCCTTGAAGATGGATACGGAAATGCATTTGCAGGAAAATACGAATCAGTCTTCTGTGTAAATAGGGGCAGTCTTGAAGAGCGTTTGGAAGCCTTTGAAGAAGCGGTAAAGGTGGTATATTCAAGTACCATGAACATTTCCGCTTTAGAATATAGGAAAATAAACGATTTGGATGATACTGATGAGCAGATGGCCCTTCTGGTTCAAAGGGTTTCAGGTTCATATCATGGAGACTATTTCTTCCCGACTGCTGCAGGTGTAGGATTCTCATACAGCCCATATTCCCCACTGCCTGATATGGACAACAGCAAAGGAATGCTCAGACTTGTAATGGGTCTCGGTACAAAGGCTGTCGACAGGACAAAAAAGGATTATCCAAGAATAGTCAATCTTGACAAGCCTGAAGTGACTATGGTGAAGGATATTAGGGAAAAGCACAGATATTCCCAACATTATCTTGATGTGATTGATTTGAAGGACATCAGCTTGCATGACATTCCTGTTGGTGACGGTTTGGATGTTATTCCAAGATATGCAAAGAGGGTTCTTGTTGAACATGACCGTGAAGCTGAAAGAATGTTCCGTGACAGAGGCGAACGCCGTGAAATAGTCTTTGTAAATTGTGAAGGGCTTGTAAAAAATCAGGATTTCATTGATGAGATGAAGGAAATCATGGATACATTGGAAACCGCTTATGATTATCCTGTTGACATAGAGTATACAGTCAATGTTGGTGAAGATAATTCATTCAATGTAAACCTATTGCAATGCAGACCTCTGCAGGTTTCAATAAACAATGAAGCAATTGAAATGCCTGAAGATAAGAATGTCTTCTTCCATATCAAGGAATCTTCAATGGGTATGTCACGTAAGAATGAGATAGACACAATCTGTTATGTCGATCCGCATAGGTATTATGAATATCCATATGCTCAAAAAAGTTCAATCTCTCATGTAATCAATGATGTGAATGCATATTGCAAGGAAAACGGCAAGACTGCAATTCTAATAGTTCCTGGTAGGATAGGCACATCCTCTCCAGAGTTAGGAATTCCAGTGGTCTTTGCTGATATCAGCTATTTCTCTGCAATTCTAGAAGAATCATACAGTGAAGTGGGATATATGCCGGAACTGTCCTTTGGAAGCCATATGTTCCAGGATTTGGTTGAAGCGGAAATATACTATGGAGCATTGTTTGAAAATGAGAAGAATTTGGAATTCAATAAGGATATGATCTATGAACATAAAAACATCCTTAAGGATATAAATCCTAATCTAAGCGAGGAGATTTATGATATGATACAGGTCATAGACTTTGGTGATGACAAGGCTGAGTTCTATCATGACATGAATAAGGACGAGACATTGTGCGTTTTTAAATGATTAGTTTCAATCTAAATAAAAATAGTGGGATGGTTTTTCCATTAATCTGTAAATAAAATTCATATTGAAAAACATTCATTGTTTTTGGGCAGGCGGGAGGGACATATGCCTTTTATTTGCAATAATTCTTTTTTGCACAAAAAAGATTTGTAAAATAAAACCAAAACATAGGACAAATTTGTTGTGATTAGTGACCCTATCTGAATTTTTAGAGTTTATTTTTTCAGGTAGGGTTATTATTCACATTTTTTTAATTTTTAATTTATAATTTATAATTTTTATTTTTCTATTAGCCTTATCTATTTTTTTTTAAAAATAATTTAGATTAGATTCAAGTTTTTTATTTTCTAATTAAAAAAATAGTTTAGGATTCATATTCTCTCGTATGAATCTCCGTTTACTTTAAAAGCTGGTTTTAGAATCTTAAATGTTTGAATGACATCTACAAAGGACTTTACCGCAACTTGATCCCTATTGTTTTTGGTATAGAGTTCAAGAGAATATAAATTGTTGTCTTTTAAAATGGAGTATTGTTCCACTTCCAATCCTTCCTTTGTCAAATAGATCATGTCCCAGATTCCATAGTTATCAAAAGTTTCCATTCCAGACTGTTGAATTTCGCATTCTTTTTCTATCAAATCGGTTTCTACAAGTTCTTTCAATTCTTCAACAGTATTTACTAAACATGGTTGTATGGATATTTTTACAATGGAATTGTTGTTTTTGTTTAATAATACACGGACAGTGAATTCATCTTCATCTTCGTTTTTAAGTTCTTGCCATAAGAATGGATATTCAAAGCTAACGTATCCGTTGTTAAATCCTTTTTTCATTTGCTTTAATGTCTCTTCTGCACTAAGTGTTTTAGGTTGGCCCTTTTCATCATTGCCTAATTCCAATACAAATTTATCCTTGTTTCCTTTAACCATTTAAATCACAATCATCATTTTTTAAAATTTATCTTAACTTTTTATAGTTTTATAATTAAAATTATTTAATAATTATCATTTTTATCCTATTTTATTCTATTTATTAAATTTTAAGTTAAATTTATATGTTTTTAAAATGTTATATTTTATTAGTAAGATTATTTTTTAAAGTTAGGGTTTTGATAGTATGGGAAGATTAGGTTTTTTATTCAATCCAGAAGGAAACATGCCTTCAGGTGAAATCAAATCACGAAATGTGAAATTTGATTTCTTAGGTCTTTTAATAGAGACCATTGACGGCAAGGAAAACACATTCAATGGAGCTATTAAGTTGGATGAAAATTCCATTTATGTAGAAAAGAGAAGCAGATTGAATGGTAAGGTCAAGGATTCTTTCAAGATAGATTATAATGATATAAGCACTGAACATCTTGATAGGATTGCTGACAATAGAATCAAATTCAACTTAGGTGAAAAGGTTCTTTTGCTTAAAACATTGGATGATGACATGTTGAACAATTTTGAAACCAGATTGATCAATAAATTAAACACTGGTTCCTTTGAAGTGGAAGAAGCGCCTCAAGTCCAACAAGTTGTCCGTGATATTCCAGAAGAGATAAGAAAATATCATGACCTTCTTAAAGATGGAATTATTACCGAAGATGAATTTGAAGCAAAGAAAAAAGAATTATTGAACAGCTAATTCTATTCAATTTAATTGCATAAAAACTAAGTGATATTATGGAAATTAAGCCTATTCCAAAGATTATTGAAGAAATGAATATTCTTGTAAGTGAAGAAAAATTTGATGAAGCCATTGAATTTGCAAAGGAAAATGTCAATTTGAATAAGGAATATGTTGAAGGGGAATATGTATTCAAAAATCTTTTAGAAGAGCTTTTATTCCAGATTACAATCAATAAAGAAATAAAAAAGAAAATTCCTCTCATATTGGATTATTCTTCTCTATATTCAAATTATGGAAATGTGTTATTGCATTTCAATGAATACGACAATGCCCTTAAATCCTTCAAATTGGCTTATGACTATAATCCTGTTAATGTAAAAGCTATTTTTGGATTATGTGAAATTCATAAGCATAATGGTGATTGGAATGAATATTATGACTTGACCATAAGGTCTTTCAAATATGATTATTCTACTGAAGACCTTGCAAAATCCTTTGAAAACTTATCAATTTATTACCTTAATGAATATCAGGACTCAAATGATGAAGAAAATCTAAAATTAGCCATCTATTTAAATAAATTAAGTGAATATTATAAAGATAATGATTCAAAGAATAATTTAAATGATATTTTAGATGAAAATATTCTAGATGAAAATAGTATAAATGAGTATGATGGTCCAATAGAAGACATTAGAGAATACCTCAAGTCAAAAGGTTTGCCTTATGGTCCAAGCATTGAAGTGATTACAATATGCAAAAACCTTGGATTCCAATTGGATGAGGATAAGAAAGTGGTTCCAGCTTTATTCTATTTCAATATTGCTTATGATTTAACCAAAGATCCTGCAATTAAAGATGTTATAGATGATTTGAATACTAAAGTGGAAAGAAGATTAAATGAATGATTCTTTGAAAAAATGAGCTACTTTAATTTCAATGATATATATTCAAAACAGCTTTTTTGAAAAATTTTTTAATCAGTTCAATATCAAAAAATCCCAAATTTTAGTTCTCATATATAAACTTTACTATAAATTCATAAAAAATCTTTAAATATTATCAAGTTCAATATTAATTTGTGGTTATGATTTTGAATTTTCATCTATTTTTTACAAAATTATGGTTCAAATATCAAAACCTTTATATACTATTAATTACTTATATTTTTATATCAGTGTATTATATGTTAGACAGTTCTATGTCTGATATAGTATAGAATGCCGAGATAGTCTAGCCTGGTAAGGCGCGGGACTGGAAATCCCGTGAGGGTTCACCTCGCCTGGGTTCAAATCCCAGTCTCGGCGTTTATTAGTGTATAGCAATTTAATGTAATTCTATTTAATAGGATTATTATTAATGATAATATCACTTTTATCAAATTATCATTAAGGTAAATCCAATTCAAATAAGCTTTACGAGTTGGATTTATTTAGTTTGCTTTTTTTTAATTAGTTAAATTATAATCTAGCTATGGCTTTAAAAGTTTATTAGTAATTTATTGAGTATTAAGTTACTCTATCTTTTAGTAAGCTGAGCGTAGTTATTATTTAATTAGAATTATTAAATGTGCTTGAAACTGATATGAACTCTTGGTTGGCATTGGTTAAATGGCTTAAATCTTAAGTTTTGACTATTGTCAGACTAAGTTTTACATTGTTGAAAAAACTGTGCTTTAAAATAAAGCATTCGAATCCGCTAAATTTTTTAATTAACGTCTCGTGGGTTCGCTCCTGAAAAAAATGATATGGAGGTTACTTTAATGGAAGACGACTTTAAGCACTTAGTGCGTATATCCAGAAAGGACGTAGATGGTAACAAAACTATCCAACATGCTTTAACTGAAATTAAAGGTATTGGATTATCCTTATCTAGATCTATCTGTCTTACCTTAGGATTAAATACTGATGATCAAATCGGTTACATCTCTGAAGAAGATGTTGCAAAAATCGAAGCGCTCTTAGAAAATCCAAAAGAACACAATATTCCTGATTGGATGTTAAACAGACGTAACGATTACACTACTGGTGAAGACCTTCATTTGATTGAATCTGATCTTGACATGACTTTAAGAGACGATTTAAACAGAATGAAAAAGACCAGAAGTTACAAAGGTAGAAGACACGAAGTTGGTTTACCAGTTAGAGGACAAAGAACTAAATCTACTTTCAGACACAGTTCTACTGTCGGTGTAAGTCGTAGAAGAAGATAATTTTCTTTTATTGCACTTAGGTAAACTTGATAGATTATTACGAAATTTTATAATAAATTTATGATTATTATATGAAGATAAGGAGATGTGATTATGGGACATCCAAGAAAAGCAAGGAAAAAGTATGATACACCACCTCATCCTTGGAATGCAGAAAGAATTAAAACTGAAAACAAATTAATGTCTAAATACGGCTTAAAAAACAAGAAAGAAATTTGGAAAGCTGATACTTTAGTTAGAAAATACAGTAGGGAAGCAAGATACTTACTCGGTTTCTCTCAAGATCAAGTAAAAGTTGAAACTGAAGAGTTATTAGGACACTTGAAAAGAACAGGAATCCTTGATGAAAATGCTCACTTGGAAAATATTCTTGACTTGACTGTTGAAGATATTTTAAGAAGAAGATTACAAACTATAGTTTTCCAAAAAGGTTTAGCTCGTACTGCTAAAGAAGCAAGAATGTTTGTAGTACACGGACACATTGCTTTAAACGGTAAAAAATTAAATTCTCCAAGTTATGTTGTTAAAAGAGGAGAAGAAGAAGCAGTTGGTTTCTACCACTCTTCCCCTGTAGCTAAACAGATTGAAGAACATAATAAAGCAGCTACTGAAGCTGGTGAAAATCAATAAGGTGTGTTATTATGGCAAAAGATGAAAAATGGGGAATAGCTAATATTTATTCATCCTTTAACAATACTATCTTAACTGTAACTGATATTACCGGAGCAGAAACCATTTGTCAATGGTCTGGTGGTAAAGTAGTTCGTGCAGACAGACAACAATCCTCTCCTTTTGCAGCTATGGAAGCAGCTAACAGAGCAGCTGAAGACGCAAAAGAAAAAGGTTTTGTTGGATTACATATCAGAGTAAGAGCTCCTGGTGGAAACGGTCCTAGAAGTCCAGGTCCTGGTGCACAAGCAACCATTCGTGCATTAGCAAGAGCTGGAATCAAAATTGGTAAAATTGAAGATATCACTCCTATACCTCATGATGGTACTGGAAGACCAGGCGGTAAAAGAGGAAGAAGAGTATAAGAAGGGTTTAATATGAAAATTGATGTCAAAGAGCAAGATGAAAATTCCATGACTTTTATAGTCTATGATGCAGAAGTGCCTTTTGTTAATGCTATTAGAAGAATTGCAATGATGAAAGTACCAAAGTTAGCTATTGAAGACGTATTCATAGTTAAAAATGATTCTGCAATGTTTGATGAAGTATTAGCTCATAGATTAGGATTAACTCCTTTAGTATCCGATGCAGCATCTATTGAAGGCTTAGTGCTTCCTGAAGATTGCGATTGTGATAGTGAAAAAGGAGAATATTGTCCAAGATGTAGCGTTTCATTCTCTTTAAGGGAAAAAGGTCCTAAAACTGTATACTCAGCGGATTTAAAGTCTTGTGGTGACTCAAAGATTAAACCAGTATACGATACCATCCCTCTCTTGAAATTAAAAGAGGATCAAGAAGTTGATTTAGAAGCTGTAGCAAAATTAGGAATTGGTAAAGACCATGCAAAATGGGTGCCAACCACTGTTTGCGCATACAAACAATATCCTGACATAACTTTCAACGAAGATGAGGAAGTTATTTATGCAGTTGCTGACAATTGTCCAAGAGGCGTATTGGCAGCTGACAAAGATGAAGGAAGAATTGATATTGTTGACATTGAAAACTGTTCTTTATGTAAAACTTGTGTAAGAACAGCAAAAGCAGCAGATTCTAAATTTATCAATGTTGGTTATCGTGAAAATGATTTTATTTTTAAAATTGAAACTGATGGATCAATGCCTCCTAAAGAGGTTTTATTGAAAGCTTGTGATGTTTTAGATTCTAAAGCAGATGAGTTTATCACATTTAGTGAAGGAGGAAGCTAATAATGGCTAGAGAAATTAAGAAAACTAATCCTAACCTTATTGACCTTATTTACAACCTTAGAAAACAGTCTTATGAGGAAGAAGTAGGTATCTGGAAAGAAGTAGCTATCAAGCTCGAAAGACCTGCAAGAAACCAAGCTGAAGTAAGCCTTTCTCATATTAACAAACACACTGTTGAAGGGGAAACTGTGGTTATTCCAGGTAAAGTATTATCTGACGGTAAATTAGATCACAAAGTAACTATCGCAGCATTAGGATTCACTAAAAACGCTGAAGCAAAAATTGAAAAATTCGGCAGTGAAGCTATTTCCATTGCAGAACTTGCAGAAGCAAATCCTAAAGGCAGCAATGTTAAGATTATGTTATAAGCTAAAGGATTGGTGTTAAAATGATGATTATTAACGGTGAAGGACATATTTTAGGAAGACTTGCTAGTGTAGTCAGCAAGAAACTTCTCGAAGGCGAAGAGATTGTAGTTCTCAACGCTGAAAAAATAATGTTAACTGGTAATAAGGATTGGGCTTATGCTAAATACAAACAAAGAGTGGACAGAGCATCTATCTCTAACCCTCGTGACTTAGGTCCTAAATACCCAAGAAGACCAGAAGATATATTCAGAAGAACCGTAAGAGGTATGTTACCTATGAAAAAAGCAAAAGGTAAAACTGCTTTCAAAGGATTCAAAGCATTTGTAGGTGTACCTGAAGAGTATGCTGATGCTGAACTTTTAACCATGCCTGAAGCTGAATATAACGACATTAAAAAAGGAATGGAATTAGGAGAAATCTCTAAACTTTTAGGAGCTAAATTCGAATAATTTTGCTCTAAGTTTTGATTTGTTCTAATGAAGGATTATTATACGAATTATATTAAATTATGGAGTAATTGTTATGAAAGTTGTTCATACAAGCGGTAAGCGTAAAACAGCTATTGCAAGAGGTACTGTAAGAGAAGGTACTGGTAAAGTAAGAATCAATAAAGTTCCTTTAGAACTTTATTCTCCAGAACTTGCACGTTTAAAATTAACCGAACCATTAGAATTAGCTGGAGATGTTGCTAACCAAGTAGACATTTCCATCAGAGTTAATGGTGGAGGAGTTATGGGCCAAGCTGAAGCTGCACGTATGGTAATTGCAAAAGGTTTAGTGCAATGGACTCAAGACATGGACTTAAAAGAGATTTACACTCAATATGACAGAACCATGTTAGTAGGGGATCCAAGACGTTCCGAACCTAAGAAATACGGTGGTCCTGGGGCTAGAGCTCGTAAACAAAAAAGTTACAGGTAATTTTATATTTCTTAAATTTTACAATTCTTTTAAAGAGGCTCCGGTCTTTTTTGAAGTTTGTAAAATTTATTAAAATTCTCTGTAAGAATCCAATCTTTTTAATTTTTCATTTGAGATTGGAAAAGCTGTAAAATTCAATTGATTATTTCATATTTTTTAATTATGAAATATTGTTTTATATAAAAAGGAAATGATGATTATATGATACCTATACGATGTATAAGTTGTGGAAAACCCGTTTCTGCATATTTCGATGAATATAACCGCAGATTAGCTGATGGCGAAGATTCAAAAGAAATTTTGGATTCTATGGGTATTACAAGATATTGTTGTAGAAGAATGTTAATTTCTCATGTTGAAACTTGGGAATAATCTTAAATCCTTTTTTATTTTTTATTTATAGGTTTTAATTATTATTCTGATATGGGAATTAATTAGCTATTAATAGTTTATACTATTGATTATTGTTTAATAATTAGGAGTTAAATAATGGCTGCAAATAAAAACAATACAAAAAAATTAACAAGATTCGAAAAAGCTAGGGTTTTAGGTGCAAGAGCTATTCAACTTTCCATGGGTGCAAAACCAATGCCTCATAAGGAAATTGAAAAATTCTTAAAAAGTTCCAAATCTCTTGATCCTATAGACATAGCTACTAAGGAACTTGAATTAGGCATTTTGCCTTTAAACGTTAGACATAAAGAATAAATTTTTTATTCTTTTACCTATTCTTTTTTAATTAAAAGAATTAGTTGCTAAACTTAAATTAGCAAAATATTATTAAGATCATATTTATTTGGTCATTTAGTTATGATTAAGTATTTAAATAATAAAAAACTTAATATTATTATAAATAAATTATTAAAATTATTAAATTTATTGAATTTATTTATTTCTTAAATTAAGAATATCATATGCAATCTATAAATCAACCTTCTAGTTTTTTTATGATTTTATATCCATTATAGATTTTATGGTAAGACGAATTGAAGGATTCTTTTGAATCTCATTGGTAATTAGTATATTAATTAGATATTAATGAATAGTGAATACTAGGTTTAATTAATGTATAATTGTTAAATCTTTAGTTAACACTAGGTTTATAAATTAGTATTTGGTTAAATTATCATTATCAGTAATTGGTCTAACGAAATCTTTAAAAAACTAGTTTATTTTGCATTATCTTAATAATATCTGAATAAATTAAAGAATGATTCTTATCGTTCTTTTGCTTTGAGGTGTTATTTTGGATAGCGTTATCGAAGATGTTCGTGTTAGAAAGATTTTAGATAGTAGAGGAAATCCTACTGTAGAAGTAGATATTATTACTTGGAATGGATTTGGAAGAGCTGCTGCACCAAGCGGTGCAAGTACAGGTTCCAGAGAAGTTGTTTCCTTCCCTGAAGGAGGAGTAAGTCAAGTAATCACCGAGGTTGAAGATTTAATTTCCTCTGAACTTATTGGTATGGCTGCTGAGGACATTGAAGATATAGATGAGGTTCTAAAGGAAATCGATGGAACCGACAACTTATCTGCAATTGGCGGTAACACCACTGTAGCTGTTTCAATGGCTGCAGCTAAAGCAGCGGCAATGAGTTATAATTTGCCTCTATATAACTTCTTAGGAGGCAATTTCACTAAAGAGATACCTTATCCATTAGGAAATATGATGAACGGCGGTGCACATGCAGGTCCTAATGCACCGGATATTCAAGAGTTCCTGGTTGTTCCTGTTGGAGCTTGCGACATAACAGAAGCGGTTTTTGCTAATGTTGAAGTCCACAAAAGATTAAAGGAACTCATATCTAAGAAGGACCCTAGCTTTACCGGTGGAAAAGGTGATGAAGGAGGATGGATTCCAAACATTACTAATGATCAGGCTTTGGAGATTCAAGCTCAAGCTTGTGAAGAGGTTAGTGATGAACTTGGCTTCATTATCAAGCCTGGTTTGGATATGGCTTCATCTGAATTCTGGAGTGAAGAGGAAGGCAAGTATGTATATGGTCAAGACGGTCTTAAAAGAGATTCTGGAGACCAAGTTGACTATGTGAAAGACTTGATTGATACTTATCATATGTTTTATGTTGAAGATCCTTTTGATGAAAGAGATTTTGAAGGATTTGCAGAGCTCACTTCAAAAGTAGGCAGCAAATGCCGCATTTGTGGTGATGACCTATTCGTAACCAACAGCGAGTTGTTGGCTAAAGGAATCGAAATGAATGCTGCAAATGCAATCATCATCAAACCGAATCAAATAGGCACTTTAACTGATACTTATGAAACAGTAAGATTAGCTAAAGAAAATGGCGTAATGCCTGTCGTTTCCCACAGATCAGGTGAGACCTGTGATGAGACCATTGCTCACTTGGCAATTGCATTTGGCGCTCCTATGATAAAGACCGGTGCAATAGGTGGAGAAAGAATAGCTAAATTAAATGAACTCATAAGAATTGAGGATGAAATGTCCAATCCTAGAATGGCTAATTTTTATTAGAAGTTTTATCTCAATCAAAGTTCAAAATCATGATTACAGTAAATTTTGAGCGAAATTTACTTTAATGTGTAGTTAAATTTATTAACTATTAAATTAAATCTTTTTAATAGTAAATAAATGTTGAAATAAGATTTATTTAGGTAATTAATTAATAGGCTTTAATAAAATGGGATTTTAGTATTTATTCAAGTTTATTGATTAAATTATTAATTAATAAAAAAATTTAGAAGAAAATGGTGTAAAAATGTCAACTGTTATTATTGATGCAAGCAAATGTGAAAATGCAGACTGTGGTGAATGTGTAGATATGTGTCCTATGGA
>CACYJH010000034.1 GCA_902774685.1 uncultured Methanobrevibacter sp.
CGTAATTGAAAACAGATATTACTTCGGTAAACATGGTTTCAAAAGACCTCAAAAAACTATCCACAAATCTTATCCTGTCAACTTAAACTTCTTAAACGACAAAGCTGAAGAGTTTGTAGAAAAAGGAATTGCAACCAAAGAAGATGACATGATTGTTATTGATGTAACTGAATTAGGTTACAACAAAGTTTTAGCAACCGGATCTCTTGACATTCCTTTAGTTGTCAAATCTCCTGCATTCTCTGAAACTGCTATTGAAAAAATAGAAGAAGCTGGCGGAGAAGCTGTAGAACTTTAACCCAGCTTTTACTGGCCTTCGGCCAGCAAAACCTGGACCAAAACTCTTTTCATTAGTTGGGAGTGTTATGCTCCAAACTTTTAGAAAAAGTTTGATTAAAATAGTTTCACTAGTTGGGAGTTTTATGCTCTTTAACTAGTTTTCATTCTTTTTTTAATTCATTTTTTTATTTTAATTTTACATTATTTTACACTAATTTTATATAGTTTTTATTTAATTTTTTATCAAAATTTCATCAAATTTTTAAATAATCCTATTTTCAAATTTTCACAATTTTTATTGAAATTTGATATTAATTTCGTTAATTTTTGTATTATTTATCGAATACTTTATATTATATAAAAAATATAATCATTATTAATCTAAAATATTATAATATTATATATAATATATAAGTGCTTGATGGAAATAATTCAGCACATCATTTAGTAAAAAAAATATTGATTATTTATGTAATTTTATTTCTAATATTTTGGATTTTTAAAAAAATTTAATTAAAATATTTAAGAATAGAAAATTCAAAGTTAAGATATTAAATTAATCATATTTAATTAATCATACAAATCTTATGATTATAAATAATTTAAATCTAATTTGAATTAATAGATAATAATTAACGGGGAAAAAATGATTTTAGAGAATTTTAAGCCGATATTTAAGTTGCTTCCGGAGGTCAAGACTCCTATTCATAGGCAAGACTTTAAGGAAAAGCTTAAATGGACTGCTATTGTTTTAGTTTTATATTATTTTTTAACTCAAATTCCATTATATGGTTTGAGTCCAGCTGCAGTTGATCAATTTGCCCAATTAAGAGCTGTTATGGCAGGTAGTTTTGGGTCAATTCTTACTTTAGGTATTGGTCCTATTGTAACAGCATCTATTGTATTGCAACTTTTAGTTGGTGCAAAAATATTAAATTTAGACTTATCTCAACATGAACATAAAGCTATGTTTCAAAGTACTCAAAAATTATTAGCTATTTTATTCACAATTTTCGAAGCAGGAGTTTTAGTACTTACTGGAAGTTTAGTACCTATTGATACTTCTTATTATGGAATAATGATTCTCCAATTGGTTGTTGGGGCAATTTTAATCTTATACCTTGATGAAGTTGTATCCAAATGGGGATTCGGTAGTGGTGTAGGATTATTCATTGCTGCTGGTGTAGCACAAACTATCATTACTGGTACATTCAATTTCTTGCCAGCGTCTGCAGCATCCACATCTGCTTCAGGTATTCTTCCTGCATTTATACAATCCATTATTGGTGGAGCTCCAAACTTCCCTATATTGATTCCATTGATTGCAACCATTATTGTGTTCTTGATGGCAGTATATGGTGAATGTATGAGAATTGAGATTCCTATTTCCCAAGGTCAAGTAAGAGGTCACGGTAGAATTAGAGGATCTGTAGGTAAATACCCATTGAAATTCATTTATGCAAGTAACATGCCGGTTATTTTAACCAGTGCACTTCTTGTAAACGTTTCACTTTTCGCTAGCGTATTCCAAAAAATTGGTTTCCCTATTTTAGGTGAAGTTTCCGGTGGAAGACCTATCAGTGGTCTTGCATTATGGTTAACAACCCCTAACAGCTTAAGTGTATTGTTTACCAATCCATTAAGAGTATTGTTCTATGCTATCTTCTTCTTGGCTTGTTGTGTACTCTTCTCATGGTTATGGGTAGAAATCAGTGGATCATTAAATGCAAAAGAGGTTTCTAAACAACTTTATAACTCAGGTATGCAAATTCCTGGTTTCAGAAGTAGTAAAAGACAACTTTATATGATTATGAAAAAGTATATTCCAGCTCTTACAATTCTCGGTGGTTTGTTTGTAGGTATATTGGCATTTATTGCTGACTTGACTGGTGCTCTCGGTGGAGGTACTGGTGTATTGCTTACTGTAGGTATTGTATACAAACTCTATGAAGAGATTGCACAAGAGCAACTTATGGAAATGCATCCAATGTTAAGAAAAGTATTTGGAAATAATTAATTTATCTTTCAGTCTTTAGAAAAGATTTGGAAATAATTTATTTCCTTTATTTCCTTTTATTTTTTAGCATTGTTTTAATTCTTTGTGATTATTATTAGTTAATTAAATTTAAAAAATTATGTTTAATGAGAGGATTTAAATGAAATTGGTAGTTATTACTGGTATTCCAGGTTCTGGAAGTACAACTGTACTTAATAAGGCATTAGAAGAAGTCGATTATCTTCATTTAAACTATGGAGATATCATGACTGAAATCGCTGTAGAAAAAGGTCTTGTTGAAAATAGGGATGAGTTAAGAAAGTTACCTGCTGAAACTCAAAAGGAGATTCAAAAGGAAGCAGGTATCAGAATCAGTGAAAAATCTGAAACCACTAATGTGATTGTAGACACTCATTGTACTATCAGCACACCTAAAGGTTTCTTGCCAGGACTTCCTAAATGGGTATTGGAAGGTTTAAACCCAGATATCTTTATCTTGGTTGAAGCATATCCTGATGAAGTCATCGTAAGAAGATTAGGTGATGAAACAAGACAAAGAGATGCTGAAAAAGCAAAGGACATTCAGTTGCATCAAGAAATGAACAGAGCTGCAGCAATGGCTTATGCTACTTTAACTGGAGCTACTGTAAAAATTATTTCTAATCATGACAATCATTTACCTTCAACTGTCAAAAAGATGGTAGAAGTATTAAAATAATTTCTGATTGAAAATCAGTGATTTTTAATTTAAATAATTAGATTTTTTCTAATTATTTAAAATTATTTTAATTAATGATGGCCATATATGAAATTCAATCTATGCTAAACTATTAATTTATAAATTTGAGAGAATTTATAACTTAATAGTTTATTATATTTTTAGAGTTTTATTAGAAATATTATTAGAAATAGTATTAATTAGAAATAATATTGAAATATTATTTAAATAAAATAATATTAAAAATATTTGTTAAGAAAAATAAAAAATAAAATTATAATTTACTATTAAAATTAATTAAACATGTGAGGAATGAAATGGCGTATCAAGGTAGTTTTCTATTAGGTATTTCCTGGCTTCAACCAGTGTTTGATGCTATGAATGCTGTTCTTAATCCATTAGTTCAAATGGATCCTACTCCTAATAATCCAGTGCTTACTGTATTTGTGATATCATTTATCATATCCCTTTTGACAGTAACTGCTCAGAAATTATTAGTTGATCAGGATAAAATGAATGAAATGCAAGCTAAATCAAAAGCTTTGCAGAAAGAATTGAGAGAAGCTCAAGCTAGCGGTGACTCTAAGCAACTAGCTAAAATTCAAGCTAAACAAATGGACATGATGTCAGACCAATCTGAAATTATGAAAATGTCATTTAGGCCTATGATTGTTACAATGATTCCAATCTTATTGATATTCGCTTGGATGTGGCAATCTACAATAAGAAACATTATTGTTGTATTTCCTCCAGCTGTTTATTATTGTACTTTAACTCCGATTTTCCATTCATTAGGGCAAATGCTTTATGGTGGTAACATAACTACTATTCCATTTGGAGTAGGATGGTTATGGTGGTACTTTATTTGTACATTTGGAATGTCACAAATCATTAGGAAATTTATGGGATTCAAGAATGGTTTCTAAATGTAAACCATCACTATTATTTTATTATAAATATAATCAATTAAATTGAATGTATTATTATGCTATTCATTTTAATTAATCATTTAATTAATTTAATTATACTTAGTTGCTACTATTAAAAAATATATTCGTGAGATGTAGATATCATCTTAGATATTTATTAATCTATGTAATTTTCAGATATTTTATCTATAAATTTTCAGATATTTTATCTAAAATTATTTTCTAGTTTCAATTAAAAATTAAAAAATTATCAAAAAAAATTATAATCCCAAAAGTACGATATATGTAATACTAAATTTTAGTAAAATTTTAATGATTGGCATGTTAAGTGGGATCGCCTACTTAATTTGGGTTGTTAGAATTTGCTAGGATTTTAAAATTTAATTTCTATATTTTTTAGAAAGGAAGCTTATAAAAATTTTATAAAAAATTTCTTTTGAAATTTTATATTGAAATTAAATTTTCCTGAAAATAAAAGGTATAGAAAACAGTAAAGTATATATTAGTTAAATATCATATTATATAGTGTTAATCATTTAACTAAATGAATTTTAATTATTTATTATTCATTCTATTTTTATGATACTTTTTTCATGATATTTACAAGCTACTTATGTAGTGTTTTAATATCTATTTTACTAAAATCTACAGATTAAGTAAATTCAATTTATTAGCTATTAAAGTTATTGAAAATTTGTAGATAAATAAAAAAACAAATTAGGTGAGAACATGCCTGCAAATAGATTTAGATCAAGATCATACAAAAGAACAAATACAAAAACTCCTGGTGGAGTTAATGTTTTAAGATATAAAAAGAAGAAACCATCTAAGCACGTATGTGCTGAATGTGGTGCTGTATTACATGGTGTTCCAAGAGGACGTCCTTTCGAGATAGGCAAATTAGCTAAATCTCAAAAAAGACCTAACCGTCCATTTGGTGGAAACTTATGTCCAAAATGTGCTCGTAAGCATTTCAAAGATGAGGCAAGAAAATAATGATAATTGCAATCGGTGGGACAGCAGGTAGTGGAACTACAACTGCTGCAAAAGTATTATCTGAAAAATTAAACATTCCATTTGTCTCTGCTGGAGGCATCTTTAGAGAGATGGCTGCAGAGAGGGGAATGACTCCTGTAGAATTCGGAAAATTTGCTGAAAATAATACTGACATCGATAAAGAGATTGATAATAGACAAGCTGAACTTGCGCGTGAAGCTCAAGATCTTATTGTTGAAGGCAGACTTTCTGCATATTTCGTTGATGCAGATTTAAAGGTTTGTTTTACTGCTCCTTTAGACGTTAGAGCTAAAAGAGTATGTGAAAGAGAAGGCAAATCAATTGAGCTTGCAAAAGAGGAAATTCTTTCTCGTGAAGAGAGTGAAGCTTTAAGATATATGGATATTCATAATATAGATATTAGAAATATGGATATTTATGATTTAATTATAAATACTGACAGTTTTAACCCTGAAAGTATTGCGGAAATTATTTTAACAACAATAAAGGTGATATAATGGCAGCTATAGAAGTTGGTAGAAAATGTATTAAGACTGCTGGAAGAGAAGCAGGTAAAGAATGTGAAATTGTTGCAATCATTGATGAAAACTTCGTAGAAGTAAAAGGAGACGAAGTAAGAAACAGACGTTGTAACATCCAACATTTAGAACCTATCATGGAATAAGTTCATTATTCCATAATTCTAAATTCTAGTTAGTTACATTTTACTTTAAAAACTTTTTTAACTATTTATATTAAAATTAAAGCACATTTTGTGTATTTGTAAAGAATTCATTCCAACTTTTAAAAAAAGTTGGATCAAAATCTTTTTCAAGGGTTTTGTAATGAATTCTATAATTTTTCTTTTTTTATTATTTTTTATACTTTTTTTTTATTTTCATGTGGATTATTTCACATTTAGTTAATTTTATATAATGATTTAGATATACAATTATATATTAATTAGGTTAACTAAGGGGAAAACTATGAATAAACTGAAAATAACTTTTTTTATTTCATTGTTTATTGTTCTAATAATCTCTATAGGTTCAATAAGCGCTCAAAATATAGATTCAAATGATTATCAGATTTTAGATGATAATAGTAATGAAGATTTGTCCTTAAATGATGACATTTTGGATAATGTTGAATCGAATGATGATATTTTGAATGATGCTCAATTGAATGATGAGCCTCTGGAGAATAATGATTTGAATGATGAAATTTCAACTGATGATTCTGAAATTGCAGAAAACATTAAGGTCAATTTTTCCAATACAGTATTCGTTAATGATACTGGAAATATTAGTGTAGAATTGCCTGAAGATGCAAGCGGTTATTTGAGAGTGACAATTGATGATGAGGAAATATACAATCAATCCATTACTGATAGGTCAGTTCAAATTCCAATCGTCATTCCAAAAAACAAATTTCCTTACCTTGTCGTAAATAGGAATTCTGATTATTCAATGCATAGCATATCAGTTTTCTACAATGAGATTTCACTTGATTTGAATCATACCTTGAAAGTCATGTACCGTCCTCCTGATTCTGGATTTGTCCTAAATGCTCCAGAAGAGATTTTAAAGGATGATGATCATACTTATCAAACCATTGGTTTAATTTTCCCTTATTCTGCAAATGGCCTCGTTGAAATATATATTGATGATGTATTGTTTGAAAAACGTAATGCTACTCCATTCACCTTGTTGAATATTTCCGAAATCAATCGTTTGGAATTGGGAAGCCATAGCATCAAGGCAATTTACTTTGGTGATGAGTATTATGGCCCATGTGAAAGGAATTCCAGCTTTGAAATAGTTGATTTCCTTATAGACATTCCATCAGACATTGTTCTGGATCATAATGATGTCATTTATGCAAAATCAGTCAAGTATACCGATGGCACCATAAATGTTTATTTTGACGGGAAAAGAATCTTTTCTAAAAAATTTGATGGGAATCATGAATTTTTGGAATCATTGTTTTCCAAGGTCACTTGTGGAGAACACTTGATTGAAGTGCAGTATAACTCTTCAAAATTCAATTATTCCAAACAGCAAGCAGTAAATATCAGCTATTTGGTGGATATTTGGGGATATGGATATAGATACGGTGATGATAACAGTGTAAATATAATTGTCCCGCCGGATTTCAATGCAAGTTTGGTTCATATAACTATTGATGGCAAGGCTTACAAAATTAAGATTGATGATTCAGGTTGGATCGAATTGAATGTCTCTAAATTAACTGCTGGAAATCACACTTTGGTCTTTGATTTTGAAGGGGACAAAAAGTATTATGATTATCATGCAGAGCATAATTTCACTGTTCGTTATGACTATAAGATACCTGATTTCATAGATTATCTTGATGGATCTGTCGTTTCAATTGATTTGCCTTCAAGTGCAAATGGCAATTTGGAGCTCTATGTTGATGGAAAGCTGTACAAATCAGTAAAGCTTGTCAAAGGTAAAGCTTCAATAAAGGTCGACATGTTTTCCTGTGGTGACCACAATATAAGCTTAAACTACACTGGTGATGATTTTGAAATAGAGAATGTTTCATCTTCCATCACAGTTTGTCCAAAAGTCGTTTCTCCGATCACCATTGAATGTGGAGAGAACAAATCTATTGTCGTTTATGTTTCCAACGATACAAAAGGTTACATTATTTTCACTGTTGAGACAAAGCAATATAATGTTACTATAAAGAATGGAAAAGCGATTTTACCACTTAAAGGCTTTAAGATTGGTGAATATTTCGTTGATGCTGATTATATGGGTCCTAATGGAGAAACTTCCTTCTCATATGCTTATCTTGAGGTTTTGCCTGCTAAGATCAAAATTACCGGCGCTAAAAATAAGGTTGTAAGATATACAAGCAATAGCTATTATAAGGTCAAAGTCTATAACAATCAATCAAAATTAGCTAAAGGAGTAATTGTAAGCTTTAAAGTTGGTAAAAAGACTTTTAAAGTTAAAACAGATAAAAATGGAGTTGCAAAACTCAAATTATCCAAGTTTGCTCCAAAAACCTATAAGATTGTAGTAAGCTATAAAGGAACTAAGGTAACTAAAAAGCTAACTGTAAAGCATATCTTGAATCTTAAAAAGGTCAAAGTAAGAAAATCTGCTCGTAAATTGGTTTTGACTGCAAGTTTGAAAAAGGTAAATGGCAAATATCTTAAAGGAAAAGTAATCAAGTTCAAATTTAAAGGAAAAACCTACAAAGCAAAAACAAACAAAAAGGGAGTTGCAAAAGTAACTATCAAAAGCAAAGTTCTTAAAAAGCTTAAAATAGGCAAAAAGATAACTTATAAAGCAAGCTACCTTAAAGACAGTGCTAAAAGAACAGTTAAAGTAAAAGGATAATTTTAAATTTTAAAATGAGTAATTAAGATGAAATATTTCAATTAGGAGGTATTTTTATTAAAAAAATTATTATTTCCATTTCATTAATCTTTATAATGATTTTATCCATTTCTTCTATTTATGCAGAGGATTTGGATGAATCTTCGGATATAATCAGTTCAATGGATGATTCTAATAATTTTATTAAAAATGATTTATCAAATTCAGGTTATTTAGATTCACATTCATTGGTTTCCGATTCTTTAGTTGATGGTGAAACCGGATCTGACGAACCAATTACTATTGGAAGTGATTATGAAGAACTGGCTAATCTAATCAACAATACTATTGAAGGAGGAATATTGGAATTAGATAAGGATTATAAATTTGTCAATGATTCTGAAATTGATTCCAAAAAAGGGATTTTAATCTCAAAATCAATTGTAATTGATGGTAAATGGCATACAATAAATGCAAATAAGATATCCAGATTCTTCAATATAACTGCAGATAATGTAATTTTAAGGAATATTAATTTTATTAATGGAAATGCCTTGGGAAGATATGACCGCATTGATGCTGGCGGTGGAGCAATCTATTGGTATGGTGATAATGGGAAAGTCTTGAATTGCAATTTCACAAACAATACTGGTTTTGGAATTGAAGATGATCCTTTTGATAAGGAAGAAGAGATAATCACTGAAGACGGCACTGTAATCCATACTATTCGTGTCAGGCCTATGGGAGCTAAAACAAATGAAGGTGGAGCTATTGTCTGGAAAGGAAATAATGGTGCTGTCTCTAATTGCATTTTTAAGAACAATGATGTAGGCTACCCAAATAGTGGTGGGGCTATTGTCTGGAGGGGAGACAATGGTAAGATAAGCGATTCCACATTTTTCAATAACAGTGCATGGTGTGGTGGAGCGATCACTTGGGTAGGCAAAAATGGAAAAATCCTTTCCTCCAAATTCTTTGAAAACGGAATGTTCAATGGAGACATATACTGGTTTGGTGAAAACGGTTTGATTAAAAAATGCATTTTGCTTAAATCAGATGAAGGCAGATCAGTTCTTGCTGTATCCGGAGGAAGCCTAAATGCAAATTATAATTTCTGGGGGGATAGTTTAGGCAATCCAAATGGCACTATAAAATTGGAAAATCTGTCTAATTGGTATATATTGAATAAAAATTCAAGTAATCCTAAACTTTTCAAAGGAGATAAGCTTCTTGTGGGGTTTGATGACTTTTTATTAGTTACCAAATATGGCAATGTCTATAATAATTCCAAAAAAATTGAAAAGATTAACCTAAACCCTAATGCAAAGATAGTTTCTAAAAACTTAACTAAGTACTATAAATCTTCTAAACAGTTTAAAGTTAAAGTTTATGATGCTTATGGCAAATTGGCTAAAAGCAAATATGTTTCATTTAAAATAAACAACAAAACATACCGTGTCAAAACCAATAAAAAAGGTATTGCCAGTTTAAAAATCAATCAAAAGCCTGGAAAATATAATGTTTTAATAAGGTATGGAAAAGTTCAAGCAAAAAATAAGATAACTGTTAAAACTGTTTTAATTACAAAAAACATCACTAAAAAAGTAGGAAAAAGAAAATACTTCTCAATTAAAGTATTGAATGCTAAAGGCAAACCTTATGCTAGACAAGTTCTTAAAGTTAAATTCAGAGGAAAAAACTATAAATTGAAAACCAAGAAAAATGGAATAGCAAGGTTTATTGCATCTAAAAGATTGAAAGCCGGCACATATAAGATTAAAGTAAGCTATAAAGGCATAACAAATATTAATAAAATTAGAGTAAAAAGATAAAAATCAATGAATCGATCTTAATTATTTTTTTACTATCTTATTTTATTAGTATTTTATTTTATTCTTATTATTCCTATTTTTTTACTATCTATTTTATTAGTATTTTATTTTATTCCTATTATTCCTATTTTTTTACTATCTTATTTTATTACATTTTTTCAACATTTTTTATTTCCTATTATTAATTTTACTCATTTTTAAAGATTATATACTAGTTAAATTAAATATTAAATTAATTAATTTTAAATACTTGTAAAAGTAATTAATATTAAAATATAGAAATTAATTAGATTAATTAGATTAATTAGATTAATTAGATTAATTAGATTAATTATTATGGGTGATATAATGAATAAGAAACTAGTTTTCACTTTCCTTTTAATTAGTATTTTATCAATTAGTTTAATGCATATGGGTGCTATTTCAGCTAATGGATTAGAATTTCAATTTGATACTAATGACTTGAATAATGTAAATGTCATTCAAAATGAGGATGAAGGCATTTATGATGATTATGATTATGTGGATGTAAATTACAGTACAAACACTAACAGCGATCCACTGAGCAGATTTTTCTATGGAGATACCGTAGACATTTATTTTGACGGTCAAGGCACAAGCGTATCAAATAATTTTGATTCAAATGTCAGCTATGCACTGTCCTATGAAGTCTTGAATTTCGTATCTGGCAACATAAACAATTCCACTATGGATGTAGAGGAAATGAAAGAGGGAGTGCAGAAAATCTGTCAGAAATACGGCTCTGAGGACTGCACTGTAAATATCGATTCAATAATTGGTCAGGACCAAATTCCAATAATCGTTTGGGCTCAAGGAGCTTCCATGCTTCCAACCATTCAGGATGGCCAATACGTTCTTGTAAATAAGACTCAAGACATTCATGTAGGTGACATTGTATCTATCAACTCTAAGGAATATGGTGGAATAATGAAAAGGGTTGATAAGATAGAAGGAGATAATGTCTATGTTGTCAGTGATAATAAGAATGTCTATTATCAGGAGATAGATGGAGAGTTATATGAGTTTAAGGGATTGTGCACTTGGGTAGACATTTCAGAAATCGAAGGAGTAGCTATCCAATATTAATTATCGCATATTAAATCAATTGCCATTTATTAAATAAATTAGCGATATTAATGCTAATTTCATAATTAAAAAAAATAATCTTTAAGTTTCGGAGGCTTTTAATGTCAAGAAGGTTTGCAGTTATAGACACAGAAACAAATTGGAATGATGATGTAATGTCAATTGGTGTTATAATTGCCAGAACCAAGAATTTCAAGGGGACAGATTCACGCTATTACATATTGCCAGAAGAAGAGAAAGTGAAAGGCATGTATTCTAAAAGCATGAGAAGGACAAGCCATGAAATACTCACTGGAAATAGGTATGAAGTGATAGATGACGTAAGGGATCTCCTTGAGTCAAATGGTGTTGATGATTTGTTTGCCTATAATGCTTCCTTTGATAAAAGACATTTGCCTGAGCTTTCAGACTTCTGTTGGAGAGACATCATGAAAGTTGCAGCATATAAGCAGTATAATCCATGCATTCCTAAGGATTTGCCTTGCTGTAAAACAGGTAGGTTAAGAAGAGGCTATGGTGTTGAGCCAATGCTTCAGATATTAGGTGTAGATGATTACTGTGAATCTCATAATGCAATTATAGATGCAAGAGATGAGTTAAGAATCATGAGAATTTTAGATTATGAAATAGATTTCTATCCAGAAATCTAATCACATCTTTTTATTTTTAATTTATTTTTAAAAAATTCAATAAATTTATTTTATAAATCAATTACAGTACCTTTACTAACTATTTTTTTAAGTCCAGAGTTCTTAATCATTCTAAAGCATATTGGGCAAGGTTCTGCATCTAATATTTCTATCCATTCTCCATCCTTATACATGTCTCCAGCTAAATAGATGGTTCCTCCAAGCATTTCCTTTCTGCTTGCAGAAATCATTGCATTCTGTTCTGCATGAACTGAAAAACAGTCATCATAGTCTCCGGTATTGGATGGGAGATCCATTCTTTTGCAGGTTCCTCTATCACAGCAGTTTTCTTCCCCTCTTGGATTTCCATTATAACCTGTACTGATTATTTCATCATTATTAACTATAACAGCACCATAACGTCTTTTTAAACATGTGCTTCTTTTTGATACTACAAGAGCGATTTCAAGATAGTGCTCTGTTTTGCTCATACGATTTGATACATTATTTTCTGCCATCATTTAATCTCCATTAATCTTCTTTCTTTAAAATAACTGTTTTTAGAATAAATCATGATTCATTTTTTTTAATTTTTTTAATTATTTTTGCAATGATTCTTTTTTCAAATCATTCTAAATAGACTATTTTATATTTGTATTCCTTAATGTTTATAGTTTTTTATAGATTTAAAAAACTATGCTATTGATTAAATTTATTTATTATAAAAATCTAAATTTATACTATATATAAATTATATTTTAGCTATTGGAGACAATGGAGACAAGATTATGGAAGATTACTTGATTAAATCAAATGTGGAAACTAATCCGGAATATGGTTGCAATCCATATGAAAGGCCTATTGATGAACATATAGCTAAAGGTATAATTAATTTAGACAAACCATCAGGCCCTACATCTCATGAAGTGGACTCTTGGGTAAAAAGAATCCTTAACTGCAAGAAAACTGGTCATGGAGGAACTCTTGACCCTAAAGTGACTGGAGTTTTGCCTATTGGAATCGACAATGCTACAAGAGTGAGTCAACTTCTCCTTCCAGCAGGTAAGGAATATGTATGTCTTATGACTCTGCACAAAGATATTGCAGAGGATCAAATAAAAGAGATATTCGATGAATTTACTGGCAAGATATACCAAACACCACCTGTTAAATCAGCCGTCAAACGTGAATTAAGGGTAAGAAATATTTATTACTCTACCATTTATGAAATTGAAGGCAAGGATGTCTTGTTTAGGATAGGTTGTGAGGCAGGAACCTATGTCAGAACATATTGTCATGATATTGGTGAGGCATTAGGATGCGGCGCTCATATGGCTGAGCTTAGAAGAACAAGAGTCGGCCCATTTGATGAGCGAAACAATGACCTTGTAAACTTGCATGACCTTACAGATGCTTATCATTTTTACCTTGAGGATGGGGATGAGTCATATATTAGAAAAGCTATTCATCCTATGGAAGTTGCCAGTTCACATCTTCCGCAAATATTCATCAAGGATTCTGCTGTTGAAGCCATTTGTCAAGGAGCAAAGCTTGGTGCTGGTGGAATAGCCAAATTATCCAAAGACATTCAAAAGGGAAATCTTGTTGCAATCAAGTCCTTAAAAGGGGAATTGGTAGCTGCGGGAACTTCACTATTCTCTTCTCAAGAGATAATGAATGCAGACTCAGGGCTTGTTGTTGATACAAACAAAGTCTTTATGGATACTGGAATTTATCCAAAAGGATGGTAATGATTATTTAATTTTGGTGATAAAATGTCTGATAAAGAAAAAGTAATTGAAGCATTCAAAAACTCAGAAGAACCTTTAAACGCTAAAAAAGTCAGTGAACTTTCTGGTGTAGAAAAGAAAGAAGTCGATAAGATCATGAAAGAATTGAAAAAGGATGAAACAATTGTTTCTCCAAAAAGATGCTATTGGACTTTAGCAGATAAATAATTTTTAATTTCTAATTTTTCTTTTTTATTCTTTTATTCTATTTTATTTCTATTTTTATTCTTTTTATATTTTTAATACTCTATTTTTTGTACTAATTTCATTTTATTCATTCTTTTTCATTTTTTTACTTAAATTATTCAAGTATTTTGAAAAAATTTATATAATAATTTAACAAAATATCTTTACTATATAAATCATTTAATCAGATTAATTCTTACTTACATTAACTAATTAATTAATCTATTTATGGATTTAGAAAATTATGGATTTAAAGTGTTATTATGAATGTGAATTTAGACAAAAATACAACAGCATTAATCGTTTTCGTAATAGCTGCAGCTTTGCTCTCTACTGCACAAACTGTAGTCACCACTGGTGTTGTAGGTATTATGAGTGATTTTCATGTTTCTTCAACCCTAGCACAATGGGTATATTCCTCATTCTTACTTGTTTTAGGTGTAATGATACCAATTTCCGCATATATTGCACGTCGTTTTAAAATCAGAAAGATACTTATCGTCTCTTTAATAATATTTTTAATTGGTACAGTTTTAGCTTTCATTGCACAGAATATATTTATCTTAATTTTAGCAAGGGTAATTCAAGGAATCGGAGCAGGTGTTCTCCTTCCAGTAACACAAATCGTACTTTTAAAAATAATTCCTAAAGACAAATGGCAAGTATACATGGGATTATTTGGTTTTATTATTGGAGTAGTTCCAGCTCTCGCACCAACCGTTGGCGGTTATATCATTGACACTATGGGATGGAGAGTTATATTCTTACTGTTTGCAATTGCAACATTAATATTGATAGCTATTGCAGTCTTGTTTGTAAAATTAGATTTTGAAACTGGAGATTATCCTTTAGATGTTATTTCATTGATCTTATCTATTATTGCATGTGTCGGATTGCTATTGGGATTAACCAATTTCGCAGATTATGGAGCTCATTTGACAACTACTATCACTCCAATTGTCATTGGTATAATAGCTTTAGTCATATTTGTTTATAGGCAATTCAATATTGAAAGCCCATTGCTTGATTTAAGAATCCTTATACACAAATATTACTTCTTCGGTACATTGTTTTCATCAATTCTCTACTTTACAATGTGTGGATTATATGTTTTAATGCCACTCTTTGTTCAAGGGGTATGTAATCAATCTGCAACAACATCAGGAATTATCCTATTGCCGGCAACATTGGTGATGATCGTATTCAATTTCGTTGGTCCATTGCTTGCTCAAAAATTTGGAGTTCAAAAAATTCTCATATTGTCCTGTATATTCTCTATAGTCGGTTACTATATCATGTCAACATATACAGCTAGCACAAGTATGGAATATATGATTGCAACTCAAATTATTAGGGCAATCGGTGCAGGTTTAGGTTTAATGCCTGCTGTAACTTGGACTCTTTCAGTTGCAAAAGGAAATATCGAAGACGCTACTGCAATCAACAACACCGTAAGACAAATTATCGGTGCAAGCGGATCTGCTGTAGCAGCAACACTTCTTACAGTATTCACTGGAGGTTACGTAGCGCATAATAAGATTACTGTTGGTGCTTTCAGCCAAACTTCCTTGTTTATGGCTGTATTATGTGTAATCTCTTTAGTTATTGTAATCTTATTCATCAAAGATGGTGTTGAAGATACTGATGAAGACAGTCCAGTTGAAGAAACTGCATAACTCAAACTTTTACTCGCTTCGCTCGCAAAAGTTTGATCAAAATCTTTTCAATAGTTGGGAGTAAATCTCAATTATTTTTTTCTTTTTTTTCTATTTACCATTTTTTTTATTGCCGACTACCCAATTTTTTAATTTTTTTTTATTTGCCGGTCACTATTTTTTTTTTAAAAAAATACACAATTTTTAAAATTTTCCTCCAATTAATCGATTTTTGCAATTCATCCTTCTTTTTATTTTTATCTCACAAAATTTTCCTGAATTAATTTTTTACTGAACAATCATCAATTTTAACTAATATTAGCTAAAAATCACGTGAATATTTAGAAAATATTTGTTTAATTCTATTTTTATTGTTCATTTTTTATTCAAAATGTTTATATATTAATAGTGATAAATTATAGTAGGAAGGAAGTTTCCTTCCGACTATGAAATCATAAAAATTTTCAGTCGAAGGGGTTCCACTTTCCATTTATTCAAGAATGGATGATATCTCAAAAAAGGAAGTGAAAAGATGTCAGTAAAAGACGAAAAATTAGACCAGATAATTAAAACAGTCGAAGCAAACGATGTAAAATTTTTAAAATTGCAACTTTCAGATATTCATGGATTGCCTAAAAGTATGGCAGTTCCTCTTAAGAAAGCTGATGACATTGAAGATATTGTAAATGATGGATTATTATTTGACGGATCATCCATTGCAGGATTAGCTTCAATCAATGACAGTGATTTGCTTGCAAAACCAGATATCAACACCTTCTCAACAATTCCATGGAGACCTGAATCAAAAGGTACTAGTAGATTTATATGTGATGTTTTCACTACAGATGGAAAACCATATGATGGAGACCCAAGAGGAGTACTTAAAAAAGCATTGGAAAAAGCAGAAAAAAGAGGATACCAATTTAATTTAGGTCCAGAACCTGAATTCTTCATTATCAAAGAAGATGAAGATGGAAATTACATCCCTGCAGATGAAGCGGAATACTTTGATGTAGAGCCATTGGACCAAGGTACTGACATTAGAAGAGAAATCGTATTCGGTTTAGAGCAA
>CACYJH010000035.1 GCA_902774685.1 uncultured Methanobrevibacter sp.
CCATCAGTATCCTTTAATTTTCTTGCAACAAGCAAATCTCCAACAGCAGTAGCTATAACCTCACCGCCAAACTCTTCTGCTATATCATAAATAGCTTGAGAAGTAGCTACAGTAGTGACAATTATGCCTCCACCATTTTCCTTTAGCATATGCTTTTCAACAAGCGCAAAGGTCTTGTCTCCTAAAATGAAGTTTCCTTTCTCATCAATGCAGATGGTCCTATCTGCATCACCGTCATGAGCAAGCCCAATGTCTGCACCTAAATTTTTAACGGTTGCAATCAAGTCTTGGAGATTTGGTTCAATAGGTTCTGGGTCTCTTCCTGGGAAAAATCCATCTGCTTGACAATTGATGGTTGTCACTTCACATCCCAATTCCTTAAGAATATATGGGGCGGTAAAGCTGCCTGCTCCTGAACCGCAATCAACTACAACCTTAAGTTTCCTATTTCTGATTGCCTCTGTGTCAACTCTCTTTAAGGTTTCAGCAATATACTCCTTAATTATAGTGTCGTTGGTGAAGCGTTCTCCAATCTTATCCCAAGAAGCCCTATTAGGTTCGCTGTCAAAGTATAATTTTTCCACTTCAATTTCCATATCATCTGGAGTTCCTATACCAAACTCATCTACAAATTTCAAACCGTTATACTTTGGAGGGTTGTGGGAAGCGGTAACAATAATTCCACCATCGTAGTAATTTCTTACAGCATATTGAATAGCTGGTGTTGGAAGAATTCCCAAATCTACGACATCACATCCTGAAGAAAGCAAACCTGCGGTGATTGCATATTTTAGCATCGGAGTGCTTGTCCTAGTATCTCCTCCAATAGCTACAGTTCCTTGAACAATTGATCCATAACTTGCTGCCAGGCGTGAAGCAAATTCTGGGGTTAAAACATCATTTGCAGTTCTCCTTACACCAAATGTACCAAATAATCTTTTTTCCACCATTTTATGACCTTTATAAAATAAATAATTAAATCGATTAAATTACATGATAAAGTAATTTGAATTACTTAATAATAATTACTTTAAATCTAAATATATTTTTGTTTATAAAGTTTAAATATTTTATTAAAAATTAACTTAGGAAACCAGTTTAATGGAATTTGAATTAGATAAAATCAATTCCATTGATGACTTATATTCAATTATGCTTCCGATAACTTTTACCTTATGATTCTTAAAACTATTCAAATCGTTTCCTGCCTCATTAAGTTCCGCTAAAGTCGATTCAAAAACAATCAGATTTATCTTTCCCGAACCATCATTCAGCTCTATAAAACATGAACTGCCACTGGAGGATTGCTTTATGGATTCAACCACTCCTGTGACCGCTACAGTTTCACCGATATTATTTCGGGTGATGTCCTTTATTTGGATTTCCTTAGGTTCAATATAAGATGCAAAAGCCAACATCCCTATAATCCCTACAAGAGATGTGATTAAAGCAACCTTAAATATTTTTTCATCTGTAATTTCCATTTTACCACCAAAATAAAACTAAAACTTTGAATATTAAAAATTTAAATAAATAATATAATTTATTCAGAAATTAACTTATAAATCTTGCTTAAAAATGATTATAATCTTATAAAAACATTTTAATTTAATAAATAAAGACAAATATTTATTTAAATTGAAAAATAATAAGAAAAAAGAAAAATTCACTTGAACTGAAAAATATGAGAAAAAAGAAAAATTCACTTGAACTGAAACTTTTAAAAAACATAAGATTTAATAAATTAATTCAATAATAAATAATATCATAATATGAAAAGCAATTAGTTTAAAAATAGATTCTAAGAGATTTAGTTAATAAATGATGAAAACTAATCAATAATTAATTTCGTGATTTTTATGTTTCAGGATTTAATAAATAGAAATAAATCAATAGGAATTATAGGTTTAGGATATGTGGGCCTGCCCCTAGCAGTCTTATTTTCCAAAAAATTCGATGTGATCGGATTTGATATTGATGATGAAAAAATCCAAGAGTACAGGCAAGGCAAAGACCTAACTGGAGAAGTTGGATACGAAAACCTAAAAAAATCAAACATTCATTTTACATCAGACCCTGAAGAACTTAAAAAGGCTTCCTTTTTTGTAATAGCAGTGCCTACTCCAATCACTCCTAAAAAACTTCCTGACTTTAAATTCATTGATTCTGCAAGCGAAGTTGCAGGAAAATGCATTTCAAAGGGAGACATAATCGTTTACGAATCCACCGTCTACCCAGGAGTTACAGAAGAAAGATGCGGACCTATAATCGAAAAAACATCCGGTTTGAAATATGGTGAAGATTTCAAATTAGGATATTCCCCTGAGAGAATCAATCCTGGAGACAAAGTCCACACACTTGAAAATATTGTCAAGATAGTTTCAGGAATGGATGAGGAATCCTTAGAAATCATATCTGCCGTTTATGGCGAAGTCATTGATGCAGGAATCTATCCTGCAAGTTCCATCAAAGTAGCGGAAGCAGCAAAGGTAATAGAAAACAGCCAAAGAGACATAAACATTGCATTTATCAATGAAATCAGTATGATATTCCATAAACTAGGAATAGATACTACTGAGGTCTTAGAAGCAGCCGGAACCAAATGGAATTTCCTAGATTTCAAACCAGGCCTTGTAGGGGGCCATTGTATTGGTGTTGACCCATATTACTTTATCTATAAAGCTGAAGAGTTAGGATATAACTCCCAATTGATTTCAACTGGAAGACTAATCAATGACAATATGGGGGAATATATAGGACACGAAATTATTAAAAAAATGAATCATTGGGATAAGAAAATAAAAGACAGCAATGTCTTAGTCTTTGGAATAACATTTAAGGAAAATTCAAAGGATATCAGAAATACAAAAGTAATAGATATCATCAATACCTTAAAGGAATATGAAGTGAATGTTTTCTTAAATGACCCTAATGCAAATAAGGAAGACGTTTTAAGGGAATATGACATAGAATTAACCGAAGATTACACCAACAGAAAATACGACTCCATTGTAATTGCGGTCAACCATGACATCTTTAAAGATTTGAAATTAGAAGATCTGATAAGCATTTCCAATGGAAAAACAATTCTATTCGATATTAAAGGCGCTTTAGACAAAGATGAAGCCTTGAAATTAGGAATAGACTATTGGAGATTATAAAATTATCCAAGCATAAATAAAAAAAACATAAGTCAAAAACAATCAAGAAAGGAATAACATGCATATAAAAAATAAGATCCTATCACAATCAAATCAGTTCAAACATTACAAGGAAAAGTCTGAAAAACTATCTAAAGAAAATAAGAGCTTAAAGGATAAGATAGAAAAGCTTTCATCAAACGAGAAATATGAAAAGGGGATAAGCATTATCATACCCACATATAAAGGTGAAAGTTATATACAGGGCCTCTTGGATTCTTTAGCTAATCAAACATTATCCAAAGATTTATTTGAACTAATATTCGTTATTAATGGAGAATTAGACTCAACTACAGATATTTTAAAGGATTTTATTTTAAAGAATCCTGAAATGAATATTATTTTTACATATACCACAACCCCTGGAGTATCAAATGCTAGAAACATAGGAATAGGAATATCTCAAAGGGAATATATCGGATTTGTAGATGATGACGATTATATTAGCGAACACTACTTGGAATCCCTTTATAATCATTCAGCACCTAACAGAGTGGTAATGACCAATTTTATAGATGTTGATGAGGATACCGGGGAAAAATCAGAGTCCTATGTAATTCCATTTTCAGAGAAAAGATCTGGAATCATAGACAACGCTCCAATAACTTTTAGAGGTCTTTCATCAGTAACAGTAGCCAAGATTATCCCTACTTATGCAATAAAGACAACCAAATTCAATACAGAACTTAAAAGTGGGGTAGACATATCATATCATGCAAGATTATATCCTAAATTTGATTTTGAATTCTTTTTTATTCCAAAAGAGGAAGATGCAGTTTATTATAGAATCAAAAGAACAGGTTCAATATCAAGACAAGAATTATCCTATGAATTCAATATTTTAGGACGTTTAGGAGTTATAGAAGACATTAATAGAAGTATTAAAGAAAATAAGCCAAACAAAAAATACCTACGTTACTTAAAACGTCAAGCAAATATTCAAGTAAATAGATTTATGAAAGAATATCTCCAAGAACACCCGGAAGACAGAGAAAAAATCATGAAAGACATCGAAAAAAGAGATTTGGTTTATTTTCCATATGATAAATTAGAATAAAAAAAGAGTTTTAACTAAAAAGACTATCCTCTAAAAACAATAAAAAAACAGTTATCAAGCAAATAACTATTAAAAAAAAAGAAAAAAAGATTAAAAATCAAAATGAATAAAAAGATTGGAATCAACCTTTATACATAGATTCTAATCTTTCTATTGTATCAATATCTTCTACACCCTTATCTGTCCTAATGCTTTTAACGATTGGGAAACGCAATGAATAACCTGCAGGGTATTCTGGACTCTTTACAATCTCACTATATTTTATCTCAAGTATTATTTTAGGATGGACAGTAATGTGGGTTCCCTTTTCACTTATTTTAAGGTCTTCCATCATCTTAGTAAGCCTTATCAAATCATCATCTGAAAGGCCTGATCCAATACGAGTAATTGTTTGAAGCTCACCGAATTCATCACGAAGGGCAATTTCATAAGAACCAATAAATTCTCCTCTTTTACCCATTCCTTTTATTCCGCCTACAACAACAGCATCCAATGTTTCAGGTTCCGCCTTAAATTTAAGCATTTTCTTTCCACGGATTCCTGGAATATACGGTTCGGCACAGTTCTTAATCATTATTCCTTCATGTCCACCTTCGATTGACTTATTGAATAAGTTTATAGCATCATCAATATTTTCAGGACCTACCTTTACAATATCACTTAAATTCAACTCGGAACGTGAGCAATCCACAATATTTTCCATGATTTCCCTACGCTTTATGATTGGTTCATCTACTGTTGGCTCCTTAAAGTAAAGCAAATCATATAAGAATATTTTTATAGGAACATTCTGCATCGCTTCATGAATGTCATACTTTCTTCTTACCCTTTGCAATACTGTTTGGAATGGAAGAGGCTTATCATCTCTAAATCCTACTATTTCACCTTCTACAATAAAGTCCTCATCTGGGAAACCTTCACGTATAACTTCAACAGCATCTGGGAAAGCATGTGTCACATTTTCCAATTGACGAGTGAATAAAGTGATTTCATCACCTTTTTTATGGAATTGAGTACGGAAACCATCGTATTTAGTTTCACAAAGTGCACAACCCATCTCTTCAATGCTTATGTCTATGCCATCAGACAATTGTGCCAACATTGGCTTTACAGGCCTTCCAGGAACTAGGTTCAATTTCTTAAGACCATCTTCCCCTTCTTCCATTGCCACTTTTGCAACAAGACCTAAATCATTTGTCAACATGTGAGCCCTTTCAGCAACTGCCTTATCAACACCAAAGGCTTGGGATATTGCATCACGGAGAATTCCTTCACCTACACCAATTCTAAGCTCTTCCAAAATAGTTCTGCAAATATATTTGGCCTCTTTACCAGAAGCGGAAGACAATAGCTCAAGGATATTTGAAATCTTTCTTGCAGTGGATCTGCTTCCAGTGATTGTGGATAATTTCCTTAATTGATTATAAACAAAACTAACAGTCAAAGGTTGTGAGAAAAATGTCATTTGGGCCTTTTTGGCATATAACTTTTCTGCAGCAGCACCAATATCCCCTTCATCACGAATGGCATCTTCAACTACATCTACAGAAACTCCTACAGCATCTCCAACAGCTTTCATAACAAGCTTATCGCCTATCCCCTGTTCCTCTTCACTCCAAGAAGGGAAAACACTACCTAAAGCCATTAAAGTGATTTTCTCCAAATCCTCTTCTTCAACTGTTTTGAGAAAATCTGCTAGAATATCTGTTTTTTCCAATCTTTTTGTAGTGGCCCCTAATGCTTCATAAACATTTACAAGTTCTTGATATTTCATTTTTCCTATCTCCAGAATAACTGTTTAAAAATCTCCTTTCAGACAATAAACAAATGAATTAAATTTGTTTAAAAATCTCCTTTCAGACAATAAACGAATGAATCAAATTAATTTAAAAGTCGCCTTTAGCTATTTTAACTGCACAGTACTCTCCACACATGGCACACATTTCATCATCTTCAAGTTCACATTTGTTTCTATAATGTCTTGGCTTGACATTATCAAAAGCAAGTTCGAATTGGCCTTCCCAATCAAAGTTTTTCCTTGCAGTAGCCATTTTCACTTCCTTTTCCCAAGCAGTTTCCAAACCTAAGGCAACATCTGCAGCTTGAGCAGCAATTTTGCTTGCAATCACTCCTTCCTTAACATCTTCTAAAGACGGAAGGGACAAATGTTCTGCAGGTGTTACATAACAGAGGAAATCAGCACCGCTTGAAGCTGCAATCGCTCCCCCAATAGCTGAAGTGATATGATCATAACCAGGTGCTAAATCTGTAACGATTGGACCTAAAACATAAAATGGAGCGCCATGACATAGTGTCTTTTGAATTTCCATATTGGACCTAATTTGATTTAATGGAACATGACCTGGACCTTCAACCATTGTTTGAACCCCTGCTTCCTGAGCCCTTTTAACAAGTGTTCCTAAAGTAACCAATTCCTGAATCTGGGAAGTGTCAGTTGCATCAGACAAGCATCCTGGACGAAGTCCGTCACCTAATGAAAGAGTTATATCATATTCCAATGCTATCTCAAGAAGATAATCATAATTTTCATATAATGGGTTTTCCATCCCATTATGCAAAATCCATGAAGCCAGGAAAGTTCCTCCCCTGCTTACGATACCCATCATCCTTTTAGCAGCTTGTAATTTTTGGACTAAATCCTGATTTATTCCACAGTGAAGGGTCATGAAGTCAACACCATCTTTAGCTTGATGAATGATTGAATTAAAGATATCATCCTCATCCATATCAACGATTTCATTGCCTTTATTTAATGTAATGACTCCTGCTTCATAAATTGGAACAGTTCCTATAGGCACATCAACTGCATCCATAATCTTTTCTCTGAATTCGAGCAATTTAGGACCAGTACTTAAGTCCATAATTGCATCTGCACCAAAATCCACAGCCAATTTAGCCTTTTTGATTTCCAAATCAATATCTTCGATTTTGCTTGATGAACCTATATTAGCATTGATTTTAGTGGTTAATCCTTTACCAATACCGCATGCCTTTGTCTCCCTTCGGATGTTCTTTGGTATTACGATAGTCCCATTTGCAACCCCTCTGAGGATTTTATCCGCATCTATCTTTTCGCATTTAGCTACTGCTTCTATTTCAGGAGTGATATTGCCTTTCTTTGCTTCAGTCATTTGTGTCATTAAAGCACCTTTAATATTTAATGAATAGTTCTTTATTATAATAAATAATAATTCTTTAAAATTTTTTAAATAATAGCCTCATAATAACTACTACTTTACAACATATAAATTTTTGTAATTTATTATTTAATTAATTTGTCATAAGTAAATGATTTGGGTGAATTCGTTCCCAGTAAAAATTTTAAAAAAAATGAGAAATATTTATAAAAATCCATCATTCAGTAATAAAAAATAAGATAGTTTTAATACCATTGAACTAAATAAAATTAAGAAAAAATATCAAAATTTTGGACAACCTAAACCTTATGAATTAAAATTATATCCATTTAAAACTTTTATTTAAAAAAATTGAACAAAATAATAATTAAAATTAATAAAACAAGTGATTTAACCAGTTTAAGTCCATAAAAACTAAATAAACAACATTTAAATAATTGAAAAATTAAATAATAAATTAACCAACAAAAGTTGGAAAATATTTAAAAATTTTTAAATATAACTTTACAAAAGTTTGAAAATTTTTTAGGAGAATTTAAAATGAAAAACTATTTCGACATTAAAGACAAAGTAGCAGTTATTACTGGTGCTTCCTCAGGATTAGGTTGGCAAATTGCTCAAGCATATGCTAGCCAAGGCGCAAAATTAGCATTATTCGCTAGAAGAGAAGAAAGATTACTTGAAAACGTTGCTGAAATCGAAAAAGAATTCGGAACTGAAGTAATGTATGCAGTATGTGATGTCGGAGACTATGACAGCATTACCGCAGCTGTTGACAAAGTAATGGATGCTTACGGAAGAATTGACATTCTCGTAAACGCAGCAGGTATGGGTAACAACAAAATGGTTGTTGACCAATCCAACGAAGAATGGGAAAAACACATCCACATTGACTTAAGCGGTGTATACTACATGTGTAAAGCTGTTGGAGAAATCATGATCAAACAAGAATACGGTAAGATCATCAACATCGGTTCCATCCACAGTAGAGTTATCTTCCCAGGTGGAGGAATTAGTGCTTACTCCTCTGCAAAAGGTGGAGTAATGAACTTAACCAAAAACTTAGCTGTAGAATGGGCTAAATACAACATTACCGTAAACGCTATCGGTCCAGCAGTATTCAAAACCGAATTAACCGAAGAATCCCTCGGATTACCTGGATTCATGGACTTAATTGCAGCATACTGTCCAGCTGGCAGATTAGGTGAACCTGGTGAATTAGACGGTCTCGCAATTTACTTAGCATCTGATGCATCCAGTTTCTGTACCGGTCAATTAATCTGTGTTGACGGTGGATGGACTGCAATATAATTGAAAAACATTTAATGAATAATAAAGGGAGAGTTATCAAAACTCCCCCATAATTTATTATTCGAATAAAAAAAAAAAAAACTCTTTTTAAAATACTACTTTTGCAAATTTTCATAAAAAACCAATGTTAATTTTGAAACTAATTGTTTTATTGAATACGAATTAAATTATGATTTAAAAAAAATGATTATAGCGAGTTAATCACTATAATCTCAATTTCATATTCAACATAAGATTTGATCAAACATTTTTAAAAGTTTGGATTAGTCACTATAATCTGCATCTAAGATTGCATCAAAATGATAATCAGGATATTTATTTCTAATTTCATCCAAAACCTTTGCTTTTACTTCATCACGATTTGCATCAAAATCAACGATTAGATCAAAAGTGATTAAATTAATATCCTCATCCAGATAAAATCCATGCATTTGCAATATTTCCGGATATTTTGCAACAATTTCCATAAGACTATTCTTGATTTCTTTTGCTTCTTCGGTATCTGTATTAGATGCATAGATTCCAACAGTAAGTATGATTCCAAACTCATCATAAATTGCATATAAAATACGTCTGGTCAACTTATGAATTTCCTTTGCAGTCAAGTCATCACGCAATTCAACATGAACAGATCCCATCAATTGGATTGGACCATAATTATGCAAAGTCAAATCGTAAACACCTAAGACTTCATCAAATTCACTTATTCTATCCTTAAGCTTATCAGTTATCTCATTGTCTACACGGGTACCTATCATACTGCTTAATGTTTCAGACAACATTTCAATAGCCGCCTTTATAATGACAAATGCAATGAGGGTTCCTAAAATACCTTCCAAACTAATATTCCAAATCAAGCTGATAATAGCTGCAACTACAGTAGACAAGGACAAAATAGCATCAAACAATGCATCACTACCAGATGCAACCAATGACTGGGAGTTTATTTCCTTACCTTTAGCCTTTACATATCTTCCTAAAACAAATTTTACAACCACTGCAACAGCAATTATGAAAATTGAAATGAAGTTATAATCTGCCAAAACTGGATTGAATATCTTTGGAACAGATTCCTGTAAAGCGGTTATACCTGCAAGCAGAACAATGACTGCTATGATGATTGATGAGAAATATTCTATCCTCCCATAACCATATGGATGTGCCTTATCGGGAGCTCTACCTGCCAATTTAGTTCCAATAATTGTAATGATGGAAGACAAGGCATCTGTTAAATTATTAACTGCATCCAAAGTGATTGCAATACTGTTTACCATTATCCCAATGGTTGCCTTGAATGCAACAAGAATTAAATTTACCAGTATTCCAATAATACTGGTTCTTACTATAATCTTATCCCTTTCCATAAAATTCCTCACAAATAATAAAAAAATAATTCTAATTTATATATAATCATATTTTTATTAGCTATTCCTATATAAGTTATCATTAAGACCTTGTACAAATAACCACAATTGAGAACAAATAGAATAAAATCATTCAAGCAAATCCAGAAAGTTTTAAATTAAATAAAATAATAAAAAAATGAAAAAAATTAACTTAATAAAATAACATTGGTTAAAAAAATGGAAAAAAATTAAAAAATCAATCAAATTTAGTGAAAAAATATGTGAAAAGTTAAGAAAAAACAACAAATAAATGAATAAAAATATATAATAAAAAAATTATTTAAAATGAACAAATAGAAAAAATGAATAAATATGTGCATTAATGTAAGGAATTTCAATTAAGTTATATAATTATTCAAATTTATCAATACCTTTATATATATTAAGATGTATATTATTTAACACAGTAAAGTAGAGGCCAAAATATGAGAAAAGATTCTGTATTTAATGATGAAAAGAGTTATCTTAATTCGTGGTATAAAATAAAAAAAGGATTCGAAGAGTTCTTTAAGGGCCATAGCAAAGATCTGGAAATTAATCCTGCTGAATCCATGTTTTTATCAAAAATTTATTATCAAGATGGAATCAGCCAAAGGGAAATTGCAAATGACCTACTTGTTTCCGAAGCAAACATTACAAAAACATTTAAAAAATTGGAATCAAAGGAATTGGTCTATAAAACCATTGATGAAACCAATAATGCTCGTCGTAATTTACATTTAACTGAAAAGGGAGAAAAAACCTTTGAAAAATGTATTGAAATCTTCAAAGAATTTGATTCAGTCCTGTTTGATGGATTAAGTGAAGAACAAATAAATCAAATGGAAAATCAAGTAAAGAAAGTTGCAGATAAATCTTTAAGAATTGCAAAAGAAAAATAGAATAACCCACAACACCATAACAAAATCATTTTATTTATTAATTTACTTATTTTACTATTTACTTATTTTTACTAATTTTATTTCTTAAAAATCATATAATAATTTAAGAGCTATTTTAAAAAAAGAAAAAATTAAGAAATAATCTAAAAAAAATTTTAATAAAAAAAGAAACAACTCCTTAAGACCAATCTCAAAAAACTTTTCTAAAAAGAGATGAATCTTAAGAAATACTGAAAAATAAAAATAATAAAGAAAAAATAATAAAATTTACTTATGCTACTTCTACATCTTCAATTTTAGAAGACATATCCTCTTTTGCAGTTTTTTTACTATTTTCTTCATCCAAACCGATTACTAAAGTATCTTCTTCTAATGCACCCGGGTCTTTTTCGATGCACTCTTTTACTTTTGCTGTGATTGCTCCACCGTCTTCGTTGTCGATCATGTCAACGAGTTCTACTTGTTGTTGGAACCTTTCTACTCCTTCCATTGGAATGTTTTCTACGAAAGGAATAGCTCCGGTAGCTCCAGTGATTTTCTTTTTCTCAGGGTCGCAACCATTTTCGTGTAATGCTTGGATACTTTGACCAGTAATGTGACCTTGTACTTCTGCACCACAAAGAATCAAGAATCTGATGTTTGGGTTTGAAATGATGTTTGCTACAACTTTTTCAATACCTAAGTTTTCAGTCTTGCAAGGTCCAGCAATTGCTGCTCCAGCAGCAGCTGGAATGTCTTCATTGTGGGAAGCCAAAGTTGTTACAGCAACAGGGCTTTCTGGGTCCCCAACAATATAATCTCCACTTACAACAGGCCAATTATCTGCAGTTGGTTTTTTATCTGCCATAATATCACTCCTCTATTTTTAATCTAGCTAATTTTTTTTAGTAATCAAACTTCAAACTATAAAATCCCCAAAATATGAAAGTCAATAAACAAACTTATTAAATTTCATACTAAATAAACTACAAATAGATTTATAATTAAATGAGTATTTAAAGATTATGTCATTTATACTGTATAAAAACTAAATTAGACTTTAAAATTAGATTTAGAGAGTTTAGAAGGCGTTTTTTAAAAAATAATACAAGTATGATTGAATAATTTATCAAATACAAATTATAAAAATAACCAAAAATAGTTAAAAATGATTTAAAAATTTTGAAAGTCGTGAAAAAATAAAAATAAAAATAAAAATTAATAGAAATATGCAAAATTTACAAAGATAATCAATGAATAAAAATAGAAAAAAATAGAAAAAAGAGAAAAGATAATAATTTATTAATTAATCATGAATCAATAAAACATCTTTTTCAGCGTTTTTAAGTACGTTTTCTGCAACGCTTCCAAGAACAAACTTATGAATTCCGCTTTTACCAGAAGAAGCAATGATGATCAAATCACAATCTTCTTTTTCAGCAACTTCATTGATTTTCTCAGAAGGGAATCCTTTTTTAACCAAAGTTCTTACTTTAATGCCTTCATCAAATAATTCTTTCATAGCTTTAACGTTAGCTTCGGCTTCTTTAACAGATTCCTTATTTGTTCTTTCTACATCTTTAGACCTATGGAAAGCAGTTTTTCTTATTTCTATTACAACACCAAGAACAATAATTTCTCCGCCTTCCGCCAATAATTTAGTAGCTCTTTCAACTTCACGTACTGAATATTCAGATCCGTCTGTTGGTAATAAAATTTTTTTATACATAATTCCACACTTAATTTTTAAAATACAAAACTCAAAATCTATAATAAAATATTTTAGTATTAGTATATTTATTCTACCTAATATAAGTATATTATTAAGAAAATTATAAACTGTTTAAAAATATTAAAATCAAAACCAACATTTTATTCAAATAGTTATCTTTGATTTAAATATTTATGAGTTTGAACAGATAATTTGATATTTTCTAAACGAGGGAAATTTTCCCTAATCAAATCAGCAATCTCCCCATCTTTGCTAAATTCTCCTTGAAGCCAAATTGTCTTATCATAAGCATACTTGTTTTTTAATGAAATAACTTCATCTATATCCTCTTGGGAGCAGATAACAAACTTGAAGAAAACATTTTCATATTTATAATAATTTTCAAAGACCTTTTCCTTATCTTCCTTTGGGCTGATTACATATTCCATTTCAGGAACATATTCCAATATAGACCCATTTGTCTCAAGCTGAATTTTAATGTCTTCTGGAAGCTCCTTAATCAAACGTTTAATCTCTTCCATCTGTAAAGTAGGTTCTCCACCGGTTATAACCAACAAAGATATATTATTGAACTCCATTTGAGTCATTAGAATTTCTGCAACATCATCTACAGACAGTATTTCGTATGTTGAAATGTCAGTATCACACCACGGGCAATTTAAATTGCAACCGTAAAGTCTTAAAAAGGTTGCAGGAGTTCCTATGTAAGGCCCTTCCCCTTGAAATGATGTGAATATTTCACTGACTTTAATTTTAATCACCTACTTTAAAAAACTATAACTCATAAAAACAAATTCAATAACTTAGAATAACTTTAAATAAACTTTAATCTGATTATTCCATAGGTTCGTAAGTTACCCCAGTTTCAGGAGTTTCATAAACTCCAACACTTACTAAACATTCGATTTTAGGTTTTAATCCATCATAGAAGAACTTGCTCATTTCTTCCATGGTAGGATCTTCAGAATCCATAAACTCATTTAAATTCAAATGGTCAACACCGATGAACTCATTGAAAATCGCTTCAATGTCATAGGTGTCCATAATCATATTCCTATAATCCAAGTCCTTATATGGTGCCTTTAAGGTTAAGATAACTTTATATTGGTGTCCATGCCACTGTGTGCATTTTCCACCTTGATTCTTTAATTTGTGACAACCATAAATCCTATGTTCTGATACTAATGTTAACATAAATATACTCTCCATAACTTATAAAAATTTCTAATCAATTTAATTATTTTAATTATCTTAATTATTTTAATTATCTTAATTATTTTAATTATCTTAATTATTAATTAATAATTATTTTTATCTAATTAATCCATTCCCAATTCCTTTTTAGCCTCTTCAATAGCTTTTATCCTTGATTTGCAACTGAAGCATTCACCACATGGAGTTCCATCATTGTTTACATAACAGCTCCAAGTCTTTTCTATTGGCACACCTAAGTTCAAAGCAAGCTTTACAACATCCTTCTTATCTGTATCGATAAATGGTGCGCAAACAGGAATGTATTCATAATTATTAACTTTATTCAACTCATTAATTTGTTTTAGGAATTCTGGAGTTGTGTCTGGATAATCACCGACATCTGCTTTGATTGCACCATAATAGACCGCTTCCTTATTGTTGCTTATTGCAAATGCAGTTGCAAGTTCAAGCAATATGGTATTTCTACTTGGAACAACAGTGCTTTTTGGCTCTTCAACATTGTCATTATCCTGATCAGTCAAGCTGCTGCTGAGCAAATCTACAATATTCTGTATATCAAATACGAAATGAGGAACATCATTCATTTTACAGATTTCCGCTGCTCTTTCAATTTCAATAGCGGCCTTCTGACCATAATTGAAACTGAGTGCAGTTACCTTATTCCCTTCATTCAATAATTTATACAATAAAGTAGAGGAGTCCAATCCTCCAGATAATATTAAAACTACATCTTTTGACATTTAAATCTCCATAAATAAAATCAATAAATATATAATATAATATTTATGTTTTACAATACATTTAAAATTAATTATTAAAACTATAAAACTTTTTGAAAAATAGTTAAAAAATTATAAAAATGAAAATTATATTGAAAGAATAATAAAAATTTAAGAAAAAGAAAAATATTAATTATTTTTAAATAGGGGTTCCTAAATTAATGGCTCAGGATGTCTTGAATTTCCGGTTTTCTTTTTAGGCCCTCCAATCTTATCCAATCTTAATTTAACAAATTCTTTTCCTTTTTCACTTGCTGCAAAAATTGGAATGGATGTTCCAACAGCAAATAAGGCTCTTTCTGCACCAACTTCTCTAATAGGTTTGGAAGCACATCCAGTAACCACATCATAAAAGTCAAAGACGAGTTCCGCTTCTTCTCTGGATAATCCGGTTGAATGAACTCCAAAGAGATAAACATTTACATCATCGTATTCATTTTCCAATTCCCTAAGAATTACTCCATCTTCAGGATTACAAAGTGTAACTGCTATATTCTTATATCCATTTTCAATAGCTAATCTGAAACCTTCCACTTGATCTATAGAAGCATTTTCCTCATCAAGAACATGATTTGGAAGGAATTGTTCTATAAGTTCTGGTATTGGGCTGGTTTCAACAAGCCCGGAAACCCTTCCACCAACACCTTGAGCCAATTCACTTTCAGTAACAAGTACAGTTCCACAGCCTTCACAGACCATCACTACACAGTCAATGATATTTTCATCAAGTAAAGTGGACAATATTTCAGAGATTCCAAAGGATAAGAAGTCCTTAAGTCTTAATACCCTATCTTTGGTACACATTCCGAAGTCATCTATTCTGAATTGAATATTTTTTCTAATCTCTTCTTCAGTTAATTTTTCAATTCCCCGATGCTTATGAAACAAAGGACAGTATTCAATCTTAGATTCTTCTACATCAACGACTTTTCCATCTTGAACAGTTATTTTAGCTTTTCCTAAAGCTTCAATTACATGCTTATCCATAAAAATCCCCAACTCAACTTAATTAACAATTGTTATGATTATAACTTTATACTTAATTTATCTCTTATTTAATAAATAGGTTTTCAATAAATAAAAAGTTTAAGAAAATGAGAAAAACTAAAAACAATTGAGAAAGAATAGAAAAGATATATGAAATAAATATTGGTAAAAAAAATTAGAAAAAAGAATAAACAGAGGATAATGAATTAAAGATAGATAAAAGGTATGAAAAATCTATTCTTTAATTCATTACGCACATTATAGGTGTTTTTTGATTTTATAGTGTGTTTTTATGTTTTGTTGTTTTGATTGTGTTTTATATGATTTATTATGATTTATTATGATTTATTGTGTTTTGTTGTGATTTATTATAATTTGAGCGATTAAATATGATTTTTAAAGGAGGAAAAGAGTGATAAAGGAATTGATCCAATTAGAAGTATTGGATCAATTCTTCTTCATCACTAACAGTTTTTGGCTTAACTTTTTCCATAGCTTCATCGAAGAATTTTGCTGAAACTTCACTTGCTTCTATGTTATCCCTTAAAGCGAGCATTGCAGCTTCACGGCATACAGCTTCAATGTCAGCTCCAACATATCCTTCTGTGTTTTTAGCCAATTTCTTAAGTTTAACATCTTTTGCAAGAGGCATATCTTTAGTGTGCACTTTGAATATTGCAAGTCTTGCTTCTTCATTTGGAGTGTCGACCTTAATGTGTCTGTCAAATCTTCCAGGTCTCATTAGACCAGGATCAATAATATCCGGTCTGTTGGTAGCTGCAATGATTGCAACATCTTCCAATTCTTCAAGACCATCCATTTCAGTCAGCAATTGATTTACAACACGTTTGGTTACTCCAGAATCTCCAAACTCTCCACCTCTGTTACTTGCAATTGAATCGATTTCATCAAAGAAGATTACAGTAGGAGCAGTTTGTCTTGCTTTTCTAAAGACTTCCCTTACACCTTTCTCAGACTCACCAACCCATTTGGACAAGAGCTCAGGCCCTTTGATTGCAATGAAGTTAGCTTCACTTTCGTTTGCTACAGCCTTTGCAAGCATGGTCTTACCAGTACCTGGAATACCATACAATAAGGTACCTTTAGGTGGCCTTACACCGAAATCCTTGAACTTGTCTGGGTATTTGAGAGGCCATTCTACAGCTTCCTTCAATTCCTGTTTAGCTTCTTCCAATCCACCTACATCATCCCAGGTAACATTTGGAACTTGTACAAGAACTTCCCTAAGTGCAGATGGTTGGATTTCCCTAAGTGCGGACTTGAAGTCATCCTTGGTTACTACAAGTTTTTCCAATACTTCAGGAGGGATCTCATCGTCAGCACCTAAATCAGGAATGATTCTTCTTACAACTCTCATAGCTGCTTCCTTAGCTAATGCTTCAAGGTCTGCACCTACAAATCCATGGGTGGTATCTGCCAATTCATTTAAATCCACATCTTCTGCAAGAGGCATTCCCCTTGTGTGGATTTCCATGATCTCTTTACGTTCGTCCTTATCAGGTACCCCGATTTCAATTTCACGGTCAAACCTACCAGGTCTTCTAAGTGCACCATCAAGGGAATCAGGTCTGTTTGTTGCACCGATTACAACAACTTGACCTCTTGAATTAAGACCATCCATCAAAGTCAATAGCTGTGCAACAGTTCTTCTTTCCACTTCACCTTGAGTTTCTTCACGTTTAGGTGCAATAGCATCCAATTCATCAATGAAGATGATGGATGGAGCATTTTCTTCAGCTTCTTCAAAGAATTCCCTTAGGTTTTCTTCAGATCCACCAACATATTTGCTCATGATTTCAGGACCATTGATTACAATGAAGTGAGC
>CACYJH010000036.1 GCA_902774685.1 uncultured Methanobrevibacter sp.
ATCTAACCATTTTTTAGCCTTTTGGCATGTACTGCATCTTGGGTAGTAAATAAATAACATTTTTTAACCTCTAAAATGAATTAATTAATAATATTATATCAATTATTTTATTTTTATTTTTTCATATTTATTTCAACAATTTTTAATTATTCTATTTTCTAACCCAAACCTTTTCGCTGTCATTTGCCTTTGCCTTGTTGTCTGCCATAACACCAACAAGGTCATGGGCTTTGTAAGGCTCTTCTAGATATCTGATGTCTTCTTCACTCAATTTAAGTTCTACAGAGTTAACTCCAGTTTCAATATGCTTTAGCTTTGTAGCCCCCATAATCGGGGAATCAACTTTGGTTTGGAGCCATGCAAGTGATATTTCACTCATTGAAACATCATATTCCCTTGCAAGATCAATTACCCTATTGATTATTACAGAATCCTGCTCTTCAGTTGATTCATATTTTTTAGTTGCATAATAATCTTCTTTTAGTCTTTTAGAGCTTTCATCAGGCATTTTTGAAAGTCTTCCGGAAGCAAGTGAACTGTAAGGTGTAAGTCCAATGTTTTCGCTTTTACAGTATGGGATCATCTCCCTTTCCTCTTCACGGAAAATGAGGTTGTAGTGTCCTTGAACTGAAACGAACTTTTGGAATCCTTCCTTTTCAGCAAGTGCATTTGCCTTTGCAAGTTGCCATGCGAAACAATTGGAGATGCCTATGTATCTTACTTTCCCTTCTTCAACTATGCTGTTTAATCCATCGAGAATGTCATATAATGGAGTGTTATAGTCCCACATGTGATAAATGTACAAATCTATGTAGGTCAAGCCAAGATTTTCTAAACTTGTGTTAACCATTTTCTTGATATGTTCTTGTCCTGAAACATTGTTCTTGATTTCATCTTCAGTTCTTGGCATGAACTTAGTAGCTATTACCATATCTTCCCTATCTGCAAAGTCTTTAATAGCTCTTCCCACATACTGTTCGCTTGTTCCATTCTGATAGCCGATTGCGGTGTCAAAGAAGTTTATTCCATTGTCTATTCCTGCCTTAATGATCTTTCTTGATTCCTCTTCATTCAAGGTCCATGTATGCATTCCATTATTTGGATCTCCAAATCCCATGCAGCCCATGCAGATGCGGCTTACATTCAAATCAGAATTGCCTAATTTTGTATATCTCATAGAAACACCTACTTTGAAATATTTTATTAAAATTTAATTTCATTAGAAAATTTTTTAATATATAAGATAATAATTATATTTAATTGAAAGTATTAATGATTTTTTATAGTTAAATTTTTTATAAAAATTTTTTAAAAAAAAATTAAAATTTTATTATTTTGGTGATATTATGAGTATTTTAGTTGCTTATTATTCAAGAACAGAAGTTACAAAAAAATTAGCAGAAGCTATTGCAGCAGAAACCGGTGCAGATATAGAAGAGATTGTTTCTAAAGTGAAATATGATGGTAAAATCGGTTTTGCACGTGGTGGAAAGGATGCAATATCTGAAAAGATCATTGATTTAGGACCATTTGAACATGATGTTTCAGATTATGACTTGGTTTATTTAGGAGTTCCTGTATGGGCTGGAAAAGCTGCAAACCCTATGATTTCATACATTAAGCAAAATGAAGGAAAGTTCAATGATGTAAAATTCTTTGTAACTGCAGGTGGAAGCGGTTTTGAAGGTGCAATTGAACAAATGGAAAAATATGTCGGCAAAGCTCCTTTAAAAACATTAACTCTTGTAACAAAACAAGTCAAACATGATGAATTTGATGAAGAGTTAGCTTCATTTATAGAATAAACTAAAGATTTTAGTTTTTTAGATATTTTAACCTTATACTATTAACTGATTCAATTATTGACCTATTAAATTATTTCTTTTGCAAAATAGAAAGATTTAAATTGTATAAAAATACTTTATAATATAACAGATTTTTATTCACTTAAATATTATATAAATGTAAATTAGGTGATATGATGTCAATTTATGATTTTGAAGTAAAAGACACTCAAGGAAACATGGTTTCCTTAAGTGAATACAAAGGAAAAGTACTGTTAATTGTAAACTCTGCTACCAAATGTGGTTTCACCCCACAATACACTGAATTGAATGAAATCTTCAATGAATTCAAGGATGAAGGATTTGTCATTTTAGATTTCCCATGCAACCAATTCGGTAAACAAGCTCCTGGTACTGGAGAAGAAATTGCAGCGACCTGCCGCAGTGAATATTTGGTTCCTTACCCAATCTTTGAAAAGATTGAAGTGAATGGTGAAAATGAAGAGCCATTATATGCTTACTTAAAGCAAGAGCAACCATTTAAAGACATCACTGGGGAGGGGGCTAGAAAATTGAAAATGGTCCTTAAGGTAATGGATAGACATTATAAGGACAATGATGACATCAAATGGAACTTCACTAAGTTTTTAGTTGACAGAGAAGGAAATGTTGTAAGAAGATTCGAGCCAACTGAAAGTTTAGATGATGTTAGAGCTGCTGTAAAAGAATTATTATAATTCTTTTCACTTTTTTTTATTTTATTCTAATTATTTTTATTTTACTAATCATTTTTTATCTCTTTTTTTAATTTTTATAGATCATATTTTCATATTTCGATTATAACTCTTTTTTTAATCTAAAAACTTAAATCGATAAAGTTTTTAATATTTATATTTAAAATATATTTTAGTGATTAGATGAAACTGGATATTAATACAGAAACTTGCACTGGATGTAAATTATGCGAAACCGTATGCATTAGAGATAATATTCAAATCATTGATAAGAAAGCGGTTGAGATTGATAATGGAGATTGCTTTGACTGTGGTCATTGTTTAGCTATTTGTCCAACTGGCAGCATATCCTTAAATGCTTACGAAGATCAAAAAGACCGTGTTGAAGATTATAATCCTCGTGAAATCCCAATAAATTCAGAAGATTTATTGCAGTTTTTAAAACAGCGCAGAAGCATTCGCTGGTTTAAGAAGAAAAAAGTGGATAAGGAAACTTTTGACAAGCTATTTGAAGCGACTTACTATAGTCCAAGTGCACAAAATGCTCAAGATGTGGAATTCGTTGTTCTTGATGAAAAACTGGATGATTTCATGCATTTGGTTTATGATATTATCAAAGTGGAAGAAGACGAATTCTTCAGAATAAAGCAATTTGGTGAGTATCTTAGAGGTGAAGGAGATTATAAGAATCATCCGCTTCTTTGGGAAGGAACACAGATGATTTTGTCTTTTTCCAAAAGTCAAGCAAATGCACTTATTGCAAATACAAGACTTGAGCTATTGGCTTATGCAATGGGTCTTGGAGGATTCTATTCATTATTCACTCTTAAGGCAGATGAATTGGATCATGAAAGACTAATGGAATTCTTCCCAGAAATAGACTCTGATAAGCATATGTATTCTGCATTCATAATAGGTTATCCGAGAGTAAAATACAGAAGAACAGTTCCTCATAAGAAAATAGATGTTCATTTTAAATAATCGTTTGAATGATTATTTAAATATAATTATTAAAATAATCTTTTTGGGATGATTTTAATTTTCTATCTTTTTCATCGTACACTCTTCTCAGATTCAAGGAAACTAATCTTTTTGTAGAGATTGCAGTTATTGGTGCTAAAAAGAAAGTCAGGATTGAAATGCCTATTTCAAGAAGACTTAAGGTATTTGGAGTAATGTCAACAAAGCAAGTCACGGTAAATGTTTGTGCAATTACTGCACAGATTAAAATGGTAAGGACATATTTTGCACCATAGTCTTTTAACAATCTGAATATTTCATTGTAGTCAAAAGCCTTAAAGAACTTTCCATTATTTTCATATCTATTAAGCATAGCTCCTATTAATGTTAAATAAACAAAAATGAACAAAATGAACAAAATAATTGCTAAAGGAATATTGTCTGCAAGGAAATAAGACTGGGCATAATTGAATAGGAATGTCATCACAAGCCCATAGATTAGAATAATGCAATATTTTTTAAAACCTTCCCAAACTAATTTTTTGAGTTTATTATATTGTGGGGGCTTGTTTTCTCCTAATAATCCTTTAAAAACTATTCTTGACCCATATCCTATTTCCACAAACACTAAAATCGAAGTAATGATAGGTACGATTCTGTTCTGATTAAGATTGCTGAAATCAAGACTTTTTAAAACGGAAATTGCCAAGTCTATTTTGCTCATATCGGACTTATTTAAAATGGTGATGAGAAATAATATGCTTCCGGTTATGAGGATTATTTTCCAATCCAAAAATGGATATCTTATCGCATCTTTCAAATCATTTTTTAATGGGTCAAACATTTTATCAAGTAACTCTAAATTGTGATGATGGAAATTCCTAAGAGTTATTTACTCATAAGGTTAATTTAACGGAAAGGCAAGAAAATCCTTGTTCAATCTCAGATGAAACTGAAAGTTGATTGAATTTAGGGAATGATTTTCTAACATGTTCCAAAATTCTAAAGTCTATATAGATTTCTGTAACATAAAATTCAAATCCATCTGTAAAATAGTATGTAGGCTTTCTGCATTTTAGTTTTGAACCGTAGAAGAAATCTTCAAGTCTATTTTCCAAATCCCATTTCTCGTTTTCACTTAACTCTTTTCCATTTATGTAGTCAATTATTTCATCTTCCAACCCTTCTTCAATAGGGTAGAGTCTTAAGTCGTTTTCCATTTCTTCTAAGTCTTGATACAATTCTTCTCTGTTTAATTCAACCATAGTGTCACCAAATTTTAAAATCTAAAAATAGCAGATTATTAAAAAATTTTAATAAATTTAATGTTAATATTCTGTAAAAAAAAAATAAAAATAAAATGAAAATTTTAATTAAAAATAAAAAGAGAAATAATTGAAAATCATTTCATATTTCCAAATAATCCTCTAATAATTCCTTTTGTCACTTCCCTTGCAGCAGTGTTTACAACAGTTGTAGTTGCCTTTTCAACAGTTGTTTTTCTTGTGGTCTTTCTCTTGGATTTAGTGGTTTGTTTTGCCATTTGATCCACTGCTGTTCCAACAGCTATTCCAATTACATCTTCAAGTATTCCTTTTTGTTTAGGGGCTTCTTGTTGTGGTGCTTGGGTTTCTGCTGGAGCTTGTTGTTGTGCAGGAGCCTCTTGTTGAGGTGCCTGTTGGGCAGGAGCTTGTTCTGCCTGATTAGGAATTTCTCTAATAGGAGCATCTTGAGGGATTTCAGTTTGAATATTAGGATTGTTGTCAATCTTATTCAATAGCATTTCATATGCAGATTCCCTATCGACAGCATCTCTGTATTTTCCTCTGAATGGTGAGATGCTCATTAATTCTGCTCTGTAATTGTCTTCAATTGCTCCAATGAAACTTTGAGGAGGCAATATGTCAACTTGTTGCACGATGCTTGGAGCTCCTTTCTCTTCAAGAACAGAAACCAAAGCTTCACCAGTTCCTAAAGTGGAAATGACTTCTGTTGTATCGAATTCAGGGTTTGGTCTGAAGGTTTCAGCAGCAGTCTTTACAGCCTTTTGCTCCTTTGGAGTGTATGCATGAAGTGCATGTTGGACTCTGTTACCAAGCTGTGAAAGGACAGTGTCAGGAATATCTGATGGACTTTGTGTTATGAAGTATACTCCGATTCCTTTTGAACGAATCAATCTTATAATCTGCTCTACCTTTTTCTGGAAGGCAGGGGACATGTCATCAAACAATAGGTGAGCCTCATCGAAGAAGAAAACGAATTTAGGTTTGTCCAAGTCACCCACTTCAGGCATTGTTTCGTAAAGTTCGGATATCATCCATAACAAGAATGTTGAGTATAATTCAGGTGCTGTAGACAGTTTTACAGAATCCAATACGTTGATTATACCTTTTCCTTCATCATTGCATTGCATGAAGTCACTGAGTTCCAATGCAGGCTCTCCGAAGAACAGGTCTCCTCCTTGGTCTTCAAGGGTAAGTATGGATCTGAGTAAAGTGGTTGCTGATTTCTTGGCAACTGCACCGTATTGGCTTTCATAAAGTTCAGCATTATCACTTACATGATTAATCATGGATTTCAAATCTTTTAGATCAATCAAAAGAAGGTTTTCATCATCTGCAACACGGAACACAATGTTCAATACACCTTCTTGCGCTTCAGAAAGATTCAATATTTTTGAAAGCAATTGAGGGCCCATTTCAGAGATTGTAACTCTTATCGGCAATCCTTTTTCACCATATAGATCCCAGAATTCTACTGGGTATGATTTAAAGACGAATCCCTTATCAGCAAGACTATACTTTTCCATTCTTTCAGTAATTTTTGCGTTTGCTTCACCGACTTTTGCAAGACCTGAAACATCCCCTTTCATATCTGCCAAGAACACTGGAACTCCCATATCACTGAAAGCTTCTGCAAGTGTTTTTAAGGTAACTGTTTTTCCTGTACCTGTTGCACCAGCTATTAATCCATGACGATTTGCTAATTTGGATAACAAATAAACTTCTGTTGTTTCATTTGCCCCAACTAAGATATTATTTTCTGCATACATGATAACACCTTTTTTTGATAAAATTTTTTAGAACATTTTTAAGAAATTTTTAAGAACATTTTAATAATAGTAATATGATTTTAAATATATTTCTAATAATATAAAAAATAATTTATTTTATTTTTTTATTTTATTTTAATTTTCAAATATTTTTTAAAATTATTATTTTTTCAGACAATTTCAATTAAAAATAATAAATTATTTAATAGAATAAGGAAATATATTAATTTAGAATATTTTATAAATTGAAATTTTTTTGGTAATTTAGGATTATTATATGATTATTATATGATTTTTATAAGGTGATGATTTACAATGTATGAAACATTAACATTCACTGGTGGAATTCACAAAAGTGAAGAATTAAAAGAATTGATTGAGGATTTAGGAGGTTTCATTCTCCAATCCAACATATTGCAAATGGAACTTGTTTTAAATATGGCAGTTCCTATTGATGATGTGGATATTATTAAGGACAAGGCAAAGGAACTTTTAGGTGAAATCTCTGTTGCTCCTATGGCAGGTTCTGAAATAGCTATTGTGTCCCCAACCCTTGCAAGACATCACCTTCCTCATGCTGCTTGTGATATTTCTGAATATCTCAGACGTTATGGGGCAAAAGACAATATGGTTGGTTTAGCTCGTGGTCATGGTAAAGGAACAGCAGGAATCAGCGAAACTGAAAAGGCATTGATTGAAGAGCATGACATAGCAATTTTTGCATTAGGCAGTTTCAAGCAATGCATTATTGATAAGGCTTATCTTTACAATGACATTGACATACCTGTAATCGTTACTGGTGCACCTGAAATTGATTTGGAAGAATTGCCTGGTGTGGATGCTTATGTTCCGGGATTAGGTAGAATTCCACGTAGATTAAAAAGAGGAGAAAACATAAGAGCTTTGAAAAAACTGGTTGAAACTGTTGAAGATCTTTTGGACAAACGTAAAAAAGAGCTTGCTCAAGACCCTCCAATTGCACCTTCAATCTTAGTTAAAAATGAAATTGAAAATCAAGTTCCAGCTATTAAGGAAGTTATTTCTCCAACTCCTGTAACAAGCCAACTCAGTGGTCTTAGAGTAAAACTGGATTATGACAAATATCATGAAGAGATTGAAAATGTAATTATCGGAGACCAAAAACTAAAAGATATTGCAGATATTAAAAAATCTCATTTCTATGATTACATTCTCGTAGAACTTTTAACTGAAAGTTCATTAGTGGATTAATCATATTATCCCTTTTTTATTTTTTTAATATTGTTTGAGTTTTTTACTATTTTTCAATTCTTTTACTATTTTTTAAAATTTCTTATAATTTTTTATAATTTTTTATAATTTTTTTACTATTTTTACTATTTTTTTATTTTCCAATTATAACATTTTCAAATAATTATTAATATGATGAATGATATACTTAACACAGTGAATTAAATACTGTGTAAAGTAAAGTCATAAAGTGATTCATATGCTTGGAAACTTTAAGGATGAGTTAACTGGAGAAAAGAAATTAATAATATTGTATTCTATTTTATTTGTATTTAATATTCTTCTTTTTATTAATTTGTTTGCTTACATTACTGTTTTCAGACAACTTAATTTTAATGCATTTCATGAAGTGGGTACAATAATTGCAGCCATTATTATTTTAGGTTTTATTTCAACAAGGCTGCCTAAACTTAAGGAAAGCACAGATGGATCAATTTATGAAATTGCATATTTAATCATCATTGGTATTTTAAGCATAACCGTTTCTTATTTTAACAAATCTACAAATGGAGAATCATTATGGGCTCCATTTTTAGAAATGTTTAGAATGTTGGCTGTAATGCTGATTTTATTATTTGTCGCAACCAAATCTAAAAGCTTCCAATCCCTTATTGAAAAAAAGACATCACGTAAAACTCAAATATGGCTTATAATAATTTTTGGCATTCTTGGAATCCTTGCATCTTACTTTACAATAGATGTCTTTGGCGTTCCTGCTAATGCAAGGGGTTTGATTGTAATGATTGCTGCATTGTCTGGAGGCCCTATTGTTGGAATTCCTGTTGGAATCATAGCTGGTGTTTGGAGGTTTACACTTGGAGGACCTACTGCATTTGCATGTGCTGTGGTAACAATCATAACTGGTTTTATTGGAGGTTTTGTGAATAAATGGATGGGTGGAAAATTCCTAAGCCCATTTAAGGCAGCATTATTAATGTTTTTATACAGTGGATTTGACATGTTCATGATTACCGTATTAACTCCTAAAGATGGAATCATGATTGCAAATGCCCTTTATGCTCCAATGACATTTGCGGCAGTGCTTGGAATACTCTTATTCACAATATTCCTTAATGAGAAAAAGGAAGAAATCCGTATTAAAGAGAGTATTGAACAGATAGATAAAAATAAAGAGGACATAGCTATCAATAGAGAAGACATATCTATAAATAGGGAAGACATAGCTATCAATAGAGAAAACATATCTATCAATAATGAAATTATAACTACTAATGCAGAAAAGATTTCTGAGTTATCTAAAAAACTTATTGAACTTCAAGAAGAACTTGATGAATTGAAAAACTTAAGTGATGGAAAATAAAAATTAATTTATATTTCATTTAAACTCATTTTTCAATAACATCAATTTCCATCTTCATCTTTTGGTTTTTAACTCTTTTCATTCGATTTTTAAATTATTTATTTTCTTTAAATTCATTTATTTACTTTTAAATTTTATTTAATTTCATTTTAAATTTAATTTTATCTTATTTTAAGTTTTATTTTATTTTATTTTAAATTCATTTTAAACAAAGTATTAATATTAGTTTTTTAATATAATTTTATAGTAATGTTTTTTAGAATCTTATGGATTCTTAAAGCCTTAAAGATTTTAAAGACTTTTTATTTTTTAATGAGTATATTGATTTAGATTAATGGAAGTAAAGATTATGCAAGTTATAGCAGACCTTGGTGGAACTCCTGGAAAAGATTGCAGAGGCTTTTGTAAGTTTTGCTACTTTAGAAAAGTAAAGCCATTGACAGAAGCTCTCGGATGCCAACATTGTCCACCTAATAAAGTAGGTTGTCCAAGATGTTTGGAAGGAGTTCAGGAAGCAGGAAAGCCATTTCAACAGCCATTCTCTGTCATCAGTGAAGTTCAGATGGCTTTGATGATGAATCCTGTAAGAGATGCTAACTTGAAGGTTAACATAAGTGGTGGAGGAGATGTCAGCTGTTATCCTCACCTTGAAGAATTGATTGCTGGCTTGTACCAAATGCAATTGCCGATTCACTTAGGATATACAAGTGGAAAGGGAATTGATGACGGTGACATTGCAACCCAATTCCTAAATCAAGGGGTCGATGAAGTGACTTACACTATTTTTGCTGCTGATGCAGGTCTTAGAAAGGAATGGATGTTGGATCCAAGTCCGGAAGAATCTCTTAAAGCTGCTCAACTTTTTGCTGAAGGTGCAGATTTGCATGCTGCTGCTGTTATAATTCCTGGTGTCAATGATGGTGCAGTGCTGCAGAACACCTGTGAAAAATTGGAGGAATGGGGAGCAAAGGCATTGATGATGATGCGTTTTGCAAACAGTTATGATCAAGGTTTGATTTTAGGCAATGAACCTGTTGTTGAAGGTATCGTTCCTCATGAGCCTCTTGAATTCGAAGAGCTTGTAAAACAAATCAACAGTGAATATAATCTTAGGGTGACTGGAACTCCGTTATCAGATCCGACAATTGGTGCACCATTTATTTTAGCTAAGGATGAATATGAGGAATTTTTAGGAATATTGCCTCAAGTCACTGGTGAAGCTACACTTTTAACCTCTAAAATTGCAGCTCCCTTCTTGAAGAAAATTTTTGATAAAATAGCTCCTGACAATGTCAATGTTGTAGCCACCAAGAAGGACATTGCTTGCTTGATGACAAAGCAGGACCTTGAAGTCTTGGATTTAGATGAAATTAAGGATGCAGTCATTCTTCCTGGAAGAGCTTTCATCCATCAAATGGATGCAGAAAGAATACTTAGTCAGGATGGAAAAAGCCGTCTTGTAGGATATGGTCCTGACACTTTAAGTGTTGATGGTGAGTTAAGCAGCGGTATGAGTGAGGAAGATGTAATTGAACATGAGCTTGGTTCATTCATTGATCTTATTCAAGCCATTAACTTCTTTGGAATGAAAAGGGCTTTTTAATTTTTAAATTTTTTATTTTTTGCATTTTTAAATGGGATATAAAAATTTTTGAAAATGAAATGAATGAGAATAAATAATAATTAAATAATATTATAATTTTATATTTTTATTACACTATTTTTTCAAGCATTGCTGAATTTTTCAATTGTTTATTTTTTTTGATAATTTATTTAAAAAATAGAATGTTTTTGGTATTACTAATAGTATTACTTTTGGCTGTTTTATGTAATATTTTAATTTTACATGATTTTTAATTTTTTTCTTTATTTTCTTTTAAAAAACTTTATTCAATTCTATTTTACGATTAAAAGAAAAATTCTATTTATTTTTTAAATTTAATTAAGTATATGCTATTTTTTAATATTTGCCTTATTTTAATCAATTTAAAAAAGTATTACTCTTGAGCTAATATATAATAAAAAAATTAAAAAATCTTATTACTTATAAAGTTTTCTATTTAATTCTTAAACGAATGTTTATATTATATTTTAAATAAACTAATATTTGTATACCAAATAGCTGGCTATTGCAAAAATTTTGCTCTATAGCTTACTCACTAAAAACTGAAATGGTTTTTGTGAGTGGTATATTAACTCTATTTATTTAGGAGGGAAAAAATTGGCAAAGTTTGATGATAAAGTCGATTTATACGACGACAGAGGTTCATTAGTCGAAGCTGATGTACCAATCGAAGCTCTAAGTCCGTTACGTAACCCTGCTATTAAGAACATTATTAGCGGTGTTAAAAGAACTGTAGCTGTAAACTTAGAAGGAATCGAAAAATCTTTAAAAACTGCTTCCGTCGGTGGAGCAAAATCTAAAATCTTAGGTAGAGAAATGGATCTTGACATCGTAGCTCAAGCTGACTCCATTGCTGCTGCTGTAAAAGACATGCTTCAAGTAACTGAAGACGATGATACTAAATGTGAAGTACTCTCTGGTGGAAAAAGGATTTTAGTCCAAATTCCAACTATCAGATTAGACTCTTCCGCAGAATACTCCGTAGCAACCTTAGCTACCGCAACTGCATTAACTCAAGCTATTATCAAAGAGTTTGACGTAAACATGTACGACGCAAACATGGTAAAAGCTGCTATCTTAGGAAGATACCCACAATCTGTAGAATACATGGGTGCTAACTTAAAAACCATGTTAGACGTACCACAAAAATTAGAAGGTCCAGGTTACTCCTTAAGAAACATTAAAGCAAACGACTTCGTAGCTGCTACCTTAAAGAACACTTTACAAGCAACTGCACTCGCAAGTATTTTCGAACAAACTGCTATGTTTGAAATGGGTGACGCAGTAGGTGCTTACGAAAGAATGCACTTATTAGGTTTAGCTTACCAAGGTTTAAACGCTGACAACATGGTATTAGGTCTCGTACAAGACAACGCAAAAGAAGGAACTGTAGGTTCTATCGTACAAGACACTATTGCTAAAGCTGAAGCAGATGGTGTAATCGCTGTAGAAAAAGAATTAACTGGATACAACATGTACGCAACTAGTGACGCAGCTAAATGGAACGCATATGCTGCTGCTGGATGTACTGCTGCTATTATGGTTAACGTCGGTGCAGCAAGAGCTGCTCAAGGTATTCCATCCACTATCTTATACTTCAACGACAACATCGAATTCGCTACCGGTTTACCTGGTATTGACTTCGGTAGAGCTGAAGGGGTAGCTGTAGGATTCTCTTTCTTCTCTCACTCTATCTATGGTGGAGGAGGTCCTGGTTTATTCAACGGTAACCACGTAGTAACCAGACACAGTAAAGGATTTACTATCCCTTGTGTAGCTGCAGGTATGGCATTAGATGCTGGTACCCAACTCTTCTCTCCAGAAGCAACTTCTGGATTAATTAAAGAAGTATACAGTGAGATTGACGAATTCAGAGAACCACTCAAATATGTTGCTTTAGCAGCTGCTGAGATTAAAGGTGACATCTAATTATCGAATTAATTTTTGTTAATTAAAATCTAATTTAAAATTCACATTACACATAACTATTTAAATCATTCTGATTTGAATAATGAGGTTAAAATAATGGATATTGAAATATTTCCACACAGAATTTTAGGTACAGACACAACTGAAAAAGTATTGAATGATATCGAATCTTTAGACTCAGTTATAAGAACTGTTATTCAAGGACCAAGACTCCCACCTCAAGATGAGATTGACCGTATTTATGGTGATCGCAGAGTCATTGTGGTAAATGGTGAGGAAGTTGAATTGAAAGTTAAGACTGGTAGAATTTTTGTAGAATTGCATGATGAATCCGGTATTGAAGAAATCAGATCAATTTGTGATGAACATATTGATACTGGATATGATATCAACACTAGCAAATCCCAATACATCAGAAAACAAAGAACTGTTACTGATGGATTGAAATATGGTGAAAATACAGAAATTCCTGATGAATTGGTTGGTATCGCAGATACACGTTCTAAATTTAAGGATCATGTCTCTATTCTAAAAAGAGATACATTGGAATAAGGAAATATCTAGGTTATTGATAATATGATTGGAAGATGCACACATCTTGTAGACTGTAGGGAAACAAGAGGTCTTGGTGAAGGAGGAGGAATTGCTCAAAGAGGAACTTTCGCAGAATGTGGAAGTGATGTTTTGGCAGTTGCTATGTCTCCAGGTCGTAGACACATTACCAAACCTGTTTGTGAAATCACCTTTGGTTTACGTGAAGCAAACCTATTAACCAGCACTATGATTTTAGATGCAGGTAGTGGTGTTCCACATGATGCTCCTGCCGGTGGTGCAGGAAATGCTTTTGGTTTAACTGACAAGGAAGTTGAACAAATGCAAAAGTTTAAGGTTATTGTGGTTCATTTAGGTGGAGTAAGAAATCATATTACATACAAAGCAAGATTGATCTTGCGTAACGTTAACAAACCTTGTGTTATCATTTGTGAATATCCTGTAGACTTTGAAGATTTTGCAAAAATCGGTGTCAAAACCGCAAAGGTCATGCCTGAAGAGGTAAAAACAGAAGGTAAAATCATGAACATAGTATCAGGTGTTATTAGGGGACAAACAGTGTCTCAAGAAAAATTAGATGAGATTATTAGAAAAGTTAGATTAACATTAGGAGATGCATAATTATGGCACAATATTATCCAGGAACTTCTCAGGTAGCTGAAAACAGAAGAAAATTTACTAACCCAGATGTTGAGTTAGAAGTTTTAAGAGAAATATCTGATGAAGATGTAGTAAAATTATTAGGTCACAGAGCTCCAGGTGAAGAATACAAATCTGTACACCCACCTCTCGACGAACTCGATGAACCTGATGACATTATTAGAGAAATTGTAGAACCTATTGACGGTGCAAAAGCAGGGGACAGAGTAAGATACATCCAATTTGTAGACTCCATGTACTTTGCTCCAGCTCAACCATTCTTAAGAGCAAGATCCTATGTATACAGATACAGAGGAATCGATACCGGTACTTTATCCGGTAGACAAATTATCGAAGCTCGTGAAAGAGACTTAGAAAGAATTTCCAAAGAAATCTTAGAAAACGAATACTTCGATACCGCAAGAACTGGAATCAGAGGTTCTGGTGTACACGGTCACTCTTTAAGACTCGATGAAAACGGTTTAATGTTCGACATGTTAAGAAGACAAGTACTCAACAAAGAAACCGGTAACGTAGAAATGGTAAAAGACCAAATTGGTCACGAATTAGATGAACCTGTTGTATTAGGTGAACCATTAGATGAAGAAACTCTCAGAGCTAAAACCACAATCTACAGATGTGATGGTGAAGCTTATAAAGATGACGAAGACGCTGTAACTGTCTTAAGACAAATACACGTCACTAGATCTCAATTTGGTTACAACCCAGAATATTAAGGAGGTTTATTAAAATGGCTGATAAAAAATTCTTAGATGCAATGACTAAAAAGTTCAAAGAAGCTCCAGAAGAAAAAACTACTACCTTCTATAATATGGGCGGTTGGACTCAATCTGAAAGAAAAACTGAATTTGTAAACGAAGGTAAAGCTATTGCTGAAGCAAGAGGAATCCCAATGTACAACCCTGACATTGGTAACCCACTCGGTCAAAGAGCTTTAATGTCCTACCAATTATCTGGTACTGACACTTTCGTAGAAGGGGACGACTTACACTTTATTAACAACGCAGCAATCCAACAAGCTTGGGACGATATCAGAAAAACTGTAATCGTAGGATTAAACACTGCTCACAACGTACTCGAAAAAAGGTTAGGTATGGAAGTAACTCCTGAAACCATTACCAACTACTTAGAAGTTGTAAACCACGCTATGCCTGGTGCAGCTGTAGTACAAGAACACATGGTAGAAACTAACCCATTATTAGTAGACGACTCCTACGTAAAAGTATTTACTGGTGACGACGACTTAGCAGCAGAAATTGACCCTGCATTTGTATTAGACATTAACAAAGAGTTCCCAGAAGAACAAGCTGAAGCTTTAAAAGCTGAAGTAGGAAATGCTATTTGGCAAATTGTAAGAGTTCCATCTGTTGTAGGTAGAGTTTGTGATGGTGGTACCACTTCCAGATGGTCTGCTATGCAAATTGGTATGTCCATGATTTCTGCATACGGTCAATGTGCAGGTGAAGGTGCTACTGGTGACTTCGCTTACGCATCCAAACACGCAGAAGTTATTGGTATGGGTACTTACTTACCAATCAGAAGAGCAAGAGCAGGTAACGAACTCGGTGGTGTACCATTCGGATTTATGGCAGATATCTGTCAAGCAACCAGAGTAACCGACGACCCTGTAGAATCCGCATTAGAAGTAGTAGCTTTAGGTGCTGCTTTATACGACCAAATTTGGTTAGGATCCTACATGTCTGGTGGTGTAGGATTTACTCAATATGCTACCGCAGCATACACCGATAACGTATTAGACGACTTCTCCTACTGAAGTAGCATTCTACTCCTTAGAACAATACGAAGAATACCCAGCTTTACTTGAAACCCACTTCGGTGGTTCTCAAAGAGCTGCTGTTATTTCCGCAGCTGCAGGTATTTCCACTGCATTCGCTACTGGTAATGCACAAACCGGTTTATCTGCATGGTACTTAGCACAATACTTACACAAAGAACAACATTCCAGATTAGGTTTCTACGGTTACGACTTGCAAGATCAATGTGGTGCAGCTAACGTATTCGCTATCAGAAACGACGAAGGTTTACCACTTGAATTAAGAGGTCCTAACTACCCTAACTATGCAATGAACGTAGGTCACCAAGGTGAATATGCAGGTATCGCACAAGCACCTCACAGTGCTCGTGGAGACGCATTTGCAGTTAACCCTCTCGTAAAAATTGCATTCGCTGACAAGAACTTGCCATTCGACTTCACTAAAGTCAGAGCAGAATTTGCTAAAGGTGCTTTAAGAGAATTCGAACCTGCAGGTGAAAGATCTATCATCATTCCAGCAAAATAAGTTTGGTGTAAACGGGAAATATTTATTTTTTTCAAAAAAATATTTGTTTGTATAAATTAGAATGGATTTTTTGTCAAATAATTTTGAAAAAAATAAGTAATGATTTATAGTTGAAAATTAAAAAATTATTAAATTTGATAAAAAATTTTCTTAAGTAAAATTGAGTTATTATCAATTAATTTTGATAAAAGGCTTAATTTGTTAGGTAATGCTAAAAATAATTGATAAAATTTGAGATTATTTAGTAAAACTTATATATAGTGTTTTAAAAAAATTATAGAATATAGGCAGTTTACTGTCTGTAAAATAATTAATTTTAAGTTTATTTTAATTAAAGTGAGCTTGAATAAATATTTTTTTGTTCAAATCGCTTGAAAATGATGAACTTGAAATTTTTTGGTTTATCTTATTAATTATTCAAGTTTAATTATTAAGATCTTTAGATTTATTCATCAAATATTTCATTCTTAACACTTTAAGGATTTAATCTAGCTAGATTAAAAGCTAAGTGGTTTGCCTTATGAGGTATAATCATAAAGTATAAAATCATTCAGATGTACTAAAAAAATGGTCTAAATTTTGCTTTAGCCCATTATTTAGTCCATTTTTATTTTATGTCTTTATGGTTTTATATTTGAGCAGAATATGTCTAATTGTGATTAAAAAAAGGAAATTTTAATCACATAATAATTTATTAAATAATTTAAAATTTAATAAAATTTAAGGAGGAAAGAAAAATATGGACCCTATTACATTAGGTGTTGTCGCATTAATGGGTGCAGCAGCAACCATTGCTGGTGCTGCAGAGGACTTAGAGTCTGACATTGGTTCACAAAGTAACCCTAACTCACAAGTTCAACTTGCTCCACAAATGGGACATTTACACCGTATGATCAATAAGGCAGCTTCTGGTGAACCAGTAGCATATGGATGCTGGTGTGGTATCGCTGGTGGTATCGCAGCTCTTGCAATGGGTATGGGCATTATTCCTATAGTCGCAATTGCAATGGGTTCTACTGTTGCTGCATTTGTTCACGCAATTTATACAGTCACATCACACATGGGAAGGATTGTTGGTCAATCTCAATTTGAACAACCATTATTTATGGATGTATTAACCCAATCCTTAGGCCCTATCGCAGCTCATGGTTTTATAGCTAGTTTCGGTATTGTAGGAATCGCTTACTTAATGACCCTTCCATTAAATGGACTTGGACACCCATTCCCATTACCATTACTCGCTGTACTATGGGGAATTACTATTGGTGCAATCGGTTCATCCACAGGGGATGTACATTACGGTGCAGAAAGTGAATACCAAAAATTCGATTACGGTGGAGGTACTCCTGTAGCTATCCAAGGGGATATCGTAACCAAAGCTCCTCTCGGTGCTAAAAACTCTATCGATGTAGGTAACTTCTGTGCTAAATATGGTGGACCTTTAACCGGTTTCTGTTTCGGACTTATTGTCTTCGTAAGCTTCTGGATCACTGTTGTATTCGGAGCTGTTGGAGGACAAGTTGTAGGACTTATCATCGTTATTTTATTAATCGCTGGTAACTACTTCCTTGAAAAGTCTGCAAGAGAAAAATTCGGACCATATGAGGAATAAGGAGGTTACATTATGAATCTTATTATATTTATTATATGTGTTGTAATTGCAGGTATTATTATGGGAGGAGGTGTACACTTCATTCCTGTAGGTGGTGCTCCTGCAGCTATGGCTACCGCTACCGGTGTAGGAACTGGTACCGCAATGTTAGCAGCTGGTGCAGGTTTAACTGGACTGACAGGACAACCAGTATGGTTGATCATCTTAGCAGGTGCAGTTGGTTCCATGTTAATGATGGGTATCACCATGCTTATTGGTAACTTTATTTATATTTTCGGTGTTGGTGTAGTACCAGCATCTGGTAAAGCTGCAGTTGACCCAATCACCAAATGGAACCAAGAAAAATATAAAACTCCTGGTACCGAAGGACACGGTATTCCTACCGTATGTTACATCAGTGGTATCATCGGTGGTTTACTTGGTGGTGCTGGTGGTGGATTAGTCTACTGGGCTATTAACGAATTCGCAACCGCTAACATGACTGGATTTGACGCTACTGTTATTGCAGGATTAGCTGCTATCTTATCTGTAGGTATGTTCTTCATCAACTCCGTAACTGCTTCCTATAACATTGGAGGTACTATTGAAGGATTTGTAGACCCTAAATTTAAAAGACTTCCTACTGGAATTTTAGCTTGTGCTATTGTATCTCTTGTAGCTGCAATCTTCATGGTTTTAATGATTGGAGGTATTTAAGATGTCTGCTGGAGGAAGTGGAGCACCTGCAGAAGGTGCTGTAGATGCTAATGTAATGTTAGCTATTGGTATTATCGGTGGATTACTCGGTATATACTTATCTGGTATTAACCCTGTTATTGGACCTGTATTAAGCTGTCTTGGTGCAGTTTGTGCAATCCTTTGGGGTGTAATTGCAATCCGTAGTGTAGCAGCAGCTTTCAAATTAACCGGATTAGAAATTGCTGGACCTATTCTTGCATTGATCTTTGCAATGCTTATTGGATTATTAGTTGCTATTGTAGCTAAAAAAATTGTTGGTATGAAAATTCCTGTTATGGAAAGATGTACTGCAGAAATTGCAGGTGCTGCAGCATTATCTGTTTTAGGATTCTCTGCTGCTATTGCAGGTGGATACTCAATTGACTTACTCTTATCTGCTGTAATTGCTCCTGGATTTATTGCTATCTTTTACATATTATGTACTATGGCTATCCAACACCCATTCAACGCATGTTTAGGACCAAACGAAGACCAAGTAAGAACTCTTAAATGTGGTGCTTCCACTGCATTCTTAACTATGATCATTACTGGTATTCTTGCTATTTCCGCTGGTGGATACGCATGGTTTGCAATTTTAATTGTCGGACTTATCGGTTGGTACATCTCATTTAAGATGTTTGTTAATGCTTCCTGTGAAGCAGCTGCATCTGTTAAATGGGCTGGTTTATGGCCAAAAGTTGAGGAATAAGGAGGTTGTTATAGATGGTATTACCTTTAATACAATTTATTCCTGAATTAAACTTAAATCTTGACCCAGAATCCGGTATTCTCGGAGCTGGTGGTGGAGATTTAATCATTCTTTCAATGGATGAAATAAATGCAGAAATCGCAAAAGTCGAAGCAGCTGCTGACGAATTGATGAATTCCTTAGATCCTAATTCCGCACCTTTAGGTTCCTTCCCAGGAAGAGAAGGTAACTTTGTCATTGCGGGTAAATTAACCAACATGGTTTATGGATTTGTTTTAGGAATGTTCCTTATCATGGCAGCAATGCCTTTATTAACAGCTATGGGGGTTTTATAGATGGCTGACAAAAAACCTACTGCTGATAACTGGCCTGTAGTAAGTGGAGACTACATTGTAGGGGACCCAGAAAGTCCTGTTGCTGTAACTACTTTAGCTTCTCACAATGAAGATATCCCAGCTGCTGCTGGAGCAGCAATTGCTGGACCTTGTAAAACTGAAAACTTAGGTATTGAAAAAGTTGTAGCAAACATCATTTCAAACCCAAACATCAGATTCTTAATCTTATGTGGTGCAGATTACACGAAAATGGTTGCGACCCTGAAAAGAAAAAAATCACTGGTGCTACCGGTGCTATTCCTTTCGTAGAAAACATTCCAATGGAAGGTGTAGAAAGATTCCAACAACAAGTAGAACTTGTTGACTTAATCGACAACGAAGACGGTGGAGCAATCACAGCAAAAGTAAAAGAATGTATCGAAAAAGATCCTGGTGCTTTTGAAGAAGATGCTATGGTTATTGAAGTGAAAGAAGGAGATGACGACGACGACGATGGTGAAGAAATTCGCCCTATCTCTCCAGAAACTGCATTACTTGAAGCAAGAATCAGAAATATTGATACTCAAGTAAAATTAGTTGGTGCTGTACAAAGAAATATGGCAGGTAACTATTCAGGTAAAGTCCAAGGTATTATGATTGGATTAGTATTTACTTTAGTAATCGGTTTCTTATTATTAATGGCACCATTAGTAGGTGTATAAACTGGAGGTTTTATTTATGGTTAAATTTTCAAACAAACCAAATACTCGTGGTATTAAAAATGCTTCTAGTGATGTAGAATACCGTGCTAAGCTCTTAGGCAGAGAAGGAAGATTATTCGCTGGCGTAATCAGCACCAGATTTTCTGGAATAGCTATCGGTATTGGAATTGCTCTTTGTTTAGCTGTTGTTATTCCATACTTAGCTAAATTATGTGGATTATAGAGGTGTTAAAAAATGTCTGAAGAATCAGTACCTCAAATTATTGTATCTACCGACGATATGTCAGCTGCAGTCCAAAAATTAGATGAAGCTGAAGAAAAAGTAGAATTTGCTGTTGGGGAATACTTCCAACGTTTAGGTCAACAAAACGGTAGAGATATTGGTATTTTATATGGTATAATTTTAGGTCTTGTAATTTTAATAGTGTCCATTGAATTTGGTTTAGTAAGTGCAATGAGTACTATTATGGCAGGATTAATCTAAATTGGAGGATTATAAATGTTTAGATTTGATAAAGAACAACTCGTCGTAGATATTGCTGGAGTAAAAATGGGAGGACAACCTGGAGAATACCCTACCGTTTTAGCAGGAACTATCTTTTACGGCGGACACAAAATTATTAGTGATGAAAAAGCAGGAGACTTTGATAAAGACGCTGCTGAAGGATTAATTAAAACTATGGAAGAAATGTCTGATGTAACCGGAAACCCTTGTGTTGTACAAACTTTCGGTGCTACTGCAGAAGCTATGGTTAAATACTTAGAATTGTAGAATACGTACAAGAAGTAGGCTTAGCTGAAAGAGCTGTATACAACTCCTTAAGTATGGCAGCTGAACCTGGTGAAATCGAAGCTGTAGCTAACTCCGACATCGACGCATCCATTCTCTTAGGTTTCAACCCAATGACCCCTGGTGTAGCAGGTAAACTCGAAATCTGGGAAACTGGTGGATCTGTAATCGATGAAGGTATTCTCGAAATGGCAGAAAGATGTGGAATTACCAAACCATGGATGGACGTAGCTGTAACTCCTTTAGGACAAGGTGCAGGTCCTGCAGTAAGAACTTCCTACGCTGTAAAAGCTAAATGGGGATACCCTGTAGGTTCCGGTATTCACAACGTACCTTCCGCATGGGATTGGTTAAGACAATACAAAAAAGAACACAAAGAAGCATGGCCTGTATGTGATATAGGTTCCAACATCGTACAACAAATGGCTGGTGGAGACTTCGTACTTTTCGGTCCTATCGAAAACGCAAGACTCGCATTCCCAGCTTGTGGTATGGCTGATATTATGATTGCTGAAGCAGCAAAAGATATCGGTACCGAACCTATTGAAGCACACCCATTGAACTTATTATTATAATTTGAAAGGGTCCGAGATTAGATGATTTATTCATCTAATCTTTTTCAAATTATAAACTTTTTTTCTATTTTTAATTTATTTTAACAATTTACTGTTTTTTCTAATTCTTTTAATTTTTTAATAATTTACTAATTTTAAAATTTTAAAATTCATTTATACAATCTTCACTCTTTTTCACTAATCTCAAAATTATTTAACAAAATTTATATTATTTGATGAAAATAGTATATATTATATAGAAAGATTATGGGGATTTTATATGTCTTTTTTAGATAAAATTTTTAACAAAGGACCTAAGCCAATTATTGCTGAAAGTCAACCAAGGGATTTAAGTATTTTAAAAGCAGGTAACAGACCTCAAGGTCCAGGTGTTATGGCAGCACAACAGGATGAATATTATGTTACCGCTTCTGTAGAGTTAGGAAACACTACCACAAAATGTGTTATCATGGCTACAAATTTAAACAACAGCCAATCCTATTTAATTAATAAAACAGTTAACATGACAAGGGATGTTAGAGCTCCTAAACCTGATGAGGAAGTCTTCGGTAAAACTGTTTGGGGCATAGAACTTTCTAAAGAATCTGTAGCAGATATGATTAAAGATACTGTTTTAGAATCACTTAAAAAAGCTCATATGGATATGGATGAAGACTTGGACTTTGTAGTAAGATCCACAGGGGTTACTGCTGGTTTTGCTACTACTCAAGAGGTAGGGCAAATGGTAAAGGCTTTAGCAGATGGTTGTCTTGATGCAGGTATATCACATACAAAAATGGCTCCTGCTATGTCAACTGCACACCTTCCAAAAAGACTTCAAAAATACACATTATTAGATAATGTAATGTTTGATGGGGCTGTAGTAAGTGTAGTTCCACCAAAAGGAAAAGAAGTTGTAGCTAATGAGATGGAAGGGGAACTTGTTACTGCAGGTATCAAATTAGGTGCTAAATGGACTGAAGTAGACTATAGAAACCCATGTGTGTCCTTGGACTTTGGTTCTACATTAGCAGGTAGGATTGTAAATAAGGATGAACCTTATGCAAGTACCGTTGGTAACTTCTTAGGTTTAGCTGGTGTTATTTCAGACTCATTAGCAAAAGGTTCCAAACAAATAGACCAAAATAATGGTGCTGCTTTGGACATATTCGATCCTAAATTGCTTAAGAAAGCAGATGGTAAAAAGCATCAAGAAAAAGCTAAGCAATATGCTAAAGAAGCACATGAGCTCATCAACATCTGTAAAGTTCCAGAGGGAATTGACAGATTTGGTACCGTTCCTTTAGATGCTGCAGGTGCTAAAGCGGCAGGTACTTGTTTGATTGGTTGTGATGTTGGTACCAATGCAGATGGTCTTGGTGGATTAGTTGAAATCGGTGCTAAAATCTATGAGGATGAAGGAATTCCTACTTTGCTTGCTACAATGGACCATGTAAGTGCAAATATTGTATACAGAGTTCTTGATGTGGCATTTGAAGAAGATCTTATCCTTGACGGTTCCATTTTAGGAGTTACCGGTAGAGCAGGAATCACTGGTAAGAAACCAGAACTTATTTTAGAATATGCTCAGGATAAATTCAAGGATGTTGTATTTGTAGAGGATGGACTTGCTCTCGGTTCTGCAATTATGGCTCGTTGTATGAATTCTATGGGAACTCAAAAGAACCCTCTTGGTGGAAACCAAGGAGAAAAATGTATTCTTAAGAAAAGAATGCAAGAACAAGGTACAATTCCAAAATAATTTACCTTATTTTCTTTTTTTATTTATTTTATTTATCTTATTTTTCAATTTTTTGATTTTTTTTCTTTTTCAATTTTCATATTGTTTTAAAGATAGTTATAAATATAGTTTCAAATATAGTTTTAACAATGCTTCAATTTAGTTATAATAATAGTTTTAATAGTAGTTTTAATAATAGTTTCAATTATTGTTTTAGCAATAGTTCCAATTGAAGTTTTAAAGATTTCTTATAAAAAATTTATTAATGGTGTATTATGATTATAGCTCTTGTAATGGCTGGTGGAAAGGGACTTAGATTAAAGTCAGAAATAGAAAAGCCACTTTATCCAATAAATGACAAGCCATTGATCCATTATGTATTGGATAACATTAAGGATTCTGCCTTGATTGAAAAAACAGTTGTTGCAGTTAGTCCTAATGCTCCAAAAACAAAGGATTTTCTGATAGATGAATTGAATTTTTCTAAATTTGACAATACTTTTTATGATAGTGACAAAAACGATTATTATTTGGATACTTTAGGAAAAGGTTTTGTTGAAGATCTTTCTAATATATTGGAAATTTTTGAGAAAAAATCAAAAGAGGATATTTTAATTTTCATCAATGCTGATTTGCCTTTGGTCAAAAGTGATATTCTTGATGATATCTTAAATCATTATTTAAGTCAGGATAAACCTGCATTATCCACCTTAGTTCCGGTTGAAATATTTGAAGAGTATGGGGTAAATTATTCCTATGAATTTAATGGAAATGTCCCTTCAGGAATTAACATACTTAGGAGTGAAAATGTCATTCAGGAAGAGGAACTTTTAATTATTTCAAGGTATGAGTTAATTTTTAATGTAAATACTATCGAGACAGCTATATTAACCAATAAATTTTTATGAGTTTCGTAATTTTTCCTTTTATCCAGATCATTTTTCCCATAATTCTTTCATCATATTTTCAATTTTTTTTCAATTTTCTCAATTATTTTCAACTATTTTTCATATTTTCCCTATTGATTTTTTCCTTTTTGAATTATTTCTATAAATTTTATCCTTTTTTATCCTTTTTTAGTATTTTTTTCAGTATTTCACCTAAAAATATCAATAAGTTTATATATTTCTTTAAATATAAACAGTAATAAGGTAAAATAATATATTATTTAAATTACTTATTAAAATGGTTTGTTTTTTTGAAACTAAAACACGAATCATGCCTTCAATCATTTTTATTAAATTTAATTGGTGAAAATATGGAAAATGCTGTTGCAAAACCTAATACTCATAGAAGAGAAGAAAAATTATGGAGTGAAATTAAAAGCTATCAAGTAGCTACTAATAATGCTCGTATTTTAGGAGTGCTTGATGAGTTAATCATTAATGAAAAAACTGGTAAAATCGTGGATATTGCTGTAAAAGTTGAAGCTGGACGTAATATTCATGTTAAAGGTGCTAAACGTAGAGGAGATTTATTATTAATCCCATTCACCAAAATAGAAAAAGTTGGAGAATTTATTATAGTAACTGAATAATTTTTCCGATTTTCACTTTTTTTATTTTTTACTTTTTTTCATTATATTAATTTACTATTTTTAATACTTAGTCTATTTTATCTAATTTTTATTGGATCTAACTATTTTTGCTTAGTCTATTTTTTCAAAAATTTAAATGGATTTATGGGAATTTTTTAAAGATTTTAGAGAAAATTATTTCTGAAATTACTTTATTTATATATTGATTTTAATTTAAAATGTAATGTTTTTATATGATAAAATAAATATAATATTGTTATATAAGGTTGTTATATAATGCCGTTATAACTATTGTTATGATGGATTAATAATGCTTTTTATTTTTAATTGAAATTGATCTTAGTAATTTAAATCAATAAGGTTTTGATATGATGTTACTTGAAGTAAAAGACTTAGTTGTTGAAGTGGAAGGTAAACGTGTTTTAAACGGCGTAAACCTTGCTATAAGAGAAGGGGAGACCCATGTGCTTTTAGGTCCGAATGGTGCGGGTAAAAGTACTTTATTCTTAACTATCTTGGGATTCCCAAAATATGATGTTGTAGAAGGTTCTATCATATTCAATGGAGAAGATATTACTGACTTAACCACTACTGAAAGAGTTCAAAAAGGGCTTGGAGTAAGTTTCCAAAATCCTCCTGCTATTCGTGGTGTAAGTGTTAGGGACTTATTGAAATTCGAATCCAAGCAAGACCCTGATGAGGAATTGAATCCAAGAATGCAAGAGCTTGCTAAAAAGCTTAAGTTCAGTGATGAATTCTTGGACAGAGATGTTAATAGAGGATTTTCTGGTGGGGAAGTAAAAAGATCTGAAATTCTCCAATTGCTTGCACAAGGACCGCTTTTCACCATGTTTGATGAACCTGATTCCGGTGTGGATATTGAAAACGTAGAACTATTGGCTGGAGAATTGAATGTCTTATTGGACAAGGATAAAAAGCCAGGTCAAAGGAAAAAAGCGGGATTACTTATTACTCACTTAGGTTACATTTTGAATTTTGTTAAAGCGGATAAGGCACATGTATTGATGCATGGTGTAATTGCTTGTTCTGGTGACCCAGATGAAATTTTAGAAGACATTAGAAAAGAAGGATTTAAAGGATGTGTTGGTTGTGCAGAATGTAACTCATGATGCTGAAAAGGCTAAAGATAAAAAGGCAGCATTAGGTACTGATGTTGTTATTGAAAATTTCACTACAGAAGATATCAATGCTTTTGATGTAATTGATGATTTAAAGGATATTGATAAGAAAACTCAAAAAACTATCCTCAAAGTAGGTGTAGATGCAAATTCTGAAGAAAGAGCAGGGTCATTTGTACAAATGGACCAATCAAATATATTTTCACATTCAATATCTGATTCCATTGAACTAATGAACTTAGGTGTTGCATTGGACAAGCATTCCTGGTTGAAGGATTACTTGTGGAAAGCTGTTAAGCCTGATGTTGATAAATACACTGCACAATGTGCATTACAAGAATCTGAAAATGATGCATATAGTGGTTATTTTGTCAGATCATTACCCGGAACCAAAGAGATTTTCCCAGTTCAAGCTTGTATGTTCATTGCAGACCAAGATGTAATGCAAACTGCTCACAATATTGTCATTGCTGAAGAGAACTCAGAGCTTCATTTAATTACTGGTTGTGCAACTGGTGATGACATCTCATCTGCGCTTCACGTAGGAGTTTCTGAGATTTACATTAAGCCAGGAGCAAAAGTAACTTTTACTATGGTTCATAATTGGGCAGAACAAGTGGAAGTACGTCCAAGAACTGCAATTTATCAGGAAAAGAACAGTACTTATATCAATAATTACATTTTAACAAGCCCAGTTAAATCTATCCAATCATATCCTACTACTTATTGTAATGGTGAAAATGCAAGGGCATTATTCCAAAGTATTCAAAGTGGTATTAATGATTCCATTATCGATATGGGTTCAAGGGCTATATTAAATGCACCAAATACAAGTGCAGAAATCATTTCCCGTTCAGTTGCTAATGATCAATCCAAAATTTATTCAAGAGGTCACTTATCTGGTAATGTTCCTAACGTAAAAGGTCACTTGGAATGTCACGGGTTAGTTTTGGATGACAATTCATCAATATATGCAGTTCCAGAACTTGAGGCAAATGCTGCAAACCTTGAAATGTCTCACGAAGCAGCTGTAGGTCAAATCGATGAAGAAGAGATTTACTACTTGACTTCAAGAGGATTGACTGAAGAGGGAGCAGCTTCCATGATTGTAAGAGGTTTCTTAAGCATGGACATCACTGGTCTTCCTGATGAATTGGCTGCTGAAACTCAAAAAATGATTGACATGAGTTTGGACGGCATGTAACTCAGCCAAGCTTTTCCACCCTTCGGGGCGCATAACATTGACCAAAATATTTTCATGGGTTGGTAAACAAAACAAAAAAAATATTTTGATCAAACTTTTTTTAAAAGTTTGGAAATATTTTCATTAGTTGGGAGTAATTGCTCTTGACTATTTTCTTTTTTTATAATTTTAAATTTTTTAATTTTTATAATTTAGATTTTTTAATTTTTTTATTATTTTTATAATTTTTTTAAAAATTTTTATTTTCCTAAATTTAAGCAAATTCTTTTATTTAGGTATTCCTTAATTTTTAGCCTTTTTTTCAAATTTTATTCTTGATAATAAAAATTGTTTTAATTGTTTAAAACTTAACATATTTTTATTTAAATTCTTTATTTGATAATCAAGTAAAATTGATTAGTTATTTTTTTATTTTTGTTGGTAAAAATGGTTATTTTTCAATAATATTTCGTATAAATTAAAATCAAATTTCGGGCTTTGTAATATCTTTTTTTAAAAAAGTATTATAGTATTTAAATCTTTTGTCTTTCGTTTCCAAGTAACCTTTATATTTAATCTTATATATAATATATAATCAGTACATTAATGTTAAGCTGAGCTAGCTCATTAGCGTACGATGATTTGAGATTAAGGTATGCCTTAACATACTTTAATATACTTTAAAAATTTTTGATTTGGATTTTTAAGGTTAAACGGGAATTCTTGAATTTTGATTTGGATTCAAGAAGGTAATCTATTAAGATTTTTGATTTGGATCTTTATAGATTAAAAATAGTGAAAACTATTTAGGTTGAGTATCTCAATTATTTCAATTTTAATAAAGTTTAATATTTTTTCAATCGGATATTAAATAATTGAATTGCGTTATTTTTGATTTGGTAATGCAGTTTAATGCTTATTGGATTGAAATAGTTGGATAGAGTCTTTAATTAAAAGATAAAATTTTAATTTAGGACTATAAACTAAATATTTTAATAGAGGAGGATAAACTCTATGTCTGATGATGTAAAAATTGTAATGTTTTGTTGTAACTGGTGTTCCTATGGTGGAGCAGATACTGCAGGTACTGCAAGAATGCAATACCCACCTAACATTCGTGTT
>CACYJH010000037.1 GCA_902774685.1 uncultured Methanobrevibacter sp.
TTTCAGTGTTTGCTGCAATTAATGCTAAGGTTTCGTATACGTTTTTGTTGTTGTAGTGGTCAGTGATCCATGCGTATTCAAAACCAACGTCTTCTGCTAATTTTACTAATCTTACGAGTTCATCTAACGGGATTTGAGGTACGAATTCTATACCAAACTTCATATTTATCACCAATCTTTAATATGTTATCTAGCTTATAAAGTATTTGTTATTTAAAAAATATCGAAAGATTTATATATTAAATAAAATTTGTATGATTTTTTATTAAAAAAATGAACAATTAATTAAATATTTTAAATAAAATAATATAAAAATGAAATATATTCAGAAAAAATTAAAAATTTTGAAATGAGAAAAAAAATAAAAGGATTGATAATAGATTATAAAAATTACAAAAGAATAAAATTTGTTATAGAATATTGAAACAAACAACAAAAATTAAAGAAATTAAAATTCAAATAAAAAATAATTAATTTTTATAGAATAGAACAATTAATCTTATTCAAAACTAAATATGAATATAATTATGATGAAATAAGACTAATTAAAAGCTTTTAAGAGAAATTAAGCAAAAAACAAAAAATTAAAAAAAGTGATGAAGAAGAAATAATATAAGCGAAAATAGATAAAATAAGATAAAAACTATAAATAAAAAATAATAATATATTAAAATATAATAAAATTATTAAATGTATAATATTTATAAAAATATAATAAAATTTTAAAATAAACTAAATTTTTAAAATATAATAAATTTTATTCTGATAAATATCATTTAAATATCAAAAACATTAGGTTAAACAATGGAAATTAGAGAATTAACTAAAGAAATAAGAGACAGATCAATAGAATATGCAAAAATAAGAGAATTGGATGACCTCTCTGCAAGTTGGTATCAGGAAGATCTCTTATATTCTGGAAAAGGAAAAACAATATTCTTAATCTTACCTACTCCTGGCTGTTCATGGGCACTTGGTCCAAGTGGCGGATGCACAATGTGCAGCTATATCTCAGATTGTTATCTCAAGCCTATAGAAAATTCAAAAATCATAGAATTGTTCGAAATGGAAATGAGCAAATGGGATTACAAAGAAGATTATGCAAATGGTGACAAAATAGCTATCAAACTCTTTGCAAGTGGAAGTTTCTTAAATCCGGACGAAGTTCCAAAAGAGGCAAGGGATTACATATTAAACAAATTGGCAGATATGGAAGAGATAAGTGAAATAGTTGTTGAATCTAGACCGGAATATGTCAAGAAAGAGGTTTTGGATGAAATCTTTGACATCATAGGTGACAAGTTATTTGAAATCAGCATAGGCTTGGAAACCTCTAATGAGGAAACCAGATTGAAAAAAATCAATAAGGGATTTAACAACAAGACCTTTGAAAAGGCAATAGACCTTATCAAGGAATATAAGAAAGATCACAATATCAAATCAAAAGGATACATATTCGTTAAGCCTATATTGACTTCAGAACAGGAAGCAATAAATGAAGCGATTGAAACAGCAAACTACTGTGAAAAGATTGGAGTGGACAGAGTTTCATGCTGTCCTGCAACAATTCATAGAGGAACATTAATCGAAAGGCTTTGGAGAAGAGGATCCTACCAACCTCCTTGGATTTGGTCTACAGTTGAAGTGATAAACACCATCAGACAAAATGTGGATATTCCCGCATTGATGGACACTTCAGGATTCGGTTCAAGAAGAGGTCCTTACAATTGCAAAAAATGCAATAAGGAATTGAAGCACAAAATCATTGATTCCAATTTCGACCAAAGTCAGATTGAACATGACTGTGACTGCAAGAAGGAATGGATTGCTGAAGTGAAATTCTCTGATTTGAACAAATCCAAAACTCCAATAAGACATTTGCCGTTATATTAAAATAAATACTATAACTCACTAAATGCAGTCATATTGGAAAATAACTGAAAAGAATACTGAAAATATATATTTATAAATAATAAAAATTATAAAGATATTAGACAAGTATATTGAAATTAAATTATAATTATACTGAATGAATTCAATAAAATAAGGAGGAAAAGACTTGCATAAACAAACTACATTAAGCATAATCGCAATTATCTTAGGGATTATCACAATTGCATTCCCAATGTTTGGAGTAATTGCTGCAGCAGATATCCTTGGATTGTCTGTTTTATTACTTGCAATCTTCTTATTGGCAAATGGTGTTAGTGAAGTTGAATACAACACAACAAGAGGATTAATAAACACCATTTTAGGATTAATAATGTTAGTAATAAGTTTAGGTTTGATATTTAACCCAAGCATATTTGCATTTTTAACTGCCCTAACCATCTATTTGGCAGGAATATTCCTAATCATAATAGGTTTAATCATCATCGTTGGAAACAGAGACAACAAATATGGATTCTGGATGGGAATACTTGGAATACTTTTAGGTGTAATCTATATCATTATTGGAACCTACATCAATAACCCATTAATTCTCGGTTCATTAATCGGTATTTGGTTAGTTGTAACTGGAGTATTAAACTTTTTAAACGATGGTTATTAATTTAAAAAAAATAAAGAAATACTGATAACGAATAAATAATAACAATTATTATTTATTCACCTACTATTTTTTAAAAAAAACTTTTAAAATAAAAATACTATTTTTAAATACATCACTTTAGGGAATAAACCATGATAGCAATAAGCGCAGACTTTGACCCTGTCCATAAGGGACATGAGGAACTGATCAGAAGAGCTCGTGAAATAGCTGATGAAAAAGGCATCGAAGTAGTTGTCTATTTGAATAAGGGTTACAGTGCAAACCATGCCCCATTTTTCACCCCTTTTGAAGCAAGAAAGGAAATGGTTCTTGCATTAGGTGCAGATAAGGTCGTTGGAATAGAAGGACTGCATCATAGACTTATTTTATCATACAGTGTACCAATCAGACTTGCAAAAATGCACGAAGATGGGGTTACAGACTACATTACCGCTGCAGACATTAGCTTAGATGAGGTTAAAAAATATGCTGAAAGGTTTATCCAAGAAGGCAGTTTTCTAGGAATGCCTCAAGATTTCCCTAATCGTAATGTAATCAGATGGTATGCCATAAACGAATTCCTATCTAAAAGATTCGATAGAAAAATTGATTTTCATCTTATTCCCGAAGTGACAAATCCTAAGAAGATTTCTGGAAGATTTATCAGAAAGGATATTCTTAAAAACGATTTGGTCATCACTAAAGATATAAGGGAATTGCTTCCTAAAACAAGCATTGAAATTTTGGAAAGGGAAATAGAAAAGGGCACAATTCCCGGAAAAAGAAACATGAAAGTTTTGAAGCATAAGATGAACACATACTCCAGATCAAGCTTAACAAATATTGCATACTTAAATGGAAAGGTAATCAATAAGATTGTCGAAGGAAGATTCTATAAGGAAGATGACGAATCCATATGGGCAAGCTTCAGAAGGGCAGATTATGGTCCTGTGATGACCCGTCTTGCAGCTTCATGCATTGAAGAGGAAGTTACAAAGGACGAAGTGTTGAAACTGATGAGGCATTACGAGGAAAAAGGAGTTATCCCTGAAGAGCAAAATGTCGATAAGATTATTGAAAGAGCTTGGTATGTGGCAGAAGAGGTGGATAAGGGAGTCTCCGCAAAAGAAGCTAACGAGAAATTCAGAAAGAAACATAACTTAAAGATCAATCCACTCATGACACTTGAAGCAGGACTTAATCTTACAAAATTTGAAGCAAAAAAAGTCCAAGAGGGACTTGAAGCTAAAATATTTGTGGATAAGGACAATCAAATATCCTGTGAGATTAAAGAAAAGAAAATCAAGATAAAAACCAATTTAAAGCTTCCTTCAAAAGAAGTCACATATTTAAGATACATACTGGATTCAAGATATATTCCTGTAAGTGGCGAATTAATTAAAAACAAAAGAAATGATTGGAGAGTTAAAATAACTATCCATGACCATTAAACAAATGACCATTAAAAAAAAAAAGATTATAATTTAAAAAACTTTTACTTTCTATTTTTCAACTTTTCAAATTTTTCCTTAGTTGCTAAAGCCATGATTTTAGACTTTCTTTTTTTATCAACATCATCTAAAAATTCCAAGACTTCTATCAACTCTTCATATTTACGTTTGGATTTTCTCTTGGAACTGGCTATACGTGATTTGGCAGAAGTTTCAAAATCCCTATTTTCAGTCAAAGACAGTATTTCCCACAACTCCTCACTTAAACCTAATTTTTCAGCGGTTTCAAATGTTTCTACCAAGAGTGCTGAAACACCTTTTGTATACGAACTTCTAAGAATCTTCAATTTGGAAACATCACCAATCTCATCGCTGACTACCTTTATATTGACCTTTACGTTGCTAGGAGCATCATTATCCCTAATGAAATTTCTCATGTTGGATACAAATTCTTCCGCTTTTCGACCAGAGAAATAAAGATGCAGTTCCTCTGAACTTACTCTTCCCATAATTGAGGAATCGATAAAATGTTCATCGCTAAGGTAGTTTTCTATTTGCTTTGCAGTGTTAGGAGATATGTTGTTGAAATCCAAAAATATGCCTTGTGTCAATGAACCATACTTCAATGCAACCGCCAATGCACTTTGAGGACTATTTGCAGATATTAGAATATCAGATTCCTGAGCAACATCTTCAAAACTGTCTAAAACAGGTATATCAAGTGATTTAACCAATTCTTTTGTCTTTTTTGATCTACCTTCAGTTGAAGTCAATACTTCAAATCCATAAGACAATAATATTTTTGATAAGGTGTATGACACTTCACCAAAACCGATAAAACCAAATTTCATAATTTTCCCCCTTAAAAAAATCATTATAATGTAGTTAAAACATGAGACCCTTCATCTATTCCTAACTCTTTGGAAATGGCTGGACATTTTGTACAAAGCAATACAAAGACATCCTGACCCTTAAAGTTCATTTCTGTCAGTCCTTCGAAATTTCCCATTCCTTTGGAAATCACAAATGGGGAATTCAAAAGGATTTCCTTAAATTCATCGGATATCATGGATTCTACAACCCCTACAGAGTCAGAGCCTGTTGTAATCAAGGTAGCAACCTCATCCAAACCCACTTCCAATGCTTCCTCCATACATGCATCATTTAAAATAGGCCTTTCCTTAACCGCTACAGTAATATCAACATCATATTCCTTGATCTTTTCAAGCAAAAGCTTGTCGAATACGATTTCTCCAGTATTATCTACCAAATAAAGAACGCTATCATATTTCCTTAAGGCATCTTCAAATTCATCAATTTTATTTATCTTCAATTCCTTTTCCAATCCTTCAAAAATCATTGCCTCGAAATCAGTGCCTAAATCAAATGTTCCAAAGTCAAGAATATTTCCTACAATAGCTATCTTAACATAAGTTTCCAAACTATTGTCTTCCTTTAATATTTCCCTTACCTTTGGCATTAAGGATAAGGCTATCTCATTGCCTTCCTTCTTTTGATTAAGGTAAGGATCATAGCATCCTGTCTCTTTTTTGATATATTGATGAATCCTTGTGCCGGTGGCATTTGAAGACAATTCCTTTGAGAAGTTTTCTCCAAGATATGACAAGACATCTTGAATCAATTTAAACTTTAACTCTTCATCATCTGTAGAAAGTTCAATAGCTTCCTTCGCTTGTCTTAAAAAGCATGCACCACAATTGTAATAAACTTTAATAGTATCACCTAAAATTAAAAGATAAATTATTAACTTATAATATTGATTATATATTTATAAATTAAAATTATTAAAATTATTGAAATTATTAAAATTATTAAATTATTAAATTATTGAAAAAAGCATTGGACAATAAAAATTGGATTGAAAAGAAGTAAAAAATTTAAAAAAAAGAAAAAATAATTAAAGAGGAAAAATTATCCTCCATAAATGATTTGAATGAATTCTATTGCATCACCATCTTCAATTGATTCCTCTTCTATAACAATCTCACCATTCTTTTTGGCTACCATAGTTTCTGAAGATAAATCCAAATCATCTAATAAATCTTTAATTGTCAATTCACCGTTAATTTCTCTTTCTTCTACCTTATCTTTAATTTTTAATGTAAAACTCATAAAAGCACCTTATAGTTTTTTTATCCCTTCACTGATAATATGTAAATCATCATATTTAAATTATAACAATTGTTAATAATCATGAATGATTTAAAAAAATAAACTGGAATATTATTTGCCTAATTCCTCTAAAAAGGTACATGCTCTGCATAACCTATTTGAAGATGGCTCACCGCATCTTTCACATCTGTCATATTCATAATCATGAGCCAATTCCTGACGAAGAGCAGGCCTTATCTTATCAAATCCTCTAAGTGTAGAATACATTATTGTCGGATGGTCTTTGCTCAAGTCCTTCAATATATTGGAGATTTCCATCCTAAATGATTCCTGAGCATAAGGACAGCCTGCCAAATGAATATCCAAACCCTTTGCAAGTGCATAGAGACCTATTTCCTTTTCAGGAATTTCTCTAAGTGGCTTGATTTTTACTGTAAACATTTCACTGTTAGATTCTGTTTTAGGACCTATTGTTGCCAAATTCTCCATATTTCCTTCAAGGTAATTCATTAAAATAGCTTGAGTTTCATCATCAAGATTATGACCTGTAGCAATCTTTGTTGCTCCAAATTCCCTTGCAGCCCTATTTATAATCCAACGTCTAAATACGCCACAGTAAGTACAGGATCCTCTATGACCTTCTCTTTTCATTATTTCATCCAAGTCAATTCCAAAGCTTTCCTTAAATGAAACAACCTTATGAGGAATTCCAAGTCTTTCAGCATGTGCCTTTGCAATCTCGACTCCTTCCTCTCTGTAGCCTGCAATTCCTTCATCAATGGTTACAGCACATAATTCTATAATATGTCTTTTGACATATGAATTGAGAATTTCAAGAGTCACTACACTGTCCTTTCCTCCAGACAATGCAACCAAAACCTTATCTCCCTTTTCAAGGAATTTTTCCTTTTTGATTGTTTGCTTGACCTTCTTTTCAATGCTTTCAATAAAACAATCCTTACATAAGGCCTGTCCTGAAGCTTTTCTTTTTATAATCACATTTGGATTTCCACATTTAGTACAAGATCCCATATTAAAGTCATCCTTTTTTAAAGTAATAATAATTTTTTATATTCATTTTAACTAATCGGTTTTTAAATTACATATCCGCTACAAATTCTGCCAATTGATTCAATGTGCTAACTTCATAAACTTGAGCACCTGCGCCTCTATACAATGAAACGCAACTGTCAACTACATCCCATTTCTTCTTATCCTCTGGGTTTAAAATAACTACCTTCTTAGCCATGCTGGACATTTGGGAAATGAGCTCTACACTTGCAGGTATTCCATTTACCTTAGGACCTGCCCAATCTCTGCAGTCAGACAATAAGATAATATAAGACTTATTGCTTATATCCGCCTGCTTCATGAAGGATTCGAATGCAGTGAACATATTGGATGTTCCCCTAACCATCATATTTCGCATACGGAGCAATCTGATTTCAGCAAAAGCATTGACCATATATTTTTCCTTTAGAAATTCAGTTGTTTCTATTGTCTTATTGTCAAATTCAAACATTCTTGAGTCTTTGAATGTCTTTTGACATGCAAACATCAACATGAAGAACCAACTGCTGATCCATTCACATGAACCGCTGACATCATTCAGGAACAAATGCTGTTTTCTATGAGGTTTCTTCTTTACATGAACAAGGTCAATAGGCACTCCACCATATTTCATGTTTTGCCTCATGGTCCTTCTCATGTCAATCTTGTTGGAACGAGCCAACCTTTTTCTTCTTGACTGCTTGTTTGCTATCTTTCTTCCAAGCTCTACACATAATTCAAATACTCTTTCATCGTATTTGTTAAGCTTGGACAAATCACTGTTTAGAATATCATTATCTCTTGCAAGGTCCTTGTCCCTGTCTTCAAGGATAGGTCTTCCTGCAAAGTATTCCATAGCCTGTTCTGCACCCATTTGGATTTGCTTTCCACCTTTTCCCTTCTGCATGGTGATTTTCCATTCATGCTGTGAAAGCTTTCCCTTCATGGAATTTGGCCTATAGGACCTATTTAGTTCATCAGTCAAATTCTTTGTAACCTTTTTAGCGAAGAATCCATCGAAAGACTCATTGAATTTAGGGATGTCATACTTGCTTTTGACATAAATGGACCTGAATGCATCCTTCAAGAGACCTACATCATCTTCTCCCAAGAGAGCATATGCCTCTATTGCAGACTGGGTAGACCTAATGCTCACAGGCATTCCCTTTTTTCTCAAATCATTTGATAATCTTACGATTTTCTCTTCCATATTAAAACCTTAAATAACTTTTAGAGCGCAGAAAATTAAATTTAATTTTAATCTAATCGTTCATATATTCGTTTCTAAAGATCTCTTTGATTACTTTAGCTTTATCCGGTTCTGTCTTGATAGCTACTCCAACACTGTCCTCAAGTGCAGCATCAACATTCTTAAAATCTTTATCCAAGTGCATTACAGAACTTACCCAATCAATTGAAGCTCTTACAGATGGTTTCTTATTTAAGTTGAATGTTCTGATTCTATGAACCATATTGACAACCTTTTTAACTAAACCATTGTCTGCATTTGGCACTCTAGCTTTAACAATAGCCATTTCACGTTCAACTGAAGGATATGAAATGTATAAGAACAGACATCTGTCCTTTGTCTCTTCAAGCAAGTTTCTTTGAGCGTTTGAAGTAAGCATTACCATCAAATCGTTTTGAAGGTCAAAAGTACCTAAATCGTTGACAGTAATCTGCTTTTCTCCCAATGCTTGAAGCAAGAAACTTTCAACCTCTTCATCTGCCTTATCGATTTCGTCAATGAGAAGAAGTGATGGCTTGTCATTCATAAATGAGGTTAAAAGCGGTCTTCTGATAAAGAAATCATCTTCAAATATTGACTCTTCACCTTTTTGGCTACCTTTGAATGCTTCCAAATGGAGCAATTGCTTTTGATAGTTCCATTCTCCTACAATCTGTTCAAAGGTGATTCCTTCATAACATTGAATCCTGAAGAATTCCCTTCCTAAACATTCAGAAACAGCCTTTGCAAGCTCTGTCTTACCTACTCCAGGAGGTCCTTCAATCAAGATAGGCTTGTTTAAAGATAAGGATAAGAATACGGAAGTGCTGATTTCATTATTGGAGATGTAACCAGTGCTTTCTAACTTTTTTCCTATTTCTTCTATGGTTAATTCTTCATCTGTCATTTAAAAACCTTTTTTAGTTAATTAAAAATAAATATAAAATTAATCTTTTAAAAATAATTTTTTATATTGAATTTTATATACTATATTACATAGTATATTAAATATTTGTTTAATATATATAAATAATTTATTGTTTTATAATATTAAAACTAATAAGAAGATATTCTCATATAAAAACAAATTATATTAAAATTACAATTCCATCCTGTGATAAAATGAAGATGAAAAAGATAGTTGCATGGTTCTTTGTTTTAATTCTCCTATTTGGAGGAGTTTGTATTTGTACAATGTACATATAAACTTAAAGATATTAACTATATATAACATGTGTTATAAATAATAATTATACAAATATAATGAAAATATACAATACTGATTTTTACAAAGGAAAATAAAATATGAAAACCAATCCTAAAATACTTCTCTATATTCTAATGATTTCAACACTTGGAATAAATACACCCTTAAGCATTGTTGGAATCATATCACAAATAGCTGAGTATTTCAATACATCAATAGCCATTTCTGGACTTTATGTAAGTTCATTTACATTTACAATAGCTATATGTGGATTGTTCATACCTATTTTATTTTCAAGATTTGAGAGAAAAAGAACATTCATAAGCATTCTAACCGTATTTGCAATATCAAATATAGCGATCATATTTACAAAAAGCATATACATTGCATCTTTTTTTAGAATATTGTCTGCTGTATTCTATCCTGCATTCATTTCAATAGCTCTTACCGTTTGTGAAGATATAGCTCCAAAAGGCGAGGAGCAGGATTACATTACAAAGATACTTCTTGGAATATCAGTTGGAAGCATTATAGGTCTGCCTATTACAACAGGTCTTGGAACAATATTCGGCTATCAAGTGGCTATGACTTGGATCTTTCTTATAAATTTCATAACTTTGATTCTCATAATCATATTCTTCCCAAGAATTGAAGGAAAATCAAAATCATATGAAATGCCATTTTCATCTCTTAAGTCAAAGGAATTCATTCTTGCAACAGTTGGAATAATCATGATGCCTATAGGTGCAAGCATAGTCTACAATTATCAACCATTATTCTTACAGGTAGTCAGCCATGTCTATACCTATAAGCTAAGCATATTCCTATTCATCTACGGATTGTTTTCAATATTCGGCACATGGCTTGGAGGAAAACTGATAGCCAAACATGATAAGGCAACTCTCATCATTTTCCAATTGGTGTGTGGCGGAGTTTTTGTACTTCTTTACCTATTTGCAAATTATCTTATTCCAGTTCTTATATTGATTCTGATATTCGGAATACTTGATGGAATGGGATACAATCTTATCCAATATATTGAAGCTTCTGTTATTCCTGACAGCCCAGAACTTGCAAATGGAATATTCTTAAGCATTTTAAATGGAGGAATAGCTTTGGGAATTGCAATAGGTGGATTTTTAGTGGATGGATTCGGAATAATGTCTATCTTTATCGCGGGAGCATTATTCTTGCTTATTGCATTCATCATAATGGTTTATGTTATCAAGGTAATGAAAATCCCTCTAAAATACTCCTAAAAAAGGATAAGTTTCTCTAAATGAATGAAAATAAGAATAAAAGTAGATATGAAAAAAAAACGTTTTAAAAAAAGTTAAGAGGAAAAAATTCCTCAAATTTGAATTAATTAATTGCCTTCGAAGCTATCAATCTTATCAAAAGCGCCGCCTACAGTAAAGTAGAGCACTCCTCTAACGATTAAAACAACACCTACTAAAACTACGATAAGTAATGGGTCGGTTATTGCGAAAACACCTAAGAAGAATGCAATGATACCGAGAATCAATGTCAATACAGATCCCCATTTGGATAGGCCTTCACCATAAACAATACCGAAAATACCTACAATCATCAATATGATTGCAATTAAATAGAAGTTGTATGCTGTAAGGAAAGCTAATGGAGCTAAATCAACAAAGAACAAGAATCCTATTAGCATCAATAAAAATCCTAACAATATTTCAAGTACTGACCTACCAGTGGCAACACTCCATAATGAAAATGCATTAAAGATCAATACTAAACCAAGGGATATTAAACTTAAGCCTGCCATTATAGAGACTACACTTGCACTTACCAATGGGTAGGCTATAAATATAATACCTAATAAAATTAATAAAATTCCTAATAATTTTGTATTATTCATTAAATCACCAATTTTCATATTTATATAAGATAATATTTATATTTTTTTAAAATTATAAGCAAAATCTATTAAATTGAAAAATAACATGAATAACCGGGTAAAATATTTTACATGAAAATGTGAATAAATTTCATGAAAATTAAAATTATGTAAACGATTAACTTAATTAATATTAAAGATAAATATCATATATACGAGAATTTGTTGGAGATAAGGAACGGATAGTATGGAATTGAGAGAAGAAAATGAATCAATGAAAGAAAAGTTGAGAAAAGACAATGAATCATTAAAGGAACATTTAAGAAAAGCATTTTCATTAAAAGATGATTCTGCATCACATGAAGAGATACGTTCACGTCTCTTGGATGGTGGAATTATTACTGGAACCAATTTGTGTGTATTGGTATGTGCAATGGTAGTTGCATCTGTTGGGCTTAACATGAGTTCTACTGCAGTGATTATCGGTGCAATGTTGATTTCTCCTATTATGGGAAGTATACTTGCATCCGCATATGGTAGTGTAGCAAACGATTATCCTCAACTTAGAAACAATGCAATTGGTTTTGGAATGCAGATTGCAATCAGTGTTGCAGCAGCAACAATCTATTTTTTCCTCTCCCCTGTTAAAGAGCCAACTGTAGAATTGCTTGCAAGAACATCCCCAAGTTTTTATGATGTGCTAATCGCATTCTTCGGTGGACTTGCAGGAATCATAGGACAAACCAGACTAGATAAAACAAACACTGTTATCCCTGGTGTAGCAATTGCTACTGCATTGATGCCTCCATTATGTACCTGCGGATATTCAATTGCAAATGGAAGATGGGACATGCTCCTTGGAGCAGGTTATCTCTTCATAATAAACGCATACTTCATTTTCCTTGCAGCATGTATTATTTTAAGTCTTTTGAAGATTCCAAAAATGAAGGAATTAACAGAAAAACAATGGAAAAGACGTCGTTTCCGTATGGTCCGTAATACAATTCTCATTGCAATACCTAGTATAATAGCTGTTTATTACATGCTTTAGGTAAATGTTGTAAAAATAGAAAAATATGGAGGTATTTCTATGCCTCCTAAAAAATCAATACTAATTTTTTTTAATTTTAAATCTTTAAAAAAAATAAAACTAATTTTGCTTGATAAACTCTTCAGGATCTTTAAACAAGTCAAAGTCTTGAACATACTCTTTTCCAGTGAGCATTGCAATCTCTGCCTTTTCCAATTCCTTACCAAGATATGCTGCATGATCTAATCTTGTTACGAGACCTTTTTCAATAATCTCTTCATAGATTTCACTAGCTCTTTTTCCTTCAAAGCTTATAGTCGGCTTTGTTTTCTTAAAGTGAGTTGCAACTATATATGAATCCTTGACGCTTATTGCATGTTCAACCCTTATCTTAAAGCTTCCTGCCTTATCCCTTACGAACTTGATAGGTGCATCCTGTTTTACTATTGGAACTTTATCATCCTGCTTCAAGTCAAACCTTTTCTTCTTGTCCTTGAATACAAGAAGGTCAACACCTAAATCCTTTGGAATGGATTGTCTGTTTTTAGCCAGGAACATCATCTTGGAAGCAATAGCCAATTCCCTTACACTTCCATGAGTCTTACCACTTTCCTCAGGAGTGAAGAGTATGCTTGCACCAAGCTCCATAGCAATACCTGCAAGAACCGCATTTGCACCTACAGAATCTGTATCCATAAGCTCAATCACATTTCCAATACCAAAGAACATTGGCTTCTTGTCAACTTCATGGAAATCATGGAATGCTATGATTGAATCAACAAGGCTTGAACTGTTTACAGGGTCTAAAATCAAGTCGCAAACAACTTCAAGACCATCACAGGCTTCAACAAGCTTTTGCATAGATGCCACTCTATCTGCAGGAGTGTGAGGAACATAACCTTCAGAGAAATTAGTAGGCAAGATAACTGCGGGAACATTCTTTTCCTTCAATAAAGGCAAAATTTCCTTATAATTACCATTGTCCAAACTTAAAACCATATCAATTCCATGGTTTACTGCAGCTTCAATTTCCTTTGGATTCAATGTGTCAATACTTAAAGGCCTATCTCCAACGATTGGTCTTAATGTATCAATCAAATCAGGTATCTCATCAGACCTATCTTCACCTGCAATCATACCAATGTCTATCATGTCAGAGCCGGAAGCCACAAAGAATTCCGCCTTTTTAATCAAGTCCTCTTTTGATAGAATAGGAGCACTTGCAATCTCAGAGAGTACTCTCATAGGGAAATCTTCACCAACAGGAAGGTTTCTCACAAGAATGTTGTTTTCCTTCTTGAGAAGCTCATCTCTTTTTTCAATATCGTTTTCAAAGTCTTCGATGAATTTCAATGCCTGTTTCTTCTTCTCTTCTATAATGAGTTTGTCTGCAGGAGTGGACTGTGACAATTCCAAATCATCGACAAGGTCCAATACCATAGCTAAGTCTGCTGCATCAGTTGATGCCTTATAACAAGGAATATTAAATTCCTCTGCAATGAGGAATGTATCTTTTCTTATTAAACCTGGAACTAGTATCAAATCAATATCATTTAATCTATCTTCAAAATGCTCGTGGATTTCTTTGATTATTTGATTTGGAGTCAAGAAAGCAGCAACTTGTGTCTCTGCTATATGCACCACTGTTTCCTTTTTTGATTTGTCAGCCATTTCCTTAACTAAAGGATAAGCCAAGTGTCCAGTTATAATAAGTATCATAAAAATATCCCCAAAAAATATTAATTATCTTCTAATCTGGCTGTTGCATGCCTATCTGCCCAGCATTGAATTACTACACCAACTGGAAGCCCTGCAGTGTGAGTGTCCATCTTCAAGATCTTTACATCAAGTGCAGTTGTTCTTCCTCCAAGACCCATTGGTCCTTTTCCATCCTTATTGATTCTTTCAAGACATTCAAGTTCCATTTCAGCTATTGTTGGGTCTGGATTACGCTCTCCAACCTTTCCAAGAAGGGCTTTTTTACCTAATTTCAATGCCATGTCAGAACTTCCACCGATTCCAACACCTACAACGATAGGAGGGCATGGCTTTCCACCTGCCTTTAGTGCAGTTTCAACAACAAAGTCCTTCACTCCTTCGATTCCTTCAGCAGGAAGAGCCATCTTAAGTGCATTGTTGTTTTCACTGCCGAATCCTTTTGGCATAATGGTGAATTCAACATAATCTTCATCTATTAATTCAATATCTACAATAGGCACTTTGTCTCCTACATTGCCTGAGTTCTTTCTTGTGATTGGATCAACCACATTTGGTCTAAGTGGAACTTCTGCAGTTGCTTTTGCAACTCCTTTTTTGATTCCTTCATAAAGATTTTCAACATGAACCTTACCAAGCTTTACAAAAATTATAGGGAGACCTGTATCTTGGCACATTGGAATTGACTTTTCTTCTGCAAGTTCAATATTCTTTAAGATAGCTTCTTTGTATAATTGATAAATGGTATCTTCAATTTGTTTTTCTGTTATCATAAAATCACATGAATTGAGTTAAAGAAAAATAATTAAATTTTAAATTTTTTATTTTAAATTTTAAATAATATAATAAAATATTTAATTTATTTATTTAAATAATTTATTAAAATTTATAAAAAAGAGATAATGAAAATTATAAAAATAGTAAAAATTATAAAAATAGCAAAAAATAGTTTAAAATAAATAAAAAAAGAAAATTTTTAAAGAAATTAATCTTTAAAAATTACTTGAGTAAAGTTTGAATTTTCTTAAATCCTTCGGATATTTTATCCTGTTTATCATGAATTATCTTTTCTGTATCATTTGTGAGTGCATGAGTAGGACATGCTTCAACACATTGTTGAGTGTCATAGTCCTTACAGAGATCACATTTGGTAGCTTGACCTATTTCATTAATGGTGACGGCTCCAATGGGACATACACTGTGACATAATCCACAACCAATACATTTATCTTGCTCGATGGTAATTGCTCCACCTAAAGCTACAATAGCTCCTTTTGGACATACCGCAAGACAAGGTGCTTTTTCAGGACTGCAATGCATACAGAATAAAGGGACTCCATCATGAACACGAATTGCATTGTTAGGACAATTACGTTCACAAAGTCCGCAATCTACACAAAGTTCTGGGTTAACTTTTAATTCATCCATATTCAACACCTCTATTCTCCATCCAATGGTTTTCTAGCTCTTGTATCAGTTGTAATGACACTGAGAAGACCTTTCTTCTTAGCCGGTTTATCCAAGCCATAGATTTTTTCAATGTGTTCTCTTTGTTTCCTTTTGATGACATTCTTAATGTCATGAACTGCAATAGCTCTTTTGGAACAAGCTTGAACACATGCAGGACCTTCTTCTCTGTCTGCACAATGATTGCATTTGTGAGCATTGCTGTATTGAATGCTGATTGCACCAAATGGGCAAGCCATTGCACAGAAACCACAAGCAATACATTTAGTTACATCCACTCCTAAATTGCTCATTGCACCAGTAGGACAAATAATCTCACATGGAGCATCCTCACATTGCTGACAACGAATAGGGAAATAGGATCCGTCTAATTCATGAATAGTGATTCTAGGAACTCCATGGACTCCTTCACATGCTTTTTCGCAATCCTGGCATCCATCACATAATTCATTATCTACTATTAATTTCTCCAATAGAGACCCTCCTTAGATACCTAATTCTTCACATTGATTGTCAACGAATTCTTGGATTTCATTAATTTGTTCTTCTTTAAGATGTCTGAATCTTTTTTGAGCAGATAAGTATTCCACTACAGGTTTTCTTTCTTGAGGTCTGTAAGTAACTCTGAATTCACCGTTTTCAATTTCAAATAATCCCCATGCACCGGTTTCAACTGCAAGTCTACCTAATTTGATGGTGTGTTCAGGTTTGAATCCCCAACCGGTAGTACATGGTTGTTGCAAGTGAATGTAAGCAGGACCTTTGGTTTCAGCTGCCTTTTTGACCTTTTTCATAAAGTCTTCAGGATATGAAATTGATGCTGTAGCTACATATGGAATTCCATGAGCTGCCATAATGAAAGCCATGTTTTTCTTAGGCTTGTCTTCACCAAAGCTTAAGTTACCTGCTGGTGAAGTAGTTGTTGATGCACCGTAAGGGGTAGCTCCACTTCTTTGAATACCAGTGTTCATGTAAGCTTCGTTATCGTAACAGATATATGTGATATCGTGACCTCTTTCCATTGCACCTGATAATGATTGGATACCGATATCTGCAGTACCACCGTCACCACCGAAAGCAACGACATTTACATCCTCTTTTCCTTGAGCCTTCAATGCTCTTTCTACACCGGAAGCCACTGCACCTGCATTTTCAAAAGCAACGTGGATCCATGGGACTTCCCATGCGGTTTCAGGATAAGGGGATGTCATAACATCCAAACAACCAGTTGCACAAGCTACCACAGTGTTTTTGCCTAATGCCTTAAGAGCAAGCCTTACAGCAATAGCTGCTCCACAACCAGCACAACCTCTGTGACCTGGTGCTAATAATTCTTCTTCAGGAAATTCCATATTATTCATCCTCCTTTAAGCCTAACCAAGTAACTTCTTTTACTGGATTTTTAGTTAATTCTACAGCTTCTTCAATGTATTCAGGAAGTCTGCGAAAAGAGCTCCTCCAATACCGAATGAGAAGTTTTTGTCAAGTACAGCCAATTTATCAGCGTTTTTGGTAATTTCATCAATTTCCTCGAATGGGAATGGTCTGTAGGATCTGATTTTCAAGAGACCTACCTTTTCGCCTTTTTCTCTTAATTGGTCAACCACATGTCTTACTGTACTTGCCATTGAACCCATACAGACTAAGATGATTTCTGCATCGTCACATAAGTAGCTTTCAGTCAATCCATATTCTCTTCCGAATTTTTCACCGAATTCTGCACCTACTTCCTTGATTACTTCCATGGACTTGTCCATAGCAACTTGCATGTCATGTCTTGCTTCTGTATAATATGTAGGGTCTGCAAAGTTACCTAAGGACATTGGTCTTTCTGGGTCAAGGTAAGCGAATTTAGGTACATATGGTTCAAGGAATGTATCAACTTGAGCTTGATCCAATAAGTCTACAGGTTCAACTGTGTGTGTTAAAATAAATCCGTCTAAACATACCATAACTGGTAACATAACTTCTTCATGCTCTGCAATTCTGTATGCTTGAAGAATAGTATCGAATCCTTCTTGAGCATTTTCTACATAAAGTTGAATCCATCCTGCATCTCTTTGTGCGATGGAATCTTGTTGATCGTTCCAAATGTTTAATGGAGCAGAAATTGCCCTGTTCGCATCTGCCATTACTATTGGAGCTCTCATACCTGCAGCTGCAAACAATATTTCATGCATTAACATTAATCCTTGAGATGAAGTAGCAGTAAATACTCTTACTCCCGCTTCAGAAGCTCCTAAAGTAGCACTTATTGCACTGTGTTCTGATTCTACTCTAATATACTCTGCATCCAAATCACCATCTGCAACGAATTGTGCAAGGTATTCAGATATGGTAGTTTGAGGAGTAATAGGGTAAACAGGAACAACTTGTGGTTTAGCTAACTTTACAGCTTCAGCAACTGCTCTATTTGTTGTCATAATTTCTTTTGCCATAAAATTTTCTCCACTCTTATTTTTTAT
>CACYJH010000038.1 GCA_902774685.1 uncultured Methanobrevibacter sp.
ACCACTAAAGGAACTTACACAGTTGTTGCCAAATGGGCTGGAGACTCAACCTACAATGCAACAAACAAAACAGCAAAACTAACAATCAAATAAAAAAAAAAAAGACATATTTTTTTTTAGAGCCTGGTGGCTCTAAAAAAAAAAGAAAACTTGAATAAAAAACAAAAAATTTACATATAATTTTATATTAGGATATATGTCCAAAAAAGCCAAAAATAGATTTGAATATAGAGAGTTATTTAAGACTTATAGGCCTATCCAGTAAAAATAATTAACTTTCAGACTAAATAAAGCAAATTTATGCTTTAAATCAAAAAAAGGAGAAAATCATAAAAATCCAACAATTGCAAGTGTAAGTGATTTCAATGTACACTTTTGTACATCGAATTGAAATTCAACAAAAATAAGTCAAATAATGCTTTCTTTTTTATGTTTCAAAAAAATAATGTACAAGTTTGTACATTATGAAATAAACTGATAAAATCAGCAAAAATATTACTTTTGTATATGGATTTTTTGATAAAATAATCACTTTTTATCACATCTTGTTTTTTTCATATCAAGTTTTTATTAAAAATGGTCATGTTTGGTCATCTTTAACATTTGATTAAAATAGTAAAATGGTTTGACAAAGTTTGACAAAGTTTTTTTTATTTGATTAAAAGTATAATTTACTGCCTTGAACTTCCTTGACTTGCCATTTTTTATAAATTTTGGTTACTATTGGTTACATTTATACCATGATTAAAATTGCAAAGTATGGTCATTATTGGTCATTATTTGGTAACCTTTCAGCAGATCTTGTGAGTAATCCATGACCCTTAACAACCTTAACAAAAAATACTATAATTGTTAAGTTATGTAAAGGTTTACACCTTTGTAAATGTAAAAGGTTGTAAAGGTTTAATCTATCTCTTGTATGTCTGCATTAATCAAATCTTCTAATATTTCTTTATCATAATAAATGCTATTTACTCCTTTTGAGAGCTGAATAAAAGTGCCTATTGCTTGTAAGTAAACTTTATAGTATTGTAGTTTGATTTTCTCTGTCTCTTTGTCTTTTACTCTGCCATTGAATATTTTATTTTCAATCTCTTGCAGTAACTTGAATTGTCTCAAAAAAACAATTTCTCTTATATTCACTTTCTCTTCAATTACTTTCAGCTCTTCAATCGGTGTATGCTCAAACAATTCTAAATTTGGTGCTAATGGATCAGCTTCTCTTATTTCCATCACATCAGCATACTTAAACACCTTGTCATAATTGTTATTCTCATTGTTACTTGCTTTGTTGTCTGCCATAATATCACTTAACTTACTCTTATTGTGCCCTTACAGTACCATTATAGTTATACTGAAATAACTACAAATAACACTTCAAATCAATAAAAGAAACCTTGCTAAGTGCTTATTCTAACTTGTCAAACTTGTAAAAAGTTACTGCTTTTTTCACATCTGCAAATGCTGGTGCAAATATCTCTGAGTCATCTTCAATTGCTGGTGCAGATAATGTAAACTTTCTCAATCTTTTAAACCAGCCCAGCTTTGATATTTCAGCATTGTTATGCTTTGTTGTCTGCTTTACTGCATCACTTATTGCATATTTTATTGCTTTCTCACTTTCAAGAGAAATATTTTCCAATGCAGTTATATAAGCAGTATGATTTGCAGTATTTATTGCAATTGCCTTGTCTAATGCAGAGACAGTCTCAGTATGTTTTATATTCAATATTTCATACTTTGTCTGCTGGTCTCGTAGCTCTTCAAAATGCTTGTCTCTTATGTCTGCTTTCTCACTTTCAAGCATTGCAATTTGCTTCAAAGCATCTTCATATTTAACCCATAAGTCATTGTACTTGTCTTGCAGATCTTCAACATTCTCAGCATCTTTACTGTCAAGATCTGCTGTGAAGTCATCAAGACTTACTGCTTTCTCATAATGAATATTGAAATCAGCTTCACTTATTACAATCACATTTTCTCCATCAGCAAATTTACTCTTTGCATCAAGATTAATTCTTTTGGTAGTGTACTTTCTACCATTACTCTTTGTTTGGTAGTAATATTTCACTGATGCAATTTCTTTTTTGATTTGATTTTTGTTGTTTGTAGTTACCATGTTTACTATATTTTCTCATTATTAATAATAAACTTATTCAAATTTTTTCTGTCAAATTCTTACAAATTCTGTCAAAATTCTGACAACAATTCTCAATACAAAGTATACTGGTAGTAAACTAATACATGCTGTTAATTCATGAAACAAGAATGAAAAAATTATTATAAATCAGTGTAAGTCATTGTAAGGCAGAATATTTTCTGTCAAATTCTTACAAATTCTGACAACTAACTGTAAACACTTGTTTACTCTATCAGCAGACAAAAAAAGTATAATAAAGCAGTCATTTAACTTACTAATCTTTAACAAATTAACAACTTACTATACATGAATATTACTCTTACAGAGAAACAATGCAAACCAGTTAAGCAGATTAAATGATTGACAACAAAAAAAGGCACTTTGAGTAACAAAGTATTGATTAAATCAGCAATATAGAGTCATGAAGAGTCATGAAGTTACACTTTGTCAGCATCTAATCAAATTAATAAAATAGTGCCATAAAGTTACACTTATTCCAGAATATTTTTCAAGATCTGGAAATGATAGATATAGGATAACAATAGGATATGTAACTGATAGATATAATATAGCAATCAGCAACAATACTATATGAATGTAAAAATCAGATCCATAAAATCACTACTGAAAAACAAATTAAAAATCATCACTAAAAACCACTAAAAACCAATAGTCAAATCATTACATATAAGCATTCTAACAACTGCAAACACTACAAAGCATAATGCAGAAACCTTTACTGCATCCACATAATAAAAAAAAAAAAAACATTATTGTATGTGCCATTATCTGACATTTGACAAAAAATTTTATTATTGTAGAATATATAATGTGGCATTTTGTGGCATTTGATAAATAAGACAAATCAATTTTACACTTAAAATTATGAAATTTCCACTTCAAACTATGAAATTTCCACTTGAAACTATGAAATTTCCGCTTCAAAATAGTAAATTTCCACTTCTTTTTAAATGGCTTACAATGCTTGAAATGATAAACAAATATAGTACAAAGGTTTACAGCTTTAATTTGTGTATATTGAAACAAAGAAAAATAGAAAAAATGTGTACACATAATAGTAAAAAAAGAGTGATTTTCTAACATGCTGTACATATTTTTTTCATAATATAATATAAAATAATTATAATAATTAATAATAATGCTTATTTTAGCAAATAGACAATTCTTATCAATTTTCAATAAGTGGAAATCATATGATTTTAAGTGGAAATTTGTACTTTTTAAGTGGAAATCATATGATTTTAAGTGGAAATTTGTACTTTTTAAGTGGAACTCATATGATTTTAAGTGGAAACATTTTCAAAAATATTTCCGCTTCAAACTATGAAATTTCCACTTAAATAAAAAAAAGTAAGATATTGAATTTTTTAAGAAATATTATAATTCTAATTCATTGTATAATCCAATTTTGCTTAAAAATTCATTTTGTTTTTTCAATACATCCATTTTAATCTCTACTGACTTTGTAATATTCTCACATTTTCCAGTCAAATAGTAAATATTACTGCCTTTGTATTTGTATTCTAATTTGTCAAGATAACCCTTTTTATTCAGATTACTTAATAATTTACTTGCATTGTCTACATCTCTATATGCTTTTAATTTCCTGTAATTCCTTGCAATATCATTTACAGTAAAGAATACATTTTCTTTATGTTCTGTGCTTTGACCTGCTAATCTGTAATATTTCATTAATCTGTTTATTACCATCTCTTGACTTTTGCTGTCAAGATCTTCTATTGAATTAATGATTTTATCTTGAAATTTATATAAAGTTTCTGTTGTATCTTCTACTGCTGTATTCAAATAAATGTTAAGTGGACTTACACTATCACTATTTTTTGCATCTTCAAGATCTTCTGCATGCTCTTCTTTAATAATTGTCAATGCAAATTTCGGTTTGTCCTTTGCAATTATCATTTTTAAGAAATTGCTTTGTACTGGTATCAAAGCATTTTCCAAGGCAATATAATTAAAGAAATCCCTTACTTGTTTCGGTGATGCTACATAATATCCCTTATCTAAAAAAACAGCTTGACAATCATAATTAGTCAATAAGCAATAAGCATCAAACAATGTTAAAATCTGCTCATACTCTCTTGAAATCACTTCACTTTCTTTCGCATAATCCATAAATACACTTATGAAAGGATTAATAATTTCAATATCTGTATTGACTAATGACAATAAATAATGCTGAAATCTTTTTAATTCCTTGATTGCATTGTCTCTTGCAATGCTCTGTGGTGATTTGCTGTAATTCAAATATCCTATAAATTCAAGCAATTTATCTTCATTTACTGGATATACTGTGCTTTTTAATGTCCTGCTTATCAATTGATTATCAGCATCAGTAAAATCAGTATGTACTGTTGAATATACAGCACCTATACTTGTAACTTTCAAATCAATTGTATCTATTTCATGATTGCCTTTATCATCTTTCTCTGTTAAAACTCTTGAATATTCATTTTCAGTAATTAATTCTTTGAATACATCAAAGACATCTTCAATCTTACTAAAACTCTTTTTACTGCCAAAATCTCCAAAATAAATAAGCATTCTATCAAAATAATATGGTGTTATATGCCCATATCTTGTAAAACCTGCATAGGTAATTGAAGATTTTCTAAAAATATATTGTGGTGGTATAATAGTAAGAAAGGCAATCTCATCTTCAAGACTTTTACCTGCACCACTACTTGCTGTTGTTTCAAATAAATATGATGCTTTACCTCTCATTACATTAAAAGCACCTAATACTTTCCTATAAATATTCCTATGCTCTCCAAGATGCAATTTGCTTATATGCTCATTCCAGTAATTTATTAAACCCTCTTCTTGAATGGTCTTTGCAATGTCATCTGCAATTGCTTTATTATATTTCGGATCTCTTCTTAACTCATAACCTCTTGCAAAATTGATATTGTTTCTGAAATCAGATGCAATTGCTTTCAATTCAGAAAGTGTAATTTCTTTATCTTTTGTAATATCGTTCTTATTTTCAAGTATTTTAAGTGTACTTTCTCTTATTTTCTCATATTGATTAAAACTTTCAATCAAATTACATAAACTATTGAAATACAATTGCACTTCTTTTTCGTTGTCTTCATTCTCTAAAACTTCAATAAACAAATCCATGTCTTGCTTTTGCACTATATCTTGAAGTTTTTTCAATAATTCATTAGTCATTATTTACCATCTCACATCCAAAAAAAAAAAGAAAAATAGTGAAAAAGAAAGTAAGTTTTAATAATGATTAACTACAAAATAAGTATTGTAGTTACCTTTAAAGTTAAGATTTTCCCTTTATGGTTTGGTTTGAGAAATCTTAACTTTACTACTAACTTTTTTTTATCATTCTTAATTTTTGTAATTCATATTCTTAATTCACTTTGCAATTTTTCAGCTTTTTTTATATTCAACAATCTTACATAGATAATAATTCAATATGCGTAATTCTACGCATAAAAAATAATTATCCTTATCATTGAAATCAGCAGGTTTCAAATCTTCTTTCAAAAGATCTCTTACAATTTCATTTTCTATCGTAATCACCTGCACTCAAATATATTTCATATCCTGCAAAGCATTTTTCAAAGCATAATGCTTTTTATTTGTATTGCTTTCTGTCAATGTTTTTTTCAGTAAGATATTCAGTACATAATCTGATAACTTCTGCTTTGCAAAGATTTACTCCATATTCCGCTTTAATAATTTCTCTAACTTCTTTTATCTTATGTTCAAGTGTACCAGTTATTTGCAAATGGTAATGATTAGTAAATTTTTTACTCATCCCATATCAAACTCCTATTTATTTGTCTTATGCAAATAATTAGTCAATCATCCAATCAAATCTGAAAAATAGCAAAGTTTGTAAAGAGATTATCCAGCAGTAAAAATACAAAAAAAGCAATATAAATCAAGATAAACAATAACAATTACAAATGTAATTGCTTAATCTGTTTATATAATTTCAAAAATAGAATATTATTACTAATTCTTATAAGTATTCTATCTTTGAATACTCTTTGTATTTGCTGGTTTTTACAATTATTTGCGGTAATTGTAAAAATCTCAACTTTTACTTTTTTTTTCAATGTATATCTTAATTGACTTGTAAAATTTACATATTTTAAGATTTATTGTTACTCATTAATAAATATAATCAATAGTTACTAATTTGTATACACTCAATCTACCTATCAATTGTTTAATCATTGTCTATATTATGCTTGTCTAATATTTCATAGATGCCATACTTTTTCATTGTTTTATCAAGATAATCATTGAAATCTTGTCTTGCTTTTTCATATCCTACATTGACAGCATCTGTAATTGCTTTATCTAATTCCGCATTATCTTCTATCAATTTGTTATTCTGCTTTTTCAAAGTTTCAATCTCTTCTGTTAAAACTTTAACTATCGCTTTTTGCTCGTTTCTTTCTCTTATCACTGCTCTTAATTGATTTTTAGTTTTTTCTAATTCTCTGCCTTTTTCAATCTGCTTATATTCTGCTATATCACTTGCATAATTAGTAAATATTTCACTATCCTTTGTGAAATTATCTTTTTTCAATGTTTCAATCAATGCACCATTCTTTGACAAATAAGCATAATTCATTGCATCTTCTTTTGTCATCAAAATAATCTTATCGACAAAGACTTTTTCAGCATCAAAAATATATGGTGCAATAAATGGACTTTGAGAAACTTTGTCAAAATCTTCTGCATTTGCTGTATTGAATGTATTACACATTTTCTCATTAAGTACAATTGTACTGTATTTATCAAAGTAAAATTCAGAATAAAGATAATATATTGTATCGTTGAAATCAAATATATTTATTCCAGAATGTATATAATTGAAGTTTGGTCTTGCAAAGGTTTCTCCATTCCATAAATCTAAAAAATTGTTAAGTTTAATTCCTATCTTTGCTTTGTCATCTGTGGATGTGCCTTTGTATTTTCTCAAATCAATTTCATTTTCAATACAATCTGTGATGCTTTCTGATTTCATAGGCAGATTTACAAAAATAGGTTCTTTGAATGCAAATCTTCTTAATGTCCTTTTGCCAAGGTCTTCTGACAATGCCTTATTAATATAATCAGCTTGACTACATCCACTTAATAGACAGTATGTGTCAATGTCTTTGTCAATTGCAGGATTTAATCTGATTGTCTTTGGTATCCTATTTTTTGAATTTTCCATTATTTTTTGACTCCTTGTAGTTACCTTATAATAATTGCTTTGATGTTTAATTATATTGCATCTGCAAATCTATTTCCAATATTTTTACAGCATACTTTGATTAAATGAAAGCAATATATTTTTTGATTAAATATTTTCTTTTTGTAGATGCCTTTGCAGATTTTCAACATTTGAGAGTATTTTGTTAAGCTTCATATTCTCATTTACTAATCTTGATAGCAAACAACTGTAACTCTCTTTGTCTTTTTTCAACTTGTCTAACTCTGCCTTAGTTTCAAGGTTTATCTTAATGTTTGTAAATTCTTTTTTTGTCATGGTTCTATATTAGATTTTCATACTATATAATATGTGTGCATATTGCTTACACTTGAAATGGTACTCAATTTTCCATTTAAAATCAAAAATGAAAAAATAGTAAAATTTTAGTCTCATTAAATCAAAGAGACCTATCACTAAAATTAATAGTATGCTATATGGTAGCATAATAATCAATCATGTATGCAAAATACTGAGAGTATTGAATTTTTTTAAAATATGTCTGCTGGGACATCAGTGTCTGAAAAACGTAAAAATAGAATTGAATATAGAGAGTTATTTAAGACTTATAGGACTATCCAGTCAAAAATATTAACTTTTAGAGTAAATAAAGAAAAAATAACAATAAAATAAATAAAATAAGTAAAATTAGTGATTTAAAAAATCCAAGCATTATGATAATAGCTACAGTTAATCTGGAGCAGTACAGACTAGCTACAGCACTTTTGAAAAATTGGTTAAATTGCAAGTGTATGTACACTTTTGTACATCGTTTTTTACATATAGAGTTCAGTAAAAATTAGAATTGCGCACCATTGACACTATGATTAAATTAAGATATTGGAGTCTTAAAGTGCCTTGAAGTGCCATTTACATAGGAGATGTAACTTATATCTTTATTTTTAAAATGATTAAGCTTTTTTTAAGAATAATCCATAGGTTCAGAATTTTTAAAAATGTAAGACTATTTCTCCCTTACTATATATTACAGTTGTACTGAGTAGTTACTCATCATCTTCATTCCAGTTTTTTTTTTTTACTTGAAAAAATAAGTGAAAACTTAGAATTCAGTGAATTTTTAGAAATCAGAATTAATTTTGAACTTATTGGATTATTTAAGTTTCTAAAAAGGATGGAATCATCTTTAAACTAACAACTTACTTAAATTAAGGTAAAATAAGTAAGGTAATACAAATTTAGGTATACCTAAAAATACTGAAATCTCGGTGATTTATATGATGTAATGAGATATTAATTAAAGAATATATCAAAATTATTTAATAATATTAAATATAAAACTAAATTCATAAGTTTTTTAAGCAAGGGGTTTTTAGTTTGTCTGTAGAGAGTGAAGCAGTATTAGAAGCAAAATTGATTGAAAGGCTATCCGAAAATGGCTATCAAAAAATCAACATTAAAAATGAAGAAGAATTAAATGCTAATTTTAAAGTTCAACTTGAAAAGCTAAATAAATGTCAATTAACTGATGAAGAGTTCAACAGTATTCTACAACATTTAGATTCAGGCTCAATATTTGATAAGGCAAAAAAATTAAGAGATCACTTTTACATTGAAAGAGAAGACAAATCATTTTTTATCAAGTTCCTGAATGAGAAAGATTGGTGTAAGAACATTTTCCAAGTTACCAATCAAGTTAAAATGGAAGGATTGCACAAAAATCGTTATGATGTTACTTTATTAATCAATGGTTTGCCTCTTATTCAAGTAGAGCTTAAAAAAAGAGGAATGAACATCAAAGAAGCATTCAATCAAATCAAGAGATACAAACTTCACTCATACAAAGGATTATTCAACTATATTCAACTATTTGTCATAAGCAATGGTATACAATCTAAATATTTTGCTAATGGAAGACCAAATGAGCTTAAATTTGAATTTACTTTCTACTGGAAAGACAAGAAAAACAATAACATTTACTCCTTAGATGACTTCACGGACACTTTTTTAGAGAAATGCAATCTTGCAAAAATGATTGCCAAGTATATGGTATTGAACGAATCATCTAAAAAACTGATGGTGCTTAGAGCTTACCAGAAATATGCAGTAGAAGCAGTAATAGAACAAGCTTTAGAAACTAAACAGAATGGTTATGTCTGGCATACAACTGGAAGTGGAAAAACATTGACTTCATATAAGGTAAGCCAATTGTTAGCTGAAGAAGAGTCCATTTATAAAGTGCTGTTTGTTGTTGATCGTAGAGATTTGGACATACAAACCAATAAGGAATTCAATAGCTTTTGTGATGGCTGTGTAAATGTAACAGAACATACTGGAGCATTAATTAAGAACCTGACAACAGAAGGAAAAGGTAAATTAGTCACCACTACAATTCAAAAATTATCTAAAGCAGTTAAAACAAGAGGAGATCAAGAAAAACTCCAAAGAATTAAAGATAAGAATATCATTTTAATATTTGATGAGTGTCATAGAAGCCAATTTGGTGAAATGCATCATTCTATAACCGAATTCTTTACAAATTCTTTATCTTTTGGATTTACTGGTACTCCAATCTTTGCTGAAAATTCTGATGGTGCAAGAACAACACAAAGTATTTTCAAGAAACAACTTCATTCTTATATGATTAAAGATGCTATAACTGATAATAATGTTCTTGGTTTCTCAGTAGATTATTATGGTGGGGGCAAATTAAAAAATATTCCTGATTATGAAGTTGAAAGTATTAATACAAAAGAATTTTTAGAATCTGATGAGCGTTTAAGTCAGATTGTTGATAAAGTTATTGAAAGTTATAATGCAAAAACTAAAAATCGTGAATTTAATGCAATGTTCACAGTTTCAAGAGGAGGGGTAATTCACAAATATTACAAATTATTTAAAGAAAAAGAGCATGATTTGAAGATTGCAACAATATTTTCTTTCCAAGCTAATGAAGACATTAGTGAAAAAACTCATTCTCAAGACTTGTTAGATTCATATATGAAAGAGTATAATGAAATGTTTGGTACAAACTTCACGACTGATGACTTTAAGGGATATCACGCAGATGTATCAAAAAGAATGAAAAACAGAGAAATTGATTTGCTTTTAGTCGTAGACATGTTCTTAACTGGTTTTGACAGTAAATTACTCAACACTCTCTATGTTGATAAAGATTTAAAGTTTCATACACTTTTACAAGCATTTTCTAGAACAAATCGTATAGTAAATATGCGAAAGTCTCAAGGGAATATTGTTTGTTTTAGAAATATTAAAAAAGACGTGGACAATGCTATCGGGCTTTTCTCAAAAGGTGGTACTGAAGAGATTATTACACCATCATATGAATGTTTTGTTCAGGCTTTTAATAAAGAGTTAAAGAACTTTTATAAACTTGTTAAAACAGTTGCTGAAGCTCAAGACTTACAAAGTGAAAAAGACAAAGAAAAATTTGTTTTAAATTTTAGGGAATTATTAAGAATTAAGAATAAATTAGATGTATTCTTTGAATTTACTTTTGATGATTTAAATATGACTGAACAAGAGTTTAATGATTTTAAAAGTGTTTATTTGGATATTTATGATGAATTTATAGGTGGTAGAGATAAAGGTGGGGGAGAGTCTGTATTAGATGATATAGATTTTGAACTTGAATTGCTTAGAAATGACACTATTAATGTGGATTATATTGTTCATTTAATTGCAGATTTAGATTTAAATAGTCCTAGTTTTGAACTTGATAGAGCACGTATATTAAAACTCATGAAAGAAACTGAGCATTTACGTAGTAAAATTGATCTTATTGAACGGTTCATTGATGAAAAACTTGGTAATATTGATACTAAACAGACTAATGTTTTTGAAGCATTTGATAATTTCATGAAAGTTGAAAGAAAAGCAGCTTTCTGCAATATCATCGAAGAAGAAGAGCTAAAAGAAGATATTGCATGTAAAGTGATTGATGGTTATGAATTCTCTGGCAAATTTAATGATGATTTAATTAAAAGATCATTTAAAAATGAATTGAAGTTCAGAGAAAGAAAAATCAAAATAAATAATGTTAAACATAAAATTGAAGAAGTATTTGAGAAATTTTCATATTAACTCTCATTTTTTTTATTTTTATTTTTTTTTCCAGTGTTATAATGTAATTAATAATTAATTACATAAAAAATCGAAATATTTAAATAATATGAGTTTCAAATAGTTATGTGTAATTAGTGATTAATTACAATTCAAAAGTTTTTTTCATATAGTCTCCTTTGATAGTTTTTTTTAGGGGGTGATAAGTAATCTAGTCACTAATTATTATTTTTTATTATAAAAATATATATAGGTGATTTCAAGTTTATGACTAAAGAAAAATTAGAGGATATTGCAGAAATATTTTCAGGAGTCCATATATTTAGGTTTATGGATGAAAGTTCTGGTTTGAAGCCAGTTTTAAGAAATAAACTGGATGAAAACAATAATTTGGAATTTGAAAATGAACATATTTCTGATAAAATAGATTTAAAATATTATTCAAAAAAGGGGGATATACTGATTTCCTTATCTGAGCCGAATACTGTTTATAAATTAAATCGTAAAGGGTTTATTATTACAATGTATTTTGCAATAATCAGATTAAAAGAAAATTGTGATCCTTCATTTGTATTTCATGTTTTGAGTAGTGAAAATTTTCATAAGAAATTATATAAGCTTTTAGAAGGAGGCGCTTTAAAAGTTATCAAAGTGTCTGATCTAAAAGATTTAACAATTAATTTGCCTTCATATGAGAAACAAAAACAATATGGTGAATTTTTTGATTTGATAGATAAAAAAATTAGTTTAAAAGAAAAAAGCATAAAAAAAGATAATGATTATAAGAAATCTATAATTGAAAAATGTTTTTAAATGAAAATAATTGGAAAATTTAGATTTTCTCTTTTTAATGCCAAATAAAAAAAAGATGGTGTAAAAATATGTCAAATTATCAAAATAGTTTAGAAAGTAAATTATGGGCAATTGCAGATGTTTTAAGGGGAAATATGGATGCTAATGAATTTAAAAATTACATTTTGGGATTCATTTTTTATAGATACTTGTCAGAAAAGTTGGAAATTCATATGAATAGTGAATTGGAAAACGATAACTTAACATTTGCAGAAGCGTGGGAAAAAGATGAATTTAAAGAAGACCTTAAAGAAGAAGGAATTGAAGCTTTAGGTTATTTTTTAGAACCTCAATATTTATTCAGAAATATTGTAGAAAAAGCTAAAGTTAATAAGTTTATTCTTGAGGATCTTTTGAACTCATTGAATTATATCAGTAATTCTTCTATGGGAACAGCTAGTCAAGATGATTTCAGCAATCTATTTGAAGATGTAGATTTAAACTCTTCTAAATTGGGTAAATCTGAAGATGATAAAAATAAGACCATTTCTAAAATCATTCTGAACTTAAATGACATAGATTTTAAATTAGATGATGACGATGCAGATATTTTAGGAGATGCATATGAATATTTAATCAGTCAATTTGCATCCAGTGCTGGTAAGAAAGCGGGAGAGTTCTATACTCCTCAGGAAGTTTCTAAAATATTGGCTAAAATTGTTTCTCTTGGTAAAAAACGTCTTAAAAATGTTTACGATCCTACTTGCGGTTCCGGATCATTGCTTTTAAGGGTTGCAAGAGAATGTGAAGTTGGGGATTTCTATGGTCAGGAACTAAATCAGACAACTTATAACCTTGCTAGAATGAATATGATTTTGCATGGTGTAAAATATGTTGATTTTGATATTAAGCAGGGGGATACTTTAGAAAATCCTAAGCATTTGGATAAGAAATTTGATGCAGTAGTTGCGAATCCTCCTTTCTCTGCTAAATGGAGTGCAGATAAATCATTCCTTGATGATGAAAGATTTGCTGCTTATGGTAAATTAGCCCCTAAATCTAAAGCAGATTATGCTTTCTTGCAGCATATGATCTTTCAATTAGATGAAAACGGTACAATGGGAATCGTCCTTCCTCATGGTGTTTTGTTCAGAGGAGCCGCTGAAGGAACTATCCGGGAATATCTTGTAGATGAAAAGAATTATTTAGATGCTGTTATAGGTCTTCCGGCTAATATTTTTTATGGTACAAGCATTCCTACTTGTATTTTGATATTTAAGAAATGTAGAGAAGCAGATCAAGATGTTCTTTTCATAGATGCTTCTATGGAATTTGAAAAGGTTAAAAATCAAAACAAGCTCAGACCGGAAGATATTGAAAAAATAGTCAATACTTATGCAAATAGGGAAGAAATAGAAAAGTATTCTCATAGAGCAAGATTAGAAGAAATTAGGGAAAATGATTTCAATCTCAACATTCCAAGATATGTGGACACTTTTGAAGAAGAGGAACCAATAGACTTGGATGAAGTTTGTGATGAGCTTGAGAAAATAGCTGTTGAAATGGAAGATGTTGATAAGGAAATCAAGAAATACTGTGATGAATTGGGCATAAGAACCCCTATATTTTAGGTGGTTTTTTTTATGGTACAAAAACAAATTGCTTCTTCTGAGAAAACCAATAAAGATAACGGAATCCATCAGGATGACCCAGAGTTAAGATTTCCAGAATTTAATGATGAATGGGAAACCATTAAGTTAAGTAATTTTCTTGAATTTATTCCAACAAACTCTCTTTCAAGAGCTAAATTAAATTTAGATGAAGGAGTTATAAAAAATATACATTATGGAGATATTCACACTAAATTTCCAACAATTGTAGATGTTAATATAGAAGAAATTCCTTACATAAATTTAGATGAAGACACTTCTAAATTTAAAAAGGAACAATTTTGTAAAGAAGGGGATTTGATAATTGCTGATGCTTCTGAAGACTATGCAGATATTGGAAAAGCAATAGAATTAGTGAATGTGAATACAAAGTTAGTAGCAGGTTTGCATACTATATTAGCAAGGGACAAATTGAATAAAACGGTTAGTGGATTTAAAGGGTATTTGTTCTTAAATGAAAATTTGAGAAAACAAATAAAGATTCAAGCTAATGGGATTTCTGTTTTAGGAATTAGTAAAAATAATATTGCAAAGTTAGATGTGAATTTACCATCATTACAAGAACAGGAAAAAATTGTAAGTTTTCTTCGTGCAGTAGATAAAAAAATTGAGTTATTGGAAAAGACTCTAGAAAATAAGAAAATATGGCATGATGAAATTTTTAATGAATATTTTTCCTTTGATTTAAAAAATAAGATTCAAGATCAACCTAAAAACTATGAAAAACTTAAATTAAATGATTTAATAAAAATTTCTAACAAAAGAAATAAGGAAAATAAAAAATTACAAGTTTTATCAATTAACAATAAAATAGGATTTATTTCCCAAGAAG
>CACYJH010000039.1:0-8088 GCA_902774685.1 uncultured Methanobrevibacter sp.
TGCCTTATTTGTTTTTAAAAGAAGCTTTGACTTGTCAAATAATGAATTGTCGTTGGTTGTTATGAATCCTCCATCTTCAACATTTACTATTTTTGGAGACCCTGTAGATCCTATTATAATATCTGAGTAATTACCGTTTGCCAACTTATTCTCTCTATCTCCAATTGCTCCAGATGCATCTTCAACTAAAACCATATTGTTCTTATGAATAAAATCGCTGATTTCCTTAATGTCCTGTTCTGCAGTATAAGCAGCAAAACTGGTTAAAAATAGTGCAGACTTCTTGTTTTCATCATCCAAATCAATCATGTTGTCCTTTGATGATGAAATGATTGATTCATTAAGATAATCCAAATCAACCAATCCTTGATTTGTCTTGACGGTGAGCCATTCCATGCTCCTTGATCTGGAATCAATATAGCACCATCTATGGAATTCATGGCGGATAAAATAGCAGAATTGCCGCTATTTACCAATTTAGCAAATTTATGATTGACAATATCGGCTAACTTATCTTCAGCAATGCTTTGATAATCCTGATTATCTTCGCCGCTTGCCACCTTAGCCATTGCCATTTGAGTTTCCTTTGATGGTTTCTTAAATTTAAGATTCATATTCTAACCTAATTCTAGTAAATATTATTGTAACTTATATTGTAACTAATATTGTAACTTATTATTGTAACTTATTATTGTAAATCCGGAGATTTCTTAAAGAAATAATCCATTTAATAATTATTGTAAATCCGGAGATTTCTTAAAGAAATTATCCAATGTTGTCTGTTTGGAATGCAAGAGTTCCTTCAACAGATTGCTTTGCTTGACATATTTGCTGATTGGAATCTTCAATTTAGTTCCACAGTATACAAGAGATTCCTTCAATGATTCAAACTCCTTATAATCACCGCTCATTGCAAATTTGATGTTTTCCCTTACATTAAATACTCCAAGTGGAATGTAGCCTGAATAGGCTTCCCTAAGTATAATGACACCTGATTGAAGCTTAAGTTTAGCTAAATGATCAAGGACAGCCATTTTAGCAGAGTAATAGCATCCACCTACGCAAGAGTATTCTGTCTTGTTGGTGTTGGTTTCATAGTCTGAAAACATCATTTCCTCTCCACCTAAGACTTTAATGAATGCTTCAAACCATTCATATTGCCATTCTGTAGGGGTTAAAATGATTGCATAATAATTGTTTAGGCTTGAAAACTCATAAACCCTATGGGAGTCCATAATCGGATAATGTCTCACTTCCTTCAATAGGGTGTCTGCAATTGTACTGTCACAAGCGGTAATTGACCATCTTGTAGGAACCAATCTTCGGTTCTTCTTAAGACCAAATGCTCCAACAGAGAAAGCCTTTTGCATAGCAGAAAATGGAACATCCTTATTGTGGAGATTCATCACAGCATCCCTTGCCTTCAAGTCAGTGTCATAAAAGCTCTTTTCAAGTTGCTTATCCCATCTGACAGCATCAATGTCAAACTTTTCAATAATTGCACTTGGACCATGAGGAGTGATTTCCTCATTGAAACTTGCACCAGTAGGCTTTGATCCAAATGTTGCCTCACTGTCAATTGATTTTGATGCAAGTGAAATGTCCTGAAGCTTTTCAACAAAAGGATTTTCAACATCCTTAATGTCTATCAACTGCTTTCCACGAACAAGATTCATCCTATATGAAATGATGTCCTCTTGAGTCTTATTATTTGAAATCCATTGCTCTGGAGAGTCCATGATATAGGTATCCCCAAGTTGTGGAACCATCATAGGTCCAGCATACACTTTAGGATAACTCCATCGACCTATAAAAACAGAAGGTGGTGTACTACCATCTAAGTCCTTTCCTACATCAACTGAATTCATCTTTATCTTTTCAGTCAATTTCTCCAAATAAGCATTCTTTGTAGCCTTAGATGTTCTCATAATAAAACCTATAAAATATTAAACAATAATTGAATTCTCGTAAATACTACAATGATAAAAAATTAATATAATTAATATAATTAAATAATTAATAAATGGTGATTTAAATAATTAAGTGATTTATAATGTATGAAAATAAAATAGTTAAAATTAGTTTAAAAAAACTAATTTAACTTAAATTAACAGAATTCGATAGTGCTAGGTGGTTTATCACTAATGGATAAAGCAACATGGGTAACTTCAGAAACTTCAGAAGTGATTCTTCTGGAAATGGTTCTGATAACATCCCACGGCATTTCAGGGACGGTTGCAGTCATTGCATCTACAGAACTGATCAATCTGATTACAATGAGATAACCGAAGTCTCTTTCATCTCCTTTTACACCAGTTACTTTAGTGTCAGTAAGTACAGCAAAGTATTGCCATAATTCCTTATCCAAACCAGCTTTTTCCACTTCTTCTCTTACAATAGCATCTGCAGCTCTACAAACAGCTAAGTTATCTCTTGTTAAAGCTCCAACAACTCTTACACCAAGTCCTGGACCTGGGAATGGTTGTCTTTGTACAATGCTATCTGGAAGACCTAATTCAGTACCGACTTCTCTTACTTCATCCTTATATAAATCTCTAACAGGTTCAACTACCTTTAAAACCATACCGCTTGGTAATGCCATATTGTGGTGAGTTTTGATTTCACCTTCAGTTTCAATCCAATCAGGAGCAATAGTACCTTGAACTAAGTATTTAGCGTCAACTGCTTGTGCTTCTCTTTCAAACACTTCAATAAATACTCTTCCGATGATTTTCCTTTTCTCTTCAGGGTCATCTACACCTTCAAGTTCAGATAAAAATTCATCAGATGCATCAACGTACTTGAAGTTTAATCTGTCTTCAAAGACACTGCAAACTTGTTCCGCTTCTCCTTCTCTGAGCAAACCGTGGTTAACGAATATAGCTGTTAAGTTATCACCGATAGCTTCTTGAGTGAGAACAGAACAGACAGAACTGTCTACTCCACCGGATAATGCTATAATGGTTTTTTCATCACCAATTTCCTCTTTGATTTTGCGAGTAGCATCTTCTATAAATTCTTTTGGGCTTAACATAAAAATACCTTTAAAAAATTATAAATTTTAAAAAATTTTTATATTTTTAGATAATTAAAGAAAAATATTAATACATCTATTCGAAGTCTTCGATGAATTCCATAATGATAGCTTCTAAACCTTCGTCTTTGCCATCCATTACAGCATCCATAATGTCTTCATATTTTACATATTTTTCAATTTTAATAGCTTTTTCCCCAATACCGGTGATTCTGAAATCTTGTTCGCCGTCACCAATAGGAATGCTAATGTTTTTGAATTTTAAGTTAGCTTTGTTGTCCATTGCTTTCTTTTTGAAGTCGTCTATATTATCAAACATTTTTCATCAACCCTTTTTAAAAAATTTAATTAAAAAATTAAAATAAATCTAAAACCTTTGTTTTATTAGTCCTCATCTTAATTCCCATTTTATTCATATGACAATTTTGATTTGAAATAAATTATTTTTAAGCGAATAGTTAAAAAATATTATTTTTTATAATTTTGACAAATCTCATAAAAATTCTTAAAGATAAATTCCCCTTTCGGAGTATGATGAACCTCTGGATGGAATTGGATTCCATAGATCTCTTTTTCCTTATGCTTCATCGCTTCGATATCACAAAGAGAAGAGCTTGCAATTATATCAAATTCCTCTGGAAGAGTATGGACTTCATCCTTGTGAGAGCTCCAAACCTCAAGAGGAGACTCAAGACCTTTGAAAAGACTGGAATTATCTAAAAGATCAATTTTTACTTGAGCATAACTTTCGGTGTCAGAAGTGGAGACTTCACCACCAAATGTTTTAGCTATTAATTGATGACCTAAACAAATACCAAGAATTGGAATATCAAAGTGTTTAATATACTCTGCAGCATTACCAACACCATCAATAGAAGGTCCCCCTCCTAAAATTAAACCGATAGGTTCTTTCGCCTCAATTTCTTCAATGGATAACTCATTGCTAACCAATTGAGAAGGAATATTCAGATATTGTAAGCTTCTTTGAATTCTGTGGTTGTATTGACCTTTATTATTAATAACTAAAATTGTCATAAAATCTCTCAAAACTATGAATAAAATATATATAATATTCATAATGTACTGATTTTTCAATCAATAGATTATTATATATTATAATAATATATTTTATATTTAATATTATATATAAATTTAATACTTTTGAAATTTGAAAAATGATTTGATAAAAAAAATTTAAATAGGATTAAAAGAAAAATAAAACTATGGAAATCGATGAATTAATTACTTATATTATAATTATATTAGTAGTGGCTGCTTTAATCAAATTATTTGCATGGTTACTGCCAATTATTGTTGTTTTAGCAATAGCATACGTTTTGTATGTTTACATAACTGAAAAAGATTATTAAGTTTTTTAGCTAAATAGCTAATTTAATCTTTTTTATTTTTTAATACTTATTTTTTAACTATTTTTTAACTATTTTTATAACTATTTTTATAAATTTTTATATACTACTTTTATAACAATTTTTTATCATTTAAACTTTTTAAACTTAATTATTATCTAATTTTTTAATTTTATTTATTATATAGGAACTTATACACCCTTATTTTAGAAAATAAATAAAAATAATCTAAATTTTGCCTTTTTTATATCATAAAACTCCATAAAAAAATATCAATAAATTTAATAATAATCAAAATTAGAAATTAATAATAACACTTTTAATTAAAAATATTATAATTAAATACTATTATAATTAAAACTCCGAACGGAGGGGGATAAATGAATAAAAGAATGTTTAAATATTTTTTTATTGCTTTGATGTTTTTAATTATCATAAACATTAACTTTATTTCTGCAAGCGAAATGGATCAAGGGACTGATATCATTTCAGAAGAAATATTATCTGATGACTCTGGAATAGATGAAATCAATGATGAGGAAAATAATGATGGAGACTCATCCGATACCCCAACAGACAATACAGGAAATGAACCTGGAAATCCTGTGGAGCCCGAAACTCCTATTGAACCAGAAACTCCTGTAGAACCTGAAACCCCTGTTGAGCCAATAATTTTAGAAAAAACTTCCATAAGCTCTGCAGATTATGTCATAAAAAACAAGTTTTTAAATGTGACTTTAAAGGACAGCAATAAGAAAGTTCTTGCAAAGAAAAAAATCAAGCTTACAATTAATGGCAAAACCCTTTCTGCAACAACCAACAGCAAAGGAATAGCCAAATTCAATATTACCGAAGCTGCAAAGACCTATAAGATCAACATCAAATTCGATGGGGATTCAACCTATAAATCAGCTTCAAAAACATTGAATCTAAGAGTTATTGCAAAGCCGGTTTATACAAAATTGACCATTGCAGAAACAGGAGTTATCAAAAACGAGCAATTGAAGATTTACTTGAAATCAACTGCAGGAAAGGCAATAGCTAAACAGAACATAACAATAACCATAGATGGAAAAACCTATACAAGAGCTACCAACAGCGATGGTTTAGCTAAGTTAAAATTAAACAAAAGCTCTAAAATCTATGATGTAACCATCAAATATGCTGGAAAAGGCAATTACATAGCTACAAGCAAAAAGTCAAAGATCAATGTTCTTAACTGCAAACTCATAGGAAAAACCAGCTATGGAAAAGTGTATTTCCTAAGCACAATAGGAAATCGCAGTTCAAAGGTTAGAATAGCTTATGTCGTAGGCCTTCATTCAATGGAACATCAAATACATGATTCTCTCTATAAGCTAATGAAAAACAAAGTGAATATGAAATATAAATATTATATTTACAGAATTGTCTTAACCAATAAGAAAGGGTCATATTCCACATTAAGAATGAGAGGCCAAAAATTAGCTCTAAACTACATAGTTCCACATGCTAAAAAGCAAAAATTCGATTTGGTGGTTGATATACATTCAACATCAGGATTAAGCTATAAGCAAACTTATTTCATACATGTTCCAAAGAATCAACATCAACCTTCAATGAAATTAGCTAAAAAGACCATTAAAATCATTAAAACAATTGAAAGCAACTCTAAAATGTTGTATTGGTCACCTCCAACACAGACAAGTCCGCCTTATATACATTTACCTTTAATCAAGGCAGGAACTCCTACATTTGTATTTGAAACTTGGAGCTATGAGAAAAAGTCTCAAACCGATAAGAGGGCTAAAATATTAACTCAAGCAATTGATAAGGTATTTGGTTAAAAACCGAATATCTTCTTATTTTTTTGAAAGTTTAAATAGTTCGTATTTATACTAATAAATAATGAAGTGATAAAAAAAATTCAAACCATAAAGGTTTGAATTATAAATTTAAGAATTCATAAGCGGAAATGGCAGCTACTGCACCTTCTCCACAAGCTACAACCCATTGCTTAACTCCACCAGTGATATCACCAGCAGAATAGATCCCATCTACATTTGTAGCTTGACTCTTATCAGTGATTATATATCCTGCATCATCAAGTGCTACACCTAATTCCTTAGCCAAATCATTGGAAGGATCTTCACCGATTGCAACAAATACAGCATCTGTCTTATAATCCTCTTTCTTGCCATCTCTTAAAAGAGTGACTGATTCGACAGCCATATCACCTTTGATTTCTTCAATGGTTGAATTCCAAAGAACTTCAATTCCATTTTCTTCCAAAGCCTTTTGAAGGTGGTGCTCACATCTTAATTCATCTCTTCTATGAACCAATTTAACATTACATCCTAGATTATTAAGGTATAATGCTTCTGTTACTGCACTGTTTCCTCCACCTACCATTAGAACATCCCTTCCAATGAAGAACATTCCGTCACAAGTAGCGCAGTATGCAACTCCACGACCTAGGAACTCATCTTCACCAGGAACATTCAAATGTCTGTGGGATGCTCCAGTAGCTAAAATAATGGATTTGGCAAGGAATTCCTTTTTGCCTTCATCATCGGAAGTCATCAATAAAGGAGAATTTTTTGTTTTTAGATGAAAACCTTCTTCTGTTTTTTCAATTGAATCAATGACAGTGTTTTCCATGATTTCACAGTAATTTTCGCTTTGAGCCTTCATCTTTTGAATGAGCTCCATTCCAGCAATCAAGTCAAATCCAGGATAATTCTGCATCATAGGCACTTCAAGACCTAATCCTCCAGCCATCCCTTTGTCAATCACCAATGTTTTTGAGTTTTGTCTTCCAGCATACATTCCTGCAGTCAATCCAGCAGGTCCTGCTCCAATGATTATTATATCATAATTCTCCATTTTTACACCAATTGAGAGTTTTTTTAAAGTTAATTATATTTTAAAAAACAATTTTAAGATTAATTGCATAATTGTTTAAATAATAGTTATTTTTTATAATTTATATATTTTAATATTTGAAAAATAATCTGAAAAAATAGTATAAAAAATCAAATAAAAGAATAAGATCTAAAAGAATTTAAAATAAAATAAAAAAAGAATTTAAAATAAAATAAAAAAAGAAAAAGATAAAAAATTATCTTTTATTGAATGGGACAGCAAATAATGCAAATAAGGATAATATTAACATTAAAATAGGATGTCCAGCAACTTGATCGGTTAGATCTATTTTTTTAGAAGAATTATCTCCAGGTGTGGATTCGCTTCCAAGAGCAACATCAGCACCAGATTCAGAACCAGCAGCGGAGACAGGAGCTTCACCATAACTTACATCTTCATCATATGTTTCATCAGTTTCTGGAGATTGTTCTGAATCTTCATCAGAATCGTCATCCATATCATCTGATGCATCTTCAGAATCAGAATCATCGGCATCTGAACTACCAGAATCATCAGAATCATCTGGAATATCATCGGCAGGAGCACCTAATGCTTTTGGCAATGCAGTTATATGCATACCAGCACCATATAAATTGGAAGTTACTTTTAAATAATGTTCTCCACTAGCGAGATCAAAGTCAATCTTTATATCTCCATAGTCAAAATCATCTTCCCAATCATCACCCTCATAATCGGAATCATCATCCCAATCATCATCATCCTCATAATCGGAATCATCATCCCAATCATCATCATCCTCATAATCGGAATCATCATCCCAAT
>CACYJH010000039.1:8129-22438 GCA_902774685.1 uncultured Methanobrevibacter sp.
ATCGGAATCATCATCCCAATCATCATCATCCTCATAATCGGAATCATCATCCCAATCATCATCATCCTCATAATCGGAATCATCATCCCAATCATCATCCTCGAAATCGGAATCATCGTATAAGAGGATACCTGAATCATCAGAATCAGATGAAATATCATCTAAAGCGTCAGCTGCACTTACTGCACCTAATGCTACAATGAGAATTATGAACAATGATAAAATTAAAGCAAAATTTTTATTTTTCATATTTCTCTCTCAATAAAATTTTTTTAATAATTATGTAAAATATATATTACATATCATATATAAAGTTTACTTAAATCAGTTAAGAAAAAAATGAAAATAAGATATTTAAATTCAAAAAATATAAAAAAAAACTAATCAAATAAAAAAAAGAAGAACAAAAATAAAATCTCTTAAAAAAAAAAGTAAATTAAAAAAGTAAATTAAAAAAGTAAATTTAAAAAAAAATTAATAAAAAGCTGTAAAAAAATAAAAAAGAGAAAAAATTAATTCATTAAATTCTGAATCTCTTCTCTTACTATTTTATTTACCAAACTTCCATCTGCTTTTCCTTTAAGCTTTTTCATGCTCATTCCCATTAAAGGACCCATAGCACCCATTTGACGTTCCTTGATCATGGATTCGTTTTGAGTAGCTATCTCATGGATAATGTCTCTAACTGCATCTTCGCTTAAAAGAGTCAAATTAGCTTCTTCAGCAATTACGCCAACATCTTCATCTGGCTTTTTGCTGACTTCAACCATCAAGTCTTTCAATGCATCCTTAGAGATTTTTCCTTCCTCAAGAAGTGAGAATACTTCAACCAACTTATCTTCATCGAAGATGGAAACATCAATTCCTTCTCTTCTTAAATCTCTTAAATCGGAAACAAGCACTGAAGCAACAGTGGTTGGATCTACTTTAACTTTAGATAATAATGATTCGAAAGTGTCTCCAAGAAGTCTTCTGACGATTTGGTTCGCTAAATCTTCACTGAGTTTGTACTCTGCCTTGATTCTTTCCTTCTTCTCATCAGGAAGTTCAGGAAGGTTGTTTTTAATAGGTTCAACCATATCATCAGTGATTTGGAACAATGGAATGTCAGTTTCAAGATACATTCTGTTTGCAGTTGGAAGAGGTCTCATGTATTCAGTGTTTCCATCATCCAATGCTTTTCTTGTCTCTTCAACAACACCATCAAATGCCATGTTCGCTCTTCTTATGACTTCATTCAATGCATTAACTGCAACATCCTCATCGTGAGCTACAATGATGATTGCATCTTGAGGGCCTATCTTAAGGAACTCTTTCATAGCATTGACTTCATCTTCTTTTATACCATATGCTGGCAATTCATCTGTGTGGAAAAGACCTGAAACACCCATTTTCTTAGCATAGCTTGATAACTCAGTACCAAATCTTCTTCCTGGCTGAATCTCTTTTCCGATAAGGCCGTCAAAGCCTCTTAAGATAATACCTTTAATGCATGCTGCAGATGATAAAATCTTAGAAGAAGTGTCTTTAAATACTTCATCAAGGTCGTAAATGGTATCTTCAACACTTGCATTTCTTTTTATGAGTTCATCCTTAATGTCTGCAAGTGCCAATTGTCTTTGAACCTCTCTTTCCACGATTTCAGGCATCAAGTCAAGGTCCTGCACACCTTTGATCTCCACCCTTGCACCTCTTGTAATTGAGATGTTTACATCCTGACGGATTGTTCCAAGACCTCTTTTTACATTAGTGCTTCTTAAGACCTGTCCAATCATATATGCAACTTCTTTTATTTGCTCAGGATGGTGCATTGAAGGATCTGTAGTGATTTCTGCAAGAGGAATTCCTAATCTGTCAAGCCTGAATTCAGTGAATTCATCATCTGAATCTATTCTTCTTGCTGCATCCTCTTCAAGCCCTAATGATTCAATTGCCACTCTACCATATGGAGTGTCCAAGTAACCGTCAGTAGCTGCAAGACCTGTTCTTTGGAAACCGCCGGTGTTACTGCCGTCAATTACCTGTTTTCTCATAGTATGGAATTCATCAACCATCTTCATGTTTAAAAGTGAAGCGATTGTGATACAGATGTCCAATGCTTCCCTATTCAATGCATGAGGAGGCTCGTCATCAGTTTCAACAAGACATGTGTGATTGTTGAATGATTCATACTTAAAGGTCATATCCCTTAAGGATTCCTGTAACGCAGCCCTGTCTATTTGACCTAATTCACTTTGTGTTGGCCTTAGGTTTCTTATGATTCCATCATCAAACTCATCATCAATGAGTTCAGTTGAACATGGACAGAAAAGCTTATGCTTTGTATTCAATTGTTGGTGAATCTCAAGACCCATCATAAGTCCAAGCTCTTCCCAATTTCTTTCAATCTTAGGAGTTTCAGACTTATTGTTTTTGTTTCCTTTGTTTCCTTTTTTAGATTTGTTTTTAGCCATTCTTTATCCTCCTAATTCAAGAAATATTTAAGTGAAGAACTTTCATTCAACTCTCCAGCAACATTGGTTTGAATAATGTCTTTAACCTCATTTATGTCTTCAGTCTGTCCTAAAGCCCATGCCAATTTCACATAAGCTGTTTCAGGAGTCATGTCCATACCGGAAATTACACCTGCATCAAGGAGTAGTCTTCCAGTACTGTAAACATTCATATTGATTGTTCCATATAAGCATTGGGAAGTCATTACAACAGGGATTCCTTCATCGTTAGCCCTTTGTAATGTATCAACCATGTAATCAGGAACATGTCCAAGTCCAGTTCCTTCTATAAGCAATCCTTTGTATCCTTTATCAATGTGATAATCAATGATATCAGAACTAATTCCTGGGAAAGATTTGATTAAAGCCACTTTGCTTTCAATGGCAGTGTTCAATTCCAATTCATTTTCTCCACGTTTTGTATATGGGAGGTTTACTGATTTCACTTTACCGTCTCTTAAAAGAGCAATTGGCTCACTATCGATGCTTCTGAAGGTGTCTCTTCTGCTTGTGTGCATCTTACGTACCTTAGTTCCCTTATGAAGTGCACAGTCACCGTCATTCAATGTGTTGTGCATCAATACTGTAACCTCTGCAATGTCTGACAATGCAGCACCACAGGAGTTGTATATGTTCAGGAAAGCATCTGTAGAAGGTCTGTCTGAACTTCTTTGAGCACCTGTAATTACAATAGGAACAGGTGTTTTAATCATAAAGCTCAATGCAGCGGAAGTGTAATGCATAGTGTCTGTACCATGAGCGATTACAATTCCATCAGCACCATTATTTATATCATCGGCAATAGATTCTGCTGCCTTAACCCAGTATTCAGGTTGCATGTTTTCAGACAAAATGTTGTATAAAGCCTTAACATCATAATTTGCAAGGTCCAAAAGCTCAGGGTTTGCCCTTAATAAGTCTTCTGCAGTGAATTTAGGATGTACAGCCCCAGTCTTGTAATCGATAATGGATGATACTGTACCACCAGTGGAGATGATTGAGATGTTTTGTTTGTTAGGATCTTTTTCTATTTTATCTCCTTCAAATCCTATTTTTGGCTTGTCACCTTTTTCAATAAGTTCGATTGCAGCAGATTCAATGTTTACTCCAACATTATATCCGCTGTCTAGTTTAATTACAATATAAGCGTCTTTTGCGTCTTCAGATCTGTCAAGCAATATTCCCTCATAGGAAATATCCTCTTTAGTTACCTTAATTGTATCACCAATGGTAACATTTGCCTTATCTAAAAACTCTTTGGAAATTTCTTTATAAGTCATTTAATTCCTCTTAATCTTTTTGAATTATAATAATGTTAGCATCATTAAAATAGATTTCAATCGTTTAAAAATATATATTATATTTAGATATATTTATTAAAGTATATAATATTTAGTTAAATATCAGTAATCCTTGTGGCATTTTTGCCTCTGCAAACTATTAAACTATAAAAAAACAAATAAATCACCATGGTTCTGGAAGAAAAATTGTATGGGAATCAATTTGAAAGAAACATTGTAGGGAGTTCAATTAAATTCATAGCATTAAATTGTTAATTATGATTAGAAAAATAGTAATTTTGAGATAAAAGTTTTAAAAATAGATAAAATTATAAAAGAATTAAAGAATTAAGTTTTTAAAAAACTTAATTGAAAAAAACAAAAGAAAATAATAGTTACATCTATTATTTAATTGAATCATTGTACAAATGTACAAGAAAAGTATTATTATATATAGCTCATATATAATCGAGGAGAATATCTCCTTCGTTTAGGACAAATAACATTCCTAAAAATACTAAGAAACTAAAAAATACAGTCATAAACATTTAGCGACTCCATTTTTAAAGTTCTATAATTAAATAGAACATAAAATTTCATATGAATTTTTACTACTAAAAAAATCATATGTTAATTAGTATTATAAAAAAACTCATATATAAATACATACTATTTAATTCTCTAATCGTTCGTATTTTCTCAATTAAACTACAAACAATCTTTTATTTTAGAAAAAAATCGTGTTAAATCGTTATGAATAATTATAAATCATTATAAATTATTATAAATCATGATAAATAATAAAATAATGGAAAAATTTAGGATTTTGTAATACCATAATTTTTATATTTTTAAAGATAAAATAAAATTTAGAGATGAAAAAGGAGTTCAAACATGAAAACAATAGTGATTAATGCAAGTCCTAGAAAAAGATGGAATACTGCGGAGATAATGAAATCTGCAGCTGAAGGCGCAAAGTCAGTAGGTGCAGATGTAGAGTATATAGATTTGTATGATATTGATTTGAAAGGATGCATGAGCTGTTTGGTCTGCAAAAGCAAAAAGACTGAAAAGCCAAAATGCTACTGGAGAGACGACTTGTCTCCAATAATAGATAGGATATTAGATGCAGATACCTTGCTTATAGGATCTCCAATATATTTCAGCAGAGAAACCAGCCACTTCAGGGCATTGATGGAAAGACTTATCTTTTGTGCATTGTCCTATGACGATTATGGCAGTTACTATGAAGGAAAACTTAATGTAGGCATATTCTATACAATGAATGCACCAGAAGAAGTCTATAAGGCAACATATGAAGAAATCCTAAAGGAAAATGATAATCTGTTTAACTTATTGAATGCAAATGTAACCACTTATCCTGTATACAATACATTGCAGGTTAAGGATTATTCAAAATATCATATGGCTGGATTTGATGGAGATGCTAAAAAAGAGTTTAGAGAAGCACAATTCCCTAAGGATTTAGAGGAAGCATTCAAAATAGGTGCTGAATTAAGTAGAGAATAAATAAAAAAAATAAGATAATAAAATAATAAAATAATAAAAATAGCTAAGAAATAGATAAAAAATAAAAAAATAGATGATACTAAATTGCAATAAATTCACTATTGCTTATTTTCAGAAGTTATTTGAGTGAAAAGATACTCAAGTGTCTTTTCACGTTTGTCCTTTTTCAATTCACATTCCCAGACAGTGATGACATTCCATCCCATATCTTCAAGCTCTTTTTGATTACGTTCATCACGCTCTCTATTTCTGTATAACTTATTTTCCCAGTATTCAACATTGGATTTTGGCATTTTAGCATACTTGCACCCTTCATGGAGATGCCAGAAACAGCCATGAACAAAGACAACAGTATTATACTTTGGAAGCACAACATCAGGACTTCCAGGATACCTCTTATCATTCTTTCTAAACCGAAGTCCCCTTGAGAACAGATAGCTTCGAACAAGGATTTCAGGTTTGGTGTCCTTTCCCCTAATTCTTGACATGACATAACTACGTGTCTCTTTGCTAAATTTGTCAGCCATAAAATCACTTATATTAAAAACTGAAATTCAAAAAAATCATTTATACTGGAAACTTGGCATTAATTCCAATTTGAACTTATTCAATTCATGAAGGTAATCGATCCTTTCTTTTGTCTTTTTATCACTAATTTCACCAGTTCGTATGTATCTATCCAATACATCATAAGTAAATCCGAGCTTCTCTTCATCAGATTGATCAGAGAGTCCATCAATCGGCACTTTGTTCACAATCTCATCAGGTAAATTAAGGCTTCGTCCTATTTCCTTAACTTCAGTTACGGTTAGGTTTGAAAGTGGTGAAAAGTCTCCTGCACCATCACCATATCTTGTTGAATATCCTACCCAATCTTCAGACAGATTGCAATTGTTTGCAACCCTTCCGTTATGGGATTGGGAAACTGCATACAATACAGACATTCGGATTCTTGGTGGGAGATTTATTTTGGTTTGATCACTGATTTCAATTCCAGATAACTCCATTTGATCTAAAACACCATTTACAGCATCCTTAACATTGATGATATAATGCTTGATTCCTAAATGATTTACAAGAAGTTTGGCAAAATCAATGTCTGATTGAACATCATTAGGCATTAGGACTCCTATGACTCTCTCTTTTCCAAGAGCTTCCACACATAAAGCTGATACTACAGCACTATCCTTACCGCCAGAGATGCCTACAATTGCATTGCATCCTTTACCGTTTTCTTCAAAAAAGTCTTGAATCCATTTAATACATTGATCTTTAACTTCCAATGCATTAAAATTGTAATTATTAGTGATAATATCTCCTCTGTATAGTTTTAAAAATTAGATTCCTTTAAATAATAATTTAATTTTTTATATAATAAATCTTTTTAAAAAAACAAAATTAATAAAAATAGTAATAAAAATAAAAAATAGTATTAAAATCTTCAAAAAGTAATTTAAAATAAAAAAATAAAAAAAGACTAATTGAGAGAAGTACTCCCAACTAGAGAAAAAGTTTATTTATTTTCCCTTAACCATTTTGCTCCAGCTTCTAAAACTTTTAAATTGATGTCAATAAGTTTTGGCTTAGCTGCAAAGGTTTCCTTGATTCCTTCTGCAAATGCGTCTTGAGATAATATAGGACTGTCCTTACCAAGTTCCATCAATGCACCTAAAATAGCTGTGTTCATAGCTTTTGCATTTCCCATTTCAGTAGCTATTTCCCTTGCAGGAATGGAAATGATTTCAACATTATCCTTTACATCAAGATTGTCTTTGCCGTAGTTTCCTGCTCTTGCATCATAGAGAATGGTTCCGCCCTCTTTTACATCAATGGAATACTTTTCAAGGGATGGCTTGTTCATTGCAATCAATACATCACATTCTTCTACAACAGGAGAACCAATGGTTTTAGCTGAAATGGTTACGGAACAGTTGGAGGTTCCTCCTCTTTGTTCAGGACCATAACTTGGGTACCAAGACACTTCCTTACCTTCTGAACATGCTGCTTGAGCTAATGTAAGACCGGTACTTAATACACCTTGACCTCCGAAACCTACAACTTTGACTTTGCAGTCTTCAAAGTCCTCTTCAACTTTAGCGATTTCCTTGGTCCTGTCTACACCAAAGACTTCATCTAATGATTCAATTGAAAAGTCACTGACTGGCCTTTGCTTAGGTTCTCTTTCTTTGGATAAATCTCTGAATCTTTTTACTGGGAATTCCTTACCCATTTCATTGATCAAGAAGTCTTCCACTCCTTTCACATCTCTTTTAATGTTTGTTGGACATGGTGACAAGACTTCAACAAAGGAGTATCCTTTTCCTTCCTTTTGAACCATCAATGCTTTTTTAATAGCTATTTTAGCTTTTCTAATGAGTTTTGGATTAGCGAGAGATACCCTTTCAATAAATACAGGTGCCTTGAGGTTATCTACAAGTTCACACATATGCAATGGGTAACCTGCGAAATTAGCATCCCTACCGTTTTGACAGGTGACAGTCTTTTCACCAATCAAGGTAGTTGGTGCCATTTGACCACCAGTCATACCATAAACAGTGTTGTTTACAAAGAAAACTGCAATTTTCTCTCCACGGTTTGCTGCCTGTAAAGTTTCATTCAAACCAATGGATGCTAAATCTCCGTCTCCTTGATAGCTCATTACAATAGCATTGTCTTCAGCTCTTGAAATACCAGTTGCAACAGCAGGAGCTCTTCCGTGAGCAGTCTGTACATTACCTGCATTGAAATAGTAATAATTGAATACAGAACATCCGACAGGAGAAATCATAACTGATCTTTCTTGAATGTCCAATTCATCAATCACTTCTCCAATCAATTTAAGAAGGATACCATGACCGCAACCAGCACAGAAGTGAGTGTTGTAAATGTCATTTCCTTTTCTTGGGTAGCTGTCATTTAAGGATTTTGGATTCTTAAGAACTTTTTCTTCTATTTCACTTTTTTGAACTTTTTCAGTATTTTCTTCACTAACTCTTATGTTATCCATCTTTTCACCTCCTTAATCAACCACCCTATGGTTATGATAGTTGTCATTGTCTAATTCATCTTGATAATCCTTATCAGATAAGTAGGAAGCATCAAATTCCTTATCTTCACTATCTACCTTGTGACGTTCATCACTGCCTACCATCTCATAGATTTCATTAAGTATATCCTTAAGTTCAATTAATTTTCCACCCATTCTGTTAACCAAATGGACATCGTCATAGCCAGCAGCCATCTTTACATCTTCTCTTAATTGGCCGTTACTCATTTCAACTGAAACGAATTTGACTCCTTTGTCTGCTAATTCTCTGATTCTTTTCTCTGGGAATGGGAATAATGTAATTGGCCTTAAGAGACCTAATTTAATGCCTTTTTCTCTTGCGACATCAACAGCAGTTCTTGATAATCTGCTGCTTGTTCCATAGGATACAAGTACAATTTCAGCATCTTCAACCATATACTCTTCATAAAGAACTTCATTTCTCTTGATTTCTTCATATTTTTCTTGAAGTTCAAAGTTGAAATCCTCTAATTGATCGAAGTCCAAGAAAATGGAGGTAACTAAATTATCCATAGTTTCCTTATTTCCTCTTACAGCCCAAGAATCGTCAATTGTTGGTTCTACAGCTTCAGTTGGGAATGTTAAAGGTTCCGCCATTTGACCAAGTGTACCGTCAGCAAGCACCACTACAGGGTTTCTGTATTTTGTAGTGAGTTCAAATGCTTTCATGGTAAAGTCACACATCTCTTGAACACTGTTAGGTGCCAATACAATATTTCTGTAGTTTCCGTGACCTCCACCTTTAACGATTTGATTATAATCCCCTTGTTCAGGACCGATATTACCCAAACCAGGACCTGCTCTCATAATGTCCACAATTACTGCAGGCAATTCAGCACCAGCTAAAAATGTGAATCCTTCTTGCATTAAGCTGATACCAGGACCAGAAGAAGCGCTCATCACTCTGTGACCAGTGGAAGCTCCTCCGTAGATCATGTTTACAGAAGCCTCTTCACTTTCAGCCTGTACAAATTTTCTACCTAACATTGGGAAATATTTGGAAGCTTCATGGAGAATTTCACTTGCAGGAGTGATTGGATATCCAAAGAAACAATCACAGCCAGCGTATAATGCTCCAATAATTACTGCCGTATTTCCTTTAACAATTTGATTACTCATTTAAGCATCTCCTTTAGGTTTTCTAGTCCTTCTAGGAATATGAACTTCAATAGCTAATGGCTCTGGACAAGTATAATAACAATCTCCACAACCAATACAACCTTCTCCAGTATATTCTGCATATTGATATCCGCTATCATTAATTTCTTCACTTAATTTAAGGCATTCCTCTTTGCAAACGCTAATGCATCTTAAGCATGCCTTACAATTGTTTTTACTAATGATTGGATATGGTTTTACTTGATTTTGATTCATTTACACACTATCCCTTTAATTTTAATACTTAATTGATTTAATAATCACAAAATTTTATAAGCATCCTATAAATTAATAAATTAAAGTTAACTTCACAAAATTTTAAAGTTTTTGCAAATTTATTAATTAAAATTCACAAAATTTAAAGTTCCTATTTTAAAATTAAATTTAAAAAAATAATAAATTTATAAAAATGAAAAAAGAGGATTATAATTTATTTTCATCCTCAGTTCTGATAATTTTTCTTTGAATTTTACCACTGATGGTTTTAGGCAACTCTTCGACAAATTCAATCATTCTTGGATATTTATAAGGAGCAGTTGCATGTTTTACATGATTTTGAATCTCTTTTTTAAGCTCTTCACTTGGTTCGAATCCTTTTGCAAGAACGATTGTTGCCTTTACGATTTGACCTCTGAGTTCATCAGGAACACCTGTAATTGCACATTCTAAAACTGAAGGGTGGGAAATTACAGCATTTTCCACTTCATACGGTCCAATACGGTAACCTGAAGATTTGATGATATCATCATTTCTACCTACAAATGTGTAATAACCGTCTTCATCCACATATGCAGTGTCTCCACAGTGGTAGAAATTATCATAGATAACTTCATCTGTTTTTTCTTGGTTTCTATAATACTCCTTAAACAAACCGACAGATCTGCCTTCAGAAATATCAAAACAAATTTCTCCTTCAGAACCAATATCTACTTTGTTTCCTTCAGTATCTAAAAGATTTACATTAAATGCAGGAGATGGTTTACCTACACATCCTGTTTTAGACTCCATCCAAATGAATGTTGCCAATGAAAGTGTGGTTTCGGTTTGTCCGAATCCTTCCTTAATCTCCAATCCTGTAAATTCTTTAAATCTATTGAATACTTCAGGAGGCAATGGTTCTCCTGCAGTGGTTGCATATTGAATGTCTGAAAAGTCAAATTGAGACAAGTCCTCCTTAATCAAGAATCTGTAGATTGTTGGAGGTGCACAGAAAGTGTTTACCTTATTTTCAATAATCTTTTCCATTAAATCCAAACCATTGAACCTTACATAATCATAGACAAATACTGCTGCACCTGCAATCCATTGGCCATAATAGTTACCCCATACTGCTTTACCCCAACCAGTATCAGCAGAGGTATGGTGAACACCGTCTTCCACAACATTATGCCAGTATTTTGCAGTAATCAAATGTCCGATTGCATAGGTATGTGCATGTGCAACCATCTTAGGGTTTCCAGTAGTTCCGCTTGAGAAATAAATCAAGAAGGTTTCATCTTCGTGAGTGGCATCCTCACCGGTTGGCCTTTCGAATTCATCACTCATCTTAGCGATTTCTTCATCAAAATTGAACCAGCCTTCCTTATCGATGTTACCTACTAATGCCTTTTTAAGCTCAATGCCTAATTCTTTCTCACAAGCTTCATAATCTGGAATCAATTGGTCTTCTTCAACAGATACAACCATTTTGATGCTTGCATTTTCCACACGATAAACGATATCGTGAAGCTTTACCATGTGAGTTGTTGGAATAGCTATTGCACCTATCTTGTGAAGTGCAGTCATGCAGATCCAAAATTCATATCTGTTTTTTAAGGTAAGTAATACTGCATCCCCCTTATTGATTCCTTGGGATTTAAAGAAGTTTGCAGCTTTGTTAGATAATTTTTTCATATCTGTAAATGTAAATACTCTTTTCTCGTTATCATCGCACCAAATTAAAGCGATTTTTTCTGGATCTATTCTTGCATATTCGTCCACTACATCAAATCCAAAATTAAAATCCTTTGGCACATTAAATTCAAAATTATCGTAAAAATCCTTATATGATTTAAAATCAACTCTTTTTACGAAGTTTCCTATTAAAGATGTCATTATATCACTCTATTTTATCTAGCTATTATTCCCCTTGAATATAGCATATTCTTATATTTTTAAACACAATTTTAATTATTATTTTTATTTAATTTACATAATTACAGCTAAAAATTTAGCTTTTTCACCATTTAATGCAATCATAGCATGTTTACAAGTTGCATCGAAGAAAATTGAATCTCCTTCGTTTAAGATAATTTCATTGTCCTTAATGAATATTTTTACAGTTCCTTCAAGAATATAGTTAAATTCCTGACCTGCATGGGCATTTAAAGAAGGAATGGCATCTTCTTTAGGATCAACAGTTACAATAAACATTTCTGCCTTTTTATGAACAAACTTTTTACATAAGTTTTCATATTTGTATTCTTTCCTTCTGTCAACAGCAAAACCCTTATCTGCTCTTGTCACATCAAAGTAAGTCATACGGGTTTCTTCACCGGTAAGAATTAAAGCTAAATCAACCTTAAAGATATGTGCAATTTGGTATAAGAAACTAGCAGGAATATCTACAATACCGTCCTCATAGGAAATATAAGTTTCTTCATCAACATCGAGTTCTTTAGCAATTTCTTCTGTTGTAATATCGGATAATTCTCTTAATTCCTTAATTCTCATACCGATATCTTTATTTACATCACTCATTTTATCACTTTAGATTTTTTTTACAAATTTTTAGTTTTTAATAAATTCATAAATATGAAAATTTTGCCATATTTTATATAATTATATTCATTTCTATTTATTTTATAAAAATATTATATAATTATATAATACATAACATTGTATAGGTTTGTTATTAAACTAATATAAATATTACGGTGAATATAAGGTAAAAAGTCTAAAAAAATAGAAAAAATCACTTATTTTTCCTAATGAAGTTAATTAAGGTAGTTAATTGATAATTAAGAAAAGTACATTAAAAATTTAAGAAAAAAATTGTTAAAAAATAGCTAAAAAATTTTTAAAATATTGATAAAAAACTCAAAAAATAAATAAAAAATAGATAAATGACATTAAAAAAATCAAAATTATTAAAAAAAACAAAAAAAATTGCAAATAAAAAAACAGAATTGATAAAAAAGTTTATATTATAAGAAACGTTAATATAAACTAAATACAAATAACTGAAATTTAATCTACAAAAATTATGGAGGGACTAATTTGGAAAATAGAGAAGACTGTGTTATATTCAAACAGGAATACGGTAATGAATTATTAGTTAATCAAGCTTATGTAAGAATCAGATCTAAAGAAGACAATATGATGTCATTTAACATTAGAGTTCCTAAAGACCAAATCAATGACATTGAAGCATACTTTAAAGGATTTAAAATACCAGAGCCAATTTTAATCGATATTGCATGCACTGGAAATATCCACTGTTACTTTAAAGGAATTTCACCAATAATTGAAAAACCTGATTACTCATTTTTATCAGTTACTGTTCAGGAATTAAAACAAGAGATTGTTGATGAAGAACAGGAAATTGGTGTAGCAGCTCACGAATGTGTTGGCTGCGGTTTACACTAACAAACTTTTTGAAAAAGTTTGATCAAAACTTTTTTTCTTTTTTTAGATAAAATAACTTTTTTATTTAATTTTATTATTTTCTTTTTTTTTTCATTTTTTATCAAAAATAGCTATTTTAATAAATAATTAAATCTATTTTTAAAAAATACTTAAGCACTATCATTAGAACTTTCAACTTCTTTTTTGAATTTCTCCTCATAAATTACAATGCATATGAAACCAATGAAACATCCTAAAATCATGCCTACTATTGCACCGAAATAAACACCGAATATTCCCCAATTGAATACTATAGCAAATACGTAAGCAAGCCCTACACTTAGGATTATTTCCCTAAGAAGTGTGAGAACCAATGACTTGAATCCAGAACCTACACCTTGATAAACATAAACTGCAGTGGCTCCAAATGGAACAAATAGGTTATAAAATACCATTATCCTCAATACTTCAGCAGTTCTTGCTATCATTTCAGGATTTCCGGAAATAAAATTAAATGCATGGGATATAGGATAGGCAAATATGAAAAATATTGCACAAATGAGTGCTGTGATTATCAAACTAAGCAAAGTGGAATAATTTAATGTTATTCTAAAATTTTGAATGTTTCTAGCACCATAGGCTACTCCAGAAACGGTTATTGTAGATATTCCAATACCCATACATGGCAGAAATGCAATTGATACAAATCTCCAGACAACAGTAAAGATAGCAACTTCCATAGTTCCTGCAGTCATCATAATCAGAAAATTAAAGCAGATTCCCACTATTGAATAGATCACCTCTTCACAGCTTGCAGGCAATCCAACCCATAGAATATCCTTATAAATCTCCAATTTCCTATGATAATTCTTAAAGCTTAATTTTAAGAAGGTGTCCCTTTTAATCAGATACCAATATAGCATAATCAAAAGATTTGCAAGTGAAGACAATACTGTAGCAAGAGCAGCACCCTTAATTCCCCAATTAAAATAGTAAATGAATATAGGATCAATTATCAGATTTATCACTGCATTCAAAACCAAAGGCCATGTTGCCCTTTTGATATCTCCTTCAGCCCTAAAAAGACTTGAAACAATAGCTGGAAAAAGAATGATGGAACTTGAAATGAATATTATGAATCCATAATCCATTGCATAATCAAGTACGGAGCCTGCA
>CACYJH010000040.1 GCA_902774685.1 uncultured Methanobrevibacter sp.
CTAGGAATACCGTATTGGTCTCTTAAAATTACTCCGATTTGACTTGCAGATTTACCTTCTCTTTTGAATTTTACAATAAATTCTTCGATTTCTTCGTTACTGTATGCGATCCATTCTGGTCTTGCCATAAATATCCTCTCCGATAAGTTTATTGATTATTTATAGTAAGGTCCTTTGTAAAACAGTCCATAGTGATAATTCTCATTAAAAATATTAAATATTCCAAACGATTGATTATCACATAAAAAACCATTTTAAATTCAAAATGAAAAAACCTTTAAAAAATAACTGATATTAGTCAAAATTTAAAATAATAAGTTTCAAGATCGATCAATCAAACTAAAATAGAATAAACGGGTTTTATCTGATTAAACTCCCAATATCATTTTAATAAAAAGATTACCTTATCTTTAAATCAAAAGCGATAAACGATTCCAATTTTTAAATAAACTAATCCATTATCTATAAAAGAGACTAAATCGTCGATAAAACTGTCTATAATATCTTTCGCTAATTAAAAAATATTAAAAAGTTTATTATTTATCATCTTGATTTGTATACCAATTGATAAATTTTTCTAAAGAATTTCTTCTATGGGAAAACCGGTTTTTCTCTTCAGTGGTAAGCTCTCCAAAGGTTTTGCCTTCTTCCTCTATTAAAAATATTGGATCGAATGCAAACCCAAGATTGCCTCTTTCTTCAAAAGCGATTTGACCTTTGACACGCCCTAAAAAGACCTTGGGCTCAGAATTGGGTGTGCAATAGCCAATAACTGACCTGAATACTGACCTGAATTCAGCGTATCTATCGTCAACTCCATCCATAAGCTTCAATATATTTTGGTTTCCGAGTGAATTCTGTACAAATTTTGAATAGGTTCCTGGAAAACCGTTTAAAGCTCTTATGAATAAACCAGCATCTTCCACAATCACAGAGCGGTTTAACTCTTGGCAAGCATATTCAGCACCGAATTTTGCCACATCCTCAAGAGTTCCTTGAGGTTCCATGTAGCCTAAATCAATATGCTCTAGTTCAACACCAAAAAGTTTGAAAATATTCTCTGCTTCTATTACTTTATGTTCGTTCCCAGTTATAAATGTTATCATAGTTTTTATTATATAAAAAAGTTTTAATATATTTATCTGAAAAATTCGAACAAAATGAAAAATAGGTAAAAAAAAGTAGAAGATATAATCACATGCTAGTGGGTATACCTTCCCCTGCTTTCAATCTCTGCTATCTTATTTGCCATCTTGGATTGGTTGTTCAAATCATAAGCTTCTAAAATCCAATTGAATGTTTCAGTAGCTATATCATAATCAATGCTTTGGAATGATTTCTTTAAAACCAGCAAATCTGCCGCCTTATCTTCCAAAAGGTCAGAATATTTGCCTAATCCAAAGTCAAAAATAGCTAGATTATCATTAATATTGTCTAAATCATCATCTACCAGAATCATATTGGATCCTGTCAAGTCACCGTGAATGATGTCTCCATCATGGAATGCCTTGATGTTTTCACCGATTGCAATAGCTAATTCCTTACGTTTTTCATCATCAATAGCTGACATGACATCCTTAACCAATGATCCATTGATCTTTTCCATGACTATTGATTTGTCTTCAAAGTCAACATCATATAGAATTGGAGCTCGCACACCAGTCTTTTTTACATCGGACAATATCTTGGCTTCACTTTTGGTTCTAAGCTTTCTGATTTTATTATCTATCTCTTCAATCCTATAGGATTTGGAAACTCTGCTTTTTACAATAGCTTCCCTGCCAAGCCAAGTCGCTTCATAGATATCGGATTCAGCACCTTTTGCCTTAAGCTCCTTAGGCAAATCCAATTTGATCTTGGTATTGTCCACCCATGGAGCATCCACTTCATCGGTTCTGAATCTTTGAATAATATTTGTATCCTCTATTTTCAGTGGCCCGAATGTCTTGTACATCAATTGGCCGAGCCATGCAATCATTACGCCATTATCACCTGAATACTTCATCTCAGGCATGTAAAACTTGGCATAATGTTCTTCTGCCATAATCTGCATCATTTCTCTGAGTCTGCTGTTTGCAGAAACTCCGCCGCACAATAGGACTTCATCTTTTTCTGTATGTGCAAGTGCCCTTTCGGTAACTTCAACAAGCATTGCAAATGCTGTTTCCTGAAGTGAATAGCAGATATCCTCTATCCTTTCACCATTCTTATGCGCTCTAAGTGCTGCAGAAAGCAAACCTGAAAATGAGAAATCCATACCCTTTACCACATAAGGCAAATCGATATAGGAACCCTCTTTTGCAAGCTTTTCAACGACAGGCCCCCCTGGATGTCCAAGACCGGTTTCACGGCCGAAATGATCGAGACAGTTTCCAATGGCTATGTCCAATGTTTCACCGAAGATCCTGTATCTTCCGGATTCATATGCAATGACCTGACTGTTTCCACCACTTACATAAAGTGTTACAGGATTGCGGGCACCAGTATCCAATTTACCTATCTCAACATGTCCAATGCAATGGTTTACACCAACGATTGGAATGCCAAGACTTAAGGCAAGTGACCTTGCAGATGTGGCAACGGTTCTAAGTGCAGGTCCAAGACCGGGACCTTGTGAAAATGAGATGAAATCAATATCCTTATAGCTGAGACCTGCATCTTCCATAGCCTGTGGAATAAGTTGAGGAATCCACTTGGCATGATGTTCAGCCGCTTCCCTTGGATGTATACCTCCTTCCTCAGGATACAACTGTTTTCCAGCCATAGCTAATACATTGCCATCACTGTCCACAATTCCAATTCCTGTTTTTTCTGCAGTTCCTTCAATTCCTAAAGATATCAATAGATTCACCATAAGATTTGTAATATTGAAAATAAAGTAAAAATAAAAATATTTCTTATGAAAATTAGTTTTTTATTAATTTATCATTTTTTTAATTAATTTATCATTTTTATTTGATTTATCATTTTTATAATTAATTTATTGACATACATTTATATAATTTTTACCAATAATATATTTATATAAATGAGTTAATTAATTTAATGAATCTGATGAAGAGAAAACATTAGAAATTCTATTAAAAAACTTAATAAATTTAAAAATTACAATTAAAGAGGATAAAATAATGGAAGGATTAAAAACTTACGGCTCAGACAAACTTGTAAAGGAATTGCCAAACTTGAAGAACCCTATTTTTATTTGTACAATAGCTACAACTGAAACATCTAAAATTCCAGGGCTTACTGGTGCTGGAGCAACTCCAGAACTTACAAAATACACCCCTGCAGGAGATGCAGAGCTTATTTTAGATGGAGAGGTAAAATGTATGACTGACATTCCTCAAACAATCATCGGAGAGGTTGTAACCCCTACACCTTCAATGATTACAAAAGGTTCACTTGCACTTTGCGACTGTCCTGTAATGGTATTGGATGCAGGAAGTGAAATCAAGGCAAACAGTGATGTCTTTGACATAAGCGATGGAAAATGGGGAAAGGACATCAGAACAGGAAATGCTGTTGAAGATCCTGAAGGGCTTTTTGAAAAGGGATTTGATTTAGCTGAAATCCTCTCTGAAAAGCATGACTACATCGTGATTGGAGAAAGCCTACCTGCAGGAACAACCACTGCACTTGGTGTCTTGGTCGGTCTTGGCTATGATGCAAAGGGAAAGGTCAGCGGTTGTATGGACACCAATCCTCATGAGATGAAGAACGCTTTAGTTGAAGAAGGATTGAAGAATGCAGGTTTAGAAGAATCCAAGGACAATAATCCGTTTGATGTTGTGGCTGCTGTCGGTGACCCTATGCTACCGGCTGTTGCAGGAGTTCTAATGGGTGCAAAAGTCCCTGTCGTCTTGGCTGGAGGAACCCAACTTACTGCAGCATGTGCAATAGCTAAGGCATTGGATCCTGAATTTGACTTTTCAAACAGCTGCCTTGCAACCACTTCGTTTGTTGTAAAGGATGACACTGCAGACATTTTGGACATAACCAATCAGATTGGAGACATCTCCGTAAATGCTGTAAACCCTAACTTTGAAATATCAAGTGTTGAAGGCCTTAAAAACTACACAAAAGGTTTCATTAAAGAAGGTGCAGGTGCTGGAGGAGCTATGTTCCTCGCTCTCATGTTAGGAAATGGCATCGATGAGATTAGAGAATCAATCGAAGATGCTTGCAGTAACTGATTTTAAAAAAAGAGATCATTAAACGATAAATTATTGCATGCAACTAATTATTATTAAAAAAAGAAGATTATTCAAGTTAAATTATTAATTTAATTTAACTTATTTTTTTAAAGAAAAAAATAGTTTGTAATAATTAAAACAAAAATTAAAATTAAAAAACAGGCCTCAAACCCGTTTAAATATCTAAGAAAAAAAGTTTAAGAAAAAAGAAAAATAGAAAAAAAGAAAATAGCCTATTCTTGAATAGAAATAAATGCTATTTTTCCACCTTTAATAACTTTTAAACCTTCACCATCATCCAATACTAAGTTTAAAAAGTTATCGATGGTAATTATTTTTCCTTCCACTTCTTCCCAGTTTTTTAAACCAATGAGAACATTTTTGCCTTTGAATTTAGCAAATTGTTTATTTACTTGGAAATTATCACTCATTCTATAGCCTCATAAATTTTTAAAAATAAAATTTAGATTAATATAAGTTTTGTAAAATATAATTTATTCTTAATGTTTTATAAACTTAATCGATAATGAATCGAAAAAATTAATTTAAGTTCAATTCATTTAAAAGTTTATCTCTTTCTTTTCTAAGCTCTTTTAAAAGCTTTTCATCATTGCAGCCTTCTTTTTCCAATTTTGCTAAGGTATGTGTAACAGCTTGCAATGTAGCTTCAAGTTGATTTACAGACATATTTTATCTCCTAAAATTTTTATATGAACTAATAATTATTATGTATCTTATCTTATATATTGTTTGTGTATTATGAAATAAATTTTACTATTCGTCGTACCATCCCTTCAAGGCTTCCAAATCACTAGCCATATCCAATATCAAAGGAGTCAAGGTAGGCACATTCTCATTCAAGAGTACATGGTCATCTGAATCTTCAGGATTTCCTTCAAAGAAAATACCATCAATCCAGTAATATTCCCTTCCTCTTGGATCTAAACGCTTTTCAACAACAGGCTCATACATTCTTGTTGCCAAAGGACATATCTTTGCTTTGTAGGAATCTGGATTTGCAGGAACATTTAGGTTCAATATGTCAACACCTTCTGGAAAGCCATTGTCAATGACCTTTTGGATAAGGTCCCCCAAGACCTTCTGGCTTGATGAAAAGTCAATTTCAATATGCCCCTCATCAAACTTGATGTTGTCATCTGGAGTATGCTGGCTCACTGCAATTGTAGGAATTCCTAAAGAAGCTGCCTCTGTTGCAGCACCTATTGTTCCAGATGTGGAAAGTTCTCCTTTTCCAGTGTTTCTACCAGTATTGATTCCGGAAATCACCAAATCAGGCCATTCGTCCATAAGTTCATAAATTGCAATTGTCACTGCATCTGTAGGGGTTCCAGTGACTCCATAGCCAATATCCCCATCTCTCAAATTGACTTCATTAACCCTAATAGGTTCAACGAGAGTCAATGCATGACCGATTCCACTTTGCTGATTGTATGGCGCAACCACTATGGTTTCTCCAAACTTTTGGGCCACCTGTTTAGCTGCCAAAATGCCTGATGCGTCTACGCCATCGTCGTTAGATAATAAAATTTTCATATGAATCATCAATATAATAAAATAAAAAATAGATTAAAAAAAAGCAATGATTTTTAGAATTATCCAAAAGACAATCCCAAAATCTCAAATCTTAAAAAATTTACAATAATCCTAAAATTACTTTAATGAAGCCTTGTTGGCAGAAATCAATTTTCTTGCTGCCCTCATATCATTATTGTAGATATGACCAGAAGTTGAATGGTAGTGGACTCCACCAAAGTTCAATTTGTCTCCCATGATTTCCTTGTTGACTTCCTCTTTCATCTTGATTCCAATATAGGTTATGAAGAACATGTTGGAATAGAATGCTCCAAAGATGTCATTTGAACGGAAGAAACAGTGAATGGTCAATTCTCCATCCCTTACGAGAATCTGTATAACCTGAAGACATGGAATGTCTTCCCTATCCCCATCCAATGCAGGGTCGATTGTTACAGCAACTGCACGGTTACTTCCAGTTGCGGTTAGGATTCTCTGTTTCATGGTTTCAAATTGGTCTACACCGAAATGCTCCAATATACGATTAGGATAAGTGTAAACGAATCCTTGATCATCTCTAATCTCAAAGGATTTTACATATTCATACAATGCATCTCCTTTAATAGGGCAGGAATCAATATCAAATTTTCCGCTTTTGATTTCCTGCAACATCAATTCAGGAGTCATGTGCTGATATTTAGCTCTGAATTTCAAATCCAATGGATCATCAATAAGATAATAGTTACCGAGACTTTCCTTTAAATGATGATCACTGTCCTTATATGTCTCCTTACCTTCAGTTAAGATTTTATTAACAAATTCTAAGTAACATTGACCAATAGATTTCATAATAAACGATTCCTTAATTTTATATTAAATAATTATTAGATTGAAAATAACAACTTTTTTAGATTATTTTCATATTAATTTATTATATATAATTACCTTATTATAAAATTTTTTATTGATTGAAGGAAGTGTAAAAAATTAATAAATTTTATGCAAAATTTTAAAAAAAATTAATAAAAATTATATATTGAGAAAATATAAATATATTATATTAAAATTAAGATTAGGTGAAACCGTGGAAAAACCACAATTAGTGAATTTTATAGCTAAAGTTCTTGAAGATTCTGGCTTTAAAGTTTACAAAAATTTTAAAACATCCCAACAGGTTGTAGACATCTATGCAATTCTCCAAACCTCAATGGGGGATTTTGGATTGGTAGTTGCATGCAAGAACTACGATAAAGACTGGGAAGTTGGAATCGATGTTTTAAAAGAAATGGAAGTCATTGGTAAGAAACTTAAAGCATCTAAAGTTGCTGTTGTAACCAGTTCCGGTTTCTCTTCTCAAGCAAAAAGATATGCTGAAGAGAGAAAGATCAAACTGATCGACAGAAACAACCTTGTTACTTTAGCCAAAAAATATTCAAATAAAAATAAAGAACCAAAAGCAAGATTGGATCGTAGAACAGACAGAGTTGCTGATATTGACAGTGATTCATTCTATAATAGGGATGTCAACAGGGATTATATTGACAATGCATCAAACTATGGCAGACGAGACAGCTACTATGATGACAGGTCATATAACAGACTTCAAAGCTCTTATGAAGACTATGAGGAATACGCTGAAGACATGGAATACTATGAGGATGAAGTTGGCGGATTGGAATTAAGCCATTACGATGAGTATGACGATGAGCTCTATCGTGCTGCATTCCTAAACAAGACTCCAAGGGACAATTATTCTGGTCCTGTAAGTTCATTGTTTGCAAACCGCTATCAGGAAGCTCCTAAGAAAAGCAGAAGATCCTTCCTATCAAGTAAGCCAAGCAGCTCTCTCAGTCAAAGAAGTAGAGATTTAGGAAATAGAGGAAGTCCAGACTATGGCAACAGACATAGCTTTATGCCATCATCAAGTGGTGGATTAAGCAATTACAGCCGTAACCTTCCTGAAAAGCCAAGCAAACCAATTGGAGAAATCATTAAGCCTCTCCTGCAAAACACCATTGTAATGGTTGCTGTTACAGTCATCATTTCCTACTTGATTGGATTCATATTTGGAAAAATAGCTAAAATCCCAACAGGATACTTGGGAATCGGAGAGCTTATCCTAGCATTGCTTTTATCCTATGGATTAGTAATTTATGCAGATAAGGAAGCAGATATTTTAGTAAAAGGAACAATTGTATTCTTTATTTCATTAGTGATAATAATGATATTGATTGTTGCTTTCTAAGTTAGTTTTTGAGAAAAAAACTAAGGTTTCAACTAATCAATTAATTTTAAATAATCTAATTTCTTTATTTTTATAGGAAATCACTATTTTTATTTTTTTTATTTTATTTTTAATTATTTAAAAAAGACTAGTTTTAAGAATGAAAAAATAGTTAATTCTATTTTATACGAACAAAGTAAAATGAGTTAAAAAAAGCATAAGATATGTAATAATCAAATAAAAAAAGATTTTGGTCAAGGTTTTTGAGTCGCAGACTCAAAAAGCTTGGAAATGGTTCCGGCGAGATTCGAACTCACGATCCTCTCGTTGTAAGCGAGATATCATACCCCTAGACCACGGAACCAATGAAACAAAAATAGAATTAAATTTGTAAAAAATTAATTCAAAAATTAAAAAAGTAAATCTTTCAAAAGAAAAGATTTTGGTCAAACTTTTTTTAAAAGTTTGAAGAAGTGGTTCCGGCGAGATTCGAACTCACGATCCTCTCGTTGTAAGCGAGATATCATACCCCTAGACCACGGAACCATGCTACATTATAAATATAGTTAACCTCTTATTTAAAACTTTCGATTAAAGGAATTTTTAAAAAATAATCCATGAGCATTTTCCAAAAAATAATGGCAGATATTTGATAAAATGCAAAAAATTAAATAAAAAATGTTCAAAATAAAGCAATATATTTAAAATATAAGAAATAGATAATTAATAAAGGAATTATTTTAAAGACAATTTTCTAAAACTGAACTAATTAATATTCACTTTAAAAACAATCCTTATATTAACTACAATGACATAAGAAATTACTTTTAAAAAAGATGAAAGGTGAAAATATGGCATTTGATGAAAATTTAAAAGTTTGGATGGATGGAGAATTCGTAGCATTGAAAGATGCTAAAATCAATGTTCTCTCCCACGTAGTACATTACGGAACTGGAGTATTCGAAGGTATAAGATGTTATGAAACTGAAAAAGGACCTGCAGTATTCCGTTTACAAGATCACGTACAAAGATTATTTGATTCCGCTAAAATTTACAAAATGGAAATTCCATTTACTCAAGAAGAAATCTGTGATGCAATCATAGAAACAATCAAAGCAAACAACTTAAAAAGCTGTTACATCAGACCTATTACTTTCAGAGGTTTCGGTGCATTAGGAGTAAACCCATTAAGCTGTCCTGTTAACACCACCATTGCTGTATGGGAATGGGGAGCATACATCGGAGAGGAAGAAATGGAACAAGGTGCAAACATCGGTATTTCAACTTGGAGAAAACCAGCACCAGATACCTTACCTGTACTTGCAAAAGCTGCAGCTAACTACATGAACTCCCAACTCGCTAACTTGGAAGCTGGAGAACATGGATACGATGAAGCTATCCAATTAGATTATGCTGGACATGTTGCAGAAGGTAGTGGAGAAAACATTTTCATGGTTGAAAATGGCAAACTCGTCACTCCTGACTTAGGTTCCTCCATCCTTAGAGGAATTACCAGAGACAGTGTCATGACCATTGCAAAAGACTTAGGTTATGAAGTATCTGAAGAAACCATTTCTAGAGAAAGATTATACTTAGCTGATGAAGTATTCTTCACTGGAAGTGCTGCAGAAGTTACTCCAATCCGTGCAATCGACAACAGACAAATCGGTATCGGATCCAGAGGTCCTGTAACCAAAGAATTGCAAGAAAAATACTTCGATGCAGTATATGGAAGATCTGAAGATGTTCACAATTGGTTAACTTATGTCGAATAGATTTGAGAAAACCAATTCTTAAAAAAAAAACTATTATCAATAACTTATGTTCTCGGACATGAGTTATTTTTTTTAAATTTTAATAAAATTAATCAAATTAACTATAATGGAATCTCCTGATTATCGAGATTGCTAATTGATTAATTAAAACTATGTAATTTTTACGATTAATTAAAAAAAAGGTGAAATAATGGACATTTTACAAGCAATAATCATTGGACTCGTCCAAGGATTAACTGAATTTCTGCCTGTGAGCAGTTCTGCTCATTTAATATTTGCTCAACAAGCGTTAGGTGTTACAGATGTTGGATTGGCATTTGACGTATTATTGCATTTAGGAACTCTTATAGCAGTTGTAGCCTATTTCTATACTGACATCATTAATATGATTAAAGGATTCCTTTCAAGCCTCCTTGACTTGAAGGAAGGACAATTCATTCCAGAAATGAAAAAGGACCCTTATAAAAAATTGGCTTGGCTTACAATATTGGCTACCATTCCTGTTGGGGTTGTAGGAGTATTGTTCAACGATGCTATAGAAGAAATGTTTACAGGATTGACTATCCCTGCATTCTTATTGTTGATTACAGGTTGTCTTTTATATGCCTCCCAAAGAATGGGTAGTGGTAGAATTGATGTAAGAAACGTAGGCCTAAAAGAAGCATTGATTATGGGATGTGGACAAGCAATGGCAGTTTTACCTGGTCTTTCCCGTTCAGGAACTACAATAGCTGCAGGATTATTTGCAGGATTAGACAAGGAATTTGCTGCTAAATTCAGTTTCATCTTATCAATCCCTGCAATCTTAGGTGCTGCAGTATTCCAACTTAAGGATTTGACTGCAGGAAATGTCGATTTATTGGCTTGCTTTGCAGGATTCGTCGTTGCAATCATTTCTGGATACTTTGCAATCAGCTTCTTGCTTAAGATCATTAGAGAAAAAAGCTTGGACATTTTTGCATACTACTGTTGGATTGTAGGAATAGTCGTATTGGTTGGAAGCTTAATTATTTAAGTTTGAAATCAAATCTATTTTTAAAAAAAAAGTTTAGAGATTTTTCTCTAAATTTTACTATTTTTAACTATAATTAACTACTTTTAACTATAATTAACTTTTATTAACTAATCAGCATCATAAAAATTTTCAAATCTATTCGTATTCATACCACCGATCTTAATTTTATTAGTTAATATAATTTATCTCATGAAATTAGTATAATATAAATTTAAAGCAATACATGTCTAACAATGATGATTTAAATTAAATTTATTAGTTTTTTTAATTAAATACTTCTTCTTAATCCTTAATTTCATATTTTAAAATGAAAGCAAGCACTTGCTTTCGGAAACTTATTTATATATAGCCCTTGAAAGTAATAATTAGCGAACTTAAGGGAAGGAATTAAATAGATAAACTAAACTATTTAGTGTATTAGAAATTTCTATGTGATGACAGCACATAAATGACTTTTTTAAATTATGCAATAATACGATAAAAAAAAACTTAATCGAATTAGAAAGCATGCATGCAAATTTCTAATAAACTAAATATATTGCAATTTAAATTAATATATTTTAACTTTCATTTATTTACCTCCTTGGCCCCCTTATTTTTCGTTTTGAAATGAAAGCAAACACTTGATTTCACAAATTCGTATAATTTATGAATTAAGACGATAAAATTTAAGGAAAGGATAGCATGAATAAATTAACTATTAAACTATTTTGCATATTTATAATGATCATGTATTGCTTAGCACCTTTAAGTGCCATTGATTTAAATCAAGACAGCAATGCAAGCTTTGAAAACTTAAGCGACAGTGAAAAGAATACATCAATTGATATTTCCAATGTGACTCCAATTGATACAGATGACAGTTCAAATGATATTTCCAATGAGACTTCAATTGATACAGATGACAGTTCAAATGATATTTCTGATGAAAACAAGTCAGAAATGGATATTGAAAAAATCAACAATACAGTTAATAAAACCCTCACTAAAAGACACGTCTCTTTTGATGTGGATATTAAAGATTGCAATTACGGAGAAAAACCTGTTGCAATTATAAATTGTCATAAAGTAGGAAATGATCTTGCTCCAATTTGTGTTACAGGCTATTTTGAACTTTCATGTCCCCAATTTACTCATAAATATGCTGTTAACTTGAATTACTGGACAGCAGTTCAAAGTAACTATAAAATACCACTAGATGAAAATTTAGAACCTGGCCAATATAAAGTTGATATATATTATGGAGGGGATGAAGATTTTGAACCTTGTAGAGGCTCCACAAGTTTCTTGGTCAAAGCTAATGCAGACCCAAATTTGGATATACATATTGATGATGCCCTTTCTGACGAAGAAGTGAATGTGACAATAAAAGCCAATGAATCCGTAAATGGACATGTAGGAGTTAAAATAAACGATGGGCACACCTATGGATTTAAAGTAGTCAATGGTCTAGCTCAAGGTTCAATCAAGGGATTGGCCCCAGGTAATTACACTGCAAAAGCGATTTATAAAGGAGACTATATGTTTGCAGAAAGTGAAAAAACCACTACCTTCACCGTGAAAGAAAATCCAAATCCTAAGACCAGACCTTATTTAAGTGTGCATGTCAACAATATTACCGATTTTGAACAAGGCATCGTAGAAATAAACACTAATGAATCATTGAATGGGGATGTAAAAGTCAATGTAATAAGTGTTAAGGAATCAAGAAAGGTCACTGTTAAAGTGGAGAATGGTGCTGGTCACTCTTATATCAACAATTTATCACCCGGCAATTACACTGTAGTTGCTTCATTTGACGGCAATGACAAATTTAAGCAGGTGGCAAACTCAACCACATTTAATGTTAGAGAAAGAGACACTCCAAATTTGAGCATAGATGCGGTAGGCAATACAAAAGCAGATAAAACAGAGATTAAAATTCAAACAAATGCAAATTTATCCAACCCAGTGGAGATAAAGCTAAATAATTCTCAGAAATACTACCTAAACCTGGAAAATGGAACCGGCACATTAACAATAGACGATTTACCTGGAGGAGAATATACAGCTACAGTTATCTACAATGGAGACATATACTACAAACCTGCTGAAAACACAACACAATTCACAAAGCAAGGAGAGGCCAACTTAAACATGGATATTAGAACATCAGGATATAGCGGATCAACTGCAGTTGTAGCCATCAAATCCAACAAGCTTTTGAACGATAATGTGAAAGTCCAAATAGATAATGGAAATTACCATGAAGAAGTCACTGTAAAACTTGTAGATGGTGAAGGAGAAGCAACATTTGGTCCATTGAATCCTGGAACATACAATGTTAAGGCAACCTTTGATGGAAACAAAATCCTAAAACCAGGAACTGCAAACAGCACCGTCACAGTCCAAAGACACCTTTAAACTAAAAAATAAAAGATAATGAATGGCAAATCATTATCTTTTAACTTTTATTTTTTAACTAAAATTAACTATTTTTAAATAATTAAAACTAATCAAAACTATTTTTAAAAAAGATTCAAATTTGTTAAAAAGAAAAATAAAAAAAGAAATGTTTTAAAAAAACATTTAAAAAATTATTCTAAATCTACTTTTATACCCATAATCTCTCTTTTTCCATGGGCAATGTCTCTTGCTATTTGTGCAGCCCCAATAGCTCCAGACTCACTTGAAATGATCTTGCAAGGATACTTGTTCTTTAGATATTTGTTTAACTCCAATTCAAAATCTACAGGCATGATCATGGTGTCAATAGCTAATTTTGCCTTTTCATCACCATTTCTATAATTATTCAATAGGTCATCTTTCATAAAAGCGACCTTATCATCAATATTAGCTATCTTTACTGCACCTGCATGAGAGAAACATTCATTGGCTGTTCTTTTTCCTTCGTCAATGTCCCTTATCATCTCAAGGTCGAGAGGTCCATGAACAACACCCATTGCCCCGCAGCAGGCATCAATAGCTCCCTTGATTATTCCATCCTCAACAAGCAAGTCAACGCTGTTGGAACTGATGTCTGCAACAATCATGTTTTCCCAATTGGTTTCAAGATATGCATTATAGACAATGCTTATCTTTTCAGGGCTTGCATGATGGGAATAGGCTGCTCTGAATAATGGGTCCAGCCATTCGCAATCCTTATGGATTCCTGGAATCATCAAGACAGGCAAGTCTGCATTTTCAATTTCTGAATAAACTGATGTTCCTCCACCAGTCACCTTGCCTGCACCACCGATTGAAAGGATTCCCCTATTTTCAACCTTTTCAATTGGAAGAATCTTATTGATTCCATCTCCCATAGCATAAGTGATAATCATTAATTCAATATCATCCAAATCTGTGCGTTTGGACAATTCTTCAATGGCTGAAACTCTTCCAGCCTTGCTATCTTCACGAGATATCTTAAAAACATCAAGAACCTCTGTGTCATTCATTATAGCAAATGATATTCCAGTGGTTCCATGATCCATACCTACATATACCATTTTAATCACAATTCATCATAATTTGAGAAAAATAAATTTAGAATAATTATTTGATAATTTACCTATATTTGACATAGTTTAAAAAGTTTTATATAATAATTTAAGGTATTTGTTAAACAAACTCAAACAGAATTACTATCTTAATTTAAGGCATTTGTTAAACAAACTCAAACAGAATTACTATCTTAATTTAAGGCATTTGTTAAACAAACTCAAACAGATTCACTTTCTTAACTTAATGCATCGATTAAACAATCTCAAGCAGATTTATTTTCTTTACAAAGAATATCCATTGAATACCGATTGTAAGGAGACATGAAATCATTATTATTGGAGGATAGTAATAGTAACCAATAATTATGAAGATGCATGTTAATACCATGGTTATGATAAAGTTGTTGTAATTGTCAGATGTCTTCTGCAAGTATTCATTGGATTTATCCAGCCTTTTCATTTGATATGTTCCGATAAATGAACATATGGAGATTATCATGAAATCAAGACCGTATAGGCATTGTGGCACAAATTCATGGAAATTCATGGAAGCGAAAGTTGTCAAATATGGAATAAGTGACAAGAAAAAGAGCATTGTTGCTATAGACCAAATCACATTATAATTGATCTTATTTACAAGGGCAAATACGTTATAGGTGAGCTTCCACATATTGAAGACAACGATGAAACTGACTATATACGCAAAAAATTCAAGCTTCAAATCAAGAAGAGCCCCTAAGCTACCATTTGCAGCAAGTGGAATCTCAAGAACTATGATTGTTATGATAATCGCTACTATCGCATCGATTAATGCCTCAAATCTTTCAGTGTCTTCAAATTCATCCCTTTGAAACTTATTATAGATGATGCTTATGATGACAGAAAGCAAACAGGCCACATAAATGGCAGGAGGATATACTGTATAAGAGATTATGAATCCTAATATCAAAATTATAATAGGAAACAATATATGAATTGGCTTGATGTTCAGATTTTCCAATTTGTCATTGTATCCATTTGCCCCATAAACGGCAAGCAATGCTATGATGTGAGAGAGGTTTGCAAAGATTATGATGATTCCAAAGATTGTCTCAGCAGTCAATGAATAGAGATTTGTTGAAATCCACAATGCAAAATATGGAAATAGTGAAGTCAAGAAAAGTGAAAGTCCATATGCAAAGAGTGCCCTATTGTTTATCTCATCAAAGATTTGGAATAGGTGATGATTGTTGTACCAAATGTTGATGATTGCCAAAAACACTATGGCATAAGTTGAAAAGTTCAATGAATTTGCAAAGACTGCACCCCAAGTTGGACTTAAGGGTTGAGGAATCTTCAATACCAAAATTGTTATGATAATTGCCAAGACTGCATCATAAAAAGTTTCAAACCTGTTCGTATTCATATTTTCTAATATAGATTTATTAGTTAATTAATTTATCTATGCAATTAGAAAATTATCTAAAAAAAGGTTAATTTTATACGAACAATTAAAAATAGCTTAAGAAAAGATATTGAATTAATAAAAATTGTTTAAAAAAAGAAAAAAAGAAACTAGTGGGGCATACACTCCCAACTAGTGAAAATATTTTGATCAAGGTTTTACGAGCCGAAGGCGAGTAAAAGCTTGTTTATTCGTCTTCTTTTTGTAATCCACAAGCGATTCTTAATCTTTTACCAACAACTTCAATTTCTTCTTTTTCTTCAGCAGCTCTCATTTCTTTTAAGTTTGCTGCATCAGTTGCGTTTTCATCTGCAAATTGTTTTTTGAAGGTTCCGTCTTGGATTTCAGTTAAGATTGCTTTCATTTCAGCTTTGGTTGCATCGGTAATGACTCTGCCACCTCTGGTTAATCCACCATATTCAGCAGTGTTACTTACATCATGCCACATTCCAGCCATACCGTTTTCGTAGATGTCGTCTACAATGAGCTTTACTTCGTGACAGGTTTCAAAGTAAGCGATTTCAGGTTGGTAACCTGCTTCAACTAAAGTTTCAAATCCTGCTTTAATTAAAGCACTTAAACCACCACATAAAACAGCTTGTTCACCGAACAAGTCAGTTTCAGTTTCTTCTTGGAAAGTGGTTTCAATTACACCTGCTCTGGTAAGACCTACAGCTTTTGCCATACCTAATGCAATTTGCAATGCGTCACCGGTAGCATCTTGTTCAATAGCTACAAGTCCAGGAATACCGAAACCGTCTAAGTAAGTGGTTCTTACTCTGGAACCAGGTCCTTTTGGTGCAAACATTACAATGTTTACGTCTTCTCCAGGTTGGATCAAACCAAAGTGAATGTTGTAACCGTGAGAGAATGAAATTGTGTTTCCAGCTTCAACATAAGGAGCGATTTGTTCTTTGTAAACTTTTTCTTGGGTTTCATCAATTCATTCCATCATCAACAGCTTTTTGCCAGGATGAACCTCCTTCTCTAAGACCGACAATAACATTCAATCCACTGTCAGCCATATTTCTAGATTGACCACGTCCTTGACTTCCGTAACCGATTACAGCAATGGTTTTGTCTGCAACGACTGTAGCGTCAACATCGTCATCATAATACATTTTCATTTTTATGACTCCTTTTAAGTTTTTTTAATAATTTTGTAAATTTAATTTTTAAGTATATTCAATAGATAAATTAGCCTATTTCAATTATGACACTAATTTGAATATTAAATATAATGTTTATATATTTAATTTAATAGTTTATAAAACTTATCAATAGCTATTTTTAAAAATTTCAAACCTAATGATTTATAATACTTATCAAATAATTGAATTAGGAATTATTCAGTTTGCTTTCTATTTTTTCTTTAAGCTCTATGTCATCCTCATCACTACTACAATCTAAACATTTGTTTATAGAATCCAACGCCTCATCATATCTTTCCAAATGATATAAAAAATAAGATTTATTGCAATTCAAACTACTGTCAGGAAATAGTTCCAATCCCTTATTTATAAAATCCAATGCCTCATCATATCTTCCCAATTTAAACAATATCTCGCTTTTGGTTGAATAGGCAGTTTCAAAGTCAGGGTCTATTTCTAGAGTATGATCAAATGCATTCAAGGACTCATCAAACCTACCTAAATTATACAGCGCATGCCCTTTAAAGTAACTGACATAAACATCATCATCCCTTTCCAAATAGAAATCACATAAAGCCAATGAAATTTCATTCATCTTTTTATTGTCCTTAAAGCGTATAGGGTCACCAAAATATGTGATTTCATCAAGATATCCAACTATATCAAAAGTGTCCATATCCAAGGATTCCTTATAACACTTCAATCCCTCATCATAATTCTTTTGAATTATTGAAATTCTGCCTTTTAATACAAGATAGTCAAAAGTTTTATTATAATTTAATAAAAAATTAATTAAATCTAAAGATTCAGAATATCTTTTCTTATGAAATAAGATATAAGATTTATAGTATAAAGCATCCTTGTTTTTGGAATCTAGATTTAAAATTTCTTCACAGAATAATAAAACATTATCCCAATCTTTTAATTTGAAATACTCCTCAGTTTTCTTTAAAAATTTTTTTATTTTAATATTCTTAAACATATCATCCCTCAAATTGACTTTTAAAGAATAAATTAATATAGCAATTACTACAATCAAGAAAAATTGATAATATCTAGAACCATTATGAATTATAGAACTTAATAAAATAGTGGATAACCCCATAATGATAAATAATATGAAAAACTTTTTATCCTCCAAACTAATCGCCCCATTAAAGATGATAATAACCTGCAATTGCTGCAATAACTAACATAAACACATAAACAACAATAAATTTTAGCCAACTCTTATTACCCATATTGAAACTCCTAGGCTGCTATTATAAAAAAATTATATTTCATCAATTCAGTCCAATATTAAAACACTAGTCATTTTAGTATCATTATTACTCCATCTAAATTCTAAATATTTATTAACATTACTATTTAATGAATGATTACATTTAATTTTACTAAAAGTATTATAAGTAATAGCTAAACCAGATATCATGACAAAAATTGTTATTGCTTTAGGGGTTGGTACACCACCCATAGAATTAATAGGGGGAGAATTAGATCCTCGTTTAATCTGTTTATATTCTTCTTGGATTTTTTTATGATCTTTAATTATATTATCAATTTTAGCCCGTTCCCTGTTTTTTGTACTTAAATATGTATTATAAGCATCTTGATATACTATTTGAGCAACTTTAGACTTAGTTAACCTAGAATTACTCTTAGAACGTTTATTATTACTGGAATAATACTTCACAGTACTAATTGAACGAGTAACTTTAGATACAACATGCAATTTATGCCTATTTCCCTTTTTCCCCTTATTGATATGATACCTAACACTAGAATTAGGATTCTTAATTTTTCTTGGAACTTTAACCTTATTTTTAATATGTTTTAATTTACTATGAATATGACTTGAAGAGCCAGATGTAAGCTTATAAACGAGATATACAACACCTGTTAAAACAACAACTGCAGCAATACAAGCTTCATAACCAACAAAAATGACAGGCCAAAAAACACCAACAATATGCTCCATTTGCCCAACATTAACTTTTACTCCTCTCTCGCTAATCGGCTCAACATCCAAAACATAACCAGAGAAATACTCACCAAAAGTCTCATTATCCAACTCAAAAAGGCCCAATGAAGGATCATTCAACATGACAACAGACTCATTAATGCTATAAACAATAGAAAAATGATACTCCTCACCAAACTGCAAAACGACCAAATCATTAACCCTTAAATCATCATAACCCAATAACCAGACAGAAGAATTAAAACCATAATGCAGACAAGCCTGATACAGACCAGACAAAGAAGTACCATTAACACTAGTGCCAGCCAAACAGGCAATATCCTCCTGAGAAACACTCAAGCCAAGACTCTCAAAGACAATTGAAAGCGCGGCAGGACCACAATACCACATATTCTCCTGAATAACAAGCTCACCATCATTGGCAACCTGCAAATCAACAAAGGTATTATTGAATGAATCAAAAGAATTATTGAAATAAGTTGATGCATACTTAAAAATGCCCTCATAATTATCATATACGCTTGTATTCTCAAAATATGTGCTGCTGGAACCAATGAGCCTAATTCCCTGATAATTCTCAAAAACACTGCAATTAACATACTGATTATACTTGGAATTGTCCTCCAAACCTATCCAATTATCAGTTAAAACTGTATCCTTGAAAAGATTATTGAATGAATGCTTTGCAAAAACACCATAATCATTATCACCGAAAACATTTGAAACAAATGATCCATTGTCACTATTATCCATATATAAAGCATAGGAACATCCTTTAATCCTATTATCTGAAATGTTGGTCCCATTCACTTCATATAAGTAAATACCGTTATAGGAATTAAGAATATTGGAATTCCTAATATTGACATTGTTTGCAACTAAAAATACTGCAGTATTCAATGAAGTTCCATAAACACTCAAATTATTCAAAGAGGACCCATCCACCAAGATTGTCACAGTGGTTAAAGATTCATTAAATGGAATAATGATTACCTCACCATCACCAAAACTTGTCAAACTAACCCTTTTTAAAATATAAATGTTTTCAACATATATTCCAGACCTGATTTTTAAAGTATCCCCATCATTGGTATCAACATCATCAATAGCATTCTGAATGCTACTATAAGTTTTGTTATTCCTAGTATTAATAATTGGATTCTCACATTGATCAAGAACAACAGTTAAATCCATTATCTCATTATCTAGAATCACCCTAACTACAACACTGCCATTGGAACTTTCATTCAAGATTAATGTTGCCACTCCACCAATCATATAATCGGAACTATTAACCCCATTTGTTTCAAATCCTATAGGAAGCAATGGCAAGGATTCAGAATAAAAATCTCCAGCATCATTACTTTTCAAACTGGCTTTTAAAATCTTGGAACCATTAATATTACTTGCATTATCATAATAATTATAACTGTCCAAGACCAAAACCAGCCACTTTATATCCCCAACATCCACATTTTGACAATAGATGTGAGAAGATGAATCAATACTGGAAATTAATGGATTGTTCACCCCCCACCAATTGTAATCAATATCAGTAGTCTTGTTTCCACAACAATGCAAATCGATGATATTACCTGAAATGCCATTAAAATTCAATTCATAACCAGAATCTGATGAATATACCCCGAAAGAGTTATTCTGAATTATATTCCCCTCAACAGTGTTATTATCAGAACCTAAAATACAAATTCCTTTAGAATTGTTATAAATTAAGTTATTTGAAACTTCATTTGACACAGACCCCTCATCAATTAAGACTCCAATATTGGAATCATAAATGGCATTGCCAATGATTTCATTATCTGAAGAATTTAAAATGGAAATCCCATTATCAAAAGCATTGCTAATGTTTGAATAATAAATGCTGATTCCAGATGTGTTATTCAATAATAATCCCACATTCACGAAATTAATGTCCGCAATATAAGACCCAGAAGACTCATTAGCGAATATTAACTTAGAATCCTGATTATCACCAATCCAATTTACATCAACATCCGGAACCGGAAAAATATTAAGAGCTTTATCCAAACTAATTGTATCAACATAATTATCAGATATCCCTATGGCTATAGTATCCCCTTCATGGGTTTCATTATCGAAAATCGCTTCAAATAAGGTTGAAAATACCTTTTTGGAATCATAATTGTAAATCTTGTTCGGATTAATCTTTACAAACCAAGGAACCAACACATATTCTTCCGGAAATGTGCCATTAACATTATAATCACATAGTATCTTTGAATACATGTAAATTAAGGAATTTACCCCCAGATAACCTAAAGAACTATTTGAACCGTTAAATTGACAACTTGAAATAGAATTCCTGATATTGGATAATAATTCAATATATTCAGAGCAATCTATTGAACCTGCCATGACAATTTCATCATCACAACCAAAATTATTTGCAGGTTGAATAAAAACCTGAGAATGATAATTATTTTCCAGATTATAAATTGTTTCCGTGAGCAAAGCCAAAAATTCCAATTTATTAAGATTTCTTCCCGCCACTACAATATCATCAGGCATTGAATAATTAACATCTACAAAAGTTACAATCTCATTGGCGACTATGGAAACCTCATCCCTAGTTAAAACTAAAGCATCCCCTTGGGTTAAATTCTGCCAGGAATTAAACTTTATCTTATCAGGAAAACACCTAGAAACATTATATGAAGATAAAATATCACAACTTAAATAGATTAAAGAATTCTTACTTATTGTTAAAGACGCATTTTCCAAACCCTCTTTTTCAACAGTTACATTTAAAGTAATCTTGCTAGGAGACTTATGATTCTTAAGCATATATTCACTGAGCTCATTAAAAAAGGACAGATAAGTAGACCTTGAAAGATAAACATCATTTATAGGTTCAGAATTAGCCGAATTGACATTTGAAAAAGATTCTGCAATTAAATTAGTAGATAAGTCATAATCTATAGATAAGATTGCTTGAGATGACAAATCTAAAAATGCATTAATATCCACACTCTTTCCACCTATTGATACTGTCTCTGGAACCTGACCATGTTGTAGAATATAATTTTTCACATATGATGCAGCACTAATCATATCATCCACAGAGTAGAATTTGGTGGTGTTTTTACTTATTTTATTCCAAGGGTGAACCACGATTCCATCAGGCATGAAATCATTTTCATAATAATAGGATAAAACCTTAGAGAACAAATAAATGGAATTTTCAAAGCGGATATTTCCAAAATCTGTTGTTACCCAATTGGGAGCCCTATTCATAATGTTCATGAAATGATTAACATCCACTGCATAAGTCAGATAATTGGTTTCATCGAGAAGATTAAATCCAATGGTTTCATTAGGATTGGTAGCATTATCATAATTCCTGTATGGAACCGAACAGAAATAATCCCCTTCGATGTTAATAATGGTTGTAGAAAGCATTTTCAAGAATGGTGCCATTTTTACTTGAGTGCCATTGATTGAAATGCTGTTTTGCAATTTATGATTCCTTTCCACATTATCGCTTACCTTACTAGCAGCATCCAAAACATCATATTGACTAAAAAATTTAGTGCTGGAATTTGTGACATGTTTCCATGGAATGATTGTCACAAAATAAGGATTGTTTGTGATGACACTTTTAGAATCCAAAATACAGGAAGCCAAATAAACATAGGAATTTATGCTTACCTTGCCTAAACTGGACTCATCATAGTTAGGAGCCATATTATTTTCATAAATGAAATTATGGATCTTGTTAAAAATATTTGTATACTCTGTAGAATTTAAAATGCCCCCACTTGTATTTTCGGAGGGACTAGGCGCATTTTGATAAGTATCTTTAATCAAAGGCGCTACTTTTTGGTCGGGATTGCAGATTAATTCACTGGCTACCGCCAAATATTGGGTCATATTTAATTTATGAGACCTGATTGTTACAGTGCTTGGAAGTTTATGATTCTTCTCAACATATTGTCTAATGGTCCTTGAAGCAGCATAAATCTCTTCATCAGAAAATATATAAGTTGCAATCTGAATCTTATTGGTATTGTTTGAAGAATAATATTTGGAATTGCCTGAAAATCTTACTTTAAAAGTGTAAGTGCCGAAATATTTGATGTTGACATTCAAGGTGGCAATGCCATTTGAATCAGTTATCTTTGTATAGTTCTTATCACCAAAACCAATTATAATGGTTTGATTGAATAAAGGTACAAAATTGGAATCAGTAAGCTTAACATGGAACTTCTTGTTTTCAGTGCTTTTCAATCCAATTAAATCTGAAGAGAACAAATATGTTTTGGCTTTTCTGATTTCTACAGAATTATTTCTAGATGAAGGCAAATAATCATCATCCCCCTCAAAAAATGAATATATGCTGTAATTTCCGGGAGAAAGACGAATAGGCAAATAAGCTTCACCAAAATCATTGGTTATGCGCCCGTAATCTTTAAACCCCTCTTTCATGAATACTCTAAATACCACTGATTTGTTAGCCAAATGTTCATTATTCTCGGAATTTAATGTGAGTTTAAATGTTTTTTCACAGTCATCATATCCCTTATCCATATTTTGAGCATAAATTACTGTACTGGATTTGCTTGCATTTCCACTATCATGAAGAATTCCCTTTGAAAAATGTTCAGTTTCAATATCTGTATCTGAATCATCATCCCCTTTAGAGCATTCTTTACTAAAATGTTCATCTACACTAATATAATTGTCCCCTATATCTGTGATTTTTTCTATAGATTCCATGTTAGATTCATCCAATGAATCAGAAAAATCCATTATCATCAGACATGGCATTAACAGAATTTAAAGAAAAAAACAACAAAGATAAAATTAAAAATAATAAAAAATATCTTTTAAAATTAAAATTCATATAAAAAACCTATAAAAATTATAAAAAAACTAAGAGATTAACTCTCAAAAAATTATTAAAATTAGATATAAGTAACTTAAACTATTTAAATATTTCTATAAACAACTAAAATTATGTAATTTACTTAAATATAGAAAAATATTCATTATTTCCATATATAAACGAATAAAAATATGTTGAAGACAAGAATAAATGAATAAAACTATTAAACATTTCAAAAAAAAATTAAAAATTGTTCGAAAATTTTATAATTTAGATAAATTTAGAAAACTATATATTGCTTTACAAGGTAAAATTATAATATTACTTAATTAAATTAATTAATAATTGAATTAATTTATGATAATCAAATTACATTAAAATTTAAGCTAAGGGATGAACGATGTCAGAAACTAATGAAAAAAACAAAAATATTGAAATAATTACAGGAGATCCTAAAAAGGCTATACGGAAGCTCAGTATACCTATGATGCTTTCCATGGTTTTGATCATGATGTATAACCTTGCTGACAGCATATGGGTTGCAGGACTCGGTCCTGATGCATTGGCTGCAATAGGATTCATCACACCATTATTCATGGTTTTGATTGGACTTGGCCATGGTATAGGCGCAGGTGCAAACTCACTTATTGCAAGAAACATAGGAGCTGAAAATCCCGCTGAAGCAAACAATGCAGGACTTCATGGAATAGTGCTTTCCATCATCGTATCTATCATTTTTACCATACTTATGCTTTTGGCGATGAAGCCTATTCTCGTTCTCATGGGTGCAGGAAAAACCATGACCTATGCATACAGATACGGTAATATAGTATTCGGATTCCTAATCGTCTTTGTATTCTCTGCAGTATTGTCTGCAGTATTCAGATCTGAAGGGGACATGAAAAGGGCAGTGATACCGATTGCAGCAACTTCAATACTCAACATAATATTAGACCCTATATTCATCTATCAGTTGAATATGGGAATAGAGGGAGCTGCAATTGCAACTGTGATATCATCAGCAGTGTCAATTCTCATCATGGCATATTGGATTTGGATTAAAAAGGATCTCTTCCTTGACTTGACACCTAAGAACTTCAAGTATGACAGTCAAATGATGAAAGATACCCTTCATGTAGCGATTCCATCAACACTTGAGAACATCATATTCTCAACACTTGCAGTGATAGTCAACACAATGCTGGTGATTGTTGCTGGAACAGATGCAGTAGCTGCATATACCGCTGCAATGAGAATCGTTCAAATGTGCATGATTCCAATGATGGGTATTGGAACAGCTCTCCTTACAATAGCTGGAGTGGCATATGGTGCACACAACTACAAGAACCTCAAGATAGGATACAACTATGCGGTAAAGCAAGGATTCATAATATCCATAGTGCTTGCGATATTGATGATTGTATTCTGCAATCAGATATCCTCAATCTTCGCATACACCAGTGCAAGTGCAAGCCTTGGTCCGCAGATAGCATATTCAATCAGAATCTTAAGCCTCTTTGTAGTTGCAATTCCTCATGGTATAATGTCTTCCATGATGTTCCAAGGAGTTGGAAAAGGACCGAAAGCACTTAAGATCACACTTCTCAGATCACTTGCATTCGAATCCATATTGGCATATCTCTTTGGATTCATATTGAACTTCGGACTCATAGGAATTTATGCAGGTATCATATTAGGCTGTTTCCTTGGAGGAACAGTCGGATTCATATGGTCCAAATTCTTTATCGACAAGTTCCAAATGGAGTCTAAAGACAGATATGAGGGCATTCCAGCAAAATAAATAGTATTTGGCTATTTATTTTCTTTTTCTATTTCTTTTTCTATTTTTTATTTCTCTTTCTTTTTCTTTTTTCTTTTTATCTAATTTTTCATTATCTATTCCATTCACTATTTCTACGATTTTTAAATCAAATCCTATTTAAATCCTTTAAATTAAGATTTAACCACATTAAAGTTTTAAAATAAAAGGATTTATATAATAAAGCATATATAAAGATAATCAGTAAAACATAACCCGCTTAATTTTGGAGAAATATAATGGCAGAAACTAAAGAGAAAAACAAGAATATTGAGATGATTACAGGAGACCCTAAAAGGGCTATCAGAAAGCTTAGTCTTCCTATGATGCTTTCCATGTTTTTGATTACAATGTATAACCTTGCAGACAGTATCTGGGTTGCAGGGCTCGGTGCAGATGCATTGGCAGCAATAGGATTCATCACTCCCCTATTCATGGTTTTGGTAGGTCTTGGAGGAGGAATCGGTGCAGGTGCAAACTCACTTATTGCAAGAAGCATCGGTGGTGAAAACTACGACGAAGCAAACAACGCAGGACTCCATGCAATCGTGCTTTCAATAGCTGTATCTGCAATATTTACAGTCATAATGATTGTGGCAATGATACCTATCCTTGAGATTATGGGTGCTGGAGACTCAATATCATATGCTGCAAGCTATGGTTACATCATCTTTGGATTCTTGTTCATCTTTGTATTTTCAGGAGTCCTTTCAGCAATATTCAGATCTGAAGGAGACATGAGAAGGGCAACAATAGCTATTGCAGTTACTGCCATATTAAACATCATTTTAGATCCAATATTCATCTATTACCTTAATTTAGGAATGGCTGGTGCAGCATGGGCAACCATCATATCATGTACAGTGTCAGTCCTTGTTATGAGCTATTGGATTTGGGGCAAAAGGGATCTGTTCCTTGACTTGAGCCCTAAAAACTTCAAGTATAAGACCAAGATATTGCTTGAGATTTTTGAAGTGTCCATCCCTTCAACCTTGGAAAATGTAATATTTTCAGCTCTCGGTATCATAATCAATTCCATGCTTGTAATAGTGGCTGGAACAAGTGCTGTAGCTGTCTATACCGCTTCCTTAAGAATCATACAATTAGGTATTATTCCGCTTATCGGTATTGGAACAGCTGTGCTTACCGTAGCAGGTGTTGCATATGGAGCGCATAATTACAAAAATCTTCAGACTGGACACAGCTATTCCATCAAGATAGGATTGATAATAGCTATAATCATTTCAGTGCTTATGGTCATATTCTCAAATCAGATAGCAACCGTATTCAGCTATACAAGTGCAAGTTCATCTTTGGCACCTCAAATTGCTACTGCTCTCAGCATCTTGAGCTTCTTCAACATATGTGTGCCACACGGAATGATGTCCTCAATGATGTTCCAAGGAGTCGGTAAAGGTACTTATTCACTTATCATTACATTGCTCAGATCCCTCATATTGGAAACTGTCTTTGCATATGTATTCTGCTTCACTTTCGGTTGGGGACTTATTGGAATATATTC
>CACYJH010000041.1 GCA_902774685.1 uncultured Methanobrevibacter sp.
ATCTTCTGGCAGTATTGGCGATTCTAATTCTCTTAATGCAGCATATGAAGAACATGATTATTCAATTTCTGTAAAAAATATTTCAGCTACTGAAAATACTAATGTAAATATTGTCGCTACCGTTAAGGATAATGGTGCTTCTGTAACTTCTGGATATGTAGGATTTATATTATGGATGGAAAGTGACGAAGCTATTATGGACGGGGCTGAAGTAAATGATGGCCAAGCTATTTTAACTATCAAACTACCATCTGCTTCTAAAGTTTCAGGTTTAAATTGGCTTTGTCATGCTTATTATTATAGTCTTGATGATTTGGAAAATTATCAGGTTGAGACTACATTTAAGGTTCTAATAAAAAGAGCAGTAAATCCTACAACAATTATTGTAGCGGACACTATAGGAAAAATGGGTAAGAAAGTTACTCTTGTCGCTAATGTTAAAGATATTGATGGTTCTAAAGTTACATCAGGTAAGGTAACATTCACAGTCAATGGAAAATCCTATACTGTTAACGTTAAGAATGGTAAGGCTTCAAAAACAATCAATACTCCTTTTTTAGGAATTTACACAGTTAAGGTAAACTATAAAGGTGTTGGTGCTTATAAAGCAAGCAGTGCCAAGTTTAAATTAGTTTCTGACCTAAAAGCTTCAATTGGTTATTATAAACTTTTAACAGTTAAGAAAGGAGCTAAAAAGTATTATAAGATTACTTTAACCAACGATTACACTAAAAAACCTTTAAAAAGTTTTAAAGTTAAATTCAAAGTCAAAACCAAGAAAACCTGGAAGACTTACACTTTAAAGTCCAACTCTAAAGGTGTAATCAAATGGTCAACTAAAAAATTGTCTGTTGGAACCCATGCAATAAAAATCAGTTCTGCTTACAAGTATTTCAAAATCAACATAAAAGGAAAAATAGTAGTTAAAAAGAAATAATTCTTTTTAAACATTTTTTTCTCTTTTTTTATTCTTTTTTATAATTTCACTTTTTTGCTATTTTTTTAATTTTTACTATTTTAATCTCTTTTTATCTGCTGATTTAAAATCATATTCAAAATCTATATATGCTTATTTGAATAAATTATTATTTAGTAAATATGGAGGGGAGATTGTGGTTTTTTGTCCAAATTGTGGTGCAGAGAATAATGATACTGCAAAGTTCTGTAAAAACTGCGGTAATTCATTAAGCGGCGGAAATCCAATTAAAGATAATTATGTAGCTACTGGAAATGCGCCTTCTGCACAAAGTGGAAATTCAAATTTCAATAACAATTCAAACAATTCAAATTCAAAATCTGACAATAAGAATCTAATTATAATTAGTCTGACAATAGTTATCTGTGCACTTCTGATTGCAGGTGCTTTGGTAATGTTTTCAGGAAATGGCAATGATGATGACAATGCACTTTCAGATTCAGCATCATTGAATGGTGGATCAGATACTGTAAATGAGTCTGCAGATAACTCAGCTGCCGATTCAGCAGCAAGCACTGTTGCACAAGAAAGTTCTCCACAGATTTTAAGTGGTAGTTTCTCAACTGGAAGTTCAGCATCTGACAAGACTCACTGTACCATTTATGTAGGATCTGAACATGCAGGTGAAAAGGTCAAAATCAGCGTATTGTACAGTAATCATGGATCTACATTGAATCAAGGTAAGGTAGTGCCAAAAACCGTCAGCAGTGATGGTTATGTCAAAGTGGCAAGCGCATACGCATTTGACTATTATCCTGATGAAGCGTATATCACATTATACGACAATAATGGAAATGTTCTTGATACTCAAACAGTATATTTGAATGAAAACAGTGGAAAACAAACTTTTAGTTAAGTTTTCCATTATTCTTTTAATTAGAATGGAAATATAAAATTTTTAAGGTAAATTGGCTGTGGTAAAATGATATGTCCAAATTGCGGTACTGCTAATGCAGATACTGCTAAGTTTTGTAAAGGATGTGGGAACCCATTAGAATCTAAAAGGCCAATTGAGAACACTAATTTCACACAAAACAATCATAATTCCGGTGGAGATAATAAAAGATTAGTTCTCATTTGTGCAACAGTAATTATTTGCATTGCTATAATTGCAGCAGCTTTCATAATGATTTCAGGAAATAATGAAGACTCTTCTAGTGATTATAGTACTGTCCAATCTGTTTCAAATGATAAAGGGGTTTCAGATAGTTCTTCAAATGTTGCGGTTTCAAGTTCAAGTGCAAAAAGTATTCCAGATATAAACATTAAGTATTGTGATTTCTATACTGGAAGTTCCTTATCGGATAAGTCTTATTGTTCCGCAAATATAGGTACTGAACATTATGGTGAAAAATATCAGATAGGTGTTTCATACTATAATGGTGGAACAAAATTAAATGATGGTGCAACTGCAACTAAAAAGGTTGATGAAGAAGGATTTTTACATATTTATACTTCCAATGCATTTGATTGTTATCCTGATAAGGCTACCGTAGATATTTATGATGTTAATGGAAACTTCCTTACAGAGAAAACTTATTATTTAGAAGAAACCAGTGGTCAACAGAAATTTGACCACTAAATTAATTTTTTTTTTAAAATTTGCATTAAAATATTTTTTATTACAATATTTTTTTATTATTATATTATTTTAAATTAAATTATTTTAGAATTTATTTTTTTAAATAGGGGAAAAATATGAAATGTCCAGTTTGCGGATGTGAAAATCCAGATGATTATAAGTTTTGTCATGATTGTGGAAATCCTTTGATTTTCAATGATTTAAGCAATTCAGACGATTTTCCATCTTTTGATAGCAAAAAATTAATTATAATAGGTTATATAATAGCTATTCTATTCGGTTGGGGTAGCTTTATCCTTAGTGCATTATTCGGTTCATACGGATTTATAGGATTCATAGGACTATTTTTCCCAGGATTCATGCTAAACAGCAAAGATCCAAACATTAGAAAGCATGCATATATTCAATTGGCCATTATGATAATTGGTATAATCGTGACTTTCCTGATCTTGTTTAGACATTAGATACTATATAATTTTGTGGTGATTCTTTGAATAAAAAACTGAAAATAGCATTATTAATCATTCTTGCATTGCTCATAGTTTCAGCAGGATTCTTGATTTGGTACTCAAATGATTATGCTCGTGCAGACAGTAATGCAAAAGCTCTTTTAAATGGCTCAGAAAATGTTTCTGTAACTGAAATCGATGGAGGATTGTTTTTAGATGGTCCTGGAAATGAAAGTGCATTGGTCTTTTATCCAGGAGCTCAGATAGAATACACTTCTTATCTTCCTCTACTAATGAATCTCTCCAATGATGGAGTAGATTGCTTCCTATTGGAAATGCCATTGAATGTAGCTGTTTTTGATACTGATGCAGCAGGTTCCATAATTGAAAATGATAATTATGCCTATGATAAATGGTACGTTTCAGGTCATTCATTAGGAGGATGGGCGGGAGCAACATATATTCATGACCATCCAGACAAGGTTAATGGTTTGATACTCCTTGCAGCTTATTCTGATAAGGATTTAGGCAATACTCCAGTTTTATCAATTTATGGATCTCATGATAAGAACCTAAACAAAGTGACATATGATGAATCTAAAGGTTTTATTGATGATAACTTAACAGAAATTGTGATTGAAGGTGGAAATCATGCACAATTTGCATCATATGGCATAGATCCAAAAGATGGAAAGGCAAGCATTTCTCCGGAAGAACAAATAAAACAGACAGAAAAAGCTATTTTAGATTTTATAAATAATTGATTTTTTCAATTATTCTTCTAAAAGAACTTTTTTCAATTGTTTCTTTTTTTTAGTTTTTAAATTCTTTTTTTATTTTTTCAATATATTCTCATTTTTTTTTAAAACTTAAACGTATTATTATACAAACTATTTAATAGATTAAAATACAAATATATTTTTATTATGAAATAAATATTCAACTATTTATTATATCATACTAATTTACTTGAAATTTAACAAAAATTTTAAAAAACAACGATTAAAACTGATTATTATGCTTAAAATATTTGAAGATTTAGGATATAAAAAACAAATATGTAAAACATGTGGCAATGAGTTTTACTCTCAAGTTGATAGAGACACTTGTGGGGATGCTCCATGTGATGAGTATGGATTTATTGGAAATCCTGCTACTGACAAGCCTTATGATTTATATGAAATTCAAGAAACTTTTAGATCTTTCTTGGAAAAAGAAGGTCATGAACATATATCTCGTTATCCAACTTTAGCAAAAAGATGGAGAGATGACGTATTTTTAGTTGGAGCTTCAATATTTTGTTTCCAACCATGGATTACCTCAGGTTTAGTGGAACCTCCAGCTAATCCTCTTGAAGTTGAACAGCCATCCATACGTCTTAACGATGTGGATAATGTAGGAAGAACCGGTAGGCACATGACCTGCTTTACCATGGGTTCACATACTGTAATCAACAAGCCTGAAAACTTCATCTACTGGGAAGATGAAACAATCCGTCTTTGCCATGAATTCTTCAAGTCAATCGGCATCAATACCGAAGAGATCACCTTCATCAAATCATGGTGGAAAGGTGGAGGTAACGAAGGTCCATGTTATGAGGTATGCTGTCGTGGTGTAGAGCTTGCTACCCTTGTTTTCATGCAATACAAAACACTTGAAAATGGTGAAAGGGAAGAAATTCCTATTAAAGTGGTGGATACCGGTTATGGATTAGAGAGAATTGCATGGATTTCCCAAGGAACTCCTACTGCTTACGATGCATGTTTTGCTCCTGTTGTAGATAAGCTTAAGGAAATCACCAATGTCGAAGTCAATGAAGAGGTATTGGCAAGAAATGCAGAAATTGCAGGTATGATGGACATTGAAGATATCGGTGATATCAGAGAGCTCCGTCAACAAGTGGCTGATAGCCTAAACATTAGTTTGGAAGAGTATTTGGAAAATGCTGAACCGATGGAAGCTATTTATATCATTGCAGACCATACAAGATGTTTGGCTTTCATGTTAGCTGACGGAATCATTCCATCCAATGTAAAAGAAGGTTATCTTGCAAGACTCGTCCTAAGAAGAACCATCCGTTTCATGAAAGACTTGAAGATGGAAGAATCATTATCTGACATTATGGAAATCCAATTGGAGTTCTTAAGAAAGTTCTATCCTGAAATCGACCAGTCCCAAGAGCATATCATGAACATCATCAACCTTGAGGAAGAAAGATATGCAAAAACCATTGAAAAAGGTAAAAAGACTGTAAAAAGAACTATTAAACGTCTTAAAAAGGAAGGAAAAACTTCCATGCCTTTAGAAACCTTAATAGACTTATACGATGCTCAAGGTATGCCTCCTGAAACCGTTGAAGAAATGGCAAGCGGAGACAAGGACTTTGAAGTGTTCGTGCCTGATAACTTCTTCACCATTGTAGCAGATATGCACGAAGAGGATAAGGTTGCTAAGAAAGAGACTTTGGATATTGATGTTCCTGAAACAGAGCTTGATTTCTATAAGGACATTTATCAAAAGGAATCTGATGGAAAGATCATTGAAGTCATTGAAAAAGGAGATACAGTCAATGTTATCCTTGACAGAACAATCTTCTACCCTGAAGGAGGAGGTCAACCTTCAGATATTGGTATCATGTCAATTGACGGCAAGATCTATGAAGTAACTTATGCTGAAAAATTGAATAACATAGTCTTGCATCACATAGCTGTTCCTAAAGACGGAGATAAGGAAAGCTTATTAGCAACTCTTAAATCTTATATTGGAACTGAAGTTCATATGGCAATCAATTGGAACAGAAGAATTACCTTGGCAAGACACCACACAGGTACTCACTTGGTGATTGCAGCTGCAAGAAAAGTCTTAGGCCAACACATTTGGCAGGCAGGTGCACAAAAAGGTCTTGCTCGTTCCCGTATTGACTTGTCCCATTACAAACGTATCACTCAGGAAGAGCTTAATGAAATCGAAAAGCTTGCAAATGAATACGTTATGATGAATATTGACTTAGACATCAATTGGTTAAGCCGTGATGATGCTGAGAAGGAATACGGATTCACCTTATACCAAGGAGGTGTAGTTCCAGGTTCCCAAATCAGAGTCGTCAAGATTCCTGGAATTGATGTACAGGCATGTGCAGGTACTCACCTTGACAGAACAGGTGAAGTTGGTCCAATCAAGATCAATAAAACCGAAAGGGTTCAAGATGGTGTAGAGAGAATTGACTTCTCTGCAGGTCTTGCAGCTATTGATTCCATTCAAAATGATAAGGAAATCCTCAGGGAAAGTGCAGGCATATTCAGTGTAACCAATGAGCAATTGCCTAAAACCTGTGACAGGTTCTTCAGCGAATGGAAAGCTCAAAAGAATGAAATCGCTAAACTCCAAAAGGAAATTGCTAATTTGAAGGTAGCTACCTTAGCTGATAATGCGATTGAAGTCAATGGATTGAAAGTCTTGAAGGAAATCATTGCTGGAGATATCAAAGAGCTTCAAAAGATTGCTCTTGACTTTACCGACAATGAAAAGGCAGATGTCGTATTCATTGGTAATAATGAAGGTAAGATTGTTGGTGCAGCTACTAAAGACAGTGGAGTTCAAGTGAATTCCATCATTAAGGAAGCAGCTTCTGTACTTGGAGGTGGCGGTGGTGGCCGTCCTAACTTAGCTCAAGGAGCAGGTCCAAATGCAGATAAGATGGCTGAAGCTTTAGATTTGGCTGTTGAACTTTTAAATAATTAATTATTTTATTAATTAATTATTCTTTCTTTTTTTTATTTTTTTTATTCTCTATTTTTTTCACTATTCTGATTACTTTTATTTTTTTATTTTAATTATAACAATCGTTATATTTATAAACTATAAATTAAATATATAAAAAGATAAACATATTATTAAAGAGATTAAAAAGATAAATTATTTAAGAAGAAATATTTATCTTATAAGAGATAATTCAATTAATCATATGTTTTGTTTATTTTAGAATTTATTTTTTATGAGGAATTTTATGAAACATGATTTAATAATAGCTCGTTATGGTGAAGTAGGAATAAAGAGCAATCGAGTTAGAAGAAGATTTGAAAATCGTTTAATAAATAATATAAAGGCATCCATAGATGCAGAAGTTAAAGTTTATCAAGCAAGAATTTTTATTTTCCCAAAGGATTTTGATGATGCATTAGAAAAGCTGGAGAGAATATTTGGTATAGTTTCATATTCTCCTGCAATATCTACAAAAGCAACTTTTGAAGATATTGAAGAGTCCCTTTCTTCATATGCAGAAAAGCTTCATGATGAAGGATTATTGGATGAAAACACTAGATTTGCAATAAGCTGCAGAAGAGTGGGAACTCATGAATTTTCATCTCAGGAAATGGCAGCATTTGCAGGTGCAGTTGTAGTGCGCAAGTATTCATGTCCTGTTGATTTGACAAATCCTGAACTTACAATTTATCTTGAAGTGAGGGATAATGATGCATACATTTTCCATGAAAAGATTCCAGGTCCTGGAGGATTGCCTCTTGGAACTCAAGGAAAGGTTGTAGCTCTTGTATCAAGTGGTATAGATTCTCCTGTTGCATCTTATTTGATGATGAAGAGAGGTTGTCAGGTAATTGCCCTTTACTGTGACAATAGTCCGTATACTACATCTGAAGCGCTTCAAAACTTCAATGATTTGATAGATCAGTTGAATCTTTATGCAAGCGGGGCGCCAATCAAAAAGAGAGTTGTCAAGTATGGGGATTATTTAAGCACCTGTAAGGCTGAGGCACCAGATAAGATGACTTGTGTCTTATGTAAATCAGGAATGTATAAGCTTGCAGGAAAGCTTGCCAAAAAGCTTCATGCAGAGGCGGTTATTGACGGAAGCAGTTTAGGTCAAGTAGCTTCTCAAACACTTCCAAACATTTTGGCAACCCGTGAAGATCTTGATGTTCCTGTATTGAGTCCACTTATCGGTCTTGATAAGGTTGAGATAACAAAGATTGCTGAAAAGATTGGAACTTTTGAAATATCCAAACGAGATGACGGTGGCTGTAAGGCGGTGCCTAAGTATCCTGAAACAAATGCGGATTTGGAATTTGTCAAACAGATCAAGGAAGATATGAATCAAGATGAAGAGCTTGAAAAGGCTTTTGAAACTATTGAACATTAATTGAATTATTAATGGAGAGATAATATGAAATTCAAAAATATTGGCATTGTCTATCTTATAGCTGGTTTATACTATATGATTGCTGAGACCATTTGCATATTTTCTGTAAATGATACATTGTTCAACATGTATGTTTTTCACACTATCTCTGATTTGGGAATTCCAAATGGCAATTGTCCCTTTTTCTTCTTAATGGACTCTGCATTTATTCTAATTGGTTTAGCATTAGTTTTTGCTAATTTTTATAAATTTAAAGATTTCATTATCAAATATAAAGCATTTTTTTATATTTTTACTATAATGGCGTCTATTGGAGTGATTATGGTTGGTTTTATCCCTTGGGGAAATCCTTTAACCAATGGATATCACAATTTAGGGGCTATCATGGCAATTCTTGGTGGAAATCTGATGCTTCTAACCATTTCCCAGTCTATGGATAAGTTTGAAATCTATCAAAAGATTACCTTGATTTTAGGAATCATAGGATTAATCGCTTTTTTGATAATGTTTTTCAATATGGAAAGCATTTATATGCCTGTTTTCGAAAGATTGGCTGTTTATCCTCTGATTATCTGGCATTTGATGACTGGTGTTTATCTATTAAGGAAGAATCAATAATCAATGAATTCAAAAGATCATCTTAACTGTGATAAGGGTGTCCTATGGCTAAAACTAAATCCAAGCGAATATTCTATTTAGATGCACTGCGTGCAGTGGCAATTCTAACGGTTATAGCAGTTCATGTTTATGCCGTTACAAGAGTTCAGGTTATGGCTGACTTTGCCACAGGTCCAAGTTTGAGATGGCTCTTTTCCCAATTCACTGGAAATAACCTAAGAATTGGGGTAGATCTCTTTTTAATGTTAGCGGGAGCGTTGTCTTTAGGTCGTGAATGGTCCATAAGGGAATTCTTAGGAAAGAGAATTCCTCGTATTGTAGAGCCTTTTGTATTTTGGGGATTGCTTACAGGTGCAATTGCTGTAATCATATCCTATTACTTTGGCTATAAGTTTATTTTTGCATTTGACATCAATTCAATTTTGCACTTTTTCTATGGTGTCTTCATGTCAACATCTCCAGGATTTTCACCTTATTGGTTCTTTTGGATGATATTGGGAACCTATTTGATAATGCCTATTTTCAATAAGTGGCTGTTGCACAGCGAATTGGAAGAGGCAGAATATTTCTTGGTGTTCTGGTTGATAACTGCATTGTTTGACTTTACACTGAACATTGACTTCCCAATTAAATTGACTTATTTCGTAAGCCCAATAGGTTTGGTTGTAGCAGGTTATTATTTGAGACATACAAAAAGGGAGATATTGAACAATCCTTATTTCGCTTTGGCATTGACTTTGCTTTCTGCAATTTTGATAATGGTCATAGTTACCTATTTCTCAACTCCAACTAAATTCCATACAATAAACAGGTATTCATTGCCTATAAGCCTTGAAGTGATTGGAGTGTTCCTATTGTTCAAAAACTTCAACAAGTTTGGTTTGAATTTAGGTTTTATCAAGAACGAGAACAGTTTATTTAGAAGATTCACTTCATTGCTTGCAAAGTACAGCTATGGAATTTATTTGATTCAAGGTCTCTTCCTATGCATTTATCTTAAGATATTGCCTTGCTGGGAATATTTCAGCTATTGGATCATATTCTTCCTTTTGGTTCTATTCAGTTCAATGATTACTATGTATTTATTTAGCAAAGTCAAATATGTAAATAGGTTTATAGGGGCTAAATGATTGAAAAACTGATAAATCAAACAATTCTCAGTTATATATATTAAAAGAAACAAAGGTATATTTATGAATACGAACAGATTTGAAACATTTTTTGATGCAATTTTAGCGATTATCATAACTGTGCTGGTATTGAAATTAGTGCAGCCGGCTTCTCCAACATTGGATGCGGTTTTAGTATTGAATACCAGATTCATTACATATGCAGTCTGTTTTTTAGCAATTTTCATTATTTGGTATGATAATCATAACCTGTTTCAGGTCGTTGATGAGATTGACAACAAGGTTTTGGTAATTTATGCTCTTATGATGTTTGCCATTTCCCTTTTGCCTTATTTTTCAACTTGGGTGGCTTTGGAGATAAACTCTGTTGCAGCTGAAACAATGTTTGGAATCGAGTTTCTGGCTATAAATGTCTTATATATACTATCAATCTATGCAGTCTATAGGGCAAATCCATATAACTGCGGCTTATGCCAAGCAAACTTCAGAAGTCTTTACAAATACATTCCAATTGCCCTTTATATTTTAGGATTCATAATCACCTATACAATATACGTTCCAGGAATCTATTATTGTGTTTTGCTTTCTTTAGTCTGTTGGCTTTTTGTTGCAAGGCTTCAAAGACCGGACAATGGAAGCACTGAAAGGTTTGAGGCATTTATTGATGCAATCCTTGCTATCATAATCACAATCATTGTGCTTGAGATTCCAATGGTGGCAAATGGATCTTGGGATGCATTCTTTGACATAAAATTTGAGTTTATAGTCTATGCAGTAAGTTTCCTTGTCTGCTTTAACTTCTGGAATTACAACAACAATCTATTCAATATTGTAAATAAGGTTAATTCTAAGGTGATCTGGTCAATTGGACTTGCATTGTTCTTTTTATCATTGATTCCATATTTGACAACCTTTGTTGGTTTGAATCCTGATTCATTCCTTCCTTGCTTTTTATATGGTTTGGATTTCATCATTGTAGCTATTTTGGCAATTTTCACTACAAGTGCATTGAAAAATTCAGATAAGGCGAATATTGCTCTTCAAGTAGCATTGCAGGACATTAAGCCATTTATAGCAACAATTGTGCTGGTCTTGATTGGTATGGTGATTGGGTATTTTGCTTATCCATTAGCTATTGTAATTGCTTGTTTGGCGTCAATAATTACCTTGTGGGGATTGACTTATTTAAGACAGCATTGATTCAAATTTATTTTTTTATTCCCACTACTTTTTTATAAATTCCCATTAATTCAATTTAAAATATTCAATATGCTCCTTTTAAATCATAATTATTATATATTATATTAAATAAAAATAGTAATGTATATTAAATAACTTAAGATTATATGATAATTTTTTTGATAATTTTTTGTTATTTAGAATATTTAGTTTGATGAATAATTTAATTATTTTATATTAGCTATTAATTCAGTAATTAATTATTATAACAATTAGTTATTAATAATATAATTATTTTTTAATAGTTAATTGCTATAATAGTTAATTATTATTCTTATTTTATGAATTAAAGCTAAATATGTACTGCTATTAACTAAGTGTGAGTTAATAGTAATTTTAATACTGAGGTGTTTTAAGATGAAAACTACTGTTAGTGTAATCAAAGCTGATATTGGAAGTGTTTCTGGACACTGTGTATCTCATCCAGCATTAATGGAAAAATGTGATGAAGTATTATCTGGTGCTTTAGAAACTGGTATTCTTGAAGATTATTATATAACCCGTTGTGGTGACGACATTGATTTAATCATGACTCACAGAAACGGTGAATTAAACGAAGAAGTTCACAAAACTGCATACGACGCTTTCCTTCAAGCAACTGAAATTGCAAGAGACTTAAAATTATACGGTGCAGGTCAAGACTTATTAACTGACACCTTCTCTGGAAACGTAAAAGGTATGGGTCCAGGTTGTGCAGAAATGGAATTCGAAGAAAGAGGAAGTGACCCTGTAATTGTCTACTGTATGGACAAAACCGAACCAGGTGCATTCAACTTACCTATTTTCAGAATCTTTGCAGATCCATTCAACACTGCAGGTCTTGTAATCGACCCAAGCTTACACGACGGATTCAGTTTTGAAGTATTTGATGTAATGGAACACAAAAAAGTTATCTTAGACTGTCCTGAAGAAATGTACGACTTACTTGCTTTAATCGGTTCCACCGGCAGATACGTAATCAAAAGAGTATTCAAGAAAAACGGTGAAATCGCAGCTGCAGTAAGTACTGACAAATTAAACATGTTAGCTGGTGAATACGTAGGTAAAGACGACCCTGTAGCTATTGTAAGAGCTCAATCAGGTTTCCCAGCAAACGGTGAATGTGTAGAACCATTTGCATTCCCACACATGGTAAGTGGATGGATGAGAGGATCCCACAACGGTCCTATGATGCCAACCAGTCAAGAAGAAGCTAACCCAATCAGATTCGACGGACCTCCTAGAGTTGTAGGTTTAGGTTTCCAAGTAACTGATGCTAAATTGATTGGACCTGTAGACTTATTCGATGACCCTGCATTTGATGAAACCAGAAGACAATCTGCAAACATTGCTTCCTACATCAGAAGACACGGTCCATTCGAACCACACAGATTACCATCTGAAGAAATGGAATACACTTCATTACCTGGCGTAATGGAAAAATTAGAACCTAGATTCGAAGACATGGATGACTAAT
>CACYJH010000042.1 GCA_902774685.1 uncultured Methanobrevibacter sp.
TCTCTTTGTTCATGGTCAAATGCTCTCCATTCAGGACCCATATCTACAAGGTTTTCATCAATAACTAATCCACAGTTAGCACAAACCACTTCTGCTCTTTCGTAATCTCCAATTAAATCTGTAGATCCACATTGAGGACATACAGTTTGTTTTTCTGCTTCAGAGTCATCTTTTTGTCTTCTTCTTGAAGTTCTTTTGGAATTTTGAAGAACTTCTTCAGATAATCCTTCTTTCGTGTTAATCTCTCCTATTAGTTATTTTGATAAATATTATTGTTCTCTAAAAAACAATAGAGAATAAATTATATAATTTATTTTCTCTAAAAAAGAATAGAGAATAAGTTTTTTAATTATGACTATTGTTTTTTTCTTTTTCTAGAATTGGATTTTCTATTTTTAGGTTTTTTGGAATTGGATTTGGAACTCTTTCTGGATTTGGAATTCCTATTGCCTTTACCTTTTTTGCTTAATTTTTCCATTTCACTTTTAGTGGAAACAAAGAGCTTTTCTCCACTTCTGCTTTCAAGATCTCTCCTATTCACTGACCTAAATATGTTTACAGAAACGTATGGATTTTTTACAGGGCCAAAAATAGAATAGACCTTACCTATTTTCTGCTTATCATTTGTAAAAACGAAAGCTCCAGCTGGTGGAGTTTTGGTGGTTTTGACAATGAGCTTTCCAGAATTAGCTAGGTGTGAAATATTTCCTAAAAATTTCATAAAAAATCAACTTAAAATAAACAGTAGTACAACATAATATAATGACATTATAGTATATAAATATTTCGATGCCTTTATATATAAAAAAATTTCTTATTAAAAAGGATTTCTAAAAAATCCTAATAAAAATACTTATTAATACTCAAAGTTTTGTCCTTAATGAATAAAACAATTGATTAAGCATGCCTAAAAAACTAATGAACTGTAATATGCTAAAATTTCTTCGATTGGATTAAAAATATTCGTTACTATTGAAAATAAACAAAAAATCATTAGATTTGATATTCTTTTAAAATAGTGATAAAAATTTTAAAACATGCATGAAAAAATTATACAGTGATTAGTTAAACAATTATTGTATACCTTCATATATAAAGATTCCTAAAAGAAAATCATTTATTGAACTTATTAAATAAATAATCATATGTCTAAGATAAAAGAATTGCAAGAGATTATAGACTCCTCAGAAAACATAGTCTTCTTCGGAGGGGCAGGAGTTTCTACAGAAAGTGGAATACCTGATTTCAGATCTGAAAGTGGAATTTTCAAAAGCCTTGAAAAATATGGTGCAAGTCCTGAGCGATTGGTTTCCCATAGCTACTACCTTAGCAATACAGAAGAATTCTTTAGTTACTACAAGGAAAACCTTGTCTTTAAGGATGCAGAGCCAAATCCAGCTCATTTGAAGTTGGCAGAACTTGAAAAGGCAGGAAAGCTGAAGGCAGTGATTACTCAAAATATTGATGGATTGCATCAAAAGGCAGGAAGCAGGAATGTTTTAGAGCTTCATGGAAGCATTCATAGAAACTACTGTGAATTCTGTCATGAAGAGTATGATTTGGATTATATCCTAAACAGTGATGGAATTCCAAGATGCGAATGCGGAGGAATCATCAAGCCAGATGTCGTTCTTTATGAAGAGCCTTTAAACAATGATGTATTAAACTCATCAGTAAATTACATAGCAAATGCAGACACTTTAATAATTGGAGGAACCTCACTCGTAGTTTATCCTGCTGCAGGATTGATAAATTACTTCAATGGCTCAAAACTGGTCTTGATAAACAAAAGCGAAACACCTTATGACAATTTAGCCAGTTTAGTCATAAATGAAGCTATTGGGGAAACATTAGACCAGATAAAAATAGGAAAGATAAAATAAAAATAGTAAAAAAATGTAAAAAAAGGATAAAAATAGTAAAAATAGAATAAATTAAAATAGAATAATAAAGAATAGGTGTGAAAAAGAATAATTACCTATTCAAACCAATAATTTCAGACAATAATCTGCCTTTCTTCAATTCTTTTATGATATGACTTTCCTTTACCTTTACATTAAAGGTTGCCACCATGGTTTCATGGAAAAGTTCCTTAGGAATCACCACTACACCATTTTGATCTCCAAATACAAAGTCTCCTGGCTTTATTATATCATCATCAATCTCCAATTCAACATTGATTTCACCAAGACCTAATGCTTTTCCGGCATTTGGAAGATAGTCAAGAGCAAAGACAGGATAATCCAAATCTACAAGTGCATCCATATCCCTTGCCCAACCGTATAAGACGGTTCCAGCGATTCCTTTCTCACCTGCACAGGTTGAAGCCAATTCTCCCCAGACTGAAGCAGGCTTTCCATAAGTGTAGATAAACAGGACTTCACCTTCCTCTGCATTATCCATAGCCATCAATGAAGTTCCCCAATCATCAGTATTGGTTTTTGCAGTGAATATCTTACCATAAACCTTATTGTCATTCATAGGTTTTAATCCTGCAATTACGCCTGACCTTCCAGATACTGATGCATAGGCATCTGACACTTGACAAGCTGAACTTGAATCCAAGATCTTTTTCAATAAATCATGACTTTTGCTTTTTTCATTATCCAAATCATATATGGAAAAAATATATTTTGAAATATCAACATCATCCAAGTCAATCACCTTAGATGATTTTTTCAATAAAGTTTTAGGAGTGACTTTAGCCAATTTAACACCTCTTTTTAAATATGAAATTATCTAATGATTTTTTTAATATATAGGTTAAGTTATCTAAAAGATATCTAATAAAATTTTCTAATTAAGCAAAAAAATCATTACTGCAAAGCTAATGAAATATTCAAAAAATCCTAAAAATTAAATCTATTTTATAAAAAATAAAATAATTTATATATTATGATAAAGATATTATAATGTGGATACTAAAATCATATAAAAATGATATTATCATAATTACAATATTAATTAATTGAAAAAATTAATTAATTCATTATTAATTACATTATTACAGATTATTATTAAAATTAAAGACTTAAGGTGAAAGGAAAATAAATTATTATTAACTAAATTAAACTAATTATCATAAAATAAATTCAGAATAAATTTTTACTTAAATAAGGAATATACATTAATTATAAGATAAAAATAGCAATTATTCATTGAGTTATTTGAATTAGCTTTATATTAAACTACTTTTACCAAATATTAAAATCAGGGAATTTTAATATACCATTATTTGAATATTAGAAAAAAGATAAATCTAAATTAAAATAAGGATTTTAATTTTAGGATTTAGACAATTCAATTTGTTACTTTCGATCAATAGATATGACAAACTAATAAAGAAATATTAGATATTTGAATAATTTTCTTTAAATTTTAATAAATAGAATTATATCTTTTTTTATATGAATTTACTCAATAGATTAGCTTAGAATGTTTTAGGCAAAATGCCATTTAATATTTTAGGAATTCTAAAGAATAGTATCTGTTTTTATCAATTAATTTATTAAAATTAATTAATCAATTTATTACAAATTACAGTATAATTTAAAAATTATAATCAATTGTAAATTAACAATTTATTAATTAAAATTAATTATAATTAAGCTAGTAGTAAAAATTGTTATTATGCTAAATCTTAATTAGAATAATTAATTTTAAATCATTACATTAATCAAATAAGTTTTAATTAAACTAAAAATGAGGTATTATTAATTATAAATGTTTAAAACTGAAAAAATAAAAATTATTCAAAGGTTTTAAATTATCATGATGGATATTAGTTATGATAACAATTCTACGAATAAACTAGCCTTAAATTATCCTATTACAAAGCTCAAAGGAGGCTTATTATGGGAAAAGGTGTAGAATTAACTACAACTAAATATCTTATTCACGCTCAAATCAATGCTAACGGAATCGTAGAAAAACCTGACGTAGTAGGTGCGGTTTTCGGGCAAACTGAAGGTCTTTTAAGTAACGACTTAGACTTAAGAGAACTTCAAAGAACTGGAAGAATAGGAAGAATCCAAGTTATCATTCACTCAAATGGTGGACGTGCAAAAGGAGAAATCGTAATTCCATCTAGTTTAGATAGAATTGAAACTGCCATCCTTGCAGCATCCTTAGAAACCATTAACCGTGTAGGTCCTTGTGAAGCTTCTATTGAAGTTCTTAGAGTAGAAGATGTAAGAGCTGTGAAAAGACAACAAGTTATTAATCGTGCAAAAGAAATTTATATGGGCATGATGGAAACTGTATCTCCTGAAAGCATGAAAATGATTGAGGAAATCAGAGAATCCATGAGGGTTCACGAAATTTCTGAATTCGGAGAAGAAAGACTTCCAGCAGGTCCAAATGTACATACTTCCGATGCAATTATCGTTGTTGAAGGAAGAAATGATGTTTTAAATTTATTAAAATACGGAATTAAAAACACTGTCGCAGTAGAAGGAGTAAATATTCCTGTAAGCGTTGCAGAATTAACTAAAAAACGAACTGTAACCGCGTTTGTTGATGGTGACCGTGGTGGAGAATTAATCTTAAAAGAACTCTTGCAAGTTGGAGATGTTGACTACATTACAAGAGCTCCAAGAGGCAAAGAAGTTGAAGATCTTGAAAAAGACGAAGTATTGATTGCTTTAAGAGATAAAGCTCCTACTGAACAAGTCATAAACAACCTTGATTTCAATTTAGACACCCAATCAAAAATGTCTAAAAACAAAATCAACAGGCCCAGTAAAGGCAGTGACAGAAGAGCAAAAAACTTAAACAAGTCTGACAAGTTCCACGGAAACAAAAACGGCAGAAACGATCGTAAAGACAAGTTTGATAGAAAAGACAGAAATGATAGAAAAAACGGTAGAAACGATCGCAGAGGAAAAGACAGAAATTCCAGAGGCCGTAGAGACAGACAAAGTGACAGAATTCAAGATAGTAGAATAAAATTATTAAAGAACATGTTAAAAGATTTAGAAGGAACTGGAAACAGTGAAATCTACGATGATTCTTTAAACCTTTTAAAGGAAACTAACGTTGAAACCCTTTACGACGAGTTAAAAAATGACAACCCTGAAGCAGACACCGTTATTTTCGATGGTGTAATCAGCCAAAGATTAGTTGACATTGCATACTCCAAAGGAATCAAAACTTTAGTAGCTTTTAAATCCAGCAGAGTAATTAAAAGACCTGACAAGCTCAGATTAGTTACTTTAAACTAAATTCAACTATTTGAATTAAATAAATTCCAATAAAATAGAAATAATTATTTATTTCTATTAATTTTCTTTTTTTATTTTTTTTTACAAATTGACATACTATTTTTACTAATTTAAACTATTAAAATTTAAAAATATTTAAATAAAACCAAATATATACTATTAGGTATAACGAAGTAAATATTTGAATTATTTAGAAAATATTAAAAATGAAATTAATTAATAAGAACTTAATTAATAAGAACTTAATTAATTTGAAATAAATTAATAAAATTTTAATCCTAAATTTAGATTAATGGGTTTGGCAATATCTAAAGAAGGAATTTACATGAATTTTTTTACAGAGCAATTAAACTTATCAAATGAACCGATTCAAAAATCTCCAATTAAACTGCCTGTTTTTGATGAAAATGGAGAAAAGAAACATTTGATGGAAGTGTTTGATTTTGAAAGCATGCTCGAAGACTATTTGATTGAACTTGAAATCAGAAACTATTCAGAAAATACTGTAAAGACATACAGCTCCATCATTCACAATCTTATCACTTATATGAAGAAGGAAGAAAACCTATATGACGGCAAAAGATTCTTAGCCAGTTTCAGAAAGTATATACGTGATTTGAAAAGGGACAAGTACCTTACTCAAAATTATATTTACTTAACTACAGTTGTTTCCAAGAAATTCCTTGAATTCAACAACATCTATTTTTTAGAGGACATCAAGAATCCAAAAAGAACAAAATCATTGCCTAAATCATTGAATGAAAAGGAAGTGCAGGATCTCCTTGAAGCAGTTGCAATAAATGAGAATGACACTCCATTCAAACAGAAATCAAAAAGAAGGGATAAGGTAATTCTAACATTGCTTTACTCAACTGGACTTCGTATTTCAGAACTTGTCAAATTATTGAAAAGGGATATTGATTTTGACGAAAGGACAATAAGAGTCAGAGGTAAAGGTGACAAGGACAGAATTGTTCTTTTTGATGAACATACCAAAGAGCTTTTGCTTGACTATCTTGAAAACGACAAGCATGGCAGCGAATATATTTTCATAAATAAGAATGGAAACAGATTGACTCCAAGATATGTTCAAATGATGATAAAGAAATATGCGAAAGAAGCAGGAATCAAAAAGAAGGTCACTCCTCACGTCTTAAGGCACTCCTTTGCAACACACCTCTTAAAAAATGGAGTTGACATCAGGGTTATTCAGCAATTGCTTGGACATTCAAGTCTTTCCACTACACAGATCTATACAAGTGTAGATATGGACACCATCAAAACAGTTTATGACCAAGCAAGGGAACAGGAAAATCAATAAAATTAATTAAAAAAAATAAAATAAAAATTCATTTCATAAATTTGAAAAATAGCTTGAAGGTGGAATAATATGGAAAACTTACTTATCATGGGAATCGACACAAGGCCTATGGTTAATTCTGCATTGAACTTGGATTATAAAACATTTTCTGTAAGCTATTTCAAGACTATTGACTTTAAGATTCCATATAGAGAAAAACATGTTTTGGATCAAGAAAGTGTAATTTCATGCGGAAGATTTGAAGAAAATTATTCTCCTATGAAACTTCTTCAACTATTTGATGAAATGACTATTGAAAATAATAATGAAATTGATAAGATTGTACTCACTACCGGAATAAATGCAAATGATTTTTGTGGAAAATTCAAAAAGTATAAAAAAATTATTTGTGGAAATAAAAAAACTGAAAAAGTTGACAACAAATTCAAATTTTTCAATAGCATAAAAAATAAATTTGACGTTCCACTTACATTTCAACCATCTGATGTAGATGAACTCAATGAAATTTTACAACAACATAGCAACAATCAATTTATTTTAAAACCCCTTCAAGGAAGTGGAGGGTTAGGAATTTTCTTGCTAAATAATGAAAGTTTAAGTAAGAATAATGATAGCAATCATATTTTACAAAATATTTCATATGAAAACTATATACTTCAGGAATATATTGATGGAATTAATGTTTCATCATCAGTATTGTCAAGTCATGATGAACATAAAAATTTAATCAATTCAAGATTGATCACTGAACATGACTTAGGCAATGACACATTTGAATATTCTGGAAATATTGTGCCATTGGATGAAAATAGTCTTAAAATGTTCAATAGCAAACAAACTAATTTTGATGCTGATGAGTTGAATGAGGAGATGAAAAATACATCCCAAGATTTGATAAAGGAATTTGGTCTTATTGGATCAAATGGTGTTGATTATGTTTTGGATAAAAGTGGTCAATTGAAGGTCATTGAAATAAATCCAAGATTCCAGGGAACATATGAACTGGTGGAAAATGCACTGGGCATAAATCTTTTGGAGGCTCATATCAAAGCGTGTGAAGGAGAACTTATTGAGATTCCAAATGCAGGACCATACTCAGTCAAAAAGATCATTTATGCAAGAAAACAAGTGAATATTGGAAACTTGAATATTCCAAATGTCTTTGATGTTCCTTATCAAGGAGTAAAAATAGAAAAGGATCAGCCGTTAGTGACAATCATCAGCTGTGATAATGATTTGGAAAAAGCTATGGATGATGTTAAAATAGCTGAAGAAAAAGTTTATGAAAATATTGATTAAAAAAATAGCAAGTTTTCCATTAATTAAGCAATAAATGAAAAATAAAAAATTTAAAAGTGTATTATTCCAACCAATATTAAAATAAGGATTATTGTTCCTATAACGATTAGGAATGTGGTCATTACCATAGCACCTGTAATACCCATGAATAGTTTTGCCTTGTTATCCGGATTCCTTAAAAATTGATGAATTGGGTCTCTTTTCATTATTTCACCATTAAGCCATACTAATTAAATACAATAATATATATTAAAAAAGAACTTATTAAATTTTACTTAAAAAATTCTAATGAAAATTAACTGATTAAAAAACTTGTTTTAAAAATAATTTGAAAATTAAAAAATATTAAAAAATATTAAAAAAATAACGATGAAAAATATAACATTGTTATAAAAGTGTTCCAAAAAAATTGATAGTCCCGAGCGGAGTCGAACCGCCGTCTCCGGGTCCAAAGCCTAGAAGGATTACCACTACCCCACGGGACTATACAACATATTATAGTTTGTTAAACATTATATATAAAGTTAACTAATATTAAGTAATATTAATAATAACGAATAAGATTAATGCAGAATGATAAAAAATAATTAATTGAACAGATATTATGAAAATATCAAAAATTTTAAAATAAGTGAATAGATTAATTAATAAACTATTTAACTATTGCACAATATAACTATTATTATGGTAACACCAATAGACATAATGAGTTTGCCCTTGAATATACTTATAGGGAACATCATTTCACTGATTGCAGGACTTTTCATCATAGCCAGTTTGATTGTCAATGATGATAAGAGAGCATACAAATACCAGATCTACAATGCTGCAGTGTTAGTGATAGCTTCCTTTTTCTTTGATTCAATTGTTGGTGCAGTCATTATGGCAATTGCAACCATCAGACTCACTATGGTTTATAAGGACAAATTTTCAATCAGATGGGCAATATTCTTCCTTATTCTATCTGTAGGTGTTGGTTTGGCAGTAAACACATTAGGTCTTGTCGGTTTAATTCCAATTGTTGCTGTTATTCAGATAACAATATGCAATTATGCATATAAGGACATCAGATGGATCAAGCTTAGTTTTATTGTAAATGAAGCATTTTACATATTCTATTTCATGTTGATATCCGATTACGTATCAACACTTATACAAATGCTTACTGTAGCAATAGGATCCGTTTCCTATGTAAAATTAGTTTCTGATCGAAATTTAATGAACTCTATTACAGAAAAATTCTCTGACCAATGAGCTTAAATTTTATTTATTTTTAATTACTAACTTTTATAATTTATTTATATTTGAAGTCCTGTTTTTTCTAATTTATTTTTATATGATTTACTATTTTTAAACAACCTACAATCTTATTTTAAGTCATTTAACACAAAAAGAGATATAAATTAAAATTAGAATAAGTTAAAATTAGAATAATTAAAAACGAAAAATAATTAAAAATGATAAAAAAGTCAAAAATTAACATAAAAAAAGCATTAAGAAAAATAGTATTAAATAAAATTAAAAAAGTTTAAAAAAATTATTATTAACAACTTATGCCATTACACAGGTAAGAGCAATAGCGGATACCGCAATAATAGCCAAGTAGGTTACTTGAGCTTTGAGAACATAACTTAAATCCATATTTTCACCTCATTTAATCCGAAGTAGATACTTCTTAAATCCTATTTTATTCAATGCCATATATAAATGTTCTCGAATGCAAGTACTTGCTTACATCTTTAAATAAGAAATAAAAGACAATTTAATCTTAAAATAAAAAAATAACAAATATATAATTGATAAATTAACAAATAATAGATATATACTCTTAAAAATCTTAAAAAATCCAAAAAATAAGAGTTTAAAAATCATGAAAAAAATAATAAAAAAAGTAAATTAAGTAAAAAAAGTAAAATAAGTTAAATTGTTAGAATTGTAAAATAACAAAAATCTAAAAATAAAAAATATAAGAATAATTAAAAAAATTTAGATAAGACCAAAATAAAATATTTTGGCCATTTTGAGGAATCCTCAAAGATTTTAGCATATTCTATTTTAACTAGTAAAATATGAATTGCTTAAATTCTAAATTTTAATTATTCACTTTGAGCTGCTTTTAATTGAGCTTTTGCTAAAGCTTCTGCTTCGTTTTTCTCGATAGTAGATCTAATCATCTTCATTCTTACGAAGTTTTCCCTTTCCATCTCTTCAAGTTTCATATTGATTGACTTGATTGTAGCTTGGAATCTAGGAATCATAATGTGCTCAAGAGAGTTTACTCTACGTTTAGTAGCTTCAATCTCATCAGCTAAAAGATAAATGGTCTTTTCGATTTCTCCTAATTCAATGATGTATTTCAAAGCAGTTTCGAATTTTTTAGCTGCTTCGTCTAATTGAATGGAGGTGTCTGAAAAACCGTATCCTCTATCAACTATAGTTCTTGATTCCATTTCCATATCTGCGATAGGTACGGAAACTCCCATAATACTTCTTGAAGAAATATCTACTTTAACAGATTCTTTAACAGATAAAGCTGCTTTTTGAACAGCTAAGTCACCCATTGTAATTTGAGCTTCAGTAAGTGCTTCGTATGCTTCGGATAAATTGGTTTCCGCATTTTCCCTTGCACCTTTAACTCTGTCTAAGATATCAAAGAACTCTTTAATTAAAGCATCCCTTTTTTGTTTTAACAAACTGTGACCTTTAACTGCAAGTTTTTCTCTATCTTTAAGAGCTAATAACTCCATACGGGTTGGGTTAATACCATCAAGTATTTCTTCTGCCATACTATCCTCCTAAAGATAATATTCCTAATAAAACTTAAATTCATGACGAATTTAATAAATATTAATTTTAAATCTAATTAGGCATTAGACTTATTCTGGGTAATATTTTGCAATAAATTCGTCTTTTACTCTTTTAAGTTCGGTCTTAGGTAATATGGTTAATAATTTCCAACCAAGATCTAAAGTTTCAACAATACTTCTGTCTTCATCTTTAGCTTGAGTAATAAACTCATCTTCGAAAGCTTGAGCAAATGCTAAGAAGCTTTGGTCTCTTTCAGTAAGAGCATCTTCCCCTACTACTGCAACTAAGTCTCTTAAGTTACGTCCTTCTGCGTAAGCGGAATAAAGTTGGTCAGATACACCACTGTGGTCATCACGAGTCTTATCGTCACCGATACCACCACTCATCAAACGAGATAAGGATGGAAGTACGTCTACAGGTGGATAAATACCTTTCCTGTGGATATCCCTACTGAGTACGATTTGTCCTTCAGTAATATATCCAGTTAAGTCAGGAATTGGGTGAGTAATATCGTCTTGAGGCATAACTAAGATAGGCATCTGAGTAATTGAACCTTCTTTACCTGCAATACGTCCTGCACGTTCGTAAATACCAGCTAAGTCAGTGTACATGTAACCAGGGTAACCTCTACGACCAGGTACTTCGTCCCTAGCTGCGGAAATTTCCCTTAATGCTTCACAGTAGTTGGATAAGTCAGTAAGAATAACCAATACGTGCATACCAAGTTCGAATGCCATGTATTCAGCAGTGGTCAATGCCATTTTAGGAGTAAGAATCCTTTCAATAGCAGGATCGTCTGCTAAGTTCATGAATACAGTTACTTTTTCTAATGCACCAGTTCTTTCAAAGTCTCTCATAAAGAAGTTTGCTTCTTCGTGAGTAATACCCATAGCAGCGAAGATTACTGCGAACTCGTCATCAGAACCTACTACTTTAGCTTGTCTTGCAATTTGAGCAGCTAAATCGTTGTGTGGTAAACCAGATCCTGAAAAGATAGGTAATTTTTGACCTCTTACCAAAGTGTTCATTCCATCAATAGTGGAAATACCAGTTTGGATAAACTCTGCAGGGAATTCTCTTGATGCAGGGTTCATTGGGTTACCGTTAATATCTAATTCTTTATCTGGGATGATTTCTGGACCAC
>CACYJH010000043.1 GCA_902774685.1 uncultured Methanobrevibacter sp.
TTTGAAGTTGAATATTTTTACAATGAATCTATAGATACTTTAGGCATAAAAGTTAAAAGAGATTTTCAATATGGTCAAACAGTTGAAATGGATGAAGGCATTTTATTGGATTTTGATAGAGATAACGTTCCAACTGCATTCGAGTTACTTAATGCTTCAGAAAAATTGAGTGTTCCTAAAGAAAGCTTTGAAAAAATGCATTGTTTTAATATGAAAGTTTGTGTTGATAAAGATTCCATTCTAATGTGTGCAATATTTGGATTTATGATTCCAAATGAAGATGATGAATATGAATTAAGTTACTTCATTGAAAATAACTTTGATTTTATTCCTACTGAAGCGGAATTGGTGATAGCTTAATCCGGATTTTCATTTCTAATAATTGTTGTAGGTGATTTCCATTAGTGAAGAAGATGACTTAAGAATGATTGAGGAACATAATCAGAAATCAGTGGAAGAGCTGGTAGAAAACTTTGCTTATGTCTATGTCTATTTAACTGATGGAAGGTCATATTCCATCACAAAAGAAAACAGCTTTGAATTCAAGGATGGAAAATTCCATATCTATGATAAGGATATTCAAGTTGATATAGTTGATATTGAATTGATTGAATTTTCAGATTAGTTTTTTCACTTTAATATTTTTTGATTCTTGCTTTGCAAATGGAGTAATAATATTTTTTGAGGATAATCATGTTAGATAGAGATTTCAATAAGGATGGACAGACTTATTTTGAATTGAAAGAATACAAAATGGCTATTGAATGCTTTAAAAAAGCCATAGAAATCAATCCAGAAGATGAGGTGGCTTGGTTCAATATTGGGTTTGCCTATTTTAAGCTAAGGGATTACAATAATTCTGCCGATTCATTTGAGAAAGCAATTTCCATTTTTGACCGTATTCTAAATGAAAATCCTGATGATGATATGGCTAAGGAGGGCAGGTCTTTAGCAAAGCATATGATCAAGCAAATTTCCTCAAAAGAAGAGAAAAAGCATGAATATGTCAATATCGTAGGTATAGTTACAAAAGTTCGTGACCCTATGGAACTTAAAGAGTCCGAATGCCTTCAAATCATCGAATTCAGTGATTCATCATCTGCAATCAGGGCAATTCTCTGGAATGAAAACACTGGCTTGGACATTAAGAAAGGAGACATTATCGGAATACAAAATGGTTTTGTTGAATATGACAGCGAAGAGTCAGTGGGATACAGAATCAATACAGACGAAAATTCAAGAATACATGTCAATCCCAAATTGGAAGATGGATTGATTCAGTTCTTAAAGGAATCTGTTGACATTTCATTGACTGATATTAAGGATATTGGAGAAGATTCAACAGAAATCGATATTTTGGCTAGAGTAATCACATTGTTTGAAACTTATTCATTTAAGACTAAGGATGATTCAGGGATTGTCAGATCAGCTATTCTTGCAGACAATACCGGAACCATTAAAGCCTTCTTTTGGAATGAGAAAGCTCAAGTTCCAACCATATCTAAAGCATATAAGATTGAAAATGCAATAGCAAGACAAAGCGATGACGGTATGGAACTTCATATAGGTCAAGGTTCAAGGATGATTGATGAAGATAGTTTGTCCATTGAAGAAAAGGATAATCTAAAATCATTTGAAGAGCTTGAAAGCTTATTATATACTTCTAAAAGCATAAAGGACTTGAAAGAAAATGATATGAATATTAAAGTCATAGGAAAAATAATTGATGTTCAAGACACTTTTGAGTTTGAAGAAAACGGAAATGTATTTTTAGTTAGGGTTATTGAGATTGAAGATGATACAGGATCCATAAAAGTTAATTTGTGGGATGAAATGGCTGACTCCATATATACGGAGGGAGAATTTATCAAGATTCAAAATCCAACAGTTGTTTATAATAAAAATACGTCTAATTTGGAGTTAAGTGTTGGAGATAATTCTAATATAATTGGTGCTTCTATTAAGTAAATGAGTCTTATTCTCAGTTAAGCAAATCTTTTTTTTATTAACCTTTAATTTTTTTTCCACTGGGGTGAAATTTTTTCCTCTTCCTTTTTAATTTTAATTTAATCTTTTTTTAAAAAATTCATAAAATTCCAAACCTTTATATGTGACTGTGACCTTATACTTTTTGGACGTGAAATTGTGATTGTTATGGGTGATATGATTAAAGCTGTTATAAAGAATTTTGATTCAAAATCTGGAGTCTCTTCCAGATTATCCTTTTGTCCTATTGGACAAAGGAGTTCTATTTTTAAAACCATGATGGGAAATGGGAAATTCTAGAATAATGCTTTTATTTATTTTATGATATCTTTAGTTATTAGCAGCTCTTAATAGCATTATCTTTAGAAAACTATTGATTAACATCATATTCGTTTAATTTTATCATATTAATGCACTATAGCAAGAAGAATAAAAAAACAGTATTTTGGAGGTAAACAATGAATATAAGTGAAAAGATAAAAGAAATGCAAGGAGATTTTGGAAAGTATCATGTGACAGAGAACAATGAAGAGGAATGCAAATTGGAAAATATGATTATGCTCATACTAAATGATCACGGACATTTAGGTCCTGGCAAAATCATTGGAGAAAGCGATGAATTTTTGGATTTCATGTTTTATAAAAAGGAAGGGCCTATCTTTTCTCTCAGCATAAAAAAGGAACACATTTGCGGCTTGTCCATTATGCATAAGACTATTGATGAGGAAATATCTAAAAGGGAGAATGCTGGACCGTCTAAGGCTTTGTATCAATGATTTTATTTATTATTTATTGTTTGTTTATTATTTGATGATTGGAGGTAATTCTTATGAATTTTAGTGAAAAAGTAGCAGAGATTGAAGGAAAAGTAAAGAGTTACAATTTAGAGATTGAAGGTGTGGAAAAGATTCCTGCAGAAGAGATGGTTAGGGTAATGCTTGATGAAGGGCAAATGCTTGAGCCTTGCAGAATCATTGGTGAAAGTGATGATTTTATTGATTTCATGGTTGTAGATTTGGATAAGGGTCCTGTTTTTTCCATTTCCATAAATAAGGAAAGAATTGTTGGATTCGGTACTTTCTATAAACCTTTAGATGAGTTGTCCAATTCTGAAGAAGAGGAAAATACTGTGCCTGCATCATTGTATATGTAACTTTTTTTCTTTAAACTCTTTTTTTTATTTTTTTATTAATTTTAAATCTATTCTCTTATTTTTTGATTATTTTTATAAATAATAGTAGTTATTGTAAATTTTTGTTTTTATTAAGTAGGATTCTGTTACTTTATTCAGTTTTTTCATTATTAATCAGTTTAAAGTATCAAAATATAAATATTAAAATTAACAAACTATGTTTTAAAGGAGTTGTTATTAATGAAAAAACAAAATGTATTTGCTTTTCTATTATTAGCAATCGTTCTTTTAGCTGTCGTTGCTGTCAGCGGATGCATAGGTGGATCTGGTGATGATGATTCTGCTAATGATGCATCTGGAGATTCCGATGATTCAAGCGATTCTGTAGATAATGATGATAATGACAATGATGACAATGATAAGGACGATAAGGACGACAAAAATGATAAAGACGATAAAGATGATGATGACGATTGAAGACTTTAGTTTTTGATTTGCAATCATTTGACTTGTTCTAACCTTTATCAAAAAATTTTACTGTTTTTTATTATTTTTTCAAATTTTTCATTATTTTTTTATTTTTTTTCTTAACTTATTTTTTTACATAATTAAAAAACATTTTTAAAAACTCTTATTAACTAATAAGATAAATATTATATTAACTAAGATTAAGGTGAGAGAAAATGAATATGAGAAAAATTCTTGTTTTGCTCGTTTTGCTTGTTGCAGTTGTAGGCTTTACCATGGGACAAGCTTGTGCTGCTACAACAACCATTAAAATGGGCAATCATAAAGATGTTGGCAGTAAGGATAGGATCTTGACTTTCTATCAGCCAAAAGATGCGCAAAATGCTAAAGGGGTATATGCAGCTATCTTTTACCATGATAAGAAAAAAGGGGATGATTTCAGACCTCACACTTATGTATTTAGAAAGATGACTGTTTACTACAAAAACAAAAAAGGAAAAGTGATTACAAGAACAGTTAAGCCAAGCAATATCAGTGGGCTTATGTTGCTTTCCACTCCAAAGTTAAGTGGTTACACTCCTTACAAGTCTAAAATTACATACACTAAAATGACTAAAAAAGAGAAAAACGTTATCATGAATCCTCTTTTCTAAATTATTTTTTTTAATTTTTTAATTTTTTAGCTATTTTTATATTTTTTTATTTAATAGAAAAAGTTCTTTTTTGGATGATTTCATATAAATTAAAAACATTTATATACTTCCATGTTTTTATATTGTATGAAAGGTATTTACAATTGTTTTTTAGATGATTTAATGTGTCCATAATACTTTTAAATTTTAAATCATCATTATGCCAATTATTTTTGTTTTTTTAATATTGTTTATTCAATTATTTTTTAAAAGGAGGTTTTATATGAAAAATGTGTTGAAAAATAAAAACGATTTTATTGGAGATGAAGGTGCTTATGCATCTGTGGTTAAATTAAGAGAATCAATATCTGAACTTTATGGGGTTAAAAAAGGCATTTCAATGCCTGTGGTTAAATTTGGATTTCATAATTCCTTTATTTTTAATGAGGTGCGAAATGATTGCTGATTAAAAAAAGTATAAGTTAAGTCTTTACTTTTGAGGTAATCTCATGACTTATGAAGATGAATTTTCCATAATTCTCAATTCAATTGCTAAACTCTCAAGTTTAGGTTTTAAGAAGTGGTTTGCAAATATGGATGAAAGTGATGATGAAAAGTCGAATTTGAGAATTTTAGGAATTTGTCATAATGAACTCATAATAGCTTATGATTATATTTTGCCCACTGAAGAATGTAAATTTATATTAAAATTATTATTTGAGTCAGATATTAATTTTGTTTATATTACAGGGTTCATTGAGTTAAAATAAACATTACCCCTTTTTTTATTTTTTCTTAGGAACATTTTTTGGTATCTTTTTTTATTTTTTCTTAAGAATATCAATTTTATTTTCACTCTAAATACTTCAAGACCTCTTTTGCCAAATCTGTATTTTGATATAGCCTACCCTTTTTCACTTTTTCATTTATGCAGATGACCAATCCTTGCTTTTTCAATGAGCTTAATACATTAGATGCGTGACTTGTTCTGATGTCAAGATGTTTGGCTACTTCTGAGGGCATCTTAAGCCCTTCTCCTATGAATTTCAAAGTTTTTGTCCTATATGGAGACACTTTTACAAATCCTACAATCTCCATTAATTTTTCATTATTCATATATTAATATTGTATTAATAAAACAATATATTTATATAAACAAAATATATAAATTATATTATATATTAGCATTTTTATATTAATTTTACGCACTCAATATTTTATTTTTTGCGATTTTGTGAAGGGGGATAGATGATTTTTAGCTATTTTTCTTTGAAATTAGTATTCATGCTAATTTTTATAGATTTTTCAATTGATTAAAAAGGTGATATTATGGCATTTTGTCAAAATTGTGGAAATGAAGTTGAGGATGGGGCTAAATTCTGTCCAGGTTGTGGAAATCCTTTAGACGGTTCAGCACCAGCTCAGCAAGAACAAAGCCAAGGTATTTTGGGAGACATCAAAAAAACAGGTTTAGGATTTAAGAAGAAAATGGATAATTATGCTCATGGTGAGCATATAAATTATGAAAAGCCGGAAGGTGCATTGTATTTCATCAATGGATTGCAAGGAACCCTGGCTGTATTTGAAGACTATGTCGAATTCGATTTCTCAGGAAGCGGAATCAAGAAATGGCAAAGCGGTTTCGGTGGAGTGAAAAAAGTATATTTCCATCAAATCAACAGTATTCAAAAAAGGGATGCGACTGAACTTGTTAACGGTACACTCGAATTTGAGCTTCCAGGAATGGCAACAAGCAAATGGGGTCCTACAAGTGAAAATCTGATCACTTACCTTCCAAAGTATCAGGATGAAGTAAATAAGATCTATGACTTTGTGAATGATAAGATCTTAGCTATCAACCAAGGCAAATCCCAACCTACCCAAGTGGTTCAAAATGAGGTTAGCCCTATGGCTAAACTCAAAGAGGCTAAAGAGCTTTTGGATATGGGTGTAATAAGCCAAGAGGAATTTGATGAAATAAAGGCTAAGTGCTTGGAACAGATGTAAGAGGGATAAGATGATAAAATGCAGTGAATGTGGTGGTGAACTGGAGCAAACAGCTGATTTCTGTCCAAATTGTGGAACAAAGGTGGACAAATCTGCAGTAGTGAAAGAAGAGATTCAACCGGTTCCAAGTCAAAACACCAAATTTTGTTCCAACTGTGGTGCAAAGATTGATGTCAAGGCAGAAATTTGCCCTAAATGCGGAGTCAGGGTTGCAGGGGCATCTGAGCAAAAAAGCCCATTTTTCGCTTTGATATTGTCTTTCCTTTTCCCAGGTTTGGGACAATTTTATAATGGGCATTCTAAAAAGGGAATCATCCTCGTCGTTGGAGCTATTGTCTCCGTATTATTATATGTGATTTTAATCGGTGCAATTTTATACTTGCTCATATGGATTTATGGATTATATGACGCTTATAAATCAGCAGAAGCAATCAACAATGGAGTAAATGTTCCTGATGAGATTTCCTTAAATTTCTAGAGGATATTTAAAAGATTAAAACTAATTTCTTAAACTAAAATTATCTTTTTTAAAAAAGAATAATTTTTTAATTATTTTTAGGAGAGAATGAAATGAAAAGGATCTATGGAATTTTATTGATGATAATGGTATTTGGGATGTTGATTTCATCAGTGTCTGCTGATGAATTGAAACCTTATGATTTTGGAGATTATACTTTGAATGTGCCGGGAGATAATTGGCATTGGTTCAATGCACCATACCCTGGTTCCAGTAATGGAAATGGCGTGTCAATTTCTCACTTCTATGGAGATGAGTTTAAAGAGGCAAGGGTAACAGACTTTGAAGATTTTTCAAAAACCTATTTCGGCAATTATGACCTTATCGAAGATGAGGATGGCTTAAAAGTTTATCAAGCAGGTAATGATTATATTGTTGCCAAGTATTCTGTTGATGAATTATATGTCATTAAAGATAAGGATTTAAATGAAGCGAAAGCAATTGCTGAAAGCGCACAATTAAAATCTAATGAAACTGTTGATGAAGACAGTGATAAGTTATTCACTGAATCTGATGCCTTTGATAATCTATTTAAAATGGACATTCCTAAAAAATCAGAATTTGAAAAAATTAATGAAGAGGGAAACGAATCATATTCCACAGTTTCATTTAAAGATTATAATAAGGATATTGCAGTAAACTATGTGGAATCTGATGATATGGATGCAGTTAAGGAACATATTTCCGAAATGATAGGTCTAAATGATGGCAATTTAACTGAAGAAGGTAACCTCACTATCGCTGAAACTGTTTATGGTGAAAATAGCGTTTATGTATTTTCAGACAATAAGGCGGTGGAGGTATCAAGCTCAAAGGTAGACTTGGACATATTAAAGGAAATGGCAAAATCAGTTGAATTTGAAGATTAGTCTCTTCTTTTCTTTTTTTTTCATTGCTGTTTATTTCTAATGTTGCGAAGGTTTTTTTAAAAAAATTTAATTTATGGGGGGGGGTCATGATTAAAAAAGATGACCGAAGTCCGATAAATCCGTTTACAGGTAAAGAGCATTACGATACGGTGGATGATGACAAGTTCCTAAAGGAAATATTTGGCTATTATTATCAGGAACTGAGCAAATATCAGATATTGGATGAAAGTCCGCAAGGTCAACTGACTATTCAAATTGCAACAAAGCTAATCCGCACCGTTGAGGAATTCCTATATAAGATTGGCAGATATGATTATGTTGACGGCTACTATGAATGGGAAGTTCACTTAATTGCAAATGACTGCATCAATGCCACCTGTCATGCAGGTGGAAAGATTACAGTTTACTCTGGAATTCTATCAGTTGCAAATACAGAAGAGAGGTTAGCATTTATTTTAGCTCATGAGATGGCTCATGCATTGCTTGACCATAGCAGAACAAAGATAAGTGCCCGTCAGACCAAGGAAGGGCTTGCTTCAGCAGCTTGGTTAGGTAGTTTTGCATTGGATCTTTTCGGAATGGGCGAAATTGGAAGCATGGCCAGAGCCGCGACAAATGTTGTGAATGTAGGTTCCGAATATTTCCTGATGCAGCCTTGGGGAAGGGATCAGGAATACGAAGCTGATAAATTGGGGATGTTGATAGCCCATTTGGCAGGATATGACATTAGTCACGTTCCCAAATTTTGGATGGAGTTTACAGGATCCAACGCAAGAGGATCTGATTTCTTTTCAACACATCCTGCAGATGACAAAAGAATTGCAGTGATGATTGAAACTGAAGAGGAGATCATCAACACCGATGATTTCTATAGCAGACCCATCCTATCTGAAACACCTAAACCAAAGGATGAATACAATCCATATGTTGAAACAAATGGAACTCAGATACCTCAAGATCTTGGAGATGATAATAAAGATTCCACCATTAGTTTGGGAGATATCATTGCTCAAACAAATATGGAAGCGGTACCTCAAGCTTCAGCCTTAACCGGCGTCAAATCAAGAGGCAATTCAGGTAATATAAGCACTGGATTCATAGTTCCGAATGACTATAAGACTTGCCCTAATTGCAATAGGCAAGTAGATTCTAATGCTAAATTCTGCATGTCCTGTGGATTTAACTTGGAAGAGCTTAAATGTCCATCATGTGGTGCAAGGGTTAAGAAAGAGGATTCCTTCTGCATGAACTGTGGAAACAGATTGGAAAGTGAATCAATATGCTCTTCCTGTGGTTCTAAGGTGAAAAAGGGAAATAACTTTTGTACATTCTGTGGAAATAAATTGAATTGATTTTTTTCCATTTTTCATATTATCTTTATTTTAAACCATTTTTTTAACTTTTTTTCTCATTCAAATAAAATAATTTTTCTTAAAATCTTATAACTTAATTTTTCTCATTCAAATAAAATAATTTTTCTTAAAATCTCAATAACTTAATTTTTATATCTACATTCTATTTTAGGTATACCTAAACTTTAAATACTATTAAAATAAACAATTAATTAATTAATTAAAAAATTGAGGTATAACCATGAATTTAGAAGGTGTAGAAAAGACTATGCTTTTGACTTTATATACAAAAGCCAAGCATTCTCAAGAAAGAAATCATAAATTTTTTGACTTTAAGGCAATAGATGTAATTTCTGAAATTGATTATGACTTTTCCTTAGCGGATAAGGATCATCAGATGCAATGGGAAGTGATTTCAAGAACCATAATATTGGATGATATGGTTTCTAAGTATATACGCTCACATCCAGAATGCACAATAGTGAATATTGCTTCAGGAATGGACACTCGCTTCAATCGATTGGATAACGGCATAATCAAATGGTATAATGTCGATTTGGAAAATTCAGCCAAGTTCAGATTGAACTATATTAAGGATAGCAATAGGGTAAAGACATTGGCATACTCTGCAATGGATTCCGCATGGGCCAATGAAATAGATGCAAGCGGTGATGTACTGTTCATAATTGAAGGTTTGACAATGTATCTCACTGAAGATGACAACAAAAGGATTCTTGATATCATTGATGAGAATTTCAAATCATGTACAGTATTCACTGAAATCATGCCTCCTGCTTCTGTAAAGAATGTTAAGGAGAAATCAGTTGAAGAAATGGATGCCAAATTCATTTGGGGAGTTCAAAAAGGACATGAACTTCTGAAATTGAATTCTCACTTCAAATGGATAAGGGATGTAAACCTATTTGATGGAATGAATGTATATAAGCCAATCACTAAGCTATTTACTTGGATTCCATTTATAAGAAGCAGAATGGACTATATTGCTGTTTTGGAAAAATAATTTCAAAATGGCATTATTTTTTAAAAAAGAGTTAAAAAAATGAAAAATTGAGAGTAAAAAATCATACTAATTAAAATAAAAAAATAAAAAATTAAAAAGTAAAAAAATTAAAAAGTAAAAAAAAGTAAAAAAGATTAATTATTCATTAATCCATCTTTTTACAAGGTCTTTTGCATCATATACATTAGCACCAGGAATAGATAATCCCTTTTTGATTTGGGCTCCTTCACATAATTTCTTCAAGTCTTTTTGTGATGAACCGAAACCTGATCCTTCATGGGTGACAAAAGGCTTAACTGTTTTTCCTGTAAAATCGAGTTGTTCCAATTGGGTAAACATAGGCATTGGCAATGTTCCCCACCAGTTTGGAAAACCGATGTATACTGTATCATAAGCATCAATGCTATCTAATGTTTCTTTTATTTCAGGTCTTGCATCCGCTTGCTGTTCCTTTTTAGCAACATCAATGCATTCCATATAATCAGCAGGATATTCAACTGCAGGTTCCACTTTGAATAGGTCTGCATCATCCAATTCCTGAATGTATTCAGCAATCACTTCAGTGTTTCCCTTTTCAATGTTTTTTAGTACTCCACCAAAGTAGTTTTCACCATCTCTTGAAAAATAAATTACAATGCTTGACATATTATATCTCCTTTTAAATAATAATCTGAAATCAAAATAAAACAAGAATGTCTTGTTTATCCTATGATTTTTGATAATAGTTTTTTGAGAGTGGTAAGTTCATCTTCTGTTAAATTTGAAGTGGCTTCCTTTTCCCAATCATCTATGATCTTAATTAGCTTGTCTGTTTTTTCTATTCCTTTTTCTGTTAGTTCAACAATCTTTTTTCTTCTGTTTTCCGGATCTTCTATTCTTGCAATATAACCTTCATCCTCAAATTTCTTCAAAAGCTTTGCCATATATGCGCCACTTACGTCGAATAGATTTACCAAATCATATTGGGTGGATTTTCCTGCAAATCTTATCCTTAAAAGAACTGCATATTCCTTAACAGTCAAATCCTTGTTTTTTAAGTTAAGTTCATAATATGAATGATAATCGGATATCATTTCCTCAACATAATGGTACAAGAACATGTTTTCCGGATTTTCTTTTAATTTCATATTATCTATACATAGTATATGCAATATAATATAAATAGTTAACCATTGTTAACAGTTAACTATAAATAACAATTGGCATAAACAGTAATGTATATCAAAAAGGAATGGATAATATGGAAAGAGTAACAGTACAATTGCAACTCCATTTGCAGGTGCTGCTTTTGATAAGATAAAGCTTGGAAACAATGTTTTCATAAATAGCAATTGCTTGGCTATGGCAAGAGGGGGAATCACTATAGAAGATGATGTCCTGATGGCTGCAAATGTACAGTTATTGTCAAATAATCATGATGAATATGAAAGGCAGGTATTGACCTGTGAAGAGATTGTCATCAAAAAAGGTGCATGGATCGGTGCTGGAGCATCAATCTTGCCAGGAGTCACAGTTGGAAAATATGCAATCGTTGGGGCAGGTGCAATCGTCACAAAGGATGTTCCTGACTATGCTGTTGTGGTAGGAATTCCTGCAAAAGTTATAAAAACATTGGATAAAGATAAATTCCCAGAATAGGTTTTGTTATCATGAGTGTGTCTGTAGTCAATAAGGGAAATCTAAATGATGATCAAGAGGACGTGCTGGAAAGGTTCATCGAATTTCAATATGCAATGATTGAAAAGGATTTAGAAAAGCTGAATGAACTTTTAGATGACAGTTACACTCTTACCCATATGTCTGGAAAGACACAGACAAAGACCGAATATATTGGTGAGATAATGGATGAAACACTTAATTATTATGAATCCATCATCAATAATCCAATAATAACTATAACTGAAAATAAGGCTCTCTTGAAGGCAGATGTCACCTTGGATGCAAAGGTTTATGGAATGAAAGGTAAATGGACATTGCATAGTGAGCAGACAATGGAAAAGATTAATGGAAAATGGTATTTAAGTCAATGGGATAATTAAATATTCATTTTGCATTCAACTTCTCGGATTGAATTTTTAATTTTTTTTTTAATTTATTTTCACTTTTTTTCAAATTTCTCATATTTTTTCTATTTTAAACAAAACTTTTTTATAGTAAGGCAAACCTATTTATAACTATATGGATAATTTAATATAATTTACATAATTTAATTTAAAATAATTTGATTATTCAAATGAATTACTGAAATTATCTAATTTAAAAATAATACTGATTAAAATTAAGGAGATTATTATGGCACAAATTAATCAACCTATGTATATTTTACGTGATGATACTGAAAGATTTCAAGGAAATCAAGCTTTAAGAATGAATATTTTTGCAAGCCAACTTTTAGCAAGCATTGTAAGAACCACTCTCGGTCCAAAAGGAATGGACAAGATGTTAGTGGATAAGAAGATGGGTGACGTAGTTGTAACCAATGACGGAGCAACTATCTTACAGGAAATGGATATTGCACACCCTGCTGCTAAAATGCTTGTGGAAATTGCAAGAAAACAAGAGAATGTAGTTGGAGATGGAACCACTACTGTTGTAATCATTGCTGGTGAATTGCTTAAAAAGGCTATGGAATTATATGAAGATGGAATTGCAATTCCAACCATCCTTTTAGGTTACAGATTAGCAGTTACAAAAGCAATGGACATTTTATTCAGCATCTCTACCGATGCAAGAGACCCAGACACCTTATTTGGTATTGCAAAAACTGCAATGACCGGTAAAGGTTCCGATTATGCTAAAGATGAATTGGCAGAATTGCTTGTTCAAGCTGCACTCAAAGTTGAAGAAGGAGAAAAGTTAGACAAGACTCTCATTAAGATTCACAGAATCAATGGTGGAAGTGTAGAAGACTCTATGATTGTTGACGGTATCTACATTGACCAAGGAAGAGCTAATGAATCCATGCCTGAAGAAATGCGTGATGCTAAAATCGCTTTAATGAAATATCCTTTAGAATTGAAAGATTTGGATAATGCTAAAGTTGACTTCACTGATCCTTTACAAATGCAAGCTTTCCTCGACAATGAACAGGAAACCTTAAAGGAAATTGCTGATAAGATCATCGATTCCGGATGTAACGTATTGTTCTGTCAAAAAGGTATTGATGATGTAGTCCAACATCACTTGTCCAAAGCTGGAATCATGGCATTCAAAAGAGTTAAAAACACCGACGTAAAGAGAATCATGAAAGCTACCGGTGCTGAACTCATCACAAATATCGAAGACTTGACTCCTGACGTATTAGGTAAGGCAGGTTACATACACCAAGAAAAGGTATTTGACCAAATCTTAACCTTCATTGAAGAATGTGAAGACCCTAAAGCAAGTTCCATCTTAATCCGTGGAAGTACAAGACACGTTTCCTCAGAAATTGAAAGAGCTATGGAAGATGCATTAGGTGTAGTGGCAGCTACTGTAGAAGATGGAAAAGTCGTATACGGTGGAGGAGCTCCTGAAATAGAAATTGCAAGACAATTGAAAGCTTATGCTAATACTATCAGCGGAAGAGAACAAGTGGCTGTAAATGCATTTGCAGACGCTTTGGAAATCGTACCAAGAACCTTATCTGAAAACGCTGGTTTAAACACTATTGACTTGCTTGTAGAACTTAGAGCAGCTCATGAAGATAACATCAATATGGGATTAGACGTATTTGAAGGTAAAGTAGTTGATATGAAAGAAGCTGGTGTTGTTGAACCTCAAAGAGTCAAGAAACAAGCTATTCAAGCAGCTCAAGAAGCTTGTGAAATGATCTTGCGTATTGACGATTTGGTAGCAGCAGCTGGTGCACTTCAAAAAGTCGACCCAGATGAAAACTTAGATCATAGTGGTATGCCTCCTGCACCTGGTATGGGCGGTATGCCTGGTGGAATGCCTCCTATGATGTAGCCCAGCTTTTCCGCTCCTTCGGAGCGCAAAACCTGGACCAAAATATTTTCCAAACTTTTAGAAAAAGTTTGATCAAAATCTTTTCAATAGTTGGGAGTAAATCTCAATTATTTTTTTCTATTTTTCTTAATTTTTTATTAATTTCAACAGAATTTCTTAAATTTTTTCATGCTTTTAATAAGAATTTTTTCTAATTTTTTTCTTGAATTTTTTAATACTTTTTCATAATTTTCATCAAAATTTTTATTAATTTTTCACTATTTTTCTTTATTTTTCTATTTTTAGTTTAAATGCTTATTTTTTATAAATTAAGTAATTAAAATATCTTATTTTTTTAATATTTGCTTTTAAATCCTTATTTTTTTAATTTAATAAGTTTTATAACATTATTTCAAAAATGATATGGTATTTTTCTTTATTATCAAATATGTTTAATAGTTTGTAATTGTTTTTTAAGTTAAATAAAGATTATTAGTTTATTTTCTATTTATTTAAGTTAAATAATTTAAATTTTAATTAAAATAAGTATTTTTAAGTATTTATTCATTATTTAAAGGTTTTATTTGTATTTTTTAATTTTTTCAAATTAAATTGTTTATTTTTCAATTTATAAAATTAATTTTACTTCAAATCATTTCATTCTAACAATTTTTTATCAGAATAATATATTGCTATTAGATTGATTTTATTTTAATCTATAAACTATGTAAAATCCTTGATTTAATAAATTTTTTTCAGAAATATTTATATAATAATAAAATAAAATTATTAATTAATCTAATTTGAACTTTTTGTTATTAAAGCAAAATTTTCAAGTTAAGAAATATTCAGGGTGGTTTGTAGTATTATTAAAATGGAGTTAATAATACTCGGTTGTTTGATATCTAAAAGAATGTTCAAAAATTTTTAGATTTTTTATAAAAAATTTTATAAAATGATTAAACGATTAAAATTATAATTTATAAGAATATAATTTTAGATCATTCTGGAACGTGAGGTGAAATGATTTCAATTAAGAATCTCACATTGCTTTTAGCGGTATTGCTTATGGGATTTTGTTTAGTCTCATCAGTAGCTGCTATGGATATTGATGATTCAGATTCATTATCTGCTTCAGATGACTTATCCGTATCCAGTGTTTCTAGCGTTGATGAAAATCTTGCTAGTGATTCAAGTTCAAGCGATTTAGAATCTTCAGATGCTGGTGCAAGTAATGTAAATTCGGAAAATGAAGTTTTAAGTACTGATTATACTGTAGAAGATTCTGATTTGGAATACAATTCAAATGATAAGGGCACAAAGAGTGTTTTAGGTGCTTCTGACGAAGGATCCTCAACTTTACAAGCTAGTTCAAAAACCAAAACCAGCATCAAAGCAAGTAGCAGCTCTGTTTACAGAGGGGAATCATTTTCCATTACTTTAAAAGATGCTAAGGGTAAGGCTTTATCCAATAAAAAAGTTAATTTCAAAATCAATGGCAAGACATATGCTAGAACTACAAATTCAAATGGTCTTGCTTCATTAACCATTAACTTAAAGGGAAGCAAATATCCTATAACTTGTACTTTTGATGGAACATCCTCTTACAGTGCATCAAGTCTTTCATTGACCCTTTCTGTAAATGCAAAACCTACAAGCATTAGCTCCAATGGAAATAGTGTAATTAAAGGAAATGCATTTTCAGTTACATTGAAGGACAGTAGCGGCAAGGCATTAGCTGACCAGAAGGTCAATTTCAAAATAAGCGGCAAGATTTATTCAAGAACTACTGATTCCAAGGGTATTGCTTCAATGACCATTAACTTGGCTGCGAACAAATATCCTGTAGTGTGTTCATTTGCTGGTTCAGATAACTATAAGTCTTCAAGCTTATCTGTAACCTTAACCGTTAAGAAAAACCCTAACGGTTTTTCAATTAAGGAAATTGAAACTGCTGCTACAAATGTGAAGGCTTTTGTTGCAAAAAACAAAAAATTGCCTAACACTGTAACTGTAGGATCTAAAACTCTTAAGATTTCAGAATTCTCTTATCTCGCTTCTAAAGCAGTATCCAATTTGAATTCAAATATTAAAAAGGATATTATTCTTTTAAGCGGTATTTCAAATGGCGGTTCTTCTGCACATTCATTAAAATCTACTGTTTATAAGGCTCAATATGTTGATTTAGCTAAAGGAGTTGCTTCTACCATTGAATCTAAGAAAGTGCCTCCTACTTATGTTGCAGTTAAGGACAGCGCTAAAAAGACAGTAGGCAATGCAAATTTCGATTTATACACTTTTGCATTCTCAAAGATTTTGGATTTCCACAAATCTAAAGCATATCTGCCTAATTACTGTACTTTTGAAAGCAGTGCTATTGCAAGCACATATTCACAAAAAACTACAACAATCAAAGCTGCTTCAACTACTATCACAAGAGGAGATCCTTATAAGATAACATTAGTTGATGAAAATGGAAAAGCATTAGCAAATCAAAAGATTACCATGACAATTTCTGGTAAATCTTACAGCAGAACCACAGATTCTAATGGGGCTGCTTCCTTAACCATTAATTTGGTTTCAGGAAAATACTCTGTAGTTTCTTCATTTGGTGGTTCTTCAACTTACAAGTCATCAAAATTGACTAAAACAGTCACTGTTAAAAACAGTACCAGTAGGTTTTTCTTAAATGATATAGAAGCAGCGGCTAGTAATGTTGAGAGTTATGTAAACTCTAAAGCTGTATTGCCTAATACTGTAACAGTAGCTGGTAACAAGTTAAGTGTTTCTCAATTCTCATATCTGATGTCCAAAGCTATTTATAATATTAATGCAGGTAGCAGTAAGTATATTACTCTTCCAAGTAGCATGTCAAAGTGCAATTCATCAGAAAGCACAATCAATGCTAAAGTCTATAAGGCTCAATATCTTGACTTGGCAAAAAGAGTAATGTCTTTTGAGGAAGCTAATAAGACTCCTCCGGTTTACGCTAAGGTTTATAATGGTTCTGGTGCTTCATTAGGTAATGCAAGATTTGATGTGTACACATATGCATTTGCAAAGATTTTGGATTTCTACAAATCTAAAAACTATTTGCCTTCCTATTGTACATTCCAAAGTTCTGTATTCAGCGGTTCTGTAGTTCCTTCAGGAGTTTCTGATAAGATAAACTATAGCTCTGCTCAGTTCAAGAACGGTTTGAATGAGAAGAATACTGAAACCAATCTTACCAAATATTTGGTTGGAACTGGTCAATCAGCAATTACAAGTTCAATCAAGGATTTGGCAAATAAATTAACCAAAGGATTGAAGACAACTGATGCAAAAGCTCTTGCAATATATAATTATGTAAGGGATGAGATTGACTACAGTTACTATGCAAACTCCAAACATGGAGCAGCAGGTACATTAAGTGCAGGTTCCGGTAACTGTGTGGATCAAGCAAGTTTAGTGGTGGCTTTGTGTAGGGCTGCTGGTATTCATGCAAGATACTCTCATGCAAAAGGTTGTACTTTCTCAAGTGGATTGGTAACCGGACACGTATGGGCACAAATTCTCGTTGATGGTGTTTGGTATTCTGCAGATGCAACAAGCTCAAGAAACCAATTAGGTAATATCAAGAATTGGAATACTAATTCATATAGTAATCTGAATAAATATGCAGCTATTCCATTCTAGCTAAGTATAAAAGTATTTAAAATGGATATAAGAGGAGTTTCCTCTTATCAATTTTATTTTTTTTATAATTTTTTATTAGTTTTTTTTAACTTTTTTTTATAATTTTTTTAATTAATTATTTTTAGAATTTTTAAAAATTTTTTATTAGTTTTTTTTTTAACTTTTTTAAAATTTTCTTAATTTTCAAATACTAAATTTTCATTACTTTTTTTCATATTTATCTTAATAATTTTTTATTATTTCTCCACTATTCATTTCTTAATTTTCTATTAAATAGTTATTAGATTTATACGCATTTTTTTATCATTTATACAATTTTTAATTATTTTTTCATCATTTATTAACTAATCTTTCAATATTTTTTAATTTTATTAGTTTTTCATTTAATTAAAATTTAGAATAATTTTTTATAGTATAAATTATTAAAATATATACTGTAAATATTATAAATTTCAATTAATTATTTTAAAAAATTATTCATAATTCACTTTTCATTTTTTCGTATTTTTTGTTTTTAAAATAATTCATATTTTTAATATTTTTAGGTATTTTTGAGGTGGAACTATTAATTTTAAGATTATTTTATCATTATTGCTTATGATATTCATATTGTCTGTATCTGCAGTTTCAGCAGAGACTATGGATAATGAGGATTCATTTCTTGTTAATGATAATGATTTAATGGATTTAACAGAAAATCTTAATCTAGGCGATAATTTAAGTGAGGATTCTGAGGATAATCTGGATGAGGAATCTGACATTGCTAGTGATAGCGATAGCCAGGATGTTCTTGAGGATAATTCTAATTCTGATGAAAATCTTGAAGAAGACCCTGATGAGAATCCTGATGATGATGGTGATGATGATCCAGATGAAGAAACCTTAAAAAATACTACCTTAACAATCATATCTAAGGATAATTGGGAAATATATGGTGTTAAGAATTATACTGTAAAATTATTGGATGAGGATGATAATCCAGTAAGTGATGCATTGATTAATTTTAGAATTATAAGTCCTGATGGGACTTATACTGAGGAAAGCAGCTATACCGATGAAGATGGTAAAGCCATTTTAACTTTGAATTTGACTATGAGGGGAGTTCATAATATTTTAGTGTCCTATGATGGTGATGAGAATTACAATCCTGCCGAATCCGTCGATTCAAATGTGATATTCTATGAAAAGACAGGCATCAGAACTCCAAAGAAATATGCCTACAGATCATCTAATTTCACCATTAAGATCATTACTTCTTTAGGAAATATCCTGTTCAATCAGAAATTGACCGTTTATGTGGATGGTGTAAAATATACAAAAACCACAGATTCAAAAGGTCAGATTTACATTAAAATGCCTTCTGATAAGAAATCCGTCAACTTAACCTGCAGTTTTGATGGATACGATTATTTGGTCAGTTCCAATATGTCAATGATATTGCCTGTCTATAAGAAAACCTATACAAAACCTCTTGTTTTTGCTGTTTTAAAAGGAAAATACTTTAAGGTCTTATTGAAAGGCATTGATAAAAAGGTTCTAAAAAATGAAAAGGTCAACATCACAATCAATGGGAAAACCTATGTTGTGAAAACCAATTCTAAGGGCATAGCATATTTAAAGGTCAAGGTTTCAAGAGGAGCATATAAAGTCAAGTTTGCTTATGGCAACAATGGTGTTTATGGTCCTTCAAGCAATTCCTCAACCTTAAATGTAATTGACCCTTCAGGTCAGTTCAAAAAAGGATTGAACCAGAACACCAAGCTTTCAGTGAGAAAGTATCTTCATGGTGGAGGATATGCGAGAATAACCAAATCAATCAGAAAATTAGCCAAAAAGCTTACAAGCAAATATGCCACCAAATTGGAAAAGGCAACAGCCATTTTCAATTATGTCCGCGATAATTTGGCTTACAGCTACTATGCAAACTCCAGAAAGGGGGCTGCCAAAACATTAAGAACCAAAAGAGGCAACTGCTGTGATCATTCCAATCTGATTGTGGCTCTATGCAGAGCAGCAAAGATTCCACTTGTTACAGGGCATGTATGGGCTCAGATTTATGTCAAAGGAAGATGGTATTCAGCAGATGGAACAAGCTATAGGAATACTTTAGGCCATATCAGCAATTGGAATGTAAAGCATTATCACAGTTACCATAGATACAGAAACATTCCTTTCTAATCTTTTATTTTTAATAAATCTCTTTCTCTTACTTTTTTTTTAAGATTTATTTTTTGTTCTAGTTTTTTATTTAATTTTTTTTCGTTTTTTCATCTTTTTAAATTTTTAGGTTATCCAAAACTTTATATACTTTCTTAATGATATAATAGTATAAGAAATAATAATCATATAAAAATCTTTTATATGGTTATTAGGTAATTCTAAAACTTTAAAACTTAATTTATTTAATTTCAAATGAAAATTTCTTAAAATTTACTGGAGGTTCTACATGGCTAAGGAAATTAGTGAAAACATTGAAGAGTATTTGGAGACTCTTTATAAGTTCGGAAGCAAGGATTCATATGTATCTACAACAACTTTATCTAAAGAGTTAGGTATTGCGCCGGGTAGTGTGACTCAAATGCTTAAAAAACTTGAAGACCTTGGCTATATTGATTATGTTCCATATAAAGGTGCTTCTTTAACTGATGACGGTATCAAAATAGCTCAAAAGATTACACGTAAACACAGAATACTTGAAAGATTCCTAAAGGATGTCTTGAAAATAAAGGATGAAAACCTTCATGCTCAAGCATGTGAAATGGAACATTCATTGTCTGATGAAGCTGAAAGGGCTATTTGTCATATGTTAGAACATCCAGACACTTGTCCTGATGACAATCTGATCCCTGCATGTGATTTTGATTTTGCTAACTGTGCAGATTGTAAGAATCAAGGGGATATTGATGATGTCGGCATAAGGGAGTTTAATCTATTGTCCATTTCCCAACTTACTGCTGATGAAGAAGGTGAAGTCTTGTTCATACGTGGCGGAGATGAATATGTTGCAAATGCTATTGATTCTGGAATAAGAATAGGTTCTAAGGTTAAAATAGTTGACAATGATGATTCAAACAGTTTTGCCCTCTTTGTTGAAGATTCATCAATTGAGATTTCAAGGGATTTGGCAAATAACATATTTATAAAGACATTTTAATCTTTGATTCTTTTTTTATTTTTTTATTTTTTTTAATTTTATATTAAAATTTTTTTAATTATTATTAGGTAAATTAGCTATGGATTTTCATTTTAAGTTTAATTGATTGATATTTTTATTTATTAATATTACAGATTTTTATTTAGGTGTTCTAATGCGTGGAGATTTATGTGAAGGTATTGTAACCATCAAAATTGAAGCAGGAAATCAAAGAGCCATTTCCCTTAATCAAAAAAGCCAGTTCGGTAAATTGTCTGAAGACTGTTTGGAGCTTTCCTTGATTGAAGCATGTTATTTAATGGAAAGCGGACGTTTGGACATTTACGAAAATGATGAAAAATGTGAAGTGGATTATATCATAGGTTTGATTAAAGATCAGGAGATTTACGGTAAGTATCTGGTTTATAGGGATTTGAAAAATAGGGGTTACATCATAAAAACAGGTTTTAAGTACGGCTCTGAATTCAGACTTTATGAGAGAGGAACAGGTCCAGGTCATGCACATTCAGACTTTTTGGTAAAGGTGCTTTATGAAACCAATCAAGTGAATGTTTTAGACTTTGCAAGTTATGTAAGGGTTTCACATGGTGTAAACAAGAAACTATTGCTTGCAGTAGTTGATGATGACCTTGATGTGACTTATTATAACATAGAGTGGACCAGACCATAAGTAATCTTAATTTAAACTAAATTTTTCAATTTATTTTTAAAATATTTTAAAATATTTTAAAATTTATTTTTAATTTGATATTAGTTATTTTTATTAACCTGTAAATCATATTTAATTAATAGTATGAATTTTCAAATTAAATCAATATTCTAAAATTGATCAGATTTCATGAATTTTTACTTAAAAAATTTCAATTGTTTTTATTAAAAATATGGATGATTATTTCAATAGTTTTGATAAAAAATATATTAATTATTATTCGTTTATTCAATTTAAAGAAAGATATTATGTTTTAGGTGATTTTTTGATTGATCCATGGGGCTCATCTATAGTAGATTATGATAAATTAGTTAATCAGTTTGGAATTAAAGACTTCTCAGAGATATTAGGGGAAATTGAAGACCCTGCAAGATTGATGAAAAGAGGGGTTATCTTTGGACATAGGGATTTTGATAAATTAGTTCCTTTAATCAACGGCAAAAAGGATTTTGCGGTTATGACTGGTATGATGCCAAGTGGTCAGATGCATATTGGACATAAGATGGTCATTGACCAACTTAAATGGTATTTTGAAAAAGGGGCTTCCTTATCATTATCAATTGCAGATATGGAATCATATGCTGCAAGAGGAATCAGCTTTGAAAAGGCAAAGGATATAGCTATTCATGAATATTTGGCTAATTATATTGCTTTAGGCCTTGACTTGACTGATGATAAGGTGAATGTCTATCTCCAATCTCAAAACAAGACCTTGAATGACTTGACATTTAAGATTGCAAAAAGAGTCAATTTCAATAATATGCGTGCCATTTACGGTTTTAATGAAAGTACCAATATTGGTCACTTGTATGTTCCATTGGTGCAGGTGGCAGACATTTTGCTTCCTCAAACTGAAGAGTTTGGAGGTCCAAAGCAAGTGGTTGTTCCTGTAGGTGTTGACCAGGATCCTCATTTAAGATTAACCAGAGACATTGCAGCTAAGATGAATGATGAGTATGGATTTTTAGCTCCTGCTTCAACTTATCATAGGTTCTTGACTGGCCTTACTGGAGATAAGATGTCAAGCAGCAAGCCTAATACAGCTATTTACTTGAATGAAACTCCTAAACAGGCTGAGAAAAAGGTTAAGTCTTCCAAAACCGGTGGTAGAGAAACTCTTGATGAGCAAAAGGAGTTAGGTGGAAGGCCTGATGAATGTGTTATTTATGAAATGCTTGTTTATCATTTGGTAGATGATGAAAAGGAGCTTGAAAAGATTCGTGATGAATGTATGGACGGAAGCCTTATGTGCGGACATTGTAAGGTTCATGCAGCAGAACTGATGAAGGAATTCTTTGAAGATTTGAAAGTTAAACAGGAAGAATCTGTGGAAATTGCAGAATCCTTGTTTGATTAATTTTAATAAAATTATTATATTAATTTAAATTTAGAAACTAATGATTGTTTTAAGCTATCGGGGTGATTATATGGTAGATATTAAACATTATTTGAAAGTAGCCAAAGATGAGCTAAAGTCAGCATTTTCCCATAATAAGGGACTTTTGCTTCTTGCAACTTTGATATTTGTGATTCCCCTTCTTATAGGGTACTTTTATCCGGAACAGGTTGCTGAATATGTAAAGCCTATTGCAGATGCATTTGAAGAGAATGTAGCAAACGGAACAGTGGAATTAACTACGCAATCATTGTTTGTCAATAATGTGACTGTGGCTTTCATATTATATGCTCTTGGAGCACTTGGAGGATTATTGGCAGTAGTCATTTTAGGAAACAACGGTTTGTTTATTGGATATACAGGAGCAAATTTCAATCTCTTGGCATATGCCGCTTTAGTTGTTCCTCATGGAATATTTGAAATTCCAGCTATTATTATAGCTACAACAGGTGGTTTTGCATTGCTTTCATTTGTGCTTCATTTCATTTGGAATCTCAAATCTCCAGATTACTCTTATTTGGACATCTTTGATCCATATTTCTCAAATGTAAAGATTACTTTAGGACAAAGATTCACTGCAGCATTCAAACAGAATCAGAATAAGTTAAAGGAATCTTTCATATTCCTTTGTCTTGCTGTTGTTCTTTTGATTATTGCAGCATTTATTGAAGCCAACATAACTGTGCCATTTGCAAAGGTTTTCCTTTCATTTTTCGGAATTGGCATAGCTTAGAAGGTTTTTATTTATTTATTTTTTTATTTTTTTTATTTTTCTATTTTCTTTTTTAATTCTTTTTTAACACTATTTTTCTATTTTCTTTTTCAATTCTTTTTCAACACTATTTTTTTATTTATTTTTTAATTTTTTCTATTTTTATTATTCTGAACTAACTTTCTAACCTACTTATTTGGTTAAATTTGCCAGTTTAGTTAAAATAAGTTTTTATACTATGATGATTATAATTATATGATGTATAGTAATTATAATCTAATTTTTTATTAATTTTATAATTATTAAAATCGAATAATTAAAGTTTATAATTAATTAAAAATTATTATTCATCAAAAAAATTAATGTGATAAAATGATTAGATGTGTATCTTGTGGAGAAGAATACGAAGATGATGAAGTTATCTACAACTGTAAAAAATGTGGTTCTGTCTTGGAAGTAGAAGTGGAAGTTGACGTTCCTAAATCTACTTTTGAAGGTAGAAGAGATAACTTATGGAAATATAAAGAATGTTTACCTGTAGATGCAAGCAAAAGAGTTTCCTTGGATGAAGGAGGAACTCCGTTCTGTAAATGTGATAAATTAGGTAAGGAACTCGGTCTTGACCTTTATGTTAAAGTAGAAGGATCAAACCCTACAGGTAGTTTTAAGGACAGAGGAATGACCATCGGTATGACCAAAGCTATGATGCTTGGTGTAGATACTGTAGGTTGTGCTTCCACTGGAAATACCTCCGCTTCACTTGCTGCTTATGCTGCAAGAGCAGGACTCAGATGTGCTGTATTCTTGCCTGCTGGTAAAGTGGCTCTTGGTAAATTGGCACAAGCTATGTTCCATGGTGCGGAAGTATTCTCAATTAACGGAAACTTCGATGAAGCTTTGGAAGCTATGACTCAACTTGCTCGTGAAAAATACTTATACTTATTGAATTCAATCAACCCATTCAGATTAGAAGGTCAAAAGACCATCGGTTATGAAATCGTTCATGATTTAGGATGGGAATCTCCTGATAGGATTGTATTGCCTGTAGGTAATGCAGGAAACATTTCAGCTATTTGGAAAGGTATCACTGAATTCCACAATGCTGGATTCATGGATGATGTTCCAATGATGACTGGTATTCAAGCTGAAGGAGCTTGCCCTATCGCTAATGCATTTAGGGATAAGACTATGGAAATGACTCCTGTAGAAAATCCAGAAACCATTGCTACTGCAATCCGTATCGGTGCTCCTGTCAGTGCTGTTAAAGCATTAAGAGCTATTTATGATTCAAACGGTTTATCTGAAACCGTTACTGATGAAGAAATCCTTGATGCTCAAAAATTACTTGCAAGAACTGAAGGAATTGGTGTAGAACCAGCTTCTGCAGCATCCATTGCAGGTTTAAAGAAATTAGTCGAACAAGGAGATGTAGATAAAGGAGAAAGAGTTGTTTGTGTCGTAACAGGACACTTGCTTAAAGACCCTAACACTGCAATTGATGCATGTGTTGATCCTGTCCAAGTGGATGCAGACATTGATAAGATTAAGGAAATTTTACTTAACAAATAATTTTTCTTATTTTATTTTTTCCTATTTTTTTACCTTTTTTTCTTAATTTTTTTTATTTATTTTTTTAGTTTTTTTATAATTTTCGTATTCTTTTTTCTTAATTTTTTCTTAAATTTTTTTAATGCTTATTTATATTTTTCATGCTTGCTTTTTTTCTAAAAATTTTTTAAAAAAACTTCCAGATTTAGATTAAACATTCACACATTTTTTAAATTTTTCAATTAAAAAAATTAGTAAAATTCATCTATTTTTAGCTAAAAATCAGGTAAAATGTTCATTTTTGCTAAAATCGATTATATTTCTTTATTTTTTAATTAGGGTGTTTTTATTCATTTAAATCTAAAATAACTGATTTTAATCAATTTTATTAATTATTAAACTTTTTATTATTTTTCAAAATTCAATTGATTAATTAAAATCAATTCAATCTTAATTTAAAAAACTTTATTTTATGCTTTTTTTTAATTAATTAAGATAAATAGTTAATATTTGATTTAAAAAAGTAATTTTCAGTAGTATTTAAATTAAATAGACATTAATAACCAATATTTAATTAAATGGGTGTGTATAAATTGTTTTTTAAATAAAATGTCAAATCGGTCTTTTTTTAAACTGAAACTTCATTTTTATTATTTTATGAATGATTTGATAAATATAAAGTGTTTATTAATATTTTTATTGTTTATTATTTAGTTAAATTAAATTTAAAGAATTTATATTCGGTTAAATTTATTTTTTTTAAGGAAAAGGTTTATATACTATTAAATCTAAAATTTTACCAACATTAAAAAAGAAAAAGTTATTGTTTTTTAGGAAAATAAGTTTCATTCACTATTCATTTGTTTAAAAAATGATATTTCAAAACTTATTTTGGGAATGATAAAATTTTAGATATTCAACTAAATAAAATCATTATTTTGAATAATTGATTTTTTCTTTTTTAATGTATTGAGGTGATAAAATTTTGAATAAAAATAAGATATTTATTCTCATATTTTTATTCGTTTTAATTTTTTCAATTGCATCTGTATCAGCAAGTGATGTAGGTGAAATTTCACATGATCAAGATTTTTCATCACCCCATATACAAATAAGGGAAGATAATAATTCTCTAAGCTTGGAGAAAAATTGCTTAGATGATAGTGCAAATTCTACTTTAGTTAAGAGTAGTTTAGAAAAGACAAGCACTGATACAATTAGTTCTGACTCAGATAAGTCTAGTTCTGACAAGTCTGCTTCAGATAAGTCTAGTTCTGATAATTCAAAGAATAATACTGATTCAGGTAAATCTAGTTCAGATAAATCTACTAAAGTTATTGATTCAAAAACTAATGTTTCTAACAACGCTTCCAAGAATTCAACAAAGATCATTAATTCTGGAAGTACAATAAAAAAAGGAAATACTTATAAGATAACTTTAAAAGATGCAAACGGAAAAATTTTATCTAATAAACGAATTATATTCATTTTTGGTTCAAATAAGGTAAAATACATTAAAACAACAGATAAAAATGGTATTGCATATTTAACCATTAACGCCGCAGCAGGTAAATATACACTAAAATATTCATTTTTAGGGGATGATAGTTATTCTGCGTCCAGCGGTTCCGTAAATTTAAAAGTTCAGTCCAAAACTACAATCAGTGGTTCTGGAAGTACTATTACTAAGGGAAATGCCTATAAGGTTTACTTAAAGGATGCTAATGGCAATGCACTGGCAAATAAACATATCATTTTCACTTTCGGTCCTGGCAGTACTGTGTATACTAGAACAACCGATTCTAATGGTATGGTGAGTTTGACCATTAATGCGGCTGCAGGTAAGACTTTGTGAGTCTTAAGGTTCAGTCTAAAACTACTATAAGTGGTTCTGGAAGTACCATTACTAAAGGTAATGCCTATAAGGTTTACTTAAAGGATGGTGATGGCAAAGCTTTGGCTAATAAGGTAATCATTTTCACTTTCGGTCCTGGCAGTACTGTGTATACTAGAACAACCGATTCTAATGGTATGGTGAGTTTGACCATTAATGCGGCTGCAGGTAAGACTCTATTATTTCGCATCCAGCGGTTCCGTAAATCTTAAGGTTCAGTCCAAAACCACTATCAGTGGTTCTGGAACTACCATTACAAAAGGTAGTGCCTATAAGGTTTACTTAAAGGATGGTGACGGTAAGGCTTTAGCAAATAAGGTAATCAAATTCATATTTGGTCCTGGCAGTACTGTGTATACTAGAACAACTGATAACAATGGTATGGTGAGTTTGACCATTAATGCGGCTGCAGGACAAACCTATAAATTGATATATCTATTTGCAGGAGATGAATATTACTTTGCATCCAATCAAACAGTAAATCTAAAGGTTAATGTTCCTCATGGTAATGCATCACAATTCAAGAAAGGATTGAATGAGATTGAAAGTCTTAGTGATGCAGAGCTTGCTAAATATTTGAAGTCTTCTGGCTATGATGCCATAACTTCTGCTATACAGACATTAGCTAATAAGTTAACCTCTGGAAAGACTTCCACATGGGATAAGGCAACAGCAATTTTCAATTATGTAAGGGATAATATCGCTTACAGCTATTATTCAAACAGTCAAAAGGGAGCTGCTAAGACTTTAAGCAGTGGTACTGGAAATTGTTGTGACCAAGCTAACTTGGTTGTAGCTCTCTGTAGAGCTGCAGGCATTCCTGCGAGATTCTCCCATGCTAAAAACTGTAAGTTCAACAGTGGTTTAGTAGCTGGACACGTATGGGCTCAAATATATATTGATGGTGTTTGGTATACTGCTGATGCAACAAGCAGATACAATGAATTGGGTAATATCCATAATTGGAACACTAATTCATTCACTAACTTGAATCAGTATATACACTTGCCGTTTTAAATTAAATGATTAAATTAAAAAGATTTAGGATCTTTCCTAAATCTATCTTTCTGTTTTTTTTTAATTTTTTTAATGAAATTATTTTATGTTTTTTTACTTTTTTCAAATTTTTAAAGATACTATTTTATGATTTTTTTATTTTTCATTACATTTTTTATTCTTTTTTTAATTTTAGAAAATATTCATTAATAATTTTTATATTTTTTTTATTATTTTTTCAAAATTTTAACTCCTTTCAGAGAGCATATTTTTTTAATTTTTTTAATATTTTTCTTTTAATCTTCGATTTTTTCAATATTTTTTTATTATTTCCCAATTAGTATAATATTTTTTTATGAAATTTTGATATTTTTTATATTTTTTGTTAAGATTTGATTTGAAAAATAGATTATATTTTTTATAAATTATTACTAGAATTATGTAAATATTATCAAATTTTAAGCATTTTTATCGATATATTTATATATTAAAAAATATACAATTATTATTATAAAAATTTGAGGTGTTAAATATGGAATTACCAATCGCTCCTATCGGAAGAATATTAAAAAATGCTGGTGCTGAAAGAGTAGCTGATGCAGCTAAAGAAGAATTAGCTGAAGCAATTGAAGAATACGGAAACGAAATTGCTCAAAAAGCAGTTAACTTTGCACGCCACGCAGGCAGAAAAACTGTAAAAGCTGAAGACATTAAATTAGCAATTAAATAAGATTGCTGTTTAATACTTTCTTTTGAGATCTAGATTAAAGTAATTTTTTACTTTTATCTTTTTCTTATGACTTTATACGAATTCTTTTTTTTATTTTTTTATTCTAATTTGAAAATCTGATTTGAATTAACAGATTTTCCTTTTTTTTAGCCTATTTTTCTAATAACATTTATATACTATAATATACATATTTTATTATGTCTAGTTCTCTAGAATTTATTTCATTAATACTAAATTGAAAAATTTTATATTATTAGCTAATTTTACTTAAACTAATAATATTCATTGAAAATATTAAACTATGTGAATATAATATTTAGAGTTATAGATTAAAACTTTAAATCTGTAATTTAATCGAATATCAAGCTTATCTAAGCGAACTTTTTACAAAATATTATATTTTTATTAAGTTTTATCTATAATTGATAAATTATTATTTATTGATTGATTCGTTGATTAATCGATTGATAAATTAATTGTTTGATTATTGTGGTTATTTGATTGTTTTACTGATTTTTTATAGTGATATTGTCTAAAATGGACAGTTTCGCTGTTTTAATTATTATAATTGTATTATTCGTATATCGAAATCTAAAAAAAATTGGATTTCATTACAGTTATAATATTTGCCGATGGATGGCAAAAGCCAGATGAAAAAGGAGGTAAATTATATGGCAAACATTTATGTAAAATTTGATACACCTGAAGAAATCGCTAACAAAGCAGAAGAAGCTTTAGAAGTAGCACAAAATACTGGTAAAGTAGCAAAAGGAACTAACGAAGTAACTAAATTTATC
>CACYJH010000044.1 GCA_902774685.1 uncultured Methanobrevibacter sp.
TAAGTCTTCGAAGATTTTGTTTAAGCTAGGAGTTGGAATGGTACATGCGTGGGTTACAATAGCACCGTCTTTAATTACATCAGCGAATTTTTCGATGATTGCAGGTTGCATACCTCCTTCTGGTAACCAGGTCATGATCCAGTCAGCGTCAGCTACTGCTTCACGGTCATCAGTGGTACATTTCATACCTAAGTCTTCTGGGTGGGTGAAGTGAATAGCACCAGCAGCTGGTTTAGGTACAGTTTCAGCTAATTCTCCTACTTTTGCTCTGATTGCAGGCATTACATCTTCAGGGTTTCCAGCTTTGTGAGCTGCGATTACTTCTGCATAATCAAAGTCTTCAACTACAGTAAATTCACCATCGAATACAGGGTCAGCTACTACAACTTCGTCTACACCTGCTAATTCTAAAAGTTCTGCACCCATTTCAATAGTAGAGTGAGTCATTGAAATGTTTTCTTTACCAGTTGCTTCTGCAACTTCACAAGCTCTAGAAAAGTTTGTAATTCCACTAGCTGCGTGAGTTCTGTAACAGCCAGCACCTAAAATTGCTACTTTCATTTTTAAATATCTCCTTTATATTTTACCACTTTGCTAAAATTTTATCTTTTTATCGTATCACCAATTCTATCAAGGGAATTAAACTTTGATAAATTAGGGAAAATATATGAAATCATGAAAACATGATTATGATTTTTTAAAGTTTAAAAAGCCCATTAAAAGCTATTAACTGCTTGCAAAAATCTAGTTAAAAAAAACTAAGTTTCCAAGCAAGTAATACTTAAAGGAATTTTTTAAGATTTTAGTAATACTAATTTACAAAGTAGTAATAATAAATATATTGTAATACATATTTAAAATTATTTATTACTCTTTTTGCCATATGAAACTAAAAGTAATACTGTAAAAAGTTTATCTAAAAAAAGCCCAAAAAGAGTTGAAAAATAACAAAATTTTTATATTATAGAAGAATTAAATAAGAAAATAGAATTAGTAATAAAATTTTATATAAAAGTATTACTTTTTTGTGGATTTTCTATATTATTGTAATAACATTTTAAAGAATACTTGAAAAAGACTCGAATTGAGGTAAAAAATGTACGAACTTATCAAAGAATCAATAAACAGTGATGAAAGTGCTTTGGAATTGGCAAAATCCGAAAAAGATGTAGTGTCAGTTGTGGATGCAATATCCGACTTAAGTTTTGAAGACACCATGAAACTTGGAACCCGCTTTAAGAAGTTCCCAATAGGATGTGATTTGACTGAAGTTGTTGTTGGAACCTGTGCATCTGACTTGGAGAAGATGGAACTGTTCGGCAACTGCATGTTAGCAAACATGATTGGTGCACCAATACACATTTGTGCATATGCATTTTCAGACATTGCAGAAAAATACGGACAAAGAGGTGTCGAGATAATGGAAGAAGTCTATAACATCACAGACGTTCCATTGGATCTTGACCATTTCGGAAAATACGGTGCAATGAGATTCCCTAAGCACATTGTAGGATGTGGAGGAGACTGCTACAACAAAGGCCCTAGCTTTACAGAGTGTCCAAGAGGAAGGATTCATGAAAGATTGATTGATAAGGAAAAGGCTGAGTTTGAAGATAAGGAAAGATGGGTTCAATTATCATCATCTGTTGCAATCAACTTAAGCAGCGAACAATGTAATGACGGACATGCTGCACCTCTTGAAGAGGCTGAAGATTTGGCAAACCTCGCTAAAAAATATGGAAAGGGACTTGAAGCTATCATGTTCGTTGGTGATGGATACGATGAATTGATCACCGGATTTACAAAAGCCATTGAAATGGGAGTTGATGTTTTCGTCATAGAAGGAGGGCCATTCAACAGGTGTGAAAACACCAATGAAAGCTTTGCAAAGGCAATCGCTATGAGCAGAATCTTATGTCCTGGAAAAGTGGTCGCAACCAATGGTGCGTATGAAAGCGAATGTAGGGCAGGACTCAGATCAGGATTGAATGTAATCATCACAGGTTTTCCTAAAAATCACCATGGATACATGTGCGGTTTTGAACCTGGAACTGCAAGAAGAGGCAAATTCGGTCTTCCAAGAGTAATCAAAATTATGAATGAGGAGATTCAAGGAGGCCCAACAAGAGTTCCTGTTCAAAGAGAAGAATTATTGGCACTTACCCATGCAGTTAAACTTGCAGGACCTGAAAACATCTATCCGAAAACAATCGGTTCATTTGCAATTGGAGATGCACACTGGGCAACAATACAAAACTCCAAAATGTATAAAGAGATGAATCTGCCAAAAACATTAGAGGAAATTGCAGATGGGGTAAATGGAAGCACCGTTTCATTGCATGGTGGAAGATTCGTTTCATGGCTTGTTGCAAAAGAGCTCGATAAGAAAGGAATCGATGAAATCATAATCACTGACAGCAATCCATGGATTGAAAGAGTCACTGTAAATAACTTGCAGGAAGAACTGAATGCTTCAGTCCATATAGGCCATTGCAATGATAGGGATTCAGGTTATATTGCAAAAGAATCAATTATCACTACAACAATTCCTAAAATACATAATGCAATTAAAGCTAAAATTCCACACGCTAAAAACATAATTTAGGATTGTTGACATGCAAACAATGGAGAAAAAGTATAAAAAAGTTCGAAAAATTCAAGAATAATACAAATTAGCAAAAAAATATTAAAAAAGTAATACTTTTTTAGAAAAAAGTAATAAAGTTTTTATATGAAAAATTATAAATAAATATTTGTTTAAAGGGAACTATTTTTTAAACTATATCGCTCAAATTAAAAATAAAAAAATAATGCTCTTTAAACCATAAGAACAATGTGTCACCTAAAATAAAACATTGTTCTTATCTTATGATTATAGAAATATTTTAATTTATAAATAAAACAATAACACCAAGCCAATTTCCTTCCTCCTATCACTTTATTTTAAAAATTAGCCACCAATGCCATACACATTTCATTTAACTAAACCCTATTATATTTTAGGCTCTAATTTTTTTATTGCAAACCCTAAAAAGATGATTATCATAGGGAAGAATACAGAATAAAGAACCATTATCAAATCAACAGGAACCAAATCCCCAATCACTACAGAAGCTGCAAGCAGGATTGTCAAAAGAATGACAGGTGCTAAAATAGCTAAAAAGGTATAGATCATAATGAATGCATTCAGCTTTTCACTATACTCCTTTAATTTCATTCTGATGTCAAAATTCACATCCTCTGCAATGATGGTCAATGAAGTGGAAAGATTTGCTCCCACCCTCAAGCTTGTCAGGATTTCATATATCACCCTTGAAAATGCCTTTGAATCAACTCTCTTTTCCAGATTCAAGAATGCCTGTTCCGTACTTTCCCCGTATTTTATCTCTTCAAGAACTCGTGAAAACTCCAAGGACAAGATGCCATAATCAGAGCGAGAAATTGAATCCATAGAATCAAATAGGCTTTTGCCGGATCTAAGTTCAGTAGCCAATTGCCTTAGAGCAAAGGGAAGTTCCTTTGAAAATGAAGAATAATCATTCTGCTTTTTGATTTTAGGATAATAGAATATTACAAATGCAATTAGGAAAAATGTGATGAAGAACGCCATACCTAACTCAATAGATAGAAAATAGCTAATTAATGCCACTACAAGGATCAGGATAGAGAAAATTATTATGATTATCCTTAAAAATGAATTATGAATATTGGATTCATCTATTGAAATAAATTTGTTATTCAATAAAATATCCATAAATTTATCCGTAATGACCATCCTATTCTCTCCACTTTCATCAAAATTTTGATAATCATCATTCTTTTCAAGATTTAAACTGGTAAAAATGTTTTGAGATTGATTGGTTGAATTGGAAAGATTTGAAGAAGAATTATTTGAATACCTATTTTCCAATTCCTCAAAAATACTGTCATTCTTTAAGAAATTATTTATCTTGAAGATTTCCTTATTTTCAAAATTCTTTTCATTTGAACTTTCTTCATTCTCCAAATTACCTTTATTGCCAAACTTATCCAGAACTGAAATAATGAAATCAATAAGTTTTATGAATAAATTGATTGATGAATCACTGAACCGAATGAAAAATTCCTCTAAAATAATAATCACCTTAGACTAAAAATGCAAATTAAATTTCTATCAAAATTATAAAAAATACGATTAATTAAAATTAATTTTCTAAAAGAAATATCAATTTAATGAAACACCAATCTCATTTAATACATAGTTAGGATTGAGATAATAATTTTCAAGAAATTTAGATATATCTTTTTGGGAAGATATGTTATTTTTAACCAAATAGTTCAAAACATCCCTTCGTTTTTCCCATTCCTCATTTAATTTGGAGATATGAATTCCCTTTAGATTGGCTATCTCTTCCAAAGTCTTGCTCATGATAGTCAAATTTCTGAATTCGTCCTTTTCACTATCCCACTCGAACAGTTTGCTTAATTGGACAGTTCCCTCTTCCATGCCAACCACTTCAACGATTTCTGTAATTCTTCTGTAGGAAATTCCATCAGATCTGTATATTCTCTTTTCCATGATTATGAAATCGATTGAAGAAATCATGATTTTAGGAACATTCATAGGAGCATTGGTAAGTCTTGTAATGGTTTCTCTGGAATTGTTTGCATGCAGAGTTCCAAAGCCGGAATGTCCAGTATTTAATGCTGTGAACAATGTAATTGCTTCCTTTCCTCTAACTTCCCCCACTATGATTCTGTCAGGTCTTTGCCTTAGGGAGTTTTTTACCAAGTCCTCTATTGTTATTTCACCTTGATTTTCGATGTTTACGGTTCTTGCTTCCATTCTGATTATGTGATTGTGTGGAATCTGAAGCTCCAATGTGTCTTCAATTGTTATGATTCGCTCCTTTGGATTGATGAATATGGACAATGCATTGAGGAGTGTTGTCTTTCCGGAGCTGGTCCCTCCAGATACAATTATATTTGCAGGTTTCACTCCAAGACCATCAACGCAGAGCCATAAAAATGATGCCATTTCAGTGTTTAATGTGTTGAATCTAATCAAGTCAACAATTGTCAATGGGTCCTTTTTAAACTTTCTGATTGTTATTGTAGGGCCATTGGCGGACAATGGAGGAATTGTTGCATTTACTCGAGACCCATTTTCCAGCCTTGCATCTAAAATGGGAGATTGCTGGTCTATTCTCCTATTGGTTTCACGAGCTATCGAATCGATGATGTTCGTTATCTTTTCCTCACCATCAAATATCAAATCAGTTTCCATCATCCCATACTTCCTATGATAAACAAAAACCGGCTTGTCCACACCAATGACCATTATCTCCTCCAAATCATCATCCTCTATTAAGGAACTGATTTCTCCATATCCTATCAATTCCTTCAGCATATTTTTAGCCAAATTTTCCTTATAATCATAATCAAACCTATTCTGCAATCTATTTTCTAAAAAACGTTCTGAAAAGTTAAATTTCAATACATCGTATTTTGGAATTAAGCCATTATCATTCGAAAAATAATTCTTATCCATCAAATCACCAAATCATGTTAAAAAAGACTGTTTAAAATTAGTGGGAATAAGTTCAAAAAAGACAAAACCAGAACACGCCAAAATAAATTAAACACATTAAATGTACATTTGCATATAAATTATAATTGCAGGCAGAATCAAGACTCCCATCAAATGAGACTTGCTGACTCCCAAATAATGTGGAAGCAAACCCATTGCAGTGGTAGTAATCAAGGCAAGAGTGAGATATAATATCGGCCCTTCATAGATAATCGCAAAGGCATATAAAATCACTATCATCAGAACAATCACTCCAATTGAAAGCTTCCTATAATCTATTCCCTGCATGAGATTTGAAAATCCATCCCCTAATTTCAAACAGATCATCAATGATATTGAAACTGCAATTAAAGAAGCAAAAGTGAATATCATCAAGTGTGCTAAAGTGAATTCAGAAATCAAGTAAGACATATATACAGCAATTCCGCTCCTTGGATTACCAATCAAATAAATAGCTATTAACGAGAAGAGTGTGTCTGAAGTATTCAATCCACTGTTAGCTAAGAGAAAATTCTTGGTATCATCGCTATCATCACTTGTTCCACATGCTCCTTGTGCTATGATGCTTCCCTGAGCAGGACCGAATCCCGGTAAAAATCCTAAGATAGCTCCTGCAGTCCCTCCTGCAAATATGCTTTTCGTAGCATCCATATCAATCTCCAAATCATAGAATCTGTTTTGATGAGGAATTGAGGAGCTGTCATTCAAACTAAACAAAATTGTACTTATTCCAAATAAACCACTGAAGGTGCACATAAGAGAGATTCCGGAAGATATGGGGGTTTGAAGCATTATCCAACCTAATATACCGGATAAAACAAAAAGGAGGAGTGACCATAGAAATGCAATATTGCCATTGCTCAACCTATGGATCATATATAAAGATACAAGAGTCAAGATTATCCAGGTATAAGGTTTGGATATTCCTTGCAGAAACGGCAATGCAACTGCAAAAACAGGAAGCATTAAAATAACTACAAGAATAGCTCCAAAACCTCCAACGGAAACTATTCGAATAGCTTCCTTTGACCTTCCTTCCAATACCATCCTATGCCCAGGAAGAACAGAAGTAGCTGTTCCCTCTTCAGGAACTCCAAGAAGCATTGAAGGAACAAATTCAATCAGTGCATGAGCTATTGACATGGAAACAAAAACTATGCATAAGAATTCTGCAGATATGTAATTCATGAGGAATGCGGAGGATGCGAACATAATGGCACCTGCAGTATTCACATGTATTCCCGGAACCATTCCAGTACAGGTTCCAATGCCTATGCCAATAAAACATGCCATGACCAAATCTAACATTTCACCACCAAATTAAATAAAAGATATCAATATGAACCAATTTTATTTGCTAATTTAAGCAGTTTCAATACAATAGATTATTTATAGGAACTTATATTTAAATTAGATGGGTTATAGTGCTTTAAATCTTAAAACAATATTGTAAAATTAGATTTATAATTAAAAAATGATTTTGAAACAAAAAATTATAATAAGAATAAAAATTATGATAAATTAGTAAAATTAAAGCAATATTAAAACAATTTGGAATAAAAATGAGATTGAAATTTTATTATAATAAAAAAAAGTTTTTAAGAATAGTCAAAGACTATCCTTAAATTATTCTAAATTTTATTTTATGGTTAATTTTCCAGTTTTGTTCATTGCTGCGTACATGTTGTTTCCAGCAAATTTAGCAGTGAAACTGTAGGTTCCTTTTTTATTTAAGGACACCTTGACGCTTGCAACACCTTTATCATTAGTGGTAGCGCTATAAGATTTACCATTTATGGTAAAAGTGATTTTCTTATTAGCAACTACTTTTCCACTTGCAGACTTGAATGTTGCAGTCAATGTTTTTGTTTTAGCACTTGCCTTGTAGGATTTAGCTGGAACAGTTAAGCTTCCTTTTTGCTTTTTGACAACAATCTTAGCAACTATGAAAGATCCATTGTAGTCGTCATCTCCTAAGTAAGCCACAGCAAATGAGTATGTTCCTGCGTTCTTAAGGTTGATTTGGAGTCTTGCTTGACCGTTTTTGTCAGTTACTCTGTCATATACCTTACCATTGAATCCGATTTGTACAGGCTTGTTCTTCAATAAATTACCGTTTTTATCTTTTAAGGTAATGTAGAAGTATTTACCAACTCTTCCATCTGTATCAACATCACTAAAAAACTATAAAAATCATATAATTTAAAAGTAAAAAAAGAACTATAAAATCACATATCAAAAGTTAAAAAAAAAGTAAAAAAACTAGTCAGGACAAATACTCCCAACTAGTGAAAATATTTTGATCAAACTTTTGCAGCCGATGGCTGGAAAAGTTTGGGTTATTCATCTAAAATAACAGCAGGCTTAATCAAGTCACGTGGTTTGTCTCTCATTAAGATCATAGCTTCTTCGATGTCATCAAATTTGTCGAATTTGTGGGTGATTAATTTGGATGAATCGAAACGGCCATATTCAACAAGATTTGCTAATTTTTCCATTCTAGCACGTCCACCAGGACATACTCCACCACGGATAGTCTTATCTGCAAGTCCTTGACCCCATGCAAGACCGTCGATTGGGACGGTTTCAATACCGTCATAGTGCAATACGTTACCGATAATACCACCGACTTTAAGTACAGATAAAGCTTCAGAGAGGGTGTCTTTACCTCCTCCACCGATTACAACTTTGTCTACACCTTTACCATCAGTCAAGTCCATGATTTGATCTACTGTGTTACCGTTGTGGTAATCTACAATATCATTTGCACCATATTCTTTAGCTACTTTAATAGCTGCTGGACGACTTCCTACAGCAATAATATGGGAAGCACCCATAATTTGTGCACCAGCGAGTGACATAAGACCTACAGGTCCGATACCGAAACAAGCTACAGTGTCACCAGGTTTAATTTCTGCAAGTTCTGCAGCATAGAAACCGGTAGTCATCATGTCTGAAATCATTACAGCTTGTTCTAAGCTTACATGTTCAGGTAAGTGAGCTAAGTTAGCGTCAGCTTGGTTTACATGGAATTGTTCTGCAAATACACCATGTTTGAAGGTTACAAAACTCATACCTGTTCCCATACCGTAACAGTGTTGTGAGAATCCTTGTTCTGCAGGTACAGTTAACCAGTCAGGAGTGATAGCAGGTACAATTACACGGTCTCCAGGTTTGAAGTCTTTGACTTTGTCCCCTACTTTTACTACTTCAGCAGTAGCTTCGTGTCCTACTACACGGTTAGGTGCGTCACTCATGTATGCATGACCCCATACGATGTGTACGTCTGAAGTACATGGTGCCATAGCGAGTGGTTTACAGATTGCGTCGTAAGGTCCACATTCATCAAGTTCAATGTCAACCCATCCGAGTACGTCTTGTTCGATTCTTGCCAATCCTCTCATTTTTATATCTCCTAAATAATTATTTAAGATTGATTAATTCTGGGAAAAGCTGGAAATAATCATCTCTAATAATTAGTTTAGTTAACTAATTATTTAAATCTTTATAATTTAATTGAATTATTTTCAGTAAAATTATATTAAACCTGGTTAAATACTTAATAAAAATATGTATAATTAAATATTTTTTAAAATTTTTAAAAAATTATAAACAAACATTCAATTATAATAATTAAAAAATAACAAAGATAGAAAATAAAAAATTAGATTGTACAAAGTAACAAATAATGAAATTTGAAAAAAAGTAATTTAAATAAAAATAGTGAGTTAAAATAATATTAAAAATTAAAAAAGAAAATTTACCACAAAAAAGTGGTAAGATTTTTGGTCAAGGTTTTTGACCGAAGGTCAAAAAGCTTGCTTACATTAATCTTCTAGAATCAGTAATTTCTGCACTAGCAACATCAGCTAAAGCAGTTACAGCATCTTCAGTAGGTCCAGTTCCGCCTTCACCGTCTTCTACGATGAAAACAACATTTAAAGCTACTAAACCGAATGCAATAGGTTCTTCAGTAATTTCGTGTAATTCTGCATCTGCAGGCATTGCATCAGTGATTGCTGCTTTTAATCTGCTTTTAATGCTTCTAAATCTACTTCTGGGCTTTCAGGCATTACTTTTAAAGTGTTTACAACTTCTCCCATAATCATTCCTCCGAGCATTAATACAATTCTAAAATATGTTTAAATTATTTCTATAATAATTATCTTCTAAAAAACCATTAATCTTATGGTCCTTCAAATCCACATTCGCATTTGTAAGAGTGACCGAAAGTACGGCAACTTTCACATCTTGCGATAGGTTTACCACATTCTGGACAGTTGAATTGAACATAAGGTTCAATTAATGGTATTTCTTGTTTACAAGATTGACAGTATACTTTTTCCATATATATCACCAAATATATTATAAATATTTTAATTTATTAATTTATAAACTTAATGATTAAACTATGATTAATCTATGATTAACCAATTTTCATTTAAGCAATCTAAAACTTAAATTTTTCTTAAGTTCACCTATGAATTAATAAAAAAGACGGTTAATTATTCATTATGTATAAATGTATATTCAAAAGAATCTTCTGCAATTTCTCCACCACTTTGGATTATTGCCAAAACTCTTTCAGGATACTCTCCATTTACTACATAACAATCCAATCCATACTCAATCAGCAAAGTAGGCAACATCAAATCAATTGATGATTCGTCAAAAGTCAGTAGTTCATTTACATCAATTTCCTTGATCAATTCTGCACCACTTAAGGACGGATCTTTTGTATATATACCATTTACATTTGTTGCTATTAAAAGCTTTGCATCCAAAAGGCTTGCAATATACGCTGCAATAGAATCGCTTGTGACATCCCATGAATGTGCGAATGGTTCGTTTTCCTTTAGAATGCCGGAACAAATCATAATTGGTATCTTATTTGAATTAGATATACTGATTGCTTCTTCTATAGTATAGCTAATTTCTGTAAATGCTAATTTATCATTCAGCAATTTAGCCAAGATATCCATTGAATCAATAGCTGTTTCATGGGTTGCATCCTCTGAAAACCCTATCAGGGAATCATATTTCCTAATGAGATTAGCAAATTCTCCTCCACCAATAACAAACAAGCAGTTTTGGTCTTTCAATGCATTTGCCAGTTCTATAGCTTTTTGTGGGAATAAACTTCCACCAATCTTAATAACCCATTCAATAATAATATCACAACTGAATGATGAATAGTTAAAATAATTTTAAATTCTTATAAAATATAGAATATTTAAAAATATAAAATACTTATAAAAATAGCATTTATTAATTATTTATTTTTAACATTATATATATGTTAGTATTTTTCAAACATTATGAGAGATTAACAATTAAAATATTTAAAGAATTAAATATAAAGAATAATCTGTAAAATAAAATTAATAAATTAAAATTAAAAAAATTAAATCAAGAAAATTAAAATTAAGAAAATTAAAATTAAGAAAATTAAAATTAAGAAAATTAAAATTAAGAAATTGAAAAACATAAAAAATAAACATTAGTGATTTCATGATTAAAGTAGCATATTGTAATGTAAAAGACTTAGATTTGGAAAAAACTTACCCTATCTTACCGGAAAGTAGACAAGAAAAAGTGGATAATTTCATATTTGATAAGGATAAAAAGCTTAGCTCTGGCGTTTACCTTCTTTTGAAAAAAATGTTGGATGAAGAGAATATCGATGATCCAATAATAGAAACTGAAAAGGACGGCAAACCATATATAAGCAACTATGAAAACATCCATTTCAATATGAGCCATGCAGGCAGAATGGTTGCATGTGCAATATCTGATGAGGAAATAGGCATAGACATTGAAAAAATCGACCCTCTAATTGATATGAAGATAGCTCAAACTTTCTTCTACAACAGCGAATATGACAACATCAAAAAATCAGACAATCGTGTTGACCAATTCTTCAAATATTGGGTATTGAAAGAAAGCTACATGAAATATACAGGTTTAGGTTTCCTATTGGATCTTGATAAGTTTGAAATCGTTATAGAGGATGGGGAAACCAAAGTAAAGAATCAAAATCCTGAACTGAAGGAAAATGAGGATGACATCAAATTCAGTTATTTTGATTTGAATCAATATAAATTAGCTATCTGCTCAGAAAATGAAGCAGATGAGATTCTTGAATACAATCTTGAAGATTTATATTAAGATTCAAAAAATAACTTAGATTTTGAAATGTTTATAACATTGAAAAAAAAATAAAAAACTATTTTTAAAAAATTAAAAAAAGATAATGAAAGTGAAATTTAACTTTCATTATTAAAATATTTTGTAAAGATATAAGCAAGTATTGATCCTGCAAAGTTCTGCCATACTGAGTATAGTGCTCCAGGAACTGTTGCTAAAGTCAAGCTTGGGAAATGTGTTTTTGCAAGACTTGTAGACAAACCGGAATTCTGGAAAGCAAGTTCAATAGCTATTGTAATCATTTGTTTGCGATTCATTCCAGAGAGATATGCAACAATGAAACCTAATCCAATTCCTATGAAGTACTGCAAAACAATTACTGCCATTATGATAAGTGAAGAGCTTATGATAGCCTCCTTATTTGCACCAATCACACCTGCAACAATAATAGCTATCACTATAGATGATAGTGTAGGCAAATAATCCTTTAATTCCTCACAGAATTTAGGGAACTTGTAATTCAAGAAGAGACCTAAACCGATTGGAAGGATAACTATTTCCACTATTGAAATAAACATGTCCACAGGATTGAATGCAATTTGATTTCCAATGAGTATTAAAGTAATGATTGGAGTTACAATAGGTGAAATGACAGTGGATACTGCTGTTAAAGACACAGAGAATGCCAAATCTCCTTTTGCAAGGAAAGTTATTACATCAGATGCAGTTCCTCCAGGAACGGTTCCCACGAGAATAAGACCTACAGTCAATCCAGCATCAAGTGAGAATAGGGTTGCAAGAGCAAATGCAATGAGAGGCATGATGATATACTGTGCAGACACTCCCACCAAAATCTCCTTAGGTCTTCGAAATACGGTGATGAAGTCATTTATCTTTAATGTTGTACCCATACCGAAAAGAATTATTCCCAAGAGAATATTTATGATGTTTATTCCCATGAACTCTTCTAAAACCCAATTGAAAGATCTTGGATCGATTAGAGCAATCACTACTGCAATCAAAATAATTATAAAGAAATATTTTTCAACTAATTTAAAAATTCTTTTCATAAATCTAATATTTATCCTATCTATTTATAAACTTTTAGATAAAACAAACCAAACCACACTATGATAAGAAAATGTTTAATAAAAGTTTATAAAATATAATTGATAAAAATTACTTTGATAAAGGTTATTTTAATGAGATTATCCATATAGATAAGACCATCATATAATAGATAAAGACTTTGGGGAAAACGATATGCCATTGAAAAGATTAAAATATACATTTGATTACTGTAAGGCGAATCCAATAGGTTTCATTATAATTTTACTCTTGCTTGGATTGCAGGGATTCAGTAACCGAGTAATTCATTCAATGGAAAATGAATATCAAATGCTCCTGATAATTATTTCAATACTCACTACCCTTTTAATATATGGATATGGACTTGTAATCACCAAAGATACAATAAGGGAAGGGAAGAAACTGCCTAAAATAAAGATCAAGGAATGCTTCATATTTGGAATTAAATCCATGATTATGATTACAATATATACAACTATTGAAGCATTTGCTTTATTGACTATTTCACTGGACTTCAAACTTCCAGAATTTCAATTGAAATTTGCATTGTCCCACATAATGGAAACAATGAAATTATTCTACATACATAATCCAGTGGCTACTCTTGAATTTATAATTTGCAGCATAATAGTAACATACATTGTTGCATTCTTTATGGAAATTTCCCTTGCAAGACTTGCAGATGGAGGAAGATTGCTTGGTGCATTCAATTTAGTTTCCATTAAACGTTGCATTGATACAATAGGTTGGAGACATTACACTTCAGATTATACCAAGATTATGCTTTCAATTACTATTTTAGCTTATCTGCAATATGGAATTGACCATTTCAAATTGATGAATGGAGTGGTTGATTTGACCATTGGGCTTTTGATATTCGTAATTGAATTCATTGGAATCGGTACAATCTATAAGGATTATAAAATAAGAAAAGAGTGGAAAAGACCTGTAGAAGTGGAAATTGAATAAGATTAATATTATTAAATAAATAACGAATAACTAAAAATAATTAAAAAAAAGTTAGATAACTATAATAATTTCAAATCACCAGTTATCTTATCCAATACATCATCTTCATCAGGACCTAATCCTAAAACAGTGACTGTGGATTTAGGCAATTGGGTTCTGCCGGCATCTGTCACCAAATAATATGCCACACCATTTGCTCTAGCAAGTTCCCTTAAATTATAAAGATCCTGCAATGAAGGTGCCTTTAAAACCACTTTTGCATAAGCCTCATTTTCCCATTTTCTTATTTTTTGCTTATCAGCTTGCTTATATGCACCTATGGCTGCATGACAACATTGCGCAGCTATTTTACCTTTTCCCATCTTGATGTCAGTTCTTACAATCATTACCTGTTTCATTTAAATCACATAAAATTAATTAAAAAAAAGTTGAATTAAATCATATATTTTTATTTACTCTTATATTAAACTCAAAATTATTTAAATTTAACCAAAAAACAACTAAAAATAATTTTACAAATGTGATTTTAGGATATTACACAAAATTATTATAAACCATTAAAAACAAATTATATTTATTATAAATTATTTAATCAAACTTATTATTTTATTATAAAGGATACGGAGATAAAATGAGTAGAATTTCTATTTTAGACAAGGACAAGTGCCAGCCTAAAAAATGTAACTATGTATGCATGCACTACTGTCCTGGTGTACGTATGGAAGAGGATACAATTGTAATTGATGAAAAGAGCAAAAAGCCTCTTATTTCAGAAGAATTATGTTCTGGATGCGGTATCTGTACCAACAGATGTCCATTCGGTGCAGTCAGTGTTATCAATTTACCTGAAGCTCTTGATGAGCCTATCCACCGTTATGGTCAAAATGCATTTGAACTCTTTGGTTTGCCAACCCTTAAGGACGGAACCGTTCTCGGTTTGCTTGGTCAAAACGGTATAGGAAAGTCAACCATCATGAGAATATTGTCTGGAGAGCTTATTCCAAACCTTGGTAACTATGAAGAGGAAGCGACTTGGGATAAGGTAATTGAATATTATAAAGGCTCAGCATTGCAAAACTACTTCAAATTGCTTCAAGCTGGCGAAATCAAGACCATTCACAAACCTCAAATGGTGGACCAACTTTCAAAAGTTGTTAAAGGTAATGTGAAGACCTTGCTTTCAAATGTTGACGAAAGAAACAAATTGGATGAGATTGTCGATGACCTTGACTTGAAGAATGTTCTTGAAAGGGACATGCAAAACTTAAGTGGTGGGGAACTTCAAAGAGTGGCTATTGCTGCAACAGTTCTTCGTGAAGGTGACTTCTACTACTTCGACGAACCTACATCTTGGTTGGATGTTCGTCAAAGATTGAATGCAGTGAAAGTAATCAGATCCCTTGCAGAAGCAGGCAAATCAGTACTTGTAATTGAGCACGACTTAGCTACATTGGATGCTATGAGTGACAATGTCCATCTTTTGTATGGTGAACCTGGAGGATACGGTGTTGTCTCCGGTAACAAAGGTGTAAGGGTTGGAATCAATGCATACATCAACGGATTCCTTCAAGAGGAAAACGTAAGAATCAGAAAGCAACCTATCGAATTCAGCATCCGTCCGCCAACACCAGAGGATGATGGTGAAGTCTTAAGCGAATACAGCGACCTTAAGAAGGAATATGATGGATTTACACTTGAGGCAGAAGCAGGTAAGATCTACCATGACGAGATTGTCACTGCATTCGGTTCAAATGGTATCGGTAAGACAACCTTTGCAAAGATATTGGCAGGAGTTGAAAAACCTAGTGAAGGAGAGATCTTAGAAGAGGTGGAGATTGCATACAAACCTCAATACATTGAATCTGACTTTGATGGTACTGCACAGGAATACCTTTTCGCAAATGCTCCTACTTATGGTTCAAACATATTCAACAGTGAAGTTGGAAGACCTCTTGCACTTGACAATTTGCTTGACAAAAAGGTCAAGAAATTAAGTGGAGGGGAACTTCAAAGACTTGCACTTGCTGTAACATTGTCACAAGATGCAGACATCTATCTTTTCGACGAACCTACTGCATTCTTGGATGTAGAGCAAAGGTTGATTGCAGCTAGAGTCATCAGAAAGATCATTGAAAGCAGAAATGCGGCATCCTTGATTGTAGACCACGATATTGTATTTATCGACTACATTTCCGATAGGGCAATGGTCTTCAGCGGTGAACCTGGACTCAATGGTATAGCTTCCAAGCCAGCAGATTTAAGAACAAGCATGAACCAGTTCTTAGGAGACTTGGACATTACCTTTAGAAGAGATAAGGAAACCAAACGTCCTAGAGTAAATAAATTAGATTCTTACCTTGACAGAGAACAAAAAGAGCAAGGTGAGTACTACTACTTGAAAGACTAGTTAAATTCAACTAGCAAAATGAAAAATATTTAAGGTTTTTAGATTTTTCTAAAAACTACTTTACTTTTTTTATAAAATTTATTCAAAAATTATCCTTAAAAAATAGCTATTTTTATCAATTTTAAAAGTTTTTTTACATACGAATTATTTTACATGAAATTACATGAAAAGTATGAAAAAATGGTTTAAAATTGATTAAATTAAAAAATAAGAGAAATAATGAAAAATAAAAATTGTTAAAAAAAAGAAAAAATTAAACTAAATAATAAAATTATTTAGTTCTTAAAGCTTCTACAGCAAGTACAAATTCACGAGCAAATACCTTGACCTTTTCTGGTTCGATTGAGTAGCTTACTCTTAAATAATTGTGACCGAATGTATTACTTGTATAAGAACCTTGTCTGGTGAACACCTTTTTCTCAATCAAATATGAAGACATGTCTTCAGGATCGATTCCTGCACCGGATAAGTCAATTCCCATCATGTTTGCACTTGATGGATAAACCGGCAAGAATACTCCTTCACACTGATCAACAGCTTCCTTGATGATCTTTTGATTTTCAAAAGTGGTGTTTTTGACTCTGTCAATCCATTGAGGTTTGGTTTTCAAAGCTGCAATTGCACCAGCCTGTGCAATCATATTTGTACCTACATCGTTAATGATAATGCTCTTTACAACATCAATGACCTCTTCGCTTGAAATGATTGCTCCTAACCTTAAACCTGCCATACCAAATATCTTTGAGAAACTGTAACAGGTGATTGTATTGTTTGGAGCATATTTTGCAGCGAGAGTGTGCTTTTGAGCAAAGTCTCTGTAAGTTACATCATGCAAAAGGAACAAGTCATTTTCTATAGCAATCTCTGCAAATTCCTTAATCTCTTCTTCAGTGTAGGAACTTCCAAGCGGGTTTAATGGATCAATCAAAAGAATGACTTTAGTGTTCTCATCCATATTTTCCCTAACTAATTTTGGAGTTAACTTATAGTTGTTTTCTTCACTGTAAATCTTGACTTGTCTTACTTCATTTGCAAATCTGCTTGCAAAATTGTCAATAATAAGATATCCTGGATCTGGAGTAATTACATTATCTTCAGGAGACAATACAGCATTCATGGCCAAGTATAATGATTCAGTTGCACCGGCATTGACATATATGCTTAAGCCTTCCAAGTCTAAATCTTTTAAAATCAAAGATTGCAATTCTGTAAAACCTTCTGGAGGTGGGTACTTGCAGTATTCGTCACTTCCAATGCAATCAATCATTGCTTGCTTTACTTCATCATTGTGACCAATATGCAATTCATTTGTATTTTGACCCATCCAAATCATTTCTTTATCCTTAAAAACAGCTTCAAAAAATTGGTTTGCAGACTCATAACCGTCTGGAATGATCTTAGCTGCTTTTGCATATTTCTTCTTTTGGATCATCTTATCACAAATCCTATATTTAATTAATAAAAATAAATAGTAAATTTTAGTTAAGTAGTTAGCTTTAAATTATGTTAAATAAACATACAACATTATATTATATATCTAAAGTAACTTATAAAATTATTTATAAAAAATAGAAAAATTGGATTAAATTATTAGAAAATGATTAAAAATTAATAAAATAATTAAAAAAAGTAATAAAAAAGTAAAGGAATTGAATTATTCAATTCCATTATTGGTTATCAAGAAGTGAACTGCCAATCCTTCTCTTTTTGTCTTATGCCTTTTTAGAACAGCAATTCTTTGATTGGTTCCTTCTTCACGTTTGAGTTCAATAATGATCTTGCTTCTATATTGAATGATTGTTCCACCAACAGGAGAGAAATCTTCCTCGCTTTCCTCATCAAATGAAGCGTAAATCTGATTAGTGACAAGAACTGCAAGGTCATGGTTGATAGCAAGCGCAGAAAGCATCTGCATCTGTTTTCCTAAAAGGTGAGATTTAGTGTTATCATCTTCAACCCTAAACAATGCAACAGCTGAGTCCAATATTATGAGCTCGACATCAGCACTATTGGAAGATATCCATGATTCAATAAGTCCGAGATCCTCTTCCTGTTCCTTGAATGAAGTAGGTTCAAATACAATGATATTCTTCGCAACGGTATCAAAATCCTCTCCGGAAATTTGTCTAATCCTATCAACTGATATTCCACCTTCAGTATCAATGTAAACTACCTTTTTTCCTTTCTTAGCAACATTAATAGCTATATTCAGACAAACATTGGTTTTTCCTACACCAGGGGGGCCATAAACTTGAGTGATTGTCCTTTTCTCAATTCCTCCATCCAATAATTCATCTAAAGGAGAGTTAGTGGAAATCTTTTCCTGATTTGTCATGTTTGATAATATTTTCATTTCTTTCCCTTCATAATAATAAAATAATTTAAAAACTTTTTTAATTTTACTCCGTAAACATAATATTTATTTGGATATATTTAAAGTTAATTTTTTTAGCTATTTTGATTTGCAACTTAATGCAAATATCATAATAATATTGTAAAAATAACAAAGGAGCATTAATCTAGACCAGTTTCTCCAAATCCTCTTTTAATGAATCCATATCCTTTGAATCAAATCCATTCCTCACCAATGTTGGCTTGGATGAACTTAAGTCAATGACAGTAGATGGCTTTGCATCACCTAAATCACCAACATCAATGACTAAATCAATATCATTTCCAATCTGCTTTAGAATATCCTGTGGATTTGATAATGTGCATTCATTGGTAAGGTTTGCACTTGTAGTAGTGATTGGAAAGAGGCTTGCAAGAGCCCTTGCTATCTTATAGTCTGGAATCCTTACTCCAACCTTAGAGCTTGCACTGACATATGGAGACACCATATTCTTCTTATTTAAAATAAATGTAAAAGGTCCCGGCAACCATTTGTTGATGATTTCCCTTGAGCTCCTATTCAAATCAGCAATCAGTTCCAAGCTTTCTGTGTTTTGAACCAAAACGGACAATGGCTTTGACTGATCTCTCTTTTTGATTTCATAAATCCTTTCCACCGCATCATTATTGAAAATATTTGCTCCTAATCCATAAACGGTATCTGTAGGATAAAGGATGACTCCCCCACCTGCCATTATCTCAATGGCTTCACCAATTAAATCCATATCAGGATTTTCACCGCTCATCTTAAATATTTTCATAATACCATTCACCGTAAAAAGTAATCAATTTAAAAAAATTTTATCAATAAAAATCTAAACTTTACTTAGATAATCTGATTAAATATATATTAGTTAATCAATATAATAAAATTATGCTTAATAGTTTACGACCATATCTTACAAAATTTTTAGAACCTTTAGCTAGTCGATTAAATATCAATCCAAATATTGTGACAATAATCTCCCCGTTTATTGCTATAATATCTGCAATATTCTTTGCAAGCGGAAATCTTATTGGAGGAGCATTATTTATCCTATTTAGTGGATTTTTGGATGTTGTTGATGGTGCTGTAGCAAGATACCACGACAGAGCAAGTCCATTCGGAGCATTTCTGGATTCAACCATGGATCGTTTTGCAGATGCAATCATATTCATAGGTATCATATATGGAGGATATTGTGATTGGCTCGTTGGAGTATTGGCTATTCACTCTGCAATTACAGTCAGTTACGTAAGGGCAAGAGCAGAATCCCAAGGAGTGGAATGCAATATAGGAATAGCTGAACGTGCAGTCAGAATGATAATCTTAATGTTAGGTGCAGTGCTTGCTGTAATATTCAATTCAAACATTATATTTACATACTTCATTTACATACTTGTAATTCTTTCATACATTACAGTTGGACAAAGAATATTGCATGTATGGAAAGCATTGAATGGACCAAGAGCTCCAAAACAAAGAAGATTAAATTAAATTAATTATAATAAATTAAATTAAAAATGTTTTAAAAAATAAAAATTTAAAGAACTGGAAAATTGAAATTGTTAGAGGATTATAAAATGAAAGACTTGGAAAGTGAAGAAAAAATTGCAATCGATATTGCCAAACTTGAGAGAAATTTGAATCAAGTCAAAGACATAAGTTTCGAAGGTAAAGAGAAGGAAGTTTATGACAGGGCAATCGATTACTGGAATGATTCAAAATATTACTTAGAGAAAAAAGACACAAGAACCGCTTTTGGTTGCATTGAATATAGCCACGGTTTACTCGATGCACTAAGAATGATTCATGGATTAATTTAACTGAATAGACGATTAATTAAAATATGGTTTTTTAATGTAAACTATAAAATAATCAAAGTTTATTATAATAATATTTATCAAAATGAAAACTTGAAAATTTCGATGAAATTGAACTTAAAATTTTTAGAAATTTCTAAAAAAATAGTAAAAAATATTCTTATATATACAAACTATTTGATAGAATAAAAACTAAAAATTTAAATACTTTCATTAATAAATATTTATTCAACATAATAAGAACAATAAATTTAAAAAATATTTGGATTAAAAATGGGAGATGTCTATTATGACAGATATTGATGTTACTGAAATTAGAATTATTTTAGAAGATCTTAGTGAAGAACAATTAATTAATATCCTGGAAAAGAATGGTTACACTAATAAAGGTAAAAAAAATGTATTGATTAGAGAAATCATGACTAAAATTTCTCATGACATTGTTATCCAAGAATTAGATGATCTTGGTGCAATATAATCATTAAGTCTTTTTTTATTTTTTACTTCTTATTCTATTACTTTTTTTACTAATTATTCTATTCTTATTTTTATACTAATTTTTATCCAACTTACTAATTTTTCAAATCATAAACAATAAATAATTCATTGAATAAAATTTTTAATATGATTCTAAAAACAGAAAGGCTAGTCCTAAGACCATGGAAGGAAAGTGATGCAGAATGCCTATACCATTTTGCCAAAAATCCTAAAATAGGGCCTATTGCTGGTTGGCCACCACATGAAAGTGTTGAAGAAAGCTTAGAAATTATAAAGACTGTTTTTTCAAAAAAGGAAACTTATGCAATTACAATAGATGATAATGCAATAGGAGCTATAGGCCTTTTATTCTACCCATCCACCAATCACTTCTGGGGAGAAGATGGAGTGGAATTGGGATATTGGATTGGAGAGGAATATTGGGGCCATGGATTAGTTGTTGAAGCAGCTGAAGAACTATTAAAGCATGCCTTTGAAGATTTGAAAGTCGAGAAAATCCATGCCAGCTGCAGATATGAAAACCACCAATCAAAAAGAGTCTTAGAAAAATTAGGATTCAAATATTTTTGTGATAAGGAAAATACAGACATTTATGGAAATGAAACACGAGAAATAGCTATGTTTCTAGAAAAAGAGTAAAAATAAATTATCAAAATAAAAAATAGAAAAAATTAAAAAATTATGAACCCATAGCTAAGAAAGAAATGAACCAAATAAGTATGGAAAGTCCAATCATTATCTTCCCATGCATTTTAGCATCATCTTCATCACGAGTGTATAAGTAGATACCAAATATTATTCCTAATATAGGTATTAAAATTGCACACAAATAACCTAAAATCTTAGAAATAGTATATGAATTCTGAGTTTGTACATTTGGAATAGGATTTTGATTTACTTGCACATCAGAATTAGAATTCATGTTTGCATCTATATTTGTATTTGTATTGGCATTTTCATTTGTTACTGCATCAACTGCTTCAAAATCATATCCGCAGTTATGACAGAATTTGCTTCCCTCTTTTCTTTCAGCACCACAGCTTGGACAAAAAGTCATGATTTTCACCCACAATAATTTGTTCTAATATAATAAAACTAATTAAAATTAAATAAAAAAAAGAAAAAATGGTTTGGAAACCATTTTTGAAAATATTTTGGTCAAGGTTTTGACCGAAGGTCAAAAGCTTGGATGATTAGTCATCCATGTCTTCGAATCTAGGTTCTAATTTTTCCATTACGCCAGGTAATGAAGTGTATTCCATTTCTTCAGATGGTAATCTGTGTGGTTCGA
>CACYJH010000045.1 GCA_902774685.1 uncultured Methanobrevibacter sp.
CCTAAACAAAAAAGGAACCTACAGCTTCACAGCTAAATTTGCAGGAGACAATACTTTTGCAGCTATAAACAAAACTGCAAAATTAACCATAAACTAAAAATAAATAAAATAAATAAAATTAAAACTTAAAAAAGGATTTTGATCAATTCAAAATCCTAAATCTCTTTTTTTTCAAAATTTAAGTATTATCTAAAAATAGCTTGTTAAAAATCTCTTTTTCATTAAAAATTTAAATACTAAAAACTAGTAGGTTGTATTATAAAAAAAAGTAATAAAAAAAGCAATAAAAACGGGCCCGACGGGAATTGAACCCGCGACGACAAGGTTAAGAGCCAAGCGCTCTGCCAGACTGAGCTACGGGCCCCGTTAAAAGTATCTTAAAAAAACAATATTATTATATTATACTTTAACTTATTTAACTATTTTGTTTTTCATGGTCATTTGATGATGATCACTATTTTTTATCAATTTATCCATATTACCACTTTTATTAAAAAACGAATAAAAAAGATTAAAAAATAAAAATAAAAAATAATATCAATTATTTTCCTATTTTTAGACTTATAAAACATTTATTTTCAAATTTAGAGCGAAAGTAAGTACTTACATTCGAAAACATTTATATTTACACAAGAACCATAATAAATATAAGAATAAAAATTTATTCGCATTATTTTAATGAGGAATAAAATTTTATTCTTAAAATTTTGTAAGGCGAAAAAAATGAAAAGAATAACATTAATTTTAATATCAATATTTGTATTAGTAATTGGTGTCGGCTGTGCTGCAGCAGCTGATGTGAATTCCGATTCCGTTGCTGGAACTAGCATCGTAAAAACTGACTTATATAATGGATCTCTTAAGGCTCCGGTATTTCCAGACCATTTCTCTGTAAGACCAGACTTACAATACAACAACCATCCAGACTTACAAAGTCAAACTACCATTGAAGATTCTGGATTAAAAGTACCTGTAATAGGTGCTCCTGCTTTAGGTAGCGGTCTTGGTGGCGGAGGAAACCAAAACTTCTATTAAATATTCTTATATTTAATTTTTTTATTACTTTTATTCTATTTTTTAATATTCTGCTTTTATTAACTATTTTTAACGATTTTAACTAAAATTAGCCATATGCTAAATTTTTCTAAATTTTTTTTAAACACCCTTTGCTTAAAGACAGCTAAAGCTCAAAATATAACATTTTATTAATAAGATGAAGTACTTATATTATAATGATAAGAAAAAATATCTGACAAAACCTTGAAGAAGATTAAAGCAATCAAAATTATCATTATTCGATTAAATAGAAAAGTGAGAAATATGCCTAGTGAAAAACCAATGGGGCTTATTGCCCGACAAAAGATTCAGAAAGGAATGACAATCACTCGTGAAAAGATCATAAATATTGAATTTGATGAAAGCGTATACGATCTTGTTGAGGTTAATGTTGAAATCAAGGATTTGGATCCTGTTTTTCATGATTACAAGATTGTAAACCTATCCGATCTTCACCTTGGCCAATGGCTCACTGTAGAGTATCTGGAAGGTGTAATCGATATTGTAAACAGGCAGGAACCTGATATGGTTGCACTTACTGGAGACTATGTGTCCTATATTCTTGATGATGTGGCAGAAGACCTTGAGCGATGCCTATCAATGATTGAAGTTAAGGACAACTCCTTTGCAGTGCTTGGAAACCATGACCATTGGAACGGAGCAGAGGAAATTAGGCAAATCCTTAAAAATGCAGGAATAATAGACGTGAGCAATGATGTCCATTCAATATCAAGAGATGCTGAAAACGGAATAGCTGAACTTCACATTGCAGGTGTTGACAGCATGAAGGTGAATAAGGAAGACATTGATGCTGTAATGATGAAGATACCTGAAGACGGCCCTGCAATAATGCTTGCTCATGAGCCTGATTTTGCAGACATTACTGCAACTACAGGAAGATTTGCACTTCAAATATCAGGCCATTCACATGGAGGACAATTCATTATTCCTGGACTTAACACCACAATTCTTAGAAGCGAATGTTCTCGAAAATACCCTGTTGGAGAATACCAAGTCGGTGATATGGTACAATATACATCTAAAGGATTGGGAACAAATGTTTTCTGGCTTAGAATCAATTGTGCCCCAGAAATAACCATTTTTAATTTAAAAAGCCCTGAAGTTGAAGCAGATATTCAAAATAAGGAAAATGAAAATAAAAACCAAACCATATCTGTCAATCACTCCAAGAGAACATTGCCAACAAGGGATGATATTGACAATTTCCTAAATATCGAGGATATAAGCGAATTTATAGAATCCAAAAGAAAAAGAATCCCTGAGTATATGGAAAATAAAACAGAAACAATAAAAAACAATCTAAGCATCAATCCAAAAAAAGAGAATAAAAAATAAAAAAATAAAAAAAAATAAAATGGGAATAAATAAATTATAACATTTCCCCATTTATATTACCAAGTTTCTCTTGGTCTTCATCAAAAGTAGAACCGATGAGTTCTCCAGTTTTAGTATCGTATTGGCGGAAATTACCATCACTGTAATTGATTTGGTACATATAACCTCCACCTGCTTGGCCGTTATATTCTGCACCTCCACCTGTTACACCGCTACCTGAACTAAGTTGAGCACTTGAACCATTACTGTTAGCATTAGTATTAGCATTAGTATTAGTATTAGGACTAGTGGAAGTATTAGCAGTAGAGTTTTGATTGAAGATTTTTAATATGCCACCATCACTGGAAGATTGATCTTGAACATCAGTTGTGGAATTATCATAAGCATCTGATGGGGCAAATATTACAGCTGCTCCTACAAGAAGTAAACCAATAAGTACACCAATCAATACTTTAAAAATGTCATCCATTTTCTCACCTCTTTTTAATTACTTATATTTACTTTTTTTAAAAAAAATATATAAAATTTTCTAAATGATCTAAATTAAAAAAATAACTGTAAAATGTTTAATTACTCTTGAAAAAAAAGTTATAAGTTAAATATAAAAAAAGGAAAAAAAGGAAAAAAGTAAAAAAAGAATTAATATATTTAAAAAGTCTCCAATTCACTTTTTTAAGACATATACATATATCAATATTGCTACAATCACCACAAAACTTACAATAAGACTTGATTCTGGACCAAAAGTCCCTCCATTGAGAATACTTGGACTTGCTGTAGTGAATTTCAATAATGAATGTGTAGCAGACCCACTGACATTTAATCCGAATACAGGGCCTAACAGGAAATTCCATGCTGTATGGATACCACCGCAGATCCAAATGTTGTCATATTTTAAAAATATTATGGCAAAAAGTGTTCCAATTAGGAAAATATTCACTATTGACATTATATTGAATCCATCATTTCCTAAATGCGGAAGAATGAATACTATGTTTGATGCAAAAATTGCAAATAAAATGCTATGCCTTCTAGCAAAATAGGTCAATGCCCATCCTCTGCAATATATCTCTTCACCAAAGGACTGCACACCATATCCAATGAAATATATGATGAGAAGAAGGCAACTTGAAAGGTCCATGCCGCTATATTTGAATTGCCCAAATAGAACTCCTATAATCACAATAGCTAAAATTATTAATATCCCAATCAACAATCCCTTCAATGTTGAGGATATGAAATTTCCTTTAGTAAATCCAATGCTTCTCAAACTGCGCTTTTCTATTTTAGTAATATAAAAATAGATGAGTATTGGAGAAAAAATAAAGGATAAATGGACAAATAAAAAGTTTAAAGGGGTTTGGACTTGTGCATTCATATCATAGAACATGAATTGAACTATTGATATTACGAGTATCAATATAAAGAATAATACAATGAAACGTCTTATTTCCTTAAAAAATGACATTTCTCCAGCATTTTCACGTGCTTGTCTAATCGTTTCTGATTTTTCTGCATAATTTTCTATAATTGAAAACATATTTCTCCTCTTCATATTCCCTAAATAATATAATATTTATTTTCTTAATAAAAAAAAGTTATTAAAAATAATTGTATAAAAATAAAAAATTATAGAAATTGTAAAAAAAGTTATTAGAAATAATTGTAAAAAAATAAAAAAATTATAGAAAAAATTGTTAAAAAGTATTATAAATAATGGTGAAAAAATAAAAAGAGCAAGCTATTTTCTAGACAATAATCTTCCAAAGAAGGAATCCTTAGTTTTGCCAACTTTAACATCTAATTTAGATTCAAAATCCGGTTCGACCAATCTTATTTTTTCTTCATAATGCCTTATCTTTTTAATATGAACATCTTGATCGTCAGCAAGCTTGATTATATCCAAATAATACCAAATTCCAGTTTTATATGAATTTACAGCCAATTCCTCATACTTTCCATCAAAAATGCTTTCCAAAACATCACCAAAAGTGAAAAATAGCTTAGTCAATTCGAGAATGCGAAGATACCATTCCTTATTGACCCTTTGTGCATAGGCATCATTGGTCATTTTGCTTCTATTTGCATCCCCTGAATTCTTAAAAGTAACTGCTGTTATCTGAAATATGCCACCAATTTCCCAAATCGCTTCCATCTCCTTGTCTTCATCCATATGACTATCCTTTATTGACTTTAGGATTTTAGGAGATATATTGATCATTTTACGGATATATGGAATTATTTCAGTGACTTTAGCCTTTTCAGCCTTCAGATAAATTATATTCAATTGGGCATTAAAATCGTTAGGATTTCTTTTTAAAGCTGATTCATAATAGCTTAAAGGTTTTTTAGGATGAAAATCCTTAGTCTTTTCAGTTATGGAACCTTTCTTTGATTCAAAAGTCTTTTGATCAGATATCACATCATCTGTAAGCTCTATAACCTCAAATGCGGAATACTCTCTGCCACAGTTAGTGCAAACGTACATCTCTTCCTTTCTAGAGAACTTATTGCTCCCACAGTCCTTGCAATGAATTTCCATCATATGATTATCCTCTTAAAAAATAAAATCAACTAGTAAACTTTAAAACATATCATGTTAATATTCTTTATAATCTTATTTTACTAATCGACAAATAAGTATTTTGCGAAACATCATGAAACGGTTAACTATTTTGCGAAACTTCATTAATCGGTTAAGATTTTGAAAAATAGAAATATAAAAAAATAAATACTCATAATAAAAATAAAATTAAACAAAGAATAAATGGGGGAAATTCATGATAGGCGACGATGACTTTTTCATGCAGAATGCAGACTATCACTATGGAGCAAGCGATACAGAAAAGATGTATGGAAGGAACTATGATGATTCTGATCTTGGAGGATACTATCCAAGAACTTATGGAGGAACAGGATCAGCCAGCCAAAATGCCAGCTCTGAAAATGACAACAGCGGAAAATATTGCCTTGCAGGAATTCTGATTGTTCTTGGGATAATAGTTTTAGCAACAGTTGTTGTACCTGCAATCACTGATTCAATGTCCAATTCAGTAATCATAGATGATTTGAAAATTACCAGATACATTTTTTCAACCCAATATGATTCAAAAGTCTCTACTGATAAGGGATATGAAATTACATACAATCAGAAAAGCTTTGGAACTCATGCAATAAATGTTATCTTCTACTCAAAAAATGGGAAAGTCCTGTATAATGACAGCAACTATGTAGGAACTGCTTACCTTGGAGATGTACCATACATAGTGTATTTTGATGGAAAAGCGGATTATGCAATATTTGAAGTATACAGAACCCATTTGGATTACGGCAAGTGCATATACCGCGAAAGGGTGAATGTTGATAACATTAATGTGAAAAAAGAGTTTATTGATTATGATGCATGAATCTGTTTAAATTAGTTCATAACCCCATTTTCACGAAAGAAAAAAAAAATATTAAAGTTCCCGCAAATTTAAGAAAAATTCCGCTTGTTCAGAAGTTCTGATTATATGCACAGGCTTAAATTGAGCGCCTCCTTTACCCAGAGCATCCATTTTATCTTTAAATAAGATTTGAGCACCAGGTTTCTCAAAATAGACATCTGGCGCTTGAAGATAATCCATCTCATATTTCATATCAAATAGCGGGTTAATCTTACGTAATTTTTCTAAATAAACTTTTGAAATCTCCTCTCTGGATATGGAAAACCTTTTTTCATCATCAGTTTCTATCATGATGACATATTGCCCAGGAATTGTTGAAAAATCAGCATAAACCTCATAATCCTTTAAAGTCAAATCAAATTCATCAAGAGTCTCTTCTACAGCTCTTTTAAACATTATTTCAGTTGTTTTTTCAGCAACCATATTAATTGTATTATTAACACGGTACATGAATTCTACAGTAGGAGTTTCATTATAAAAGCCAGTTACTTTAAAGCAATCATTCATACGATAACGATAAAGGCCAACGAAACTAGTAACAATAATCTGATATGCTTTACCTACTTCGAGCTTATCTATAGTCACACATTTACTGAAATCATCACCGTAATCAAGATCTAAAAATTCCATAAATGAACTGTCTGGAACAAGAATGCTGTTGATATCATCAACACCCTTAGAAACAGACCATAATCCTTCAGATGATTGAATCCCCATGTATATGCTATGTATTTTGCCACCATGGAACTTTTCTTTTAATATTTTATCATAATGGGATAAATCCCCTGTTCCTATTCCAAGAACATATTGTAATTTTGGCCAAATTAAAGGCATGAATTGAATATCTGGACCATTTTTAAAAATCTCTCTTAACTCTTCTGCTCTTTCAGGCATAGGTTCTATTTTCTCCAACAAACTTTCACGCACATCATCAGGAAGACTTATGCTGGAATCGATTGTTCCTTTTTCAATGTCATTGATAAGGACTTCATAGTTGTTATAGAGATAATTCATGAAAATAACAATAAGGGAGTATAATGAAGCGGTGATTCCTACAATGTTTTTTTCCATAATTGCAAATCTAAGATGAATGTATTTTGTATCTATGTCAGGGCCTGGAACCATAGCTTCTGGAGGAGAGGTATAAATAGCCTTAAATAGAGAACTGTATGGTTCTAAATCTCCTTTAAGAGTATCAGCTATAATTGATGAAGCTGCACCTATTGTAATTCCACTGTCTAAAACTGTATGTTTTCCTTCAACAGGAGCGAAAAACTTCCCTTCAACCCATGAAGGATCAAGATACTTATCAAGAATCCCCTGCATATACTGACTTTCATATTTCATGAAGACTTCAGTTTGCTCATCGGTCAATGGAATAGATTTAGGTTTTCCAGTAGTTCCGGAAGTTAGGTTCATATGATTGAAATTATAGGAAGTTAAAATATTTTTCTCGCCTAATTTCATCCTTTCAATATCATCTACAACATCATCATAAGTAATTACAGGAACCATTTTTTGAAAATCCTCAATGGTATGAATATCCTTAAAATTATATTTTTTACCGTATTCTGTATCTTTATTATCATCTAAGATTTTAAATAATACCTTAGTTGATTCCTCTTTTGGATGTTTAGTTACTTGATCAAAATGTTCTAAAAATTTACGCCCATTATCCCTATTTTGTATGTTAATTTTTTGTGTAGTTGCCTCATTGCCCATAATATAATTTAACAAAGTTTTTGCTAATAAAGTTTTTCATCTATTTGAGCCCTAATTCGCTTAATTAAGTTAATTAACTATTCTTTTACGAAATACTCTACAAATATCAATTGAAAATAAGAAAACACATAAAAAAATACAGTAAAAATAGAATTTAACAAAAGAAAAAAGAAAAAAATCAGCTGAGAAAATAATAAAAATAAAAAAAATTAATAAAAATTTGTTTATAGAATAAAAGATCTAGAAACAAGATTTCTATACTTTTGCCATTTGATATCCGTCGTAAGCAGCATAAAGACCTAAAATCAATGCAATGATATTAAAAGGTAAGTATTTATTCAAGACAAACATGTATAATCCCATGATGATAAAAAATACTATGAAAAATATTATACCTTTTTTCATATCTCCAGCATATGCTTGACCTAATCCTGGAATAAAGAAAGATAAAATTGCTGCAAGAATAGCATTTGCCATAATTTAACCTCCATAAGTCTTTAAGAATAGTATATATAAACTTATTAATAAAATTTTCAATTAAGTTAAGTATTTTTACCTTATTTTATTCTCTTTTCTTTTTCAAATTTTTTTAATCTTATATGACAAATTATTTTCTTTATTTTATATTTTTAAAATGATGAATTTTTTATTTCTATTCGAATAATTTATTAACAATAATTAAAATACTATTAAATATTAAAAAAAATTAAATAAAAATGCTATTAGTAAGTTTTATTCTATCTAATCCAACTACAAATAGAAAAGAAACTAAACAAACTAATTTTTTTGACAATGACCATATTAAAATAGAATTTAAGTTTTGAATAAAAATTCATTTTAAACCGGCTATTATGTCAATGCTTTTTAACGATTCATGAAAATCAATAGTGATAAATATGGAAACGGAAAGCCAAGATTCTGCTGAAGATATGCAAGAAATGGAAAACTCATTTGACAGGAAACGTCACATCATTGGTGCCATTTTAGGACCATTATGTGCAATTATACTCTGGTTTCTCCCAATAAATGGGCTATCAGATCCGGCCCATCACCTGTTGGCCATAATGGCACTGGTATCCATTTGGTGGATAACTGAACCTATAGCTATCCCAGTCACATCCATACTTGGCCCTACACTCTGCGTCTTGCTGGGTGTTGTGCCTATGGGAGATGCCTTTGCAAACTTTGCAAATCCAATCATATTCCTGTTTATGGGCAGTTTCCTCATTGCAACAGCTATGATTGTAAATGGTCTTGACAAGCGTATTGCTTACGGAATCATTTCTATGAGATGGGTAGGGGACTCCCCTCAGCGCATCTTCCTAGCCATAGGGTTGGTATGCATGATTTGTTCAAGCTGGGTTAGCAATACTGCAACAGCAGCGATGATGTTCCCAATTGCACTGGGGCTTCTTGAAGCCATCAGTGATATGATGGCTAAAAACGGTAAGAAAATAGACCTTGGCAATTATAAATATGCTACAGGAGTTATGCTTATGATAGCTTATGCCTGTTCCATTGGTGGTGTATTCACTCCAATAGGTACACCTTCCAACCTCATCATGATGGGACTCCTCGAGCAGCTTGCCCCTAATGCTCCACACATATCATTCGTCCAATGGATGATGTGGGGATTTGTTGCAATGGTTTCATATTTCGTGTTGACTTATATCATATTATGGCGCATATACCCATCCGATGAGAAACACATAAAAGGAGCAGAGACATACATACGCGAACATGTAAAAGAGCTCGGCAAATGGACCAGAGCACAGAAGAATACATTATTTGCTTTCATCTTGACAGTCATTCTATGGGTCACACCGGCAGTTCTGACTATCATCTACGGCCCAGATGCTGCAATTGTGAAAACATTCAGCAGAATTTTTCCAGAGCACATAGTTGCTTTAGTTGGTGGATTGCTATTGTTCTTCCTGCCAGTTAACCTTAAGAAAGGAGAGATGACACTGAAATGGAAAGATGGTGTTGCAGGTATAGATTGGAGTACACTATTGCTTTTCGGTGGTGGTTTGTCCATGGGAGCACTGATGTACACCACAGGCTTATCCAACTGGATGGGCAGCTGTCTCAGCGGCATGATAGGATCTAATCCATCAGAGATTATATTCATTGCGGTTTTCTGTGTTTTCACTCTCTTGCTTACAGAGTTCACATCAAACACAGCATCTACCAATCTTATTGGACCGATTGCAATCACTACAGCGATGTCAATGGGATTCAGCCCTATTCCTGTTGCAGTAGGTATTGCTCTATCTTCATCACTCGGATTTATGATGCCAGTCTCCACACCTCCTAACGCAATTGTCTACTCCTCTGGTTATGTTCCTATCACAGAGATGATCAAGACAGGAGCACTCATAGATTTGATAGGAATCGTGATCATAACTATTCCAGTAGTGCTCGTGGTGGTTGGAGCGGTCATGGGAATATAAGAAAATCCAATTAAAAATCCCACAAACATTATCTTTGTGTGGTTTTTCAATTATTATATTTAAAATTCTTTTTTTAATTTTTCTTTAAAAAAATATTTACTAAAACTTTTTTTAAAATATTATTTTTTTTTCAATTTCTATCTTTTTCACTGCTCTCACCTACATACTCTTATATAATAATTTTAAAAAAATATAGATAGTTCAATATATTTAAATAAACGATTAATAAAAAGATGGTTTAATAAGTTTGTTTTAAAAAAATTATCCAACAATTTGATTAAATTAAATATAAATTTTTTTAGATAAATTGAAGAATTAGGAAAATTAAGTTCATTAAACCAAAGTTTTGCGAAACAATATTCTATTTTTTTTTTTGACTTTAAAATTTCATCCATTTATTTTATAAATATTTTATAATTATTGGTGATTTGCCTTACTTTTGATATAATTTATTAAATGATCTGTAACAATAGTTTCGTAAAGCATCATATTAGCCCTTATTTTCCTATTCAACGAGTGTAAGCAAGTGCTTGCACTCGGAACATATTATATACTGCTTTTTTTTAAATATAATATTATCTAATAACATATGGGTATGAATATGAAAGAAATATTATCAATTTTACTAATAATTTTTATTGCATTGGCAGGTATTGCATGTGTCAGTGCATCTGATATTAACGAAGCTGTTGACCAAGATTTCATTGTCTCTGACCTCAATGAAACTCTAATTCCTATCGATGACAGTACAGTTCACATTGATACAGATCTTGGAAACGATACTGTAGAAGACCCTGATTCTACAGAAATTGACAATTCAACTGAAAATAAAACCAACCCAATTGTTGGTCCCACAATTCCAGATAACAACAAAACAGATGAAAATCAATCCCAAGACATAAAGGTTCTTACAGATGATGAATTAAATGATATTGCTAATGAGACTATTGCAAAATTTAAGGAAAAAAGAGCATATTGGATAAATTGTAATTATCCTCCTCAATGGGGCATTGATCCTACTTATGACTCTATAAAAGATCTTTCTATTGAGCTTAATAAGACCTATGGTGCTGATTATACAATTGATATATTAACAAGAATGTTTGTTATGGTTTTATTAGATGAAGATCCTAGCCTTTCTTTAATTCCAAGTTCTATTAAGACTAGTCTTATGCCATTAATGGTAGAAGAATGCCGTGTCTCTATGGAGTATTATATTCGCAGTTATTGGGATGCTATTTCTAATAAATCAGGTCTTGATTGGGATGATTTAAATCCTTCTCCTGGAAGAGATTATGATCCTCGTTTCGATCCTTTTTCACTAATTTTTTAATTTATTCTTTTTTTTAGTTTAATTTAGTTCATTAAACAATAGTTTTACGAAACTATGTCTTGTTTTTTTTCTGGTGTACTATTTTTCCTTTCATGCTTCAGATGAGATTATCCTTTGGAAGATGGTTTTGCAGAATCTCTTCTGTTTTTGGGATGTAACAAGGATAATCTCAAACCATCTCTTTTTACAAAAATTTAAATACAACAGAAAATATACTAATTTTTAACTATTATTTAATTTAGTTCATTAAACCAAAGTTTTACGAAACAGCAAAAGCAGAATGATTCTTTTTATTGGAAACTAATTAATGGAAAAATAAGAAAAGATTAATTTTATCGATTTTTACTTATTTATTTTTTAAATCTATTTGGGATTGTAATATTTTTTTAAATTGAGAAGAAAAGAGGAGTGATGAAATGCCAACTTGTCCAAATTGCGGTTCATGGGTAGATGAAGGAGACAGCATATGCAGCTGTGGAGCCAGCGTAGGAGGATTCTCTTCAGGAACAGAAAATTTTGAAAATGAAATCAGAGAACTGTATCGCCAAGCTCATGTATTCAGGGATAAAGGAAACTATTATGATGCAATCAAGTTGTATGAGGAAATCATCGATGAGATTGATGGAAGAAATCTTAATGACTGTGGGGACGCATGGTTTTTTAGGCCTAAAGCAGAGAAGGAATTGGAAGAAATAAGAAAACGTGCAAAACTTTAAAAAAGAAGTGTATGAAATTATTAAAATATTTTGAAACTTTTAGAAAAAGTTTGGTCAATATATTATTTTCTATTTTTTAATTTTTTTGTTCATTTAAATAATTTAATAAACGATTTCCAACTTTTAGAGTTTAATTTAGTTCATTAAACAATAGTTTTACGAAACACTTTTTAAATATCAGTGCAAAATAGAAAAATAGAAAATAAAAATAATTAAAAAAAAAGTAAAAAAAGTTTAATTAAGTTCATTAAACTCAAGTTTTACGAAACAAATGCCAAGAGAGGTGGACAATGCCATTTTCAGAAAAGTTATTAGAAAAAAGCAATAGTTACAATCATTACAAATCCAAATCCTTAAAGCTATCTAAGGAAAATAAAGAACTTAAAGAAAAGGTGAAATCTTTAGAAAAAGCAAACAAGGATTATAAAGAGGATATTGAATTCTTAAAGGAAAAGATCATTAAAGCAGAGGATTACAATAGGAATATAAGTAATGAAATACACTATGCGCTAGTTTTCAATGACACAATCAAGGAATCTGAATGGCTTAAAGAAAAAAACTTCTCCCTCATCAATGCAGCTGCAAATTATTCCCTCATGTATTACGTCTATAGGGTATTGGATGAAGTGAAACCTAAAAACATACTGGAATTAGGATTGGGCCAAACCACCAGGTTAACAAGCCAATATGCCAATCATTTCAAAGACAGCAAATTGACAGTCATTGAAGATGATAGCGATTGGATAGAAACATTCTCCGAAAAGATCGAGGGCAGCGAAAACATTAGAATTGTGCAAAGGGATATAGAAAAATTTGAATTCAACAATAGTGAAAATTTACGATTCAAAGACCTTTTAGATACAGTCGGCGATGAAAAATATGATTTTATTATCATTGATGCCCCTCATGGTTACATTAGGGAAAAAGGAAAAGCACGACCTTTAGATTATTCTCGTTCAAATGTCTGGCAATTGATTCCTGATCATTTAGCTGATGATTTTGTTATTATTATGGATGACTATGAACGTGCTGGGGAACAGAATACAATGGAACATGTAAAGGAATTATTAAAAGAAAACAAGATTTTCTATTATCAGCACCGAAATTATGGATTAAAGTTCCAATATGCCCTTTTCTCTAAAAACTATAAGTTTTTAGCCTGGTATTAGATTCACTATGCAGATTCATGCATTTTATAGGGATGAGCAGGCTTAACATCTGACTTAATTTACTATTTTTCTTTTTTATTTTTTCTTTTGTTATAAGCCTTTTTTTAAGTTTTTTAAACTTTTGTATAAGGACTTTTTTAAACAAAATTTAAATTGTTATATGTTTAATTTCATTTTAAAGAGTAATCATATCTTAAAAATTTAAAAAAAGCATAATTATTTCTTATTTTTAAATTTAAAGATGCAAGCAAGCTATTACGATACTGATGGAAAATTCGTTAAGGACTATGAAGATGACTACTTAAGCACAGTCTTCTCATTCTCAAAGGATTCACAACCTTTCACTTTAGGTTCCATCCAAACAAACGAATTCCATAATATCAGTCATATCCAACTAGAAATCACAGACCCTGAAGGCGAATTGGTCTTTAATGAAAGTGTTGATTTCAATATGGAAAAGATGGACTTAAGCGGGTTGGATAAATAAAAATTTTTTATTTACGAATTTTTCATATTTTCAGTTTATTAAGGATTTCTCAATAACCCTTATTTTTTCTTTATCAGTGATTTGAACAATTTTTAACTCTTTTTTATTTTCTTTTATTTACGGATTTATGCTGCATATCTTTGCTCGTTATTTTTGGTTTAATTTAGTTCATTAAACAATAGTCTTACGAAACATTCTTTAAATATCAGTGAAAAATAGAAAAATAGAAAATAAAAATAATTAAAAAAAAAGTAAAAAAAAGAATTAATAAAAAATATTATAATATTTGTTTATTAATCAATTCAGCATTCAAAATAGAAGCACCAGCAGCACCTCTAATTGTATTATGTCCTACAAGAACATATTTGAAGCTGTTATCAAATGCTTGATCTTTTCTAACTCTACCTACAGTAGCAGCCATACCACCATAAGCCATTCTGTCCATTCTTGGTTGAGGTCTGTCATCTTCTTCTTTTACGATAACAGGTTGATCTGGAGCAGAGTGAAGACCTAATTCTTGAGGAAGTCCTCTAAAGTCAGCCATTGTCTTTTTGATTTTGTCAATGTCTGCTTCATCATCAAGCTCTACGAATACTGCTTCAGTGTGACCGTCAATAACAGGCACTCTGTGACAGGATGCGCTTAATGAGAAGTTTGCAGGTACAACCTCATCACCATCAAGTGAACCTAAAAGATGCAAGGTTTCGCTTTCCATCTTTTCCTCTTCACCGCCAATGTATGGAACCAAGTTATCTACAATAGCCATTGAAGGAACACCGTTATAACCTGCTCCTGAAACA
>CACYJH010000046.1 GCA_902774685.1 uncultured Methanobrevibacter sp.
AACTTATCATAAGTTTTAGAGGTTACTACAAATCCTGGAGGTACAGGAATACCTGCTTGGGTTAATTCACCTAAATTAGCACCTTTTCCACCAGCAATACCTAAATCATCTTTGCTTAAATCTTCAAATTTTTTAACATACATTGTTTTTCACCCATTAATAAACACAATCTTAAACAACTTATACTAAAATTGAATGATAATAATGTTTGGATATAAATCAAGTCCAAAAAATTTATTTCATTATGATAAATTAAGAATTTAAAAAATTAAAAAATAAAAATTTAAAAATTAACTAAAAAGTCAAAAGACTTATTTAATTAATTCTGCACCTTTTTCTACAACGATTCTGCAAGATACAGGCATTTTCATACCTGCTCTTTTTAAAGCGGTTTTAGCGTCTTCGAAGTTTTTAGGGTTTACATCAATAGACATGATCTTTTGATTGGTTTTAACTAAAGCTTCTACACTGATTGCTTTACCGAAAGCATTTCTCATACCGCTTTGTACCCTGTCCGCACCTGCTCCGGTAGCCATAGGGTTTTCTCTTACGATGTTGTGAGGGTATACTCTTAATTTTAAGTGGTATCCTAATCTACCAGCAGATCTTTGCATGTATCTGTTGGATGCTACACGAGCTGCTTCTAAAGCATTGTGTCTAATTTGAGCTGGTTTTTTAACTGCTAAGGATACTCTTACTGGGAAATCTTCAGATAAGTTTCCCATATCATATTGAACAATTCTGTTGTTTGGTATTTTTCTAATATATTCTCTTCTTGAATAAGCACGAACCATTAATAGTCCTCCATATAATGATTAAGAATTAATGTGCACAAAACTTTTCAAATATTATACATTATCAAATGCCATATTTCAAATATAATCAAATCATATATTTAATCTAAAAAAACACAATAATTCTTTTAAATTTTTTAATCGGCTAAAAGCCGAATATAAGTGTTCTATCAGAACATGAAAAAATAATAGCTATTATCTAAAGCATGACCCCATATTAAGAAAATATAAGCTATAATTATACTCTTACTATCATGCTTTTCTATGCTAGCCATATAAAATTGAGAAATTAATAATTGAATTAATAAATGTATTATTATATATTATTAATTTATAAAGTTAGATAGAATATTACTATATATTTTTTTAAACATTAATAAATGTTATCATTGAATAAGTAAAATTTTGAAAAATTTTCCTTGAAATAAAAAAATTTAATTAAAAAATTTATAATTGAAAATATAAAATTAATAACTAATCTAAAAAAACAATTAATATTTCAAAAGGTAAAAAAATGAAAATAAAATCAAATATTAAATTAGAATATAAAGATTCAAAACATGCTGAAATCATTTACAAAACTCTTGAAGTGGACAATGAAGGATTTGTAAAGAACAGCTTAGATGAAAATACAATAAATTTTGAAATCGAAAGCGATAAGTTAGGAAGTTTCCTAGCTACAGCAGATGATTTGATCGCTTCAGAGATACTTGCTGAAACTATAATCAAAAATACAAAATAAGAAAGAAATAGTAATTTAAGTTATGGCTAATTAATAACTAATTTAAAACTAATTAATAACTAATTTAATATGAAATAAAAAATAGAAAAAAAGAAAAATTATAAAAATTAATAAGATAAGGAATTATAATCCTTATCCATTAAATAAAACATCTTTACAAACATTTAAGAGATTGTTAGATTCCCCAGTTACATCAAATTCTGAGGAGACAGTAACTTCTCTAAAAGAGTCATCACCCTTATAAGTAGCAAAAATCTCATATTTTCCAGGAGCCAAATCAGTTTCTACAAGGTCAGTGCCAACACCATTAACAAGTGTAGCATTATGTCTCATATCAGGATCTATTACAACACTACCTGATTCACTATATGGAAGTATATAATATTCAACCTCACCATTTATTGACTCATTAGCATTTAATTGTACAAGAATCCTTTTGCCCATAAATATATCATAGGCATGTACAACCAAATTAGGGTCGTGTTTATTTACAGCGAAATTAACTGTTATATTTTCTGACCTATATTTTATGTCCCCAGGATACTTTACATTGCAACTATAATTGCCGCCAGCTAAATCTTCATCAATAATACAACTGCCAGAGCCTCCTTGAACATTGACAGTATAATCTTTGGAAAACTGAGGAGAAGAGATTATAACATCATCTTCTAAATCATCATTTGAAGAGACTTTCACAACAGGCTTTTCACCCAACTCAATATCATCAATAGATGCACTCAAACCAGGGCTAGGCTTTTCATTTACGTAAAATGATGCAAGGGCTGTGCTTTCTTCAAAATAATCGTCTCCATCAAAGTAAGCAGAGACAGAATATGTTCCCGGATTTAAATGTGTTTCTAAAGTGCTATTGGCAACACCATCAACAATCTTAACAGAACGAGTTATAGGTATTGGATCTCCTCCGCGAGACTTTATAAGATAAGTCACCTCACCATTTAATGACTCATCAGCACGGACCTTTACAGTAAACGGATCATTTTCAATGACATCATCCACCTGTACAGTCAAATTAGGGTCACGCTTATTTACAGCAAAATTAACTGTTAAATCTTCGTTGGCATAAATGAAGTCACCAGCATAACTCACAGTGCAAGTATAATTACCAGCAGGCAAATCCTCATCAATAGTGCAATTAGCTTCACCCCTACAGAAAGGAGTATAATAACCCTTAGTAAACTGAGGAGAATGGGTCCAGCCCTCACCCCATACATCTTCATTGGTAGAGACTTTCACAACCGGATTTTCACCAACATAAACATCCTCAACAGAAGCTTTCAAATTAGGATTTTTCTTATTAACAGTGAAAGTATCAGTGACTGTTTTTGGATACCATGCAGAACTACCTCTATATTCGAATGTAACAGTATAAGTACTTGGATCCAAATCCTTACGAAGCTTAATTTCATTATATCCTTTAGTAAAATAATCCTTTGTATATACTTCATGAGTATACCTGTCTTCAACTACAACTTTAGGGCTATAATAAGTACCAAAACCACTACTCTTAAACCAGATTTTTACAACCGCAGCTTCACCATAAGTAGTGTCATCAACTTCCATCACTATATTAACATTTTTTTTACTAAGACTTTTACTGGAATTGCTATCATTTATGGATAATTTTTGACTTTCAACATCATTACCTTTTATACTTTCATCAGTTTCATTTATGCTTTTGATTTCTATATCAGTACCATTTAAATCATTCAAATGACTGCCATCATTTAAATCATTTAAATGACTGGAATTATCCCCTTGGTTCAAGTCAATTGCACCTAATGGGGATAGACAGAAAAGCAATACAATAAAAACTGTAAAAATTTTTTTGCCTAAATTCTTCATTAGATCACCAAAATATTCATTACAATTTTTAATTTTAAAAACTGGCATATAAATAGATTTGCGAAAGTAAGCACTTGCTTGCTTGCATTAAACAGAGAAAAAAGGAAAAATAAGACTTCAATGAAATAAATAAAAAAATAAAAAATCAACAAAAATCAAATCCTAAAAGATAAATTTAATAATAATTAAAACTAAAAATATATAACAATATTAAAAAAATTTTATATTTATTAATTAAATGAAGTGTTAATATGGAATGTCATAATCACCCAGATAGAGAAGCAACAGCAAATTGTTCAGTTTGTGGAAAAGCGATTTGCCCAGAGTGCAGTATGGAAATTGCTGGAAACATTTATTGTAAAGATTGTGTGAATGAAATCGTTACAAAAAGCATATTGGAAAAATCAGTTCAAGAGAAAAGTGTTCCAGAGCCAGCAAAAGTTGAAGAGGATGTAGTGAAAGCAGAAGAGCCTGCAGATTTTATTGAGCCAATAGAACCGATCACTCCAATTCAAGCAGAAGAACGTGAAGCGGAAATCGTAAAAGCTGCTGAAAAAGCACCTGAAAACTACCAAACCGATTATGAATATGAAACAGAATATGTTGAAACATATGAAGAAGATGGTGCTGAAGACAGTTATTACGAAAATCCGGAACCAATTCCAGAACCTGTACCTGAATACAAGGAACACGAAAGAAAACTTAAAGCAAAAGCTAAAGAGCAAGCACCTATTGAACCGATCCATACCGGAGATATAGATGAAGATTATTATTATGAACCAATTCCTGAAAAAGCTCCAAGCAATGAACTTGAAGCAAAGTATGAAAGATACTTAGAAGACTTATATTATGATGAAGAAGAGGACTTTGTTCCTCAAGAACTTCTCGAAGAAGTTGAAGAAGCTCCTCAATCCAGACCTCCTAGAGGTAGAAAAAGAAGGAGAAACCCAAGAAGAGACTATGATGATTATCAAGAGGCTCCTAGAAGACAAAGACCTCGTGATTACCCAGAGGACGAATATTACATCAATCCTAGAGAAGATTACAACGATGATTTTATTGTTCCTTCACATAATAGAAATAGAAGAGCTCCTCAAAGAGAAGCTGAAAGTTACGAAGAGCTTAAAAGAAGAATTGAAAGAAACTACGAAATGGAACAGGAAAGCAAGAAAAAAGGTCGCTTTAGAAGATCCAAAAAATCTAAACGCGATTATGATGACTTCGATGAATTAGAAAGTATTCAAGGAATGCACAGATTCCCAGAAGAGGAAGAAGAAGAAAAACTTTCATTTGTTGAAATCCTTCTTGCAATCATCTTAATTCTTTTAATTATACTACTTATCTTATATGTAGTATACCTATTTAGATTAAGTGGAGATTACACTAATTTCTTTGATGCTCTTAGAGGATTAGTTTCCAATCCTGGAGGATTTGTCACTAATGTTTTAAATTAAACAAAAAATTATAGAGAAATATTTTCTCTATCCTTCTCTTTTTTTAACACTCCTTTAATTTTCTTTTTTTTATTATCTATTTTTTATCTTATTTTATTACACTAATTTTTTTATTTTATTTATTTTAATGAGTTTACTTATTTTAATTAAATTTAATCTGATTTAAAAAAAATAGAATATTTTAAAAAATGTAAAAAGAGTATAATAAGTAAAAATAGTTTAATATAGTAAAAATAGTTTAATATAGTAAAAATAGTAAAAATTTAAAGAAAATAAAAAAAATTAAAAAAAATAGTAAAAAGAAAAAAAGTAAAATAATTAGAATAATTATTCTTCTGCTTCTTCTTCAGCAGGTTCTTCTACTTTTTTCTCGAATTCATCTACGAATTCAACTTTTTCGTAATCCATGTTGTCCCAAATGTCTTTGGAAATTCTGAATCTAGCAAAAGTAATATCCATGTATGATTGTTGATCGAATCTGGTGATTTCATCTAATTTAATGCTTACTTTGTCACCATCGATTTTGATTTCGGTTTTGTCTAAGTCCATATTGTTGTTAGGGTAATGTAACTCAATCATACTTTTGATTTTTTCTTCATCTTCTTCAATTACTTCGATTACAGAAACATCATATTCTAAGTTTTTACCTGCTAATTCATGATTAAAATCAACTTTTACTCTTCCACCGTTTACGGAGATGATTTTACCAGTACCTGCATCTGCAGTGATTTTCATACCTCTAACAGGAGTCATACCTTGTTTTTTGAATTCTTTCATAGGTATTAATTGAATTAAATTAGGGTTTCTTTGACCGAAACCTTCTTCAGGAGTTACAGATACGTGAACTGCTTCTCCAGCTTCAGTATCAATAATAGCATCATCAATAGCTTTTAATAAATGGTTTCCACCTACAATAATAGGGATAGGACCATATTTTTTATTTTCTACTAAGATACCTGCTTCTTCTGCGATATCTTCAGAAGTAGTATCAAATACTTCATCAGTTTCTTTAATTTTTCCAGTGAAATTTAATCTTACAAAATCTCCTTCTTTTATTGCCATAAATAAGTCTCCTATAAATTTTATTTAGTAATTAATAGTAAATTTATAATTTATAATTGTAAATTTATAATTTAATATCAATAAAAATATCAGATAATTAAAAATCATATAAAAATTATAGTTTTTTCAATTAATCAAATATTCATTATATATTTTTATTAACTGATATTATATAATATTTACTAATAAACAGTGATTTTGTATAAAAAAAGTAAAAATATAAAAAAGTAAAAAATGAGAAAAATGAGAAAAATGAGAAAAACTTAGCTATCACAAACATCAATATTGGAAACATAATTCTTTTCATTGGAAAAGACCTTTTCTTTGAATTCTTCCAATACCTCTTCATTTTTGTAATCTAATACACGGACAGTGCTTGGATAATTATTGATGTATTCTGAAATCATATCTGCATTGATCCTTGTTTCCAAAATGCTCAATACCCTATTTTTAAAATGACTGCTGAATCCATAGAAAATGGAATCTTCGATTTCTGAAAGGGATTCAAAAGGTTTTATTTCACGTTGATTGATCAGCTCATTTGCTAATTTGTCATTGAAGAAATTTAATTTGGCCAATTCTTCATAAGACAGATTGTTTGCAGAATCAATGATGCTTTCTTCATCTCTTAAATCATGCAATGGTGCCCTATCTGCATTGATTTCTCTTTCCAAAATCCGGATTGTCTCACTTGGCAACATTGTTTTAACTGATTCCAGATTATTCTCAGAACATGCCTTACGAATCAATGTTCCGCTTACGCCTTCAATACGTGGAACAAAAATAAATTTGTCCTTAAAGTCAAAGCCTATTTTCTTGAGTGATTTTGAGAATGACACAATAACATAGTTGTCTTCTTCCAGCTTTCCATTATATATTACTTCTTTAGTGTCCATGTCAACGATCTTATAAGGTTTTGGAGCAACACCATGACCTAAAGAAATTCTCTCTAAAATTTTTTCATAACCGTCAAAAGGTCTGTATCCTCTAGGAATAAAATCAGTGTTCAATGCTTGAAACATCTTGGTCAAGCATAAGGAATATTGGCCAGACCCCATAATCCCCATAGGAGGGCCTTCAACAACAATATCTGCCCCTACAGCAATAGCTATCTCTGCCCTTGTCTTTCTATGCATAATATAAGGCAATCCTCTACCGCTTCTCTCAAACAATCCTGGAACAACCGCTACAAACAATCCATCAGGAATGGTGGCCTTTGCAGTCTTCATGCAATGAAAATGACCATTATGAAGTGGAGAATACTCTGTAAAATCTGCAATCAAAGGTCTTGATTCAGATAATCTGTCAGATATTTCAGAGCTAAAATCCTGATTCTTTAATTTTTGTGCATTTTCAAAATCCTTGAAGAATGTTTTACGGTCATTCTTTTGAATTTGTCTAATAAAATCAATTGAAGGCATAATATATAATATAATATTTAAAATTTATAAAACTATTCAAAATAAACTATTAATATGAATTATTCAAAGTCTTCACCAATATTGTCCTCAATCCATAGGTTGACCGCTTCTTCCATAGCCTTACTGTACCATCTCGGTTCAAACTTAAATTTTTGGGAAGCCATCTTCCTAAACTTATAATCCAGATTCTTATTTATTACAATAGTAACCCTTTTTTCATCACTTTCATTAGATACCATATAATCACGACTTAATAACTTATAAAAATTTACTATATAAAACTATTTATAAAAAAACATTCGCAAATCAAGTTTTTTTAGATTTACTATAATATATAGTTTTTATTAATAAAAAGATTTTCTATAAATCTTTTAAATTAGAAAATAAGAATTATAATCAATAATTGACATAATATTGAAACAATTTAACAACATTGATTCAAAAGAATATTGGAAAAAGAAAAATGAAAAAATGATAAAAATAAAAAAGTGAAAAAATGAATAAGTGAAAAATTGAAAAAGTGAAAAAGTGATAGTGAAATTCAATTAATTTAATCAAAATAACGATTGATTAAAATGAATGGAATTAAAAAATAATTAAAAATATCAATCGAATGACTAAAATAAATGAACCATATAGAATAATAAAAATTTTATTAAACCCATATCTACATAAGATGGAGAATAATCATAAAATTAATTCATTATCTTCCATGACCACTTCACCATTGACTATTGTCATAGTTGCCTTTCCTTGATATGGAAGCCCATCAAAAGGAGAATATTCAGCTTTTGTATAGAACTTATCGATATCAAAGGTTCCTTCCTGTTTTAAATCAACAACAACCAAATCAGCATCATATCCTTCTTTAATGAAACCTTTGCTGTTTAGGTTGAACCTTTTAGCGGCATTTTCAGAAAAGATCTTTGGAATTAATTTCAAATCAAGATTAGACCTGTTTACTTCAGTCAACAATAATGACAAAACGGTTTCCAAAGATGGGATACCTGGACTTGAATCCCATACTCCTTTAGTTTTCTCCTCTAAGCTGTGAGGCGCATGATCAGTTCCAATCATTGAATTCTCATTCAAATCACCGATTGTGATGTTTTTACCTTTTTCCCTTAAAGGAGGATTGGTTTTGATTAATGTTCCAAATTCATTGAATGCAGTATTGTCATATAATAAATGATGAGGTGTGAACTCAAAACTGACATTATTGGCAATGGCTAAGTTCATAGCATTTTTAGTGCTTAAGTGACAAATGTGCAAATCAACACCATATTTTTTAGAAAGTTCAATGGCTTGTGCAACAGACTCATCTTCAGATTCTGCAGGTCTGCCATAGCTGTATGCAATAGCATCAGTTTCCTCTTCCAAATTCTTGGTAGACTCCAACACAATATCTCTCTTTTCACAATGTGTGGTTACAATTGTTTTTTTGCTTAAATTGGAAATGTCACTGAATATCTTATCCAAGTCATCATCAGTTTCCAAATCCATAAAGACCTTAAAGGACATCGGATTCAATTCAAGAATCCTTTCCATTTCATCAAGTGTTGAATATCCTGCATGAAGTCCAAAATTTACCACAGATTTGGATTCTGCAATCTTTTGCTTTTCTTTGAAGGCATTGTATGTATTGGTTTTCGGAACAGTGTTCGGCATATCCATGACAAATGTGAATCCGCCATTTGCTGCAGCCATGGACCCTGTCCTAAAATCTTCCTTATAGGTTAACCCAGGATCTCTGAAGTGTACATGAGGATCAATAAGGCCTGGCAATACTATTTGCCCTTTAAGATCAATCTCCTTTTCACCTTCAATTGTAGATTTTGAAATTTTTGCTATCTTGCCATCTTCAATAGCTAAATACACTTCATCTGGATAATCCAATAATTTAAGATTTTTCAGTACTAAATCAAACATAAAACCACTTCAAATATGCAAATAATTTTAAAATTAAAATAATTTCCTATGATTATAAAAAATTTTACTTAAACAAATATTAAGTTTTTAACTAATTAAATATTTAATTTAATGTTTAATAAATTTGATTAAAAAAGGAAAAATACTTTGATAAAAATTGTAAAAAGCAATGAATTAATTGATTGATAAAAATAGTTAAAATAAGTTAATGGATAAAAAAAGTTAAAATAAATAAAAAAAGGCACTTGACCCCATGTCAAGTGCCTTATACCTGAATTCAGGTTTGATTTTGTTTTGTGTTTAGAACCTACCTATTTTAAGGTAAGGGATTCAGGAGTACATTTTGAGATACATTGTTCACAGAGAGTACAGAATCCAGCAATAGGTAAGTTAACTTTGTATGCTTTGTGTAACATATCATATGGACATGCTTCAATACATTCTCCACATTCGTCACATTTGGATGGGTTGAAGATGATTCTATCTCTAGATACTACTTCACCATCAATTTCTTTGTCTACATAGTCTAAGGTCAATGCATCGTTAGGACATACGTTAGCACATGCACCACATCTTACACACATGGTGAAAGATTGCTCGCCCATATCTTTTTGACGGGATGGTACTTCCATTCCTCTTTTAGTTACTACTTTTATAGCTTCAGTAGGACATTTTAAAGCACAGCCACCATCATAGAGACATTTTTCTTCGTCCCAACAAATTCCTTCAGTAGAAGCGCCAAATTTAGATGCACCATATTCTACATCTAAGTCAATAGCATCTACTGGACATACATTTACACAGAGACCACATGCTGCACATGCTTCTGGAAGATCTACAGTCAAGTCAGATTTAGGAGTGATGAAGCTTCCAGGACAAATGTCAACACAGGAATTACAACCGATACATGCTTCAGCGTCTAAAGTGAATGATTTCATGTCTTTAGAACGTTTTGCAGGGTTTGCATTTTCTGCGATGAAAATTGCATTCCATGGACAGGATTGTGAACATACTCCACATTGGATACATTTGTCTTCATCTACTTCGATAGGTTCTCCGTAAGCAGATAAGGTGATTGCATCTACAGGACATTCAGCTACACATACGCCACATCCTTTACAATCTTCAATGTATACAGGTCCTTCTGGTTCAATAACTCTGCTTGCAGGTTCTTTTACTCCAGGAACTCCGATAACGTCTACAGGACAAATGTCAACACATTTTTGACACATTACACAGAATCCTTTAAGGAGTTGAGAATCTTCTGCATCTAATTTAAGAGTTTTGGAAGGACATGCGTCTACACAATCTCCACATTCATCACATTTGGTTTTGTTAAAGATTAATCTAACTTGAGTGTTTCCTTCTTCATCAATAGCTATGTCTTCTACTTGTAAAGCACCGTTAGGGCAGACTTCTGCACATTTAGGTTCTTCGTTACAAGTATCACAGTAAACGATGTGATCGCCTACTTCAATAGCTGCTGTAGGACAAACGCCTTCACATGCTCCACATTTAATACAGCTATTTTCATTGTATTTTCATTGAATACTATCATTTTAACACTCCAAAGTTAGATTTTTTTAATCATATTTCCTTCACTGTCATATACTTCTACAGTAGCTAATCTCATTTGGCTATCCATAGTGTGGGTAGCACAAGATAAACATGGGTCGTGAGCTCTGATAACCATTTCCATTAAGTTGAAGATGGAGTCATCTACTTCTACACCAGGTTTGATGTAGTCTTTAGCTACTTGTTGAATACCCATTTCCATTGCAGGGTTGTTTTGGATAGTTGCTACAATGATGTTTGCTTGGGTGATTAAACCTTCATCATCAGTTGTGTAGTGGTGGATTAAAGTACCACGAGCAGCTTCTACAATACCTGCACCTTCACCAGCAGTTCTTTCTAATGCGTCTGGGAATTTGTCACCGGATAAGTCACCTTCTAATGCGTCAACAGCCATTTCAGCAGAAGCTAATAATTCGATTAATCTTGCCCAGTGGAATAATAATGGGTATTGTGCGTAACCGAATCTGTCTCTGAAGTCTTCTAAAGCACCTTGTGCTAAAGGAGCTGCGTCAGGCATTTTGTCACAAACGTTAATACGGGATAATGGTGCTACTCTGTAAATACCTTCTGGGTATCCTAATTCTTTAATGTAAGGGAATTTTAACCAGGAGTAAGGTTTTACGTGTTCAGCAACAATATCTTTGTATTCAAGGTTGTTATATTCAGTGTAAATAGAACCGTCTTTGTCTTTTATTCTGACTTTACCGTTGTATACATCCCAGTCACCATCTTTGGTTACGAGACCGCAGTGACGGGTGTCACCGAAGTAACCTAAGGTTTTGACTAAGTCAATTTTTTCTTCTAAGATAGGTACTGCTAATTCAATGGTTGCTTGTGCTAATTCTACGTTTTCTTTAGCTTTTGCTAATAAGTCAGCTTGAGTTTCTTCATCTAATTCAGTGGAAATACCACCAGGAGTAGAGGAAGTTGGGTGAATTGGACGACCACCAGTTGCGGATACAATATCTAAACCGTTTCTTCTGATTTTGATAGCTTGTAAAGCAACTTCAGGCATATCTTGGATAATTTGGAAAACGTTTCTTGTTTTTCTGGTTCCGTTAGGAATGACTAAATCAGGTGCTGCTAAGAAGTAGAAGTGGAGAGCGTGAGAGTGCATGAAAGATCCCCAGTTCATTAATTCTCTCATTTTGTAAGCAGCAGGTAAGATTTCGTCATCATCAAATCCATAGATTTGGTCAACAGCCTTAGCAGCTGCTAAGTGGTGTTGTACATCACAAATACCACAGATTCTAGGTACAATACGAGGTACTTCCTCAGCTGGACGTCCTTGTAAGAATTTTTCGAATCCTCTAAATTCCATAACATGTAATCTAGTGTCTTCTACATTTCCTGCTTCGTCAAGGTGTACAGTAATTTTTGCGTGACCTTCAATACGAGTTACAGGTTCCATAGTAAGTTTTACCATATTATTTTCCTCCTTTTTGCATTTTAGCAGGGACTAAAGCAGCTGGTAAAGTGTAAGTGTAGAAAGTACCTACAATATCATCTAATTGGTCAGCTACTTGTTCAGGGTCTACGGTTTTATCTTCGTTAATACCGTAGTCAGATGCAATCGCAGAAATCATTTTTGCACCTGCATCGTTTACTTTAGCAGTAGGTCCGTAACATCCTCTACATGGGATAGCAATACTTGGGCATTGTGCACCACATAAGGATACAGTTGCAGGTCCCATACATACTAAACCTTGAGCAATTAAACATAAATCATCTTCTGGTTTACCAACTTCAAATTGTCTTTTAATGAAGTCCATAGCGAGTCCAGCAGGTGGTTTTTCTCTAGGACATACTTCACAGAGGTTTGTGGTTGGTAATTCGATAGTTCCTCCGTTTAATAAGGTAAGAATAGCTTCAGCTACTACATCAGATTTTGGAGGGCAACCAGGAATCATTAAGTCTACTTGAATTGCTTCACCTAATGGTCTTACTCTGCTTTCTAAGGTTGGTACATCTTCGTTAGGAATAATTCCTTCTGGGTTTACAGTACTGCAGGAGTTAATGTAACCTTCAGTAGTTAATTCTTCTACAGTGTGTAAGTTACCGAGACCAGGAATACCACCATAAGCTGCACAAGTACCATATGCAATAACGAGGCCAGCTTTTTCTCTTAACATTTCTGCTAATTCTCTGTTTTCTTCGTTTCTAATTCCACCTTCTACAATGAGTACGTCTAATTCAGGTACTTCATCATATTTAGTATCACATAATACTGGTGAGAATTCGAATTGTGCTAATTCTAAAACATCTAATAAAGATTCGTGAAAGTCCGCAATGGATAAGTGACAACCAGAGCATCCTCCGAGCCACATAGTTCCTACTTTAGCTTTATCTGCCATAAATAATCCTCCAGTTAAATTTATCCTTCAGCATCTAATTGTGCTTTTAATGGGGAAGGTCCTAAATCTTTAATTCTGTTTACCATCATTTTTACAGAACTAGCGAATTTTTCTCCTTCAGAAGCAGAAATCCAGTCGTGGTGGACTCTTTCTCTTCCGATTCCCATATCTTCGACTAATTTATAAACTAATCTCATTCTTCTGTCAAGTTTATAGTTACCTGCATCGTAGTGGCAGTCACCCATGTGGCATCCTGCTACGAATACACCATCAGCACCGTCTCTGAATGCTTTCAAAATAAACTGAGGGTCAATTCTTCCAGAACACATTACTCTTATAACACGAATGTTAGGTGGGTATTGCATTCTTGCAGTACCTGCAGTATCTGCTCCACCATAGGAACACCAGTTACAACAAAACATTACAATTTTTACATC
>CACYJH010000047.1 GCA_902774685.1 uncultured Methanobrevibacter sp.
AGAGAAATCGTGTGCCCTTATTCCAATATGGGTTATATTGGATGAAATCTCTTTTGATGTTTCAAGTTCAAGTCCCCAATCCAAGGATTTGACATGATGTTCATCTATAATTTCTATTTTTGAAATGTTTTTACATCCTGTAAGCCTTGCAACCTGGACTTTTTTTGGATTTTCAAAGACTTCATGAGTGTTGCCTTTAGCTATGACTTTACCTTGATCCAGTATGATGAGCTCATCACAAAATTGGAATGCCTCATCACGATTGTGAGTAACCAAAATGGAAAATCCATCAAAATCTTTCAGTGAATTTACAAGCTCGAGACGTAACTGTTCCTTCAGGAAAGTGTCCATTGCACTGAATGGTTCATCCAATAGTATGACGTCAGGCCCATAAGCCATTATACGGGCTAAAGCCACTCTTTGCTGTTGGCCTCCAGACAATTGTCGAGGATATCTTTTCTCCAATCCTTCCAAATGAAAACGTTTGATAATTTCGGATACAGTACTCTTATCCTCATTCTTTGATAAACCAATGGCAACGTTTTCCTCAACGGTCATGTTGGGAAATAGTGCGTAATTCTGAAACAGGTAACCTACATTTCTCTTTTGAGGCTTTAGATTAATTTTTTTCTCAGAGTCAAAATAAGTGGTTTCTTTATCTGTGGTTAAACTTACGACACCACTATCAGGATTTACAATACCTGCAATGGATTTCAATGTCATACTTTTACCGCAACCGGAAGGACCGAGAATACCTAAACACCCTTTTTCCAATTCAAAATCAACGTCCAAGTCGAATTCCTTAAGTTTCTTTTGAATATTCACCTTTAATTTTTTATTGCTCATAATCCTTCCTCTAAAACATAAAAATAAAATAATAAATATCAATAATAATTTGTTTAGCAGAATAGTTATTCATTTTTTTTTTTTTTTTAATCGTGTCTCCATTGCTTTTCCTTTCTCAAGGTAACATAATCCATAATAAAAATCACTATAAATGCTATGAAGACGATGACTATTACATAATTGAAAGCTTCTCCCATATTACCTGCAGCCACTTCTGAATAAACAGCCATTGGGAGTGTTCTGGTCTGTCCTGCAATGTTACCTGCAAGCATAGCTGTGGCACCGAATTCACCTAAACCACGTGCATAAGCAAGAATTCCTCCACTGAGTATTCCAGGCAATGCATTTGCAAAAGAGACTTTCCAGAAAATATTCCACTCAGACATACCTAATGTACGGCCTGCATCCAATAGGTTGGAATCGACCTGTTCAAATGCTCCTCGAGCAGAACGATACATCAAAGGAAAAGACATCACTACTGCTGCAATGACAGTTGCAGGCCATGAAAAAGCTATCTTAAAAGCAAAGAAATCTATAAAAAAGCTGCCTATAGGTCCTCTGACACCAAAGATCCATAATAAAAAGAAACCTACTACAGTAGGTGGCAATACGAGAGGCAATGTGAAAATGCCGTCAAGTATGATTTTTGCTGTGTCGTTTTTCATCTTAACAAGGCCCCAAGCAACAATCAAACCTACGAAAAAGGTTATGAAAATGGATAGGCTTGCGGTTTTCATTGAGATGAAAATTGGGGACCAATCTGTCATGTCTATTTCTCCTTAATTAATATTAAATTATTCATATTGATAATATATATAAATATTTCATTAAGTACTATAAAATTATTTACATAAATAATTTAATATTAAATATTTTTATATTAAATTTTTTAATTTTAGATAATTTAATATTCAATATTCAGCATAAATTAATTAAAATTAAATAATTAAAATTAAATAATTCTATCTTAAAAAAAGTATTCTTAAATGATTATTCATATGAATAATGCAAATTAATTTTTTCAAATTATTGCATATTCACATGAATTATATCATAATAAATTTATTCGTGGATAGTAAATCCGTATTCAACGAATTTGTCTTTAGCTTCTTGAGTTTGTAAGAAGTCAACGAAAGCTTTTGCAGCATCTGCATCGTTTGCATCTTCGATTACAGCTACAGGGTAAATAACTGGAGTTTCTAATGCATCATCAGGTGCTTCACAAATGACTTTTACATCTTCAGTGGATTTAGCATCGGTAGCGTATACAATACCACAGTCAGCAGATCCTTGAGCTACTTGGTTTAATACAGCAGTTACATCGGTACCTAAGGAAAATTTAGGTTCAAGTGTATCCCAAATGCCAAGTTTGGTCAATGCTTCTTTAGCGTATTGGCCAGCAGGTACAGATTCAGGGTCACCGATAGCGATGGTTCCATCCACATCTTTTAAATCTTCAAATGATGTGATGTTGGAATCAGAATCAGCAGGTACAATTAAAACTACTTTGTTTTCTAAGGATTCGACGATGGTGTCGTTGTCGATTAAACCTTCATCAGCTAAAGCGTCCATTTGTTTGGTAGCTGCAGACATGAATACGTCTGTTTCCAATCCATTTTCAATTTGAGTTTGTAAGTCCCCACTTGAAGCGTAGGTGGGAGTGACTTTTACACCAGGGTATTTTTCTTCAAACATTGGGATTAATTCATCATCATAAACGTTTTTTAAACTAGCTGCTGCAGCTAAATTAACTTCTTGTCCATCTAAGTCAGGTTGCCCACCGAGGAAGTCTAAGAATCCTGCAGCACATGAACCTACACTAATAATTGCAATCAATGCTAAAACAGCAATAATTAATATTCTATTAGATTTCATTTTTACTCTCCTTTTTAATGATTTTATAAATAACAGTATCAGACATCAAATAATAATCAAGATATAAAAAGAAAGTTTCGAATAAGTTAATTTTGCACATCAACTAAAAGAGTAGTGTGATCCCTGTTCTTATATGCATCTGCAACTCTTCTAAATGAAGAGAATAAAAGTAAGCATTAAAAAAAATAATTGATTAAATGGATAATATTTAACAAATAACCAATTTTCATTCAATTAAAGTTTCCCTCATTCGTTCCCCATCTTAAATTAGAATTTAATTGTCATGATATACTATTATTTAATATTTTACTGATATATAAATATTTTCATATCGATTTGTAGAATTTCTTCATATTGGATTGACATTCTTTTTAAAAGTTTAGGATTTTTATTTATAATTAGAATGAGTTTAGTAAATTAAATTCATATCATTAGTATTTTTATTAAAAATTTTGTGGATTTAAGCAAAAAAAGTTAAAATATGAAATTAAATTTATAAAAATTTATTGTTCGTAAATTAGTTTCATATCTTCAATAGGCAAAATGGTTTCAACTGCCTTTGCCTCAATGGCTATTCCCTTTTCCTTAATGGCAGCTATTGAATTTAGGCCACTACCTGTAACAATTCCAAAGTTATAGTTGTCCACTTTTGCATTGTAGACCAATTCCCTTGGTTTTCCTACTTTAAAGATAGGTATTCCATTTTCATTGATTTTATCCAAGATCTCTTCACATTCAGGTCTTGCAATGTATGGCACTTCCTTAATTGAAGCGAGTATTTTCTTCGGATTTCCCCTTTTAGCTATTTGGGTAAGGTTCTTGAAGATGAATATCTTATGCGGATCGATTGATGAACCGTTGTAGGAAATCATTTCTACAAATAGTGGTGGCTTTCCAAGTTCCAATAATCCACCATATCTCGGGGTGCTCATTATTCCGTTTTTGATTAGGATTCCGTCAATGGACAAGCTGCAAACGGTAGCTATTCCCACTTTATTCTCATCAGTTGGATGTTCCACTATATCAAAATGAGGATTCATATATTTTGGAAGACTCTTGTAGGTCCTTTTCATTATGCTTAATGCATCATCCAAGTCTGATTTGTTCAAGTAGGATATGTTGGCTACAATGTTTCCAGTATTGTTTTCAAGATCATAATCCACTTGATTCATTCTATTCAATGATTTGGTAAGTATGAATGGGGTTTTCTTATAGTCTATCCTTTTTGCAGGCTTGATCTTATGTTTAGAGGATTCCAGCTCTTTTAGCTTATTGTAGTCAATGAACTCTTCACCAGTCTTTATATCAACTTTATAATCCATCTCCTGTGCTGCACAGAATGGGGTGATTCCTCCAATGATTGAGATTCCAACCATTCCTTCAGGTACTGGAATTCCTAAGATGTTTTCGCTGATTTCACCAATCTCAAGAACTCCTCCGATTCCTACCTTTTCAAGTTTTTGGATGATTTCCTTTGCCTTTTCAACACTGTTTCCAGGGATGATTCTGAAGTTTGCAGGAATTGCTCCGGTTCCATGTTCAACAACTTCCAAAACAGAGGTCATATCCTTAGCTATGAATGCATCTAAAGGAGTGATTGATGTTTTCTTATATGAGATAAGCTCTGAAAATTTTGTAGGGCGGTAATCCTCTATTTCAACAAGCCCTCCGTATTGCGGGATTGAAGGTATTCCATTCTTTAGGAACACACCATCTATTGTTGTACCACAGATTGTCTTCATCACATATCCTTTTTTGCCGTTGATTTCTGTTTTTTTGGCATTGATTAATGGACTTACACAAACCCCTGCCGCAAAGACTTCCTTGATTATGTCAAAGGCCTTGTTGTCAAGGATGTTTGAAGTGTTTACGATTACGTTTCCTTCTTTCTTATTGTAGTCAAAATCAGTCAGATATATTCTTTCCTCAAATTTTGAAAATGTGAAGTCAACCTGATCGTAAATCAATCCTTTTTCCAATTTGCTTTTTCCAAGTTCGGTAATTACTCTGCCGGAATATCCTTTTCTCTCGGTGTATCCTTTTTCATCAAGAATCTGCATGTGATAACGCACTGCTCTCTCACCAAGGTTATATCCTTTGTTTTTAAGCTCATCAGCTATTACTTTTGAACCGATCGGTTTTTCTTGAACATTTAGGATTCTTAGAATTTCTATCATTCTATGTTCGGATTCTGACATGTAATCTCCTGCTTCTATTGGAATTTTAAAATGAGTTAAAAATAAAATTGAAAAATTAAGTTTTCATTAAAAAAATAAAAAATAGCTATTTAATGGGTTTATTAAATAGCCAGACTTTACTTAAACTTTTTTATAAATAATATTATAAGTCTAAGTATTTTTTGTGTTCGTAATTGAATACTTGGACTCTGTATTCATCCCATTCTTCATATTTTGCAGTTAAGAATGCATTGAATATGTGGTCTCCAAGTGCTTCTTTCATGATTTCACTTTCTTCAAAGGTATGGTATGCTTCCCATAAACTGGATGGCAACAATTCTATACCCATTTCTTCCCTTTCCTCATCGCTTAATTCATAGATGTTGAATTCGATAGAGTCTCCAGGATCTATCTTATTCTTGATACCATCCATACCTGCTTCAAGCATTACTGCAAATGCAAGGTAAGGGTTACATGTTGGGTCTGGGCTTCTGTATTCAATACGGGTAGCTTTTCCACGTGCTGCAGGTACTCTGATTAATGTAGACCTGTTTTGAATACCATATGAGATGTATACAGGAGCTTCATAACCTGGAACCAATCTTTTGTATGAGTTTACAATAGGGTTGGTTACTGCGGTTATTGCTGCGGAGTGTTTCAATAAACCTCCAATAAACCACATTGCTTCTTGGGATAATCCGTTTTCACTGTTTTCATCATAGAATATGTTTTCACCATCTTTGAATAGACTTTGGTGACAGTGCATTCCACTACCGCTTTCTCCAAAGAAAGGTTTTGGCATAAATGTTACTCTGTAATCGAATCCATCGAAGTCAGCCATATTTGCTACAATAGCTTTAATTGCTTGTTTGAAGGTAATTACTGCGTCTGCAGTTTTTAATGCATCATCAAACTTGAATGCAATTTCGTTTTGGCCTGGACCTACTTCGTGGTGGCTTGCTTCCACTTCAAATCCTAATTCCTGTAGGTTGGTTGTAATTTCTCTTCTGAAGTCGGTTCCCTTATCCACAGGTTCCACATCAAAGTATCCTGCACTGTCGTGAGGGATTGGGTATCCGTCATCATCGGTGTCTACAATAAAGAATTCCGGTTCTGGACCTATGTTGTAGGTGTAGCCTTCTTCTTTGATTTTAGCCAATGCCTTTTTGAGTATTCCTCTTGGGTCTCCTTCAAAAGGTTCTCCATTTGGCTTGTAAATGTCACAAATGAATCTGCAGGATGCAGACTCTTCAGGTCTCCAGGATAAAGCAGAATAGGTGCTGATATCTGGTTTCAATACAAGGTCACTTCCTTCGATTCCTACGAAACCTGGTATTGATGATCCGTCAAAAAGGATTCCATCAGTTAATAAATCTTCCATATTGTCTAATTTACAAGGGATTGATACATTTTTAGGAATTCCATGCAAATCAACGAATTGGAGTCTAATAAACTTAATATTGTCTGCTTTCATTCTTTCGATTACGTTTTTGATTCTTTCTTCCATTAAATCATTCTCCATAAAATTGGAATAATATAATTAAATAATTATTAAATTATTAGTTTCGGAAAATCATTTCCACCTAATAATATATTAACTTTAATAATATATTATTTTATCTATTTTATAGTTTTTAAATGTTAAGGGGTGGTTTATTTTTTTTAATATTTTTCATTTAAATATTTAATTTTTTATTAAAATTTTAAAAATAGTTTAATTTTATTATAAAAATTTGAACATAATTAAATTCATATATAAATGGTTGATGAATTTTTAAAAAGAGCTTTTAATTTCAAATAATTGCAGTTAAAATAAAAAAAGAGTAGTTTCAGAATTGTTATAATTCTAAAACTTTAAAAGATTCCAAGTTCAATAAGTCAAAATTAAGTATTTTTGGAGCGTAGTTGACTTCTCCAATTCCAGTTACCAATTTATAAGCTTCAAAGGCTTCCAAGCATCCGACTATATTTGGTACTGGTCCAATTACTGGAGGCACTCCTTTGGTTAATTTTGATATTTCCTTTTTGGTTTCCTCTCCCAATTCCTTTCCAAGTGACGGAAGTGAGAATAATTCTTCATAGGATGGGGTATCATTAGTAAATACGCTTACTTGTCCTTGTGTTCCATGAATTGCTCCATGAACAAATGGGATATCATTTTCCCTTGCATATCTGCTTACAATGATTCTTGTATATAAGTTGTCTAATGCATCTATGATTATGTCCCTGTCCCCAAATACCTTATCTATGTTATCTGCATTCAACTCTTCATTGAATGCATTTACTTTTGTATAAGGGTTTGTTATTCTGACTCTTTCCTTTGTTGCAATTGATTTGTCTACACCTACTGTTTCTAAACTGGATATTGCTTGTCTGTTTAAGTTTGAGAGATCATATGCATCCTTGTCTATTATTGTCAAGTCACCAAGCCCCATACGTGCAAGCATAAGGATGGTTCCTCCTCCTATACCTCCACAGCCAACTACTCCTATTTTAGCATCTTGGAATCTTGTCTGTTGGCTTTTGGTTACAATGCTCATTTGACGAGTTGCTATATCCCAGTATCCAAATCCTTTATATCTTTCTGGCATATTTCCACCTTTTTAGTTAATATTGACATTTGTTTGTCCTAATTAATATTTTTATTTAAATGTTTATTTTTTGTTTTTGTGTTATTTTTTGAATCCCCATTTCTATATTATTTTTCTTAATATATAACAATTGTTATTTTTTTACATTTGATTAAAATTTTATTAATTTTTTAAACATAATCCTCTTCCTTGCCAAAGAACTCTTCCACTTTCTTCATATCCTCTGAAATATGAATCATTTGAGGGCAGTGATTTAAGCAGTCATCACAATGAAGACATCTGTCTGCTCTTGTTCTCGGGTCAAGTGCAAAATAATGGAATGCGCTTGCTGATGGGTTGTTCAGCATTTTTCCTACATTATATTCCCTAAAGCAGCTTGCTACATCTACCTTATGAGGGCATGGCATACAGTATCCACAGCCTGTACAATCGTTTCCTCTTCTTTGCTTATATTCCCAAGCCACTTCCCTGATCAATTCCAAATCATGTTCACTGATTGAATTCACTTCAGTCCTTGAGGCGATTTCAATGTTCTGCTTTATCTGATCTATGCTGTTCATTCCACTAAGGACAACATCCACTTCTTCCATGTTCCAAAGGTATTGGAAAGCCCATTCAACAGGAGTTCTTTTTTCTTCAGCCATATCCCATAGTTCCATGATGTCTTGAGGAACATTCTGCACCAATGTTCCACCTCTGAGAGGCTCCATTATCATTGTTCCAAGACCTTGGGATGATAGGTATTCCACTCCTTCCCTTCCTGACTGATATCTTTCATCAAGATAGTTCAATTGTGTGAGACCAAATTCGAACTTATCATAGTCATCGACAATGTCCACTATCCAATCCATCTCGGTATGTGCTGAAAATCCCATATGCTTGACTCTGCCAGAGCTTAAAAGCTCGTCCATCCATTCAAAGACATCCAGTTCCCTAAACATTTTCCAATATTCTTCATTAAGATGGTGCAACATATAGAAATCAACAGAATCAGTTTGCAGATCCTTTAATTGACTTTCAAAAATAGTCTCCATATCTTCGTATTTTTTTATTTTCCAGCTTGGCAATTTGGCAGATAGGAATATATCATCCCTATAGGAGTATTCATTTAGGAAATTTCCCACATATTCTTCACATTTTCCCTTATCAACCAAATTCGGAGCATGATAATTATAAGCGGTATCTACTAGATTTATGCCATTTTCGATTCCATAACTTAAGATTTTATCAGTTTCTTCTTTATTGATGTCTTCATCTCTTTCAAAATGAGGCAATCTCATTGCTCCAAATCCTAAAATAGAAACTTTCTCTCCAGTTTTTCCTAAAGTCTTATATTTCATTGTGTTACCTATTAAGTTTAATAATTTTTTTAATAATTTCTTTAATAATTTCTTTAATAATTTCTGTTAGATATTTTCTAATCAATTGATATTTTAATATTATATTTCTTTGTTAATATTATTTTTTAATAGGTTTAAAAAATCATTTTAAAAAGAGTCATTGTTTAAATTAAGAAAATAGTTTAAAAAAAGTTTATAAAGTTGTCTATGCAGTTAAATTGAATAAAAATAGTTAAAAATAGTAATGATGTTATGATTCCTGGGATTGGATGCCGGGGGCGGGATTCGAACCCGCGATCTCACGGTATCCCAGGAAAAAAGTCAGAGCACGCTTAGTTACCCTATGAGCCGTGCGCTCTAACCAGCTGAGCCACCCCGGCATCAGACAGTATAAAAGTTATGTTTTTTATTCTTTATATATTTTTTGTTTGTTAGCAAATCTTATATATAAAAGGTGCAATTATATATTTATAATGAAAGCAATAAATTATATTGATATAATTATTTGATATAATTATGACATAATTATTTTAAGATAATTATTCACAAAAATGATTATTATTGATTTTATTTATTAACTTTTTTATGTGATATTTATGAGTAACGTAAAAGACATGTCCCTTGCTGATGAAGGGATTAGAAAAATCAAATGGGTTCAAAAACACATGCCTGTTCTTGAGCACATCAAAAAACAATTTGAAGAAGAAAAACCTTTTGAAGGAATTACCATTGGTTCATGCTTACACTTGGAACCTAAAACAGTCAATTTAGGTTTGACTTTACTAGCTGGTGGTGCTGAAGTAGCTATGACTGGTTGTAATCCTCTTTCAACTCATGATGATGCAGCAGCTGGTGCAGCTGCTCTTGGATTGAATATCTATGGTTGGAGAGAACAAACCGACGAAGAATACTACGAAGCTATTGACAATGTATTGTCCCACAAGCCTGATGTAATCATTGATGACGGTGCAGATATGATCATGTACCTCCATGAAAAACGTCCTGAACTCTTGGCAAACATCAAAGGTGCTTGTGAAGAGACAACCACTGGTGTTCACAGATTGGAAGCTATGCATGCTGACGGTGCACTTAAATTCCCAGTCATTGCAGTAAACGACGCTTATACCAAATACTTATTTGACAACCGTTACGGAACCGGTCAATCTTCCTTGGATGCAATCATGGGAACCACCAATATGTTGATTGCAGGTAAGAATGTTGTTGTCTGCGGTTACGGATGGTGTGGTCGTGGAGTTGCATCAAGAGCAGCTGGTCTCGGTGCAAATGTCATCGTAACTGAAGTTGACCCAATCAGAGCACTTGAAGCAAGAATGGACGGTTACAGAGTTATGAAAATCAGAGAAGCTGTAAAAATCGCTGACCTTGTTGTAACTGTAACCGGTAACATTGACATCATCCATGGAGATGACTTCAAATACATGAAAGATGGATGTATGTTATCCAACTCTGGACATTTCAATGTAGAAATCAATAGACAAGATCTTGAAGCTCAATCTACTAGTGTAGAGGAAGTAAGAGAAAGTATTGAAATGTTTACCATGAAAGACGGCAGAAAAATCTATCTTTTAGCAGATGGAAGACTCGTAAACCTTGCAGCAGCTCGTGGTCAAGGTCACCCTGCTGAAATTATGGATATGAGTTTTGCAGTTCAAGCATTATCTGCAAAATATATCGTTGAAAATGACTTGACCTTAGGTGTTGAGAAGGCTCCTGATTCAATTGATGATGATGTGGCAAGATTAAAACTTAAGGCTATGGGCATTGAAATTGACGATTTATCTGAACGTCAAAAAGATTACTTATGTGATTGGAGAGAAGGAACCTAATTCTCTTTAATCTTTTTTTATTAGTTAATAGAATTTTTTGATTTTAATTTAATTATTATATTTTAATTTTTTTCCAATTTTTTTCTCATTGGATTAAATGGTTTATTTTTTTATTTAACAGATTTTTATTTTTTTTTAAATTGAATTATGAAAATGATATCATGTCTTATTTTCGCTATATTGATAATGGGGAAGGTCCTACAAAACTCTTCATTGGAGGAGTTCATGGAGATGAAGGCAAGCATGTTCTTCCTTTAATCAAGCTTCTAAGTAGGGAGGATTTTTCCAAAGGCCAAATCTATATTTATAATTTTGACAGGACCCCCTATGTTTCCACAATTCATAAGGAATTCTATCAATCAGAGCAAGGAAAGAAAATATTGGATTTAATTGATTATTATAAGCCTGATTTTTATACAGAGCTTCATTCCTATAACATCAGACATTTCAAGAAATTGACAAGTATGGATAGGCTTGACAGTCAGGGGATTCCGCCATTGATAGATTGCGGACAGTATGTATTGTGCAGTTCAGTTTCTCCACTCATAAGGCGCAATCATTTCACTAAAGCGGACATTTGCCAAACCTTGGAGTTTCCAACCTTCAGAGGAGATGACCTAAAGCTTAGTGATGATGAATTATATGAGAAATATGAGTTCAATTATGATGCATCTGTTGAAGAATACATGTCCTTTTTAAGATTGATTACCCTAAGCAAAAATAGGGATGACTTTGAAAAAAGAGTTTTAAAGGATTATAAGAAACAGGCGGATCTTGCCTTAAAATATGTAAAAATAATTTATGGATTGGATTTTCCTAGATATTAAAATAGTAAATTTAGTAAAAAAATAAATTTGTAAAATCAGTAAAAACTTGTTTTAAAAAATCAGCTAAAAAAGAAAAATATGATTGGTTTAGAACCAATCCTCTAAGCTTTTTTGAGTTGAACTTAATTTTTTCAGTTTATCTGTAACATTCAAGACTCTGCTTTCAGAGAATCCATGCTCTTCACACATGAATTCAATGAGCTTATCTTTTTTTGCACTTTTGAATTTGATTTCATAATCGGTATTGACTTCATGCTTTAGGAAAATTTCCCTAAGTTCATCAGGTTCCACTTCAACATCTGTAATTCCTTTTTGAACCAAAACATCTTCTAAGCTATTGTTTCTGATTAGCTTAAGTCCGGTTTTTGCACCTATTCCATGAATTCCTTCATTGAAGTCGGTTCCAACCATCAATGCCACATCAATCAATTGCTCTCTTGACAATTCCAATTCTTCTAAAACCTTTTCAAGTTCCAAATATTCCAAATTGGATAATCCTCCACTTAATGTAAGGTTTCTAACAATACGAGGAGCACCAAAGAGCAAACAGTCATAGTCTTGTGAAGCGACTGCCCAAGCGTCTCCCTGTTCTACCATATATGCTCCTTGAGCTTCACCTTCTCCTATAGCCTGAACATATGGGATTCCCATATAGTCGAGGAGTTCTTTAGATGATTCAAGGATATAAGGAGACATTCTGGAGGTTCTTATAGCAAATTTTCTTGCTTCTTCGATGTTTCCTGCAGCTTTAGCTTCCCTCCATTTTTCCATTGCCTCTTCCTTAATGGCTCTTCTTTGTTCAAGGGTCTTTGCCTTGTGTTCATGACTTTCTCCATCAAAAACATATACTGGCTTGATTCCCTTGTCAACTATGGATGCGGTTCTATAGAGGATTCCGCTTAAATGGGAGGTGACATTTCCATTATGATCCATTAAAGGACTTCCATCCCTTTGACGAATACCTGATAAAAACTGATAAATTGTATTGTATGCATCAATTGCAATAGTTCTGCCTTCCAAATCTTTTAGACTAATTTCTTCTGGAGAAACTATGTCTTTGAATTTTACTCCCATATCATCCACCTTGCATTTTTTAAATCAATATTTTTTCATTGTATGTTTTTTAATATTTTAAGCTTATTTATATATTTATTTTATGAAAAAGAGCATTTGAGAACTATTTTTCATGTTTAGTAAACTATGCATTAATTTTTCTTTTAAAAATCCAATTATACGATTTAAATTTCAGTAAAATAATCCACTGGGAAGAATTCCTTAATCCACATCAAGATTTCACCGTTCATTATGATGGTGTAATCTCTTGTCAAGAAGTCTTCTTCAGTGTTGTAAAGCTCTTTAAGTTTGTCTGATGCTTTTTCTACTTGGATATTATGTATCTCCCTTCTTGTTTCAGCATTGTATTTTTTCAAGATTCTTCCAATAGGAATATCTGCCCTTATCAAGTCATCTCGCATTTCTTTGGTCAATCTTTTTAGAGGTATGTATGAAACTGCATAGATTAAAGGATAGTCATCCTTGTGCATTATGATTTCTCTGGAATTGACTTCATCCCCTACATTGATATTGCATAATCCTGCACTTTCTTCAGTCGCCTTTTCAAAATGCTGATCTAATGTCTTCAAATCAATCTTTCCATATAGCACATCAAGTATTGCAGTAATGGAACCATCTGTTGTCATTAAGATTTTTTGAGTGTTTGAAAATTTCTTCCCATAGTTTTCTTCAACTTGGTTGATTTTCTCAATCAATCTTACATTAACGTCATTGTCTGTAGTTTCTGACATAATATTGGTCTCCGTGTTTTATTCTATCTTATTTTATCTTATCTTATTTTACACTATTTTATCTTATTTTATTTTCCAAGTAAATAATAAGTTCAATAAATTCTATAAGTTGTCTGGATTTTCAATAAATCCTGAAATTGCAGATGCCGCTACCACTCCTGCATTAGCCAAGTAGACTGAAGAATTAGGGTCTCCCATCCTTCCCTTGAAGTTTCTGTTTGTAGAGGAAATGCTTGTTTCGCCTTCAGACAATACTCCCATATGTCCACCTAAGCATGGTCCGCAACCTGGATTGGAAACAATTGCTCCAGCATCCAAGAATGTTTTTATGTATCCTAAATCCATTGCCTTTTGATAGATTTCCTTAGATGCAGGAATGATGATCAATCTGACATCATCGTGGACCTGTTTGCCTTCGAGCACAGCTGCTGCTTGTGCAAGGTCAGATAATCTTCCATTTGTACAGGAACCAATGAATCCTTGGTCAATGTGGGTTCCAGCCACTTGTGATAAAGGCTTTACATTGTCCACATCGTTTGGACAAGCTATTTGGGCTTCCATATCATTAACATCAAATAGGAATTCCTTTTCATACACTGCATCCTTGTCGGATTCATAGATATTCAATTGGTCTTTGCTTTTGCCGGTTCTCTCGCAGACATATTTGATGGTTGCTTCATTTGGTTTCATTATTCCGTTTTTAGCACCCATCTCTATTGCCATGTTTGTCATGGTCATTCTGCTTTCAACATCTAAATTGTCTATTGTCTCACCGCAGAACTCTGCAGTCTTGTATGTTGCTCCAGCTATTCCAATTTCTCCAATGATGTTCAAAATCAAATCTTTTGAAGTAATTCCTGGCCTTAGATTTCCTTCAACTTCTATCTTGAAAGCTTCCGGAACCATAAACCATGTTTTGCCGGTAGCATATACCATAGCCAAATCTGTAGCGCCCATTCCAGTGGAAAATGCGCCGAATGCACCATATGTGCAGGTATGTGAATCTGCTCCTACTATGACCTTTCCAGGCTCGACATGTCCTTTTTCAGGAAGCACTTGGTGACAGATTCCTTCCCCATGAATATAATGATTTTTAATGCCTTGGGTTTTTATGAAGTTTCTAGCTACCTTTTGGAACTCTGCAGATCCTATGGTGTTTGCAGGTATGTTGTGATCGAAAACGATAACTATCTTTTCATTGTCCCAGACCTTATCGCTTATTTTTTCAAAGGTTTTGATTGCAGGTGGAGAAGTTCCATCATGTGACATAGCCAAATCAACATCAATTTCGATTATTTCTCCAGGTGTAACTTCATGTCCTGCCTTTACAGATAATATTTTTTCTGAAATGTTCAAATTTAATCTCCTGAAATTTAATCAATATCTTTAATTTAATTTTATGTCTATTTTTATAATTTAATCCATTAGATTTATAAATATATTTATAAAAATTTCACATATTTAAATTTTAAAAAAATTAGTTTTTAAAAATTAGTTTAATCAAGATTGTTTAAAGATAGCGAATATATGTTAAGAATAAAATTTAAAATAAAAAAAGAATATGTTGATTATTTTATAAATCAACATAATTAGAATCAATGCTTCTTACAATATCTTTGAATACATCATCGTCGATGTATTTTCCTTCTTCCCTACTTTCTTTGACTTTCTTTACGATTTGGCAAAGTTGGTCATTGGTTACTTTAAAACCACATTCATCAAGTTTCGCTTTGACAGCTCTGCAACCTGAATGTTTTCCTAAAACCAATTGTCTTCTTTGACCAACAAGTTCAGGTAAATAAGGTTCATAGGTAAGAGGCTCTTCAATAACAGCATCAACGTGGATTCCAGATTCATGTCTGAATACGTTTTTACCGACAATTGCCTTATTGTATGGAATTTCCAAACCAGTTTTTGATGATACCAATTCGGATAACTCTTGAATATATTTGGTTTTGAATCCTAAATCCTTGCCGTACAATAATTTCAATGACATAATAAGCTCTTCAAGGGAAGCGTTTCCTGCTCTTTCTCCAATACCATTGACTGTGGTTGAAACAGCGCTTCCTCCTGCTAATAATCCATAAATGGAATTGATTACAGCTAAACCAAAGTCGTTATGACAGTGCATAGCTATTTCCACATCAGTTACCTTTTTAAGCTCTTTGATTAGGAAGGTAATTCCTTGCGGTGTGATAGCTCCGACGGTATCTGCAATATGAACTCTGTCTGCACCATAGCTTTCTGCTTTGGAATATACTCTTTTCAAAAAGTCCAAATCAGTTCTTGTAGCGTCTTCTGCTGAAAATGCTACAAACAAGCCATGATCTTTAGCGTATTCAATTGATTTCATACAGATGTTTAATGCTTCCTGTCTTTTGATATGCATCTTATGTTCCAAATGAATGTCTGAAGTTCCCATAAAGGTAATGATTCCATCAACATCACAGTCAAGAGCTCTGTCAATGTCTCCTTTTTTGGTTCTTGTCAAACAAATGATTTCAGCATCCAATCCTTCATTGGCTATTGCCTTAACCGCATTTGTTTCTCTGTCTGAGACTATTGGGAATCCTGCTTCAATTTGGTGAATTCTTAATTGATCAAGCTTTCTAGCTATTTCCAATTTGTCTTCTGGTGAAAAACAGACTCCAGGAGTCTGTTCTCCATCTCTTAAAGTTGTATCATAAATAGTAATATTTTTTGGGAATTTATATTCCTCTTCCTTATTGAAAGGACTTGTATAATACTGCATGTTTTCCTCAACTCTTTGTCTTCTATTAAGTATAGTTTTTTAATTTTTTAATTTTTCTTTAGTTTAAAATTAATATAATAAGTTTTGTATTTCTTTTTTATAAACTTTTTTATATTTGTCGGGATTCTATTGGATTAAAATCAATGATATTTGTTATTAATTTAAATGGTTATTTGTCTAGTTCTTCTAATAATTCCAAATAAGAAGTTCTTTCAAATCCATCGGTAATTCCTAATCTTTCAAATAATTCAAATATGCTTGATTGTGCCTTGCTGTAGTCTGAACCGTCATCTAAACTGATTTCTATTTCCATGTATGGATCCAAACCATGAACATTGTCTAGGCTTATTTCATAGTTTTCAAATTGGTAATATTCTCTGTCCTTAATGACAGTTCTCACTTCTTTGAATCCTAAAAATTCAAATATTTTGCTGCATTTGTCTGCATCTTCAATTTCCATTTCCACTTCCTGTCGGGTCTTGCTTTTCTTATCTATCTTTGGACCCTTGTAAGTTATGAATAGGTTATGCTTCTCATCGGATTTTGTTTCCCTTATTCTCAATGCCTCATCGGTTTGAGCAAAGTCCTTTACAGGGCTATTAAAATATCTGTCCTCTTGATGTTCTGTCTTGACTTTAACTGCATTGATTTCATCAAGCCTTTTTCTCATTTCATCGAAGCTGTTGATTTTTGCTTTTACTTCCACTTCAATCATATTCTTGGTCTCACTATAAATTTTATAAAAAAGTTCTTTGAATTTTAAAATAAAAATTAAAATTTCTTAATAAAATTTTGAAATTTCATAATAAAAGTTCAAATTTCATAATAAAAGTTGATTAAAATTTTGAATTCAATCATATATTTGTTTTAAATACATTTATAAATGGTTGTATTCAAAGATTATTAATATTATTTAAGTAAAAAGTATTACCATTTATATGCTTTATAAGCATTAAGTTTATATACTATATAAATAATATATTTTATTAGTAAAAATTTTAATGAAAAATTTATTAATTTTAACTATTTTTTTATTGTCAATTTTTTTTATTTGTCAAAATTAAAATTATGTTAATTTTTTAAAATATTTACTTACTTTTTTTAAATAATCTGGAGGTAATAAATTGACCGATGTTGATATAAAAATAGAAAACATTGTTGCTTCTGCAAGCATTGGAAAAGACATTGTTCTTACTGATGTGGCTGAAGCATTAGAAGGCGTCGATTTTAATAGAGAACAGTTCCCGGGTTTAGTATTTAAACTTCAAGACCCTAAGACTGCTGCTTTAATCTTTAGTTCTGGTAAACTTGTATGTACCGGTGCTAAGTCTATCGATGACTCAAAGTTAGCTATTAAAAAAACTGTCGACCTTATGAGAACTATTGATACTGAAATTCCTCATGAGTTTGATATTAAAATTCAAAACATTGTTGCTTCTGCAAATTTACAATCTACTTTAAATTTAGAAGCAGTTGCTTTGGAATTGGAAAACACTGAATACGAACCTGAACAATTCCCTGGTTTAGTATACCGTTTATCTGATCCTAAAGTTGTATTATTATTATTCGGTTCCGGAAAAGTTGTTTGTACCGGTGCTAAAACCAAAACAGATGCTAGGTTAGGTGTGGAAAACGCAAAAGCAAGACTTAGCGAATTGGACTTAATATAATTGGTGATATTATTGATAAAACTTGTAGTATTTGACTTAGATAATGTTATTATTGATGGTGAGGGCATAGACGAGATTGGAAAATTAGTAAATATTGAAGATCAAATTGCAGCAATCACCGAGCAAGCTATGCAAGGTGATATCGACTTCGAGACATCCATTAAAAGAAGAGTGGAACTTCTTAAAGGAGCTTCTACTGAAGATATTAAAACATTAGCTAATGAAATGCCTCTAATGAAAGGAGCTGAAGAAGCTATTTCCACCTTAAAGGAAAATGGCTTTGATGTAGCTATTATAAGTGGCAGTTTTGATATAATTGCTGATACTATTAAGGAAAAACTTAATGTGGATAATGTATTCACAAATTCATTAGTTGAAGAAAACGGGATCTTGACTGGTGAAGTAACAGGACCATTAGTATCTGGTTCAAAATTAGATGTTCTATCTGAGTTTATTGATGAAGCAGGATATTCATTGGATGAATGTGTTGCTGTCGGAGATGGAGCAAATGATATATCTATGATTGAATCTGCAAAATACGGAATTGCTTTTAATGCAAAAGCTGCTTTAAAAGAAACTGCAGACATCATTGTAGAAACCCGTGATTTAACTGACGTTTTAAATGTCATAATTAATTTAAACTCTGAAAACACTGAAGGAGATGCTGACGTGGATAAAGAAGTTGCTGTAGAAACTGAAGTAGTTGAAACTACTGATGTAGTTGTTGAAAACGAAGTAGTTGAAGAGGAAGCTGCTGAGGAAGAAGTTGAAGAAGCAGTTGAAGAAGAAGCTACTGAAGAAGCTGAAGTTGAAGTTGAGGCTGAAGAAGAAGTAGTTGAAGAGGAAGCTGCTGAGGAAGAAGTTGAAGAAGCAGTTGAAGAAGAAGCTACTGAAGAAGCTGAAGCTGAAGAGGCTGAAGAAGAACCTGCTAAAGAAGCAAAACCTAAAAAATCTAAAAAGAAAAACGCTCTTCCAGAACCTGATTTCGAGTTAGCTGACACCATGGAAGGTGTAAGAGCTCAAAAAGATGAAAGAGAAGAACGTATTGCTAAAGTAGCAGATGAAAGAGAAGTCTTTAACAGAGAAGCTAAAGAACAACGTAAAATCCGTGACGAATTAAATTCTGAATTAAAAGAAAACTTAGCTAAAGCTATTGAGTTCAGAGATCAACGTAACGAAATCAACAAACAAGTTGAAGAAAACAAAAAAGCACGTAATAAAGTCAATGATGAAATCAAAAATCTTGAATGGTCTTCTGGTAAAAAAGATAAACTCAGAATTGAAGCTGAAATCAAAAAGATCGATAAGATTATCGAAACCAGAGTTTTAGACATCAAGAAAGAAAATCAACTTGTTAAAAATGCAAATGATTTAAGAAAAGAACTTGCAGAAATCAAAGAAGACGACAAAGTCAAAGAAGAAGCTGCTGAACTCAAGAAGAAATCTGAAGAATACCACGCTAAAGTAGTTGAACTTTCAGAACAAGCTCAAGAAGCTCACGAACAAATGCTTTCTTACTTCAGAAAAACTGATGAAATCAGAACTGCTGCAGATGAAGCTCACAAGTTATTCATCCAAGCTAGAAAGAACGCTTCCGCTAAACATGAAGAATTCAAAATGATTTTAAGTGAAATTCATGTTATCAACAAAAAATTAGGAAGCAATAAAAACAGAAAACGCAGATCTGATAAATCTGGCGGTTCTTCAAGCAATAAGAAAAATCGTGAAGAAAAAGAAAGAGCTGAAAGTATCTTTGATAAATTCAAAAACGGTAAAAAGTTATCTACCGAAGAGCTTTTACTCTTGCAAAAATACGATATTAATTAATTAAATTTTATTTAATTAATTTTTATTTTTTTTCTTTCAATTTTTTTTTAATTTCTTTTTTTTAATATTTTTATTTATTTTTAGTTTTTTTACTTTTTTTAATTTCTTTTTTTAATATTTTTATTTTATATTTATTTTATTCATTTTCAACTGTCTATAATAATTGCATGATAAATTTAATATAATAGATAAATCTAATTTTATTATAATTATACTAATTATAAAGAATAATTAAATAATAATGTTTTTTTAATAATATGATGTTTTGTAAGATAGAGAGGATATTATGGTAGATGACAATAATAGTGATAAAAAAGAAGAAAAGATTGAAGTCTGTTATACTTGCGGTAAGGAATTTGATATGAACAGCGATGAAGGTGCTCATTATCACTATGGAAAATATCCGATGTGTGGATACTGCAGTAATTTTTATGGTTTTTATAAGGAAGACTTGATGGACAAAAAATAATCTCTAAAAAAATTTGTTCATTAAATTTCATTTATTTTTATTTAATTTTATTTAAAATTTAATTTATTCACTATTTTTTCAGTATTTTAGAATTTTATTAAAATTTTCAATTCTTTTTCAATTTTTTAATAATTTTCAATTTTATTTTCTAATTTTAATATTAGTTTGGCCTTGAATTCATAGCCATTGATAATCGAAAATCTTATATATTATGGTTATGTATAAAGTATTTATAATTTTAAATAATTTTTAAAATTTCAATTTCTTTTTGCAAATTTTATTTTTATGAATGATTTAAAATTTATCTTTTTTAATATTTTATCTGGATTTGTAGAAATTAAGGCATTAAAATTCAGATAATCTTTATCAATTTATTTATAATTTTTATTTATTATGTGATAATATGCATGAAGTGATTATTTCAGAAAAACCGAAATCTGCTGAGAAGATAGCAAAGGCTCTCTCTTCAAAGGCCAAAAAGAAGAAACATGGTAAGATCAATTACTGGGAATTTGAAGAGAACGGTAAAAGGACAACTGTTCTATCTGCAGTTGGTCACCTTTACTCTTTGACATCTGCTAGTTCAAGAGACAGGTTAGGTTTTGATTTAACATGGGTTCCAGCATATGAAGTGGAAAGGAACAGCGGCTATGTTAGGGATTATGTTTATGCAATTAAACAGCTCTCTAAAGGGGCGGATAAATTTGTTCATGCTTGCGATTACGATGTAGAAGGGACTTTAATTGGATATAATGCTTTAAAATATGCTTGCGGCAATAATGCTGAAGTAAAGGCATCCCGTATGAAGTTTTCCACATTAACCAAAAAGGATATTGTGGATGCTTATGACCATATGATTGATATTGATCCTCACCAAGTTGACAGCGGTATTGCAAGGCACATGTTGGATTATTACTTCGGTATGAACATTTCCTCTGCATTGATGGATGCAGTAAGATCCACCAGCTACAGGCGTATCAGCTTGTCTGCAGGACGTGTACAAACTCCTACATTATCCATTTTGGTGGATAGGGAAAAGGAAATTCAGGCATTCGTACCGGAACCTTATTGGCAAATCAAGGCAAAATCTGATTTTGACATTATAGCAAACCATGTTGAAGATAAGATCTTTGATGAAGAAAGGGCTAAAAGAATATTTAAGGAATGTCAAGGTGCTGATGCAACTGTAACCGGTGTAAAAATCAATGAAACTGTCAGAAAGCCACCTATACCATTTAACTTAGGAGGCTTGCAATCTGAAGCACATACAGTATTTGGATTCTCACCTAAAAGGACTCAAGTTGCGGCTCAGAATCTATATGTTGGAGGATACACTTCCTACCCACGTACCTCATCCCAAAAGCTTCCTGAATCATTAGGATTCAAGGAAATCTTTGCAGGACTTGCTAAAGATGAAGAGTTTAAGAAGCATATCTTTGACTTGCCTGCTACATTGAAGCCAAATGAAGGTAAAAAGGATGATGCAGCACACCCTGCTATTCACCCAACTGGTGTATTGCCATCTAACTTATCTCCTGATGAGGCAAAGATTTATCGTTTAATCGTTTATAGGTTCATAAGCGTTTTCTCTGAAGATTCCAAATTGGAAACCATGAAAGTGAACTTGAACGTGAACAATGAAAAATTCACATTTACAAGAAAAAGAGTTTCCCATGAAGGATGGCTCAAACATTATCCATTCAAAAAGCAAGAGGCTGATGAGTTCCCTCCACTTAAGAAGGGAGATTTCCTGAAGATTCATAAGATTATTTCAGAGGAAAAGGAAACCAAACCTCCTGCAAGATACAATGAGGCTTCCCTCATCAAGGAATTGGAAAAAAGAGACCTTGGAACAAAGGCTACCCGTGCAGACATCATTGCCAAATTATATGACAGAAAGTACATTGACGGCAAGAAGATTGAAGTCAAGCCATTAGGTGTTCATATAATCGATACATTAAAGCAGTATTGTAAAAACCTGACCAGCGAAGAGTTGACTCGTGAGTTTGAAAAGGAATTGGAAAGATTGGAAACCGATAAGATCACCAAAGAGGAAATTCTTGCAAATGGTGAAAGGGAAGTCAGATCAATTCTCAAGGATATTGACAACAACCAAAGGGAAATCGGTACCAAGCTTTATGAATCCTATCAGGAATCCAATATCATTGGCGACTGCAGCTGCGGTGGAAAATTGCTTAAGAAGTATTCCAAAAGAAACAAGCAAACATTTATTGGATGTTCCAAATTCCCACAGTGCAGAAACACTTATTCCTTGCCTAAAGGTGCGAATATCTTGAAATCCACATGTCCTACTTGTGGATTGCCTATGATTTCCATCAAGAAAAAAGGTCAAAAGGGACGTGAACATGTTTGCCTTGATCCAAATTGTGGTAAGGAAGTCAGCAAAAGACGTGCTCCTGAAGTTGTCGGAACTTGTCCAGAATGTGGAAGAGACCTATTGAAACGTTCTGGTAGATATGGTGACTTTGTAGGATGCAGTGGTTTCCCACAATGCAGATTCACTTGTCAAGTAAAGGATTTGGACAATTTGGGAAAAGAAAAAGAAGAAGCTAAAGAGAATAATTCAAAATAGCTGTTTAATTTAATAATTTGCTTTTTTGATTATTTTTCTTTTATTTTTTATTTTTTATTTTTTTATTAATTTTAAAATTTTATTATTTTTACTATTTTTACTATTTTTAAAATTTTATAATTTTTTTAATTTTTTAATTCAACTTTTCATTTTTTCTTTTAAAATTTTTAAAAATTTAACTTTTTTCAATTCTTATTTTCATATAATTATTAGAAAATTATATATGTATATAAAATGTATATTTAATTATTATTAAATTTAGATTGATTTTTATTAATATAACTTTAAGGTTATATTGCAATATTTCTTATCAAAAATAAGTTTAATAATTTTGAATTTTAATAATTAATTACAATATATTTTAAAATATATTAAATATTGTTATTACAAGTCGTACAGCATTGTTTTATGAATTAAGGTATTGTAAGCGCTTATATGAAATTTCAAAAATCAGGCATTTCATGCTGATTGAAAGGATTTCAATGATTGCCTTTTCATAGGATGATTGTATGGACTATAAATTAAATATTCGAATATTAATGTACGAGGATTTTATATGGAAAATCAGAAAGTTAAAACAATATTGAAATCTGTGGTTATCATAGCAATATTATTTGTTTTAGTTTTTGGTCTTAGAGCTCAAGCTGCTGATATTGGCGGAGTTCCTAATGAACTTAAAGCAAATTATATGGATGCTAATGGTCTTCCTTATTTCAGTGAAATGGACTCATACTTTAACTTAAGGATGACCCAAGATTATATGGATCATGGATATTTTGGTGATACTTTAGTAAATGGTTCCGGTTGGGATATGCATTCATACTACCCATCAGGGCGGGACGTAGGTTCCTATCAGCCGATGATTGCGTATGTGACTTCCTTCATGTATGGATTAATAAACATGTTCCAAGACATGTCACTTACAGAAGTTGCATTTTGGACTGGTGCGTTCATCTCATCATTGGCGGTAATTCCAGTATATATCTTCACAAGAAGAATTACCAACGATTATGGTGCAATCGCAGCTGCTTTGATTGTAGCATTAGGTCCTAACTATATTTCACACACATTTGCAGGATTTTTCGATACAGATATGTTCAACGTAACCTTACCTTTATTCTTTATACTCTTCTTCATTGAAGCGGTAAAAAGCGATAAGTTGGTTCACAGGATTATTTTCGCATTATTATCTGTTTTCACTATTGGAATCTATTCCCTTTCATGGTCTGGGTTCATGTTCTACCCTGCAGTAATGATATTGGTTATGATAGCATTCTTCATATTATGCTTCTATCTGGATATCAGTGTTTTAGAACCATTTAAAAATTATGATAATAAGTTAAGTTGGCTGATTAATCAAAAAGAATTGTTCCCAACAATTTTAGTTATAGTATTAGGTCTTGTCGGACTTTTATTCACTGTTGGAATTGGCGGTATTTTTGATGCTATCTCCGGTCTTACCGGTGGTTTCTCACTTTTAACTGCATCACATGATGTATGGCCTAACGTATTTGTATCCGTTGCAGAGATGCAGAAACCAAACCTCTTATTCGGTGGACTTCCAGGTTCATTCTTGGCTAATACCAATGGTGTTATAAACGGGGTTGGTGGAATAGTCGCTTTCTTCGGTGTTTTAATGGTGTTATACACCTTCATCCAAAGATTGTTTAGATTAAGATCTGTTAAGATCAAGTCTGACCTTTCCAAACCACACAAATCTAAACGTCAAGCTACTTCCGTAAGAAAAGAACAAGAAAAATTCAGAATTTCACTTAAGGATATTGGATCTTTCGGTTCAAATGACGAAATCAATAAGAGTAAACGTTTAAATGTACTTTACTTATGTTTATTCTTAGTATGGATTCTTGCTTCTGCAGCAGCAGTAACTCAAGGTACTAGGTTTATTCAGGTATTAGTTGTACCGATGGGTATTTGTGCAGGTATTTTTGTAGGATATGCTGTCGATTACGTCAAATCAAATGTTGATGATGATAAGGTTTTATTCTTGATAGCTCTTGTATCTGCTTTCCTAATTGCATTCCCAATTACCCAAATCGTTTACGGTCTTGATAATGCAAGGATTATCGGTATAGCTGTATTCATTGTTCTTGCAGTTATTTCCGCTGTATTGATCTATGCTAGAAAATCCATCAAGGATTCTGATGTCTCTATTAAAAGAGCTCTTGTTGTTGTCTTGATTACTTTAGCTTTAGTATCTCCAACTGTTTGTGGTGCTTTCCAAACTACAGCAGCTACTGTTCCAGGTTCAAGTGACCCTATGTGGAACGCAATGGACTATGTTAAAGAAAATTCTACTAATGATACAGTTATCATTTCCTGGTGGGACTTCGGTTACCTATTCCAGATTGCTTCTGACCACCCAACTTCCTTCGACGGTGGTTCTCAGTCAGGAGACCGTGCATACTGGGTAGGTAAGGCATTGGCTACATCAGATATAGCCCAATCTAAAGGAATCCTGCAGATGTTGGGTACTACTGGTAGTAATGCCTCTGAGTTATTATGCAATTACACAGGAAGTAATGTAACTGCTGTTGATGCATTGGACAAAACCTTAGGTAAGAGTAGAGAAGATGCTAAATCAACATTAATCAAAGATTATAATTTAACAGACAAACAAGCTAGCGCTGTTGTAAAACAATCACACCCATCCAATCCAAACAATGTCTCATTCGTTTTAAGTTCAGATATGATTGGAAAAGCTGGATGGTGGTCCTACTTCGGTTCATGGAACTTTGATACTTTGAACAGTACAAACTATCAATACTACATGGCTTCAGATTATGTTACAATCAATCCTAATTCCGAAGGTAATATTACAGTTTTAAATGACAGCGGCATTTTATACAATGCTGAAGTTAAAAGAGGATCCAAAGTAACCAACACTAGTATCAACACTAGCACTACCGCTCAAATGAGTGCTTACTGGGATAAGAACGGCAGTAAAGTTGACTTGAACGGTTCTGAATACAACCCTCTCAAAGCAAGTAACCTTATTTGTATTGAAGACGGTTACTTAACTGGTAATACAACCTTGGATAAAAACGGAAACTATACAATATACCTCTTAGGATCTGGAAATGATTATACTGCTATATTGATGGACAATAAACTTAAAGACTCAGTCTTTACCAGATTGTTCCTCTTAGGTGGTATCGGTCAAGATTCCTTTGAATTATGTAACATGCAAGATGGAGTTTCTGTTTGGACCGTCAAATGATCTCAAGTTCTATAGCTTGGATAATGACAGAGATGCATAAGTTAAATTATGTGTAAAATTAAAATTAGGTTATGGTTTGTAAGTTAAACTGTCCATTAGTTTTTCTTATAATTCCTATAACTTTTCTTTTTCTTTTTTTATTTTTTTTAATTTCAAGAATTTTTTATTTCTCAAAACGATTATTTTTTTATTTTTCTACAATTTTTTATTTCTAAATGCGATTATTTTTTAAATTTATCTCCTATTTTTACCGCATATTTTATATGTTAATAATACAAAATTTATATTATAATAAAATATTATACATTTTAAAAACATTTTTAAAAACATTATTTGCAATGTTTTAAATTTATTAAAACAATTAATAAAACAATAAATTGTTTTAAACTCAATTCTTATTTCACAATAAATTATTTAATGGGGAGTTTATGTCTATAGAAGAAAAAATAAAAGCTATTGAAGAGGAAATTCAAAAAACACCTTATAATAAGGCTACTTCTCATCACATTGGTAAATTAAAAGCAAAAATTTCTAAACTTAAGGAAGAGCAAATCAAAAGGAGTAGCGGTGGATCTAAAGGTGAAGGATTCCACATCAAGAAAAGTGGAGATGCTACGGCTGTTTTAGTAGGTTTTCCATCTGTAGGTAAATCTACCTTGCTCAATGAATTGACCAATGCTGAAAGTAAAGTTGGAGCTTATCAGTTCACTACTTTGGAAATCATTCCTGGTGTTATGGAATACAATAATGCTCAAATTCAAATTTTTGACATTCCTGGAATCATTACTGGTGCTGCTGGAGGTAAAGGTAGAGGTAAAGAGATTTTGTCAGTGGCAAGAACTGCTGATTTGATTATTGTAGTATTGGACACTCTAAACCCACAGCACTTGAATGTTATCTTAAAAGAGCTTGATAATGTAGGTGTAAGACCAAATCAAACTAAACCTGACGTTAAAATCAAAAAGACACGTAAAGGTGGGGTCAATGTATCAACAACAGTTCCTTTAACTCATTTGGATGAGAAAACCATCAGATCAATCATTAATGAGTATGGAATTCACAATGCGGATGTATTGTTTAGGGATGATGTCACCATCGACCAATTCATTGATGTTATTGAAGACAACAAGTCATATGTTCCTATGATGATTCTATTGAATAAGGTGGATTTGGTTGACCTTGATTACTTAAAGGAACTTCAAAAGGAAATTCCTGAATTCATACCTATTTCCGCTGATAAGAAGCTTAATATCGATGCGCTTAAGGAAGAGATATTTGACCGTGTGGATTTAATAAGGGTTTACTTGAAACCGCAAGGTAGAAAGGCGGATATGGAAGATCCTTTGGTTATCAGAAGAGGTTCTACAGTTATTGATGCATGTGAAAAGCTTCACAGAGAGTTTGTCAAGAACTTCCGTCATGCTAAGATTTGGGGAACTTCAGTTAAATTCCCAGGTCAAAAGGTAGGTCCAGACCATGTCTTGGAAGACGAGGATGTTTTGCGTATCATTCTTAAAAAATAATCTTATTTTATTTTTTTAATTTTTATTTAGATAAGATATTAGAAAAAACATAAGTGTTAATATGTCTATTTTAAACGATTTGTCAAAGGATGCAGTTATTTTCATATCAGGCACTCCATGCACTGGTAAAACAACTGTCGCTGCTAACTTAAATGATTATTTGTCAGATAATGGATTCGATTCAAAGCTTATCAAAATCAATGATTTCGCTTTTGAAAAGGATTTGGTTTTAGGTGAAGACCCAGATAAGTTTTATAAGGTCATTGACATTGATGGATTGAATGAATGTTTGAATGAGGAAATCAATCAAAGCAGCAACGGCATTCTAATAGTGGAAGGGCACTTGTCCCATCTTTGTGAAGGTGCAGATAAGATGATTGTTCTTCGTTTAAACCCAAGCATTCTTAAAGGCAGACTTGAAGAAAGGAATTATTCCGCATCTAAGATTCAA
>CACYJH010000048.1 GCA_902774685.1 uncultured Methanobrevibacter sp.
TTCCTTCAAATCCTCTTTAAGAACATTGTAATAATTTTCCTTGAATTTAGGAGAGGTTTGAGTGTAACGGGCAAGGATTAAAAAGAGCATCCTATTAGCCAGCAGCACTTTATATTCATCATATTTGCCCAGTTCCTTAAAAATTTCCCTTTCTTTCTTATAGATATAAACCATGTCCACATAGTTGTTTTCCTTTTCCAAGTATGTGATTGAACCTTCCCTATTAAGCCTGTAGTAATACAGAAACTCATTTACAACAGAAATCCTTTTTGCGGTCAAATATGTTTTAATGAAGAACACTTCATCCTCAAATATTAAGTTTGCAGGGAATTCTATGGAATTATCATCTAAAAGGGATTTTTTATACAATTTATTGTACACGTTTACGACGATGTTGTTGGTGAATGAAGTGGTATCATCTGAATTGAAGACTTCCTTATCCAAATTGCTGAAAACCTTTAGATTGTAGTAATCCAAATCATTGTTCACCTCTCCTGTTTCATCATCAAAAAGTGAAATCTTGCACATGGCCAAATCCAAGTCGCTTTGAATGCATGAGAGATATAGCTTTTCAAACATGTATTCATTTACATAGTCATCACTGTCAACAAAGCCTATGTATTCTCCCTTTGCCTGTTCAATTCCGAAGTTACGTGCAAGAGATATTCCACTGTTTTCAATTGTGAAAACCTTTACTCGGGAATCCTTTTCTGCATATTCCTCTAGAATTTCAAGGGAATTGTCAGTTGATCCATCATTTACACAAATTATTTCAATATCTTCTAAAGTCTGGTTTACAAGAGATTCTAAACATTCTGCAAGATATTTAGCAACATTGTAAACCGGAACTATTACTGAAACTTTAATATCTTCCATTTTTTCACGTTCATTATTTTTTTGAGTTGATTAGAATTTAAGGCAATGCATTTGCAAAATCCTATTCATGTGCTTAACTGATTTAATATATATTCATATTACTATTTAAAACATTTTTAAAAATTAACATTCCCTAGATAAAAATTGGCAGAAAAAATAATAAAAAATTAGTTAAAAAATAATAAAAAAATGACTAAAAATGAAAATAAAAAAAATAATAAAAAATTAGTTAAAAAATAATAAAAAAATGACTAAAAATGAAAATAAAAAAAATAATAAAAAAATTAGTTAAAAAATAATAAAAAAATTAGTTAAAAAATAATAAAAAAATAATAAGATAAGAAATAGCTAATTAAGATTTAAAGCCTTAAATCACTTCAAAACCAATGAGCTTTACCTTATTGGATTCCAATTCAGGATCTTCATCAACAGGTTCAGACAATTTAGTTGTAATGTATTTCTTATTGTCATCTGGGAAGACAGTTGCTATATTAAGATCATCATTATCCATGATGACACTTGCAAGGAAGTTTGCACCGCTGGAAATGCCTATTCCCAAACCGAATTCCTGAGCAATTCTCTTGGACATGTTGATTGCATCATAATCATGAATAAGGACAATGTCATCAATCAATTCCTCATCAACGATTCCAGGAATGAAGTCATCCCCAATTCCTTCAATCATATGGCTTCCTTCAACCATCCCCATTTTAAGAATGGATAAGGTACTTGGTTCCAATGCAAATACTTTGGCTTCAGGATTATAATCCTTTATTCTTTTACCGATACCCATAAGTGTACCGCCAGTTCCAATACCTGAAACAAAGGCATTTACTTCAGGGAACTCATCAATGATTTCCTGACCGGTAGTGTAATATTGTGCATCAAAATTCAATTCATTGTCAAACTGTTTTGGCTTGTATGCACCGATTTCCTCTGCAAAGTCCTCTACAAGTTCAAGAGCTCCCTTGAATCCACCATCTTCTCTGGATACGAGGTGAACTTCTGCACCATACATTTGAATGAGTTTCCTTCTTTCCAAAGAGACCCAATCAGGCATGAATATATGAACTTCATGGCCGAAAAGAGCACCGATTGCACTGAATGCAATACCAGTATTTCCACTTGTAACCTCTATGATAGGTTGGCCATCCTTGAGATTTCCTCGTTCTTTTTCCTTTTCGATTATGTATAATGCTATTCTGTCTTTAATGCTTCCAGAATAGTTGTAATATTCAAGTTTAGTGAATATGCTTCCTTTCTTTCCTTCATATTCATAATCAATTTTGATCATTGGTGTATTACCAACTAATTTTCCAATATCCATAAAATAACATCCGAACAATAATAAAATAAATTTTCAGTAAATAAGTATAACATTATAATTTATGTATCTTTCTTATAAAATACTTTTTTAAATTAAGCAGTAGGATTTTAAGTTTAAAGAAAAAATTTAAAAAAATAGAATATAAAATATAAAAAAATTGAAGTGATGAATCAAGTTTTTGAAGCTATGATAATATTATCATATTCAGATATTGGAACCTCAATTCTTAACTTCAATGTTTTGACAAGCCCTTCTATGACCTTTCTTCCACCAGAAACAGATTCATATGTCACTTCAGGAATGAACACCAATCCTCCCTTCTTGACATGGCTTATGCTATTTAAAAAGATTTGAGTGATTTCTTCACCTTTCATGCCACGAATGCTGTCGCAGATATTGATGAATATAAAATCATAATCCCCAATGATATTATCGGTTTCCAAAGGATTGACTTGTTTAATTTCTAAATCATCAAAAATCTCATCACTTACAAGCAAAGTGCTTCCGTAAGGCTCAACCTCTTCCAATAATGGCTTTATCTTACAATAATCGGCTGGTCCCATATTCCTTTCAATTGACTTTTCACTTAGAATCAATGAAAATGCATTCTTTTCAATGTCATGCAGGAAATCAATCTCCTTTTGAAGGGTGTAATAATCCTCATTCACCAAATAAATCAAACCGCAGCTTGAAAAAAGGTCTTTAGTCTTGATAAAAGACTTTCCAGGTAAACTTAAATCTTCAAATACTGTTTTGTAATGGCTTTCCAAGTATTTGCTTATGTGATAGATGGAGGTTGATTCAGCAACCAAATCATAAGGGACTATGAAATCCTTTATGACACCTTTAGCCAATAGTCTGTAAGGTGTTATTAATTTTAGTTTGAAGAGGTCAGGCTTTAGATAGGCATCCAAAATGCTGTCTGTTTCATGCTGTCCTGAAATCCTATCTAAAAACTCAGGTGCCAATGTTCCTCCACATGGACGACAATTGACCTCCACCAAGACAGGCCCGTTTTCATCAATCATATACTCTCCATGAATCGGACCATATTCAACACCTATTGCATCAGCCACCTTATAGGCATATTCAACCATTTCAGCCTCACCAAGGTCCAATTCATCAACAGTTTCCATTATGTCATAAATGATGCTGCCATCGGAAGTCTTGACCTTGGAATATTTCCATATCAAGGTCACCCTATGTTTCCCCGCTGATGAGACTGTGTTTACGATATACTCTTCCCCTTCAATGAATTCCTGCACAAGCAGCTCGGTATTTTCATTTCCAAAGCAATTGTAATCATCAAACAAATCTTTGATGTTTTTTATCATGTCCTCTTTGTTCAAGCAAATCTTAACGCTTGAGGAACCTGCACTATAGCTTGGCTTTATGACAACTTTCTTGAGATTCTCGCTGTCATAAAAGTCAATTGCCTCTTCCAAGGAGTTTACAAGTTGACCTTTGATGGATCTGAGACCTTTCTCCTTCAATCTTTCCTGCATCTTATCCTTCAAGGTCATTGCTTCAATATTTTCATAGGAATTGGATAGAAGGTTTAAGTCATTGGCCAATCTTGTAGCCAACACAACACCCTTCTCACTGCCAGGAAGTATCAAAACAGGATCAAGTTCCTTAACCATTTCCAAAGTTTCTTCATAAGTATCCTTTTCTGTGATTAAGGTATAATCCTCAGTGATCAACTTCAAATCCTCTTGTTTATGATGATTATATGTTCTGCCTATTTCATTATCAATGACTTTTGTATCCAATACAATAGGATTGTAATTTCTGTCTACAATATCCTGTATAAAATTGATGCCTGTAGACATGCATTCAACAATAATTATATTCTCCATCGAAGCACCTACTTTTTTAATTGGTTAAACTGACTTTATTGGTTATTAGTAAATTATTGATATTTTACTGCCACTACAAAAAAAATTACTGATATTAGTAAAAATTAATGTAATCAATTAGTTAAATATATTTAAAATAAATCATATAAATAATTCTATTATTAGTTAAGTATAGACAGATTGATTTTTTTGGAGGATTATGATGGAACATCCGAAGGGCGTATATGCAATTTCATTAATAGAAATGTGGGAAAGATTCAGTTTCTTTATTTTCTGCGGAATTTTAGTACTTTATATGATAGAGGTATTGCACTTTTCAATGCCTTTTGCAAGCATACTTTATGGAGTAATAGTTGGAGCAGGATACTTACTCCAATTGGTTACAGGACAAATTACAGACACTTATTTTGGAAATAGAAAAGCAATAATAGTCGGTAGCATACTAATGCTCGCATCCCAATTGATATTTGCATTTGATGCAAGCCTCTACAATTTAAGCACTGCAATCCCAACTCATTCCAACTTCCTTTTCACTTACCCTGAAATCATATTTTTAATTGGTGTGGTTTTCATATCACTAGGTGGAAGTTTTATAAAAGTAAGTGCAACATCCTTTATATCCCTATTTTATAAAGATCAGGAATCCCTATTGGATGCAGCATATACCCTATTTTATATGGTCTTCAATATTGGTTCATTCTTTGCACCATTGGCTTTAGGTTTGGTTGTTGGGGTGCATGACCCTAGCTTATATCAATATGGATTCATTATAGGTGCAATAGCAAACCTCATAGGACTCGTCACCTTTTTAGTAGTTAAGAACAGATATTTATGTTCACAAGATGGCGAACCCCTTGGTGTCCATCCTATTTCTAAAGAGATCAAAAGAGACCTTGGTGCTGAGATAAACAAAAAATTAACCAAAATAGAAATCGATCGTATAAAAGCAAGTGTCATAATTCTCGTAGTTGTAATTATGTTATGTGCGGCAATTGAACAAATAAGCACATCAATGCTTATATTGGTTATGAATTATGTTAACAATACAGTACCATTTATCAACTATACGCTAAGCCCTCAAATGTACATATCTCTAAATCCACTTTTTGTTGTGCTATTGAGCCCTATCTTCATAAAAATCTTTTCAATGCTTAACCATAGAAATAAGGAACCTTCATCCATAGGCAAAATGACCATAGGATTGTTTGCAATATTCATATCATACCTAATCCTTTTAATACCTGCATATTTTTCACATGGAAAAATCAATATGCTTTGGATAGTGTTGTTTAACTTTACACTGGTAATAGCCGAGCTGTTCATATCCCCAATTGCATTAAGTCTGATTTCAAAATTGGCTCCGCTAAAGCATGCTTCCCTAATGATTGGAACATTTTATGCTGCAACTGCAGTCTCAGCATTGCTTGCAGGGGTCTTTGCAAGTGCATTCCCAGAAAAGCCGGGCGTGGTGAATAGTTTATTCGGCCTCATCCCAATCCCTAATTTATCCTCATTTGTATTGATATTCGTCATACTTTCAGGATTGCTTTTAATAATCTGGACTCTTTCCAGAAATAGAATTAAGAAGCTTATGCATGGTGTAGAATAGTGCAAAAATGCAGATAGGAAGTGTTATTAACAGTTGGGGAAAGAGAAAATGAAGATTCCAATGGGAACCTACCTAATTTCAGTTACTGAAATGTTTGAAAAGTTGAGTTACTATTTGTTCACAGGAACATTAGTGCTTTACATGTACGAAGTTTTGCATTTTTCTGTGCAATTCAGTGCATTGCTTTATGGTATAATAGTAGGTTCCTGCTACTTTTCTCAAATAATAACCGGATATCTTACAGATGTATATTTAGGCAATAGAAAATCGGTCATAATTGGGGGCATATTGATGCTTATCTCCCAATTGGTCTTTACATATGATGCTAGCCTATATTATTTAACAGAAGCTGTTCCGACCCATTCCACCCTGCTGTTCTCATACCCTGAACTTATTTTTATAATTGGTGCAATCATCTTTGCAATTGGTACCAGTTTCATGAAAATCGGAGTTACCTCATTCATAGGGCTATTCTATGAAAACAAGGAAGAGCATTTGGATTCAGCATATACAATTTTTTATATGATCTCAAATTTCGGTCCTTTTGTTGCTCCGCTGATTTTAGGAATCGTTGTAGGAATAGGTTATCCTCATCTGTATCAATATGGATTTTTCATTGGCGCATTGACAATTTTTGTAGGATTGATTGTATTCCTAATGCTTAAAAATAAATATTTGATTACAGAAAGCGGCGAGAATGTAGGGGTTACCCCTATTTCAAAAATGATTGTGGAGAAAACTGGGGAGAATATTGCCAGATCAAGAGGTGGAAATCTAACTAAGATAGAAAAAGACCGCATAAAAGTGATTTTCCTAATACTTATAATATTTACAATCTTTTATACCGGCTTCGAACAGATTTTAACATCCATACTCATAATTACAATACACTACATCAACAATACAATTCCATTTACAAACATTACAATAGCTCCTCAAACTTTTATTTCTCTAAATGCTATATGCGTTTTAATATTAAGCCCAATTCTCCTAAAGGTAATGCCTAAGTTCGCAGATAGAAATAAGGAACCTTCCAGCATTAGCAAATTAGGCATAGGTACTTTATTAATCACAGTAGCATATACTTTTCTTTTAATACCTAGTTATCTTCCAGGAAAAATCAATATGGTTTGGCTTGTATTATTCCACATATTTTTGGCAATGGCTGAATTGTTCATAGTGCCTATAGGATTAAGTCTGATTTCAAAATTGTCTCCTGTCAGATACAGGTCTTTGATGATGGGAATATTATTTACTGCTACAGCAATTGCAGAGGTATTTTCAGGAGTATTGGCAAGTTGTGTGCCAACACCAGGACACTGCACTAAACTATTTGGATTGATTCAAATTAATAGCCTACCATCATTCATATGGATTTTCATAATACTATCAGGAGCATTCGGCCTAATATGGTTCTTATCCAAGAGGAAAATCCAAAACTTAACACATGGAATAGAATAATTAGATAAATATTCTTAAAAATAGTTTAATTAGAAAGAGTTAAAACTTGTAAAAAATAATATTCTTAAAAATAGTTTAATTAGAAAACAGTTAAAACTTGTTAAAAATAGTAAAAATTTTAAAAATAGTTAAGATTGTTAAAATTAGTAATTTATTAAAAAAAAATAATAGCTAAGAATTATCTTAACTATTTAATTGTTCACCAATACACTGGTCAACTAAATGTAAGAATTCATCCTTAGCTTCATATGGTATCATAGCACCAGCTGCGATGTCATGTCCACCACCTTGACCACCAAAGTTCACTGATACATCAGCCAAAGCTTTGCCTAAATTGACTCCACGGGCAACCATAGGACGTGTTGCTCTGCCAGAAACCTTAATATCCTTGTGAAGTCTGGACAAACCTAAAATAGGCTTATTGTCGTCCAATATTTTAGCAGACATTCCTACACCAGCAATTGTTCCCATAATACTTTTAAGAACTTTATCCTCACTATAGAGGAATTGGATATTCTCCAATTGTTGAGCGCCTTCACGGCTGATCCAATCGAATCCTTTAGTGAGATCATTCCTATAAGCTTTTTGAAGTTCAAGAGCCTTATCCAAAGATTCGCCTCTTTCACCAAGAACTATGCTAAGTGCCAATCCATATTCCTTGTTTTTACCACAAGCATCCAAGATTGCAGAATACTCTTCCAAATCACGTAAAACTGGATGTTCACGAGGAACACTGTAAACATCTCCAAAGATTTGAGGATTTACCTTTACAAGCTCATCCTTGACAACATCCTTTTCCTCATCTTCCAATTCAATGAACTGAATACCATAGGAAACACCCATCTTTTCAAGGAGTTCCTGTGAATTCTCCAAACTGCCTGTCAATCCAGGAAGCGGAGGATTCAAGGTATATGCAATTGATTTGAAAAGAGGTTCCTGTGCTTTGGAAACGATCTTTAAATCTTCATGGATTTCCAAATTGCCTGCTTCTTGACCATCTTTCAATATTAATTGATTTACGCCAGTAAATCTGTTCTGACACTGCATATCGCCAAAAGCACCAATAAGAGCCATATAAGCCAAATGTTTTTTGTCCATGTCCCTAACTGAAATATAGCTGGAACCTGCACCGCTTAGGTCACGACTTCCATCGATTCCAAATAGGTGAGGGTTTACATGAACAATATTATCATTTGCCTGATGAGCACTTGGTTGATGATGATCTGCAACAATGACATCTGCCTTTAGAGAATTGAGTTGCTTGATGCAGGCACTGCCCATATCTGAAAAAACATACAACTCATATTTTTCCTTTGCAACATCCCTAATGACATCTGCTTTGAGACGAGGAACAATTGTAATGTGGAATTGTCCCCCTTCTTCCTTTATAGCATTGGCTATAATACCTGCTGATGATATTCCATCAGCATCATTATGAGAAATTAATCTAATAATGTTTTCATTTTCAATATGCTTTTTTAGCATATCTGAAGCTTCACACCCTCTATTCAATAGAGAATTGTGTTTTTCACTATCCCTATTTAACGAGAAGTGCTGCTTTTGTTGGATCGTATCTCCATCCTTCTGGTAATTGGCCATTTGCTGCATAGTATCTACCTAATCTACGAATTCTAGATTCAATGATAGTTAATCCTCTTTTACCATGAAGGTCTTTTGGGTTTTCTTCTAAGTGATCTCTGATATTTACTGCTCTTCTAATTAAATTCATTAAATCTTCAGGGTAATCTTCAGCTTGACCGTTTCTTTTTAAGATTTGGGTGATTTTTTCACCAGTGACTTCTTTGACACTAGGAATACCGTATTGGTCTCTTAAAATTACTCCGATTTGACTTGCAGATTTACCTTCTCTTTTGAATTTTACAATAAATTCTTCGATTTCTTCG
>CACYJH010000049.1:0-8251 GCA_902774685.1 uncultured Methanobrevibacter sp.
GTCCATGGTCTTTCAGGTATTTGGGGAGCTATTGCTACAGGTATTTTCGCTTCACCTCTTATTAATGAGGCATCTGGTTTGTTATTTGGAAATCCTGGTCAGCTCACAATCCAAATCATTAGTGTTATAGTCACAATGGTTTATGCATTTGTAATAAGCTTGATTCTTGCTAAGATCCTTGATAAGACAATGGGAATCAGAGTTGAAGAAAAGGCTGAAATTGAAGGACTTGATGCAAACTTGCATGCAGAATCTGGATATAGGCTATAAATGAGGCATATGTAAAATTAAGGTGATATTAATGAAAAGGATAATTGTTGTCATTCGTCAGGAAAAGTTTGAAAGTGTGAAAAAGGCTTTGCTTGATGCTGGCTGTGAAGGGATGACTGTATCAGAGGTTAAAGGAAGAGGTAGGCAAATGGGTATCAGGGAATCCTATAGGGGTTCCAGCTATTGCATCGATCTTATTCCTAAGACCCGTCTTGAATTGGTTTTAAATGATGAAGATTTAGAGCGTATTTTGGATGTCATCATTGAAAGTGCGCGTACTGGTGAGATTGGAGACGGAAAGATTTTCGTTTCCGATGTAGCTGAAGTAATCAGAATCAGAACTGGTGAAAGAGGTTCTGATGCCGTATAACCCCAGCTTTTCCCCCCAGCTTTTCCGCTCCTTCGGAGCGCAAAACCTGGACCAAAACTCTTTTCTTAGTTGGGACTAATCCAACATATTTTTTTTATTATTTTTTTCTATTTTATTTTTTAACTTTTTTTAATAATTTTAATTTTTTTAACTATTTTTAATAATTTTAATATTTTTCAAATTTTTTCCAATTTAACGATTATCTATTTAATAAGTTAAGTTTTTATATTTTTAAAAATAAAAATAATAATATTAATTTTATAGGATTCAATATTATGAGCGAACATTTACAATGGGATAGTGCCCTTTCATTTATTTTTGCTATGATTGGTGCTGCTGTTGGGCTTGGAAACATATGGAGATTTAGTTATGTACTGTATTCCAACGGTGGAGGATCGTTCTTCATTCCTTATTTCACCGCTATAGCAGTTATGGGAATTCCATTTTTAATTCTTGAATATGGTATTGGATTCAGTTTCAAGGATTCTTTCTCGAAGATTCTGCATAAGATAAACGGGAAATTTGAATATTTCGCGTGGATGCTGGTTTTATTTGCTTTTATTGTAACAATCTATTATCTGGTAATCCTGAGTTGGGATATGGTATATTTCCTATCAAGCTTTACATTCAGTTGGGGTTCTGACACCACCAGTTTCTTTGCAAACACCGTTGGAGGAGGTTCTGATTTTGCAAATGCTGGAGTCTTGCTCATATACACAACCATTTGTGTAGTGCTCCTATGGATTGCATTATGGTTTATTTCACATAGGGATGTGGATAAAGGTATCGGTAGGGTTTCCAAGGTTTTAATCCCTGCATTGTTTGTCATGATGGCAATAATTGTAGTCTATGCATTCACCTTACCTGGACATATGATTGGTATCGATACATTGCTTAGGCCTAGATGGGGCATGCTTTGGAATATTGACATTTGGCTTGCTGCATGTGGTCAGATCATCTTTTCATTAAGTATGGGTCAGGCAATTGCACTTACCTATGCAAGCTATTTGCCTGAAAATTCCAGATTGACTGACAATGTATTGGTAGTGGTTGCAGCAAACTCATTCTTTGAGATTTTCACTGCATTTGGTGTATTTTCCATTCTTGGATTCATGTCATTGCATTCTGGAACTGCAATGAGCCATTTGGTTTCAGAAGGTACCAGTCTTGTATTTGTCGTATTCCCAATGATCTTCAATATCATGGGACCGATTGGTAGGGTATTGGCTCCATTGTTCTTCCTTGCAATCTTGTTTGCAGGAATCACTTCTGCTTTAGGATTCTTTGAACCGATGTTGTCTTCAACCAGTTCAAAATTTAATTTCAGCCGTTCAAAAGCAGCTACAATCTTATCTATTGTCGGATGTTGTTTCTCAATAATGTTAACAACTGGAATCAGCAGTTACTTGATTGGAATCATTGATACTTTCGTTAATCAGTTTGGTATTTTGCTTTTGATTGGAGTTCAATGTATCATATTCGCTTGGTTCTACAACTTGGATAATATAATTCCTGTATTGAATGAACATGGTCGTTTGAAGGTTGGAAAAACATGGAAATTCATTATTAAATACTTGTTGCCAGTTGTAATATTCGCAATGTGGATTTATGGAATATATGACCTTTTCCTCACTGAAGAGGCATTTGAGGTAATTGTGGATATTGTTATCATTGTAGTTGTATTGATTGCAAGTATTGTTCTAACCAGAATAAAGCCAAAAGATTCTAATGATAACTAATTTTTAAATTTTTTATTTTTTTTAATTTATCTTAATTTTTATTTTTATATATTATAATTTCAATTGAAAAACACAGATTAAAAGGGAATCAATATTATGGGCGAACATTTGCAGTGGGACAGTTCACTATCATTTATTTTGGCAATGATTGGTGCTGCTGTTGGGCTTGGAAACATATGGAGATTCAGTTATGTACTGTATTCCAACGGTGGAGGATCATTCTTCATTCCATATTTTTTTGCCATAGCAATATTGGGTATTCCTTTTTTAATTCTTGAATATGGTATTGGATTCAGCTTCAAGGATTCCTTTTCAAATATTCTAAAGTCAATAAATGAGCGATTTGAGTATATCGCTTGGATACTTGTTCTGCTTGTTTTTATAATTGTATGCTATTATATGGTCATAATCAGTTGGGATTTGGTCTATTTCCTATCAAGCTTTAATTTTTCTTGGGGAGCAGATCCGACCATTTTCTTTGCGGGCTTTGTTGGAGGAAGCTCCAATCTGGCTAATGCCTGGACCTTGCTTATTCCTACAGCGGTTGGCACAATTTTTATTTGGGCAATCTTATGGTTTATTTCACATAAGGACCTTAATGATGGTATCGGAAAGGTTACTAAGGTTCTGATTCCTTCATTGTTTGTCATGATGGCAATAATTGTATTCTATGCATTCACCTTACCTGGACATATGATAGGTATTGATGCATTGATTAGGCCAAACTGGAGTACCCTTTTGGATATTGACATTTGGCTTGCAGCATGCGGTCAAATCCTCTTTTCATTGAGTATGGGTCAGGCTATTGCACTTACCTATGCAAGCTATTTGCCTGAAAATTCCAGATTGACTGACAATGTACTGGTTGTAGTTGCAGCAAACTCATTCTTTGAGATTTTCACCGCTTTTGGTGTATTTTCCATTCTTGGATTCATGTCTCTCCATTCAGGAATAAGATTAAGTAATCTGGCAACTGAGGGTACTGGGCTTGTATTTAATGTATTTCCAATGATTTTTAATGTTATGGGCCCTATTGCCAGAGTTTTGGCTCCTTTATTCTTCTTGGCAATCTTATTCGCAGGAATAACTTCAGCTTTAGCAATATTTGAACCTATGCTGTCTTCAATATGTCATAAATTTGATTTAAGCCGTAGGCAAGCTACAGCCATACTATCAGTTATAGGTTGTGCAATATCCCTTTTATTCACCACTGGAATCGGCAGCTATTTGATTGGAATAATTGACACATTCGTAAATGAATTCGGCATTTTGTTCTTGATTGGAATACAATGCATAATCTTTGGATGGTTCTATAAGATTGAAGATCTTATTCCAGTTTTAAATGCCCATGGAACCCTAAAGGTAGGCAAAAAATGGGTCTTCACAATCAAATACGTATTGCCTGTTTTAATAATTGGAATGTGGGTTTATGGTGTCTATGACTTGTTTATGGAAGCAACTGCATTTGAATTGACCATTGATTTGATTATTGTAGTTGTTGTATTGGTAATAGGTTTTGTTTTAACCAGATTGAAACCTAGAAATTCAGAAGAATAATTTAATTATTTTAATTTATTTAATATTATTAATTATTTTAATTTTTTTAATTGATTTATATTCTTTATAATTTTCAATTAATTATTAATTTTATCTACTTTTTTTAAATTTTAAATTTCATTTAACTACTTTTTTATATAAAAAACTACAAATTCTTAAATAATGAATGCAGAAAATACAACCAATCAGAATGATGAGAAAATATTCACAATGGATTTCTTTTTAATATTTGGTGCATTGCTCTTTTCAGCTCTTGTCATGTATGCATTAATGTCCACTGTCACAGAGTATGCCACATCTATGGGAACAAGCGCAAGCATTGCAGGATTGGTATCTGGAATATATATCTTCGGAGGGCTTTGCTCAAGAATCTATTCTGCAAATGCACTTGAAAGAATGAACTGGAAAAAATTAGCCATTGTTTTCTTAAGCATCCATTTCTTAGCATGCATACTGTACTTTTCTGCAAATAATGTAACTCTTCTTTTAATAGTCCGATTCATCCATGGACTCGGATTCGGAGCTTCTGCAAATGCAATCGTTACAATTGCAAGTGCAATACTTCCTAAGAAAAGGTTTGCTGAAGCTTTTGGATACTTTATGTTGGGAACAACCATTGCTGTAGGTTTAGGCCCATATATTTCAGGATTCTTCTATGATCATTGGGGTGCTTTAGGCTCATTTAGCCTTGCTACAGCATTTTCTGCTATTGCATTATTATGCATTCTCATTTTAGATATAGGCAAATATGATTTGAAAAGTAATGATGATAATGAAGAAATTGCTGATATTGAGAATGTCTCAGATTCAGTTGAAGATGAATCAAAATATGGAATCATAGATAAGATATTTGAAGTTCCTGCAATTCCAGTTTCCCTTTTCACTGGTTTGACAAGTCTTGGATATGTTTCAATTCTATCATTTTATAGGCTTTATGCCGTTGAGACTGATTTGGTAAGTGCATTCTCATTGTTCTTTATAGTCTATTCAATTGTCCTTGTTGCATCACGTCCTATAGCAGGAAAGATTCAGGATAGCTATGGAGACAAGATTATAGTTTTTACAGGAATCATAGCACAGGCTATTGGCCTTTTCCTTATTGCTTGGATGCCTTCCACAATAACCGTCTTAATTTGTGCTGTATGCGCTGCACTTGGTTTCGGTACTTTGAATTCTGCATGCACTGCCATCGTTACAAGGGATGCACCTGTAAATCGTCGTCCTTATGCTATATCTACATTCTACATATTTTGTGATGGAACAATGGGATTCGGACCTGCATTGTTAGGTTCTTTTGTTAGTTTAAGCAGTGGATATGCTCCAGTTTACTTCATATCTTCATTTATTACATTGCTTGCACTTCCAATAGCAGTCTATGCACTAAAGAATTAAATAAACTATTTTCTATTTTTATATTCATTTTAAATCAATTTCATTAAACTTTTTTTGAAAATAAATTATTTCATCTAATTTAAATAAAAAAGAATAAATATCTAAATGAAAATAAATAATTTTATAGTAATTCTATTATGAATTATGAAAAATTATCGTAGGTGAAACTATGAACTTATTATTAATAATTTTAATTGTCTTAATAATCATTATTCTTGTAGCTATTGTAGGCATTTACAATGGCCTCGTAACTGCAAGAAACAAAGTAAAGAATGCATGGGCTCAAATTGATGTTCAATTGAATAGAAGAGCAGATTTGATTCCTAACTTAGTAGAAACCGTTAAAGGATATGCAGGTCATGAAAAATCTGTATTTGAAGATGTAACTGCTGCAAGAGCAGGCTTGATGAATGCAAATGGCGTAAAGGAAATCAGTGAAGCTAACAACCAATTGTCAAGCACTTTGAAAACATTGTTTGCAGTTGCAGAAAACTATCCTGAATTGAAGGCAAATGAAAATTTCAAGGAATTGCAAGCTCAATTGGCTCAAACAGAGGATAAGATCGCTTACTCCAGACAGTTCTACAATGATACAGTCTTGATGTACAACAACAAATGTCAAACCTTCCCAAGCAATATTTTTGCAAATCTTTTCGGATTTAATGAAGCTGACTTCTTTGAAGCTGCTGGTGAAGCAAGATCTGTACCTAAAGTTGAATTCTAATTATAAAAATAGATTTTAAATAGATTTTAAATAGATTTTAAGTAGATTTAATTTAATTTTAATCTTCTAATTTAGATTTAATTAATATATGGAGTTTTTTCTCCATATATTAATAGGTGAAACCATGAATTTAAAAAATAAGGCATTGGCCATTCTAATCATATCAATATTCTTCATATCCGTATTGCCTGCAGTCTCTGCTGTGGATTATTCAATTCCATATGCCAATGTGGATATGCAGGTCTATGATGATGGATTGCTTAATGTTTATGAAGAGATTGATTATCATTTCTCAAGTTCTGCTCACGGTGTATATAGGGACATTCCCCTAAAGCAAGGCCAAAGCATTGAGAATCTTCAAGTTAAGGTTGATGGTGCCTACTACGATTATCAGGTAATCGATTATGGCGGTCAGGAAAGGATAAAGATCTATCTTTATCGTGATGCTGCCAAAACTCAAGGTATTCCATCCGGTACCAATGTGAAGGTATATCTTCAATATGACTTTACCCATGTCGTAAAGATCTACAATGATGTGGGAGAGCTTCAATATAAGGTTTGGGGAGATGAATGGGAAGAAAGCTTAGGCTCCCTTGATGCTGTAATACGCTTCCCAAGTGACAAGAAGCTTGAATATTGGATTAATCCTGCTTACAGTGATGCACAAGCCAAGTGGTCTGACGGCAATTTGGTCATCACCAGTGATGGCGTGTCTGAAGGAAGCTATGTTGAGGCAAGGGCTTTAATTCCATTAAGCGAATTTGGAGAAGTCACTCCTTTTGCACAGCATATCAATCAGACTGCTGCAGATAAGATAAGAAGCATGCAGCAGGATGAGGAGAATACACAGAATTTCTTAAGCACTGTAGGTTCTGTAGTCAATTATCTCTTGGTTGCATTATGTGCAATTCCACTTGCAATCTATTATAGGTTTGGAAGGGAACCAAAAACAGACTATCAGGGAATCTATGAGCATGAACCTCCTACTAATGACCCTCCTGCATTTGTAAATGCACTTATGAGTGGATTCGGAAAGAATGTTGGGGATTTGGATCAAAAGGCGTTCCAGGCTACAATCATGGATTTGATTGATAGGGGAAAACTTGGAGTGGACTCTGAAGATGATACTGAATTCACCAAAACAACCTTCATTACCGTCAAGTCAACAGATGGCCTTGAAAGGTATGAAAGGGAATTGGTTGACATCTTAAGAACATATGAATTGAATGGCAGAATCAGCTTTTCATATATGGAGGATTGCCTTAGAGAGGAAAACCAAGCAAGGGCTTACCAAGACAGATACAACAACTGGTGTGAGAACTTCAAGAATGACTATTTGCCCGATGAGGTATTCCAGGAATACTTTGACGAAAAAGGTTCCGAATTTATGATGTTCTTTGGTATAGGTGCAATTGTATTGGCTATTATTGTTGGAGCAATCTCCCTTTTCGTACACTTCAGAGGGTCCTTCATAACCACCTTGTTTGCAGTGTTCTTTGCAATTGTAGGTGGAGTTTGTCTTTTCCTTCCATCTGGAATTGGAGGAAAGTACACCTTGAAAGGAAAGCTTTACACTGAACGATGGGAAAAGTTCAAAAAGTATCTTAAGGATTATTCTCTAATTAAAGAGCATCCTCCTGAATCAATTGCAATATGGAACAAGTATTTGGTCTATGCAACAGCTCTTGGAGTGGCAGATCAAGTCTATAAGGCAATGAAGATGCATGTTTATGGCGGATTGAACGATTCAAGCTATACAACAAATGACCTCTTCATGTTCTATTATCTTGGAGGACATAATCATATTAACAGTTCATTCTCAACTGCATCATCCACTATCTCAGCTGCTAACAATGACTCCATTGGAGGAATCGGAGGTGGTTCCGGTGGTGGAGGTGGTGGTGCATTTTAGCCCAGCTTTTCCGCTCCTTCGGAGCGCAAAACCTGGACCAAAACTTTTTCACTGCCGCTTTTAATTTTATATTTTTTCTACTTTTTTCTATTTTTTTATTCTTATTTTCTTATTAGAGTATTACTTTTTTTCAAATTTTATTATTACTATCACTTTGTTATTTATTAATAAAATAATACTCTTTATAAAGAGTATTACTAATTTAAGCTAATTTTAGACCTTAGTATTAAGAAAAACTTTATATGATTATTACTACTATATATTAAATAAGCATGATATTACTTTTT
>CACYJH010000049.1:8268-8688 GCA_902774685.1 uncultured Methanobrevibacter sp.
GAAGTATATTGTGTCTATAAAGTTAATAAGTAGCACATACTTATTTTCTCTCCTTAATGCATTTTAGTAAAGATTATAATGATTTGTAGTTTCATGAAAGTTTATTTAAATCTTAAAAATCACTACAATCCAAATATTATTTAAAAAATTCTAAATCACAAAACATTATTATAGCAATCTCTTCTACAAATTGTTATAATCTTTCATACTAATTTTCTCATTTTAACGATTTTTCAATCATTTTATCTAGTTTTAGACATTTTAATAAACTATTTTTGAATTATAAAATTATATAAAAATTTATATTCAATCCAAATTATAATTAATAATATCAATAAAATAGGTTATTTTAATGGGGATTGTAAATAAATTAGGATTGGAAAAATCAGTGATTCTGCTTGCTGCAGTTGTTTCATTTGT
>CACYJH010000050.1 GCA_902774685.1 uncultured Methanobrevibacter sp.
ATCAATCAACTCCTCCCATTTACGTCCGTTATAAACTGGTCTTTCACCTAATGATTCCATGTTTTCTACAACATCATCATCTTCTTCGTCAACATATTTTTTGTATACCCATCTCATTAAGTCTGCCATTAATAAAACTTTTCTGTCAGTTTTTTCAACGGTAGCGTGGATACCTTTGTAGGTAGGGTCTGAACAACAGTAGGTTTCGTGGCTTACAATAGTGTTAGCCCATGGACCTTTACATACAAAAATAGTACCTTCGTGAGGAGCATCTCTGGATTTTGCTGCGTTTAATACAACTTCACCATAGTCGGTTTTTACAAGTACGGTGTCCCAGTTTTTTACACCTAATTTTACCATGTCACGAGGATCCATGTAACAGGTACCGGAAGCGTTTTTATATTCTTCTTTTAAGGTAGAACCTCTTTTCTTACAAGCTCCTTGATATATGTCAGAACCAGTGTTTAACATACATTTGAGTACTTTGGTAGTACCTTCTTGAGCTACATTTTCTAAATCTCCAACTACTGGTCTTTCTAAATAAGTATTTGCATAATGCATGTTATCACTCCTATTCTAACCATATAGCTTCAGTAGGACAGAACATTTGGCAAGTACCACATTTGTCACATTTGTCCACACTGAATAATTTAATAAATCCGTTTTCAACCATCATAATAGTTTCGGTTGTTTTGGAACCATGTCCACCAGCGTTTTCTGGGCTGATTGAAGCGTTTACAGGACATGCGATAACACATACTCCACAACCTAAACATTTATCTTGATCTACTTTAAGTTCCATATATAATCACCAATCAAATTAATTTTTTAAAGCTTCGAATGCTGCAATCCAAGATTTAGAACTAGTTGGGGTGTAATCGATGTCAGTTCTAGTTACGGTTAAAGCTCCGTTAGGACATGCTTTAGCACATGCACCACAGTGGATACAGTAATCTTCTTCTTTAACTAAGTGAGTTCCTCTGTCTCCAGGACCAGATGATTTAGGGAAGGACAATACATTACATGGACATACATCAATACATGCACCACAGGTACCACATTTTTCTTCATCGATTTCGAGAGTACCTTTAAATGCTTGTTTTACAGTAGCTGCGTCTGCAGGACAGACTCCTTCACACCATCCACATTTAATACAGGTTTCTTTGTCAATAATTGCATTACCGGTAATTGCTGCTTTAGCAGGGTCGAGGTCATATTCACCGTAGGAACAGGATCTACATACTGCTTTAATAGCGTTAACAGGACATGCTTTTTTACATACGAGACAGTATACACATTTTTCTTTGTCAATAACAATGCTTTCTTCACCGGTGGTTTTGTCTACTACAATAGCTTCTGCAGGACATAATTCAGCACAAGCGCCACAGTAAATACAGTCATCTTCACATACTTCAATTTCACCAGTTACTAAGTCAGCTCTGTTAGGTAAAGTTCTGTCGATAGTAATGGAAGCTCTAGGACAAGCTGCTTCACATTTTTTACAGAATAAACATTTGTCTTCATCGATTTCAGCTGAAGCGACGAGACTTGGATAAGCTTCATTTTCTTTTATAGAGACGCCACCAATGGTGAGTTCTAAAGCACCTGCTGGACATACTCCACTACACATACCACAGAGAACACATTTGTCTTCAGCAATGCATAATTTTGCTTTGACTTCATTGTCGTTTTTGAAAAGAGCGTAATTTTGTGCAATCTTTTCATGACCACTGAAATAAGTTTCTGTGTATTTACGTTCAATAGGAGCTACTTCATCGAGGCAAATAGCTTCTACTGGACAAGTTGCTTCACAAAGGCCACAACCAATACAAACGTGATCTTTAAAGGACAAAATTCTGTCTTCTTCTGCTGATCTTTTTATATTGAAGTTTTTACCTTCAATTTCTTTAACGTTAACCATTTTTTACCTCCAAAATTTCAATAGATTTTGTTGGACAGCCTTCAACACACATAAGACAGCCACAACAATAACGGGGGTTTATCTTTGCTTTTAGTGAGTCTAAACTAATAGATTTCACTTCACACAAATCTACACACAATCCACAACCAATACATCCATCGTTTATCTGTGGGTCATAATGATTCATATTAAAAATAGTCACGATTTGACGAATTTCTTTATAATCTCCAAATAAAACTTTTGTTATTAATATAAAATCCTTAGGACTTAGTTCTAAAATAGCTTTAGCAAGTTCGATAGAATCCATTGAAATGTTTCTACCATTCAAGTAATGAGAAATTGTTGATCTGTCCACACCAATTTGAGATGAAATCTCCTTTTGGGACAAACCTCTCTTTCTCAACTCGACACTTTCTAAATATTTTATTCCAGATACTATATGTTTTGGCATAAATTCACCATGTGTACATTAATATATTATATTATATTTACATATAAAGGGCAATGACTTAGACTCAAGTCGGAAGATTTATATAATACTGTGTAGTTATTACACAAAAATAAGAATAATTTAAAGGATAAATAATTATTTAAATAAAAAAATACAATTATATTTATTATAAATCAATGAAAAAATTATAATAAATCTTTATTTAATAAAAATAACTAAAATTTAAATTAATTTAAATAAATTAATAAATTTAAATAGATATTAAAATAAGAATTTATTTATAAATAAAATTAAAATTATATCTCCAATATGTAAGCGATTTTATATCGAATTTTTGAAAAAAATTGAAAAATTTAGGTTAAACAAAAAAATGTGTAGTTAATACACATGAAGGTGGTGTAGTAAGTACACATGATTGTTTTTATGATTAAGAACCAATGAAAAACAGCAAATTTTCATTAAAATTTTTGATGATTTTTTAGTAAAATTTTAGTAATTTTTTTGTAAATTTTTAGTAATATTTAATAAATATTTTATTAAAATTTTTGAAAATTTTTTAGCAATATCCTATTAAATTTTTAAAAAACAACTTAGTTAAAAATAAATTATTTATATTTTATTTGTTAGATTAATATATGTAAAAATTTAGCAAAAATTGATTTCATTTAGGAAGATAGCATGTCAAAAAAATCATTTATTTCAAAAATCGAAGAACTTTATTTAAATTTCACTAAACATGATTATATGGATTCAAAAGAGAAAGTTGAAGAACGTTTATCCAAAGGACAATCCACTGAAAAGCCAGTTAAAAGCATTTTCAAAAGCATTGATTCCAATGGCATGCAAGTTTTTAGATTCGGAGATGAAAATGCCGAAAATACAATAGTATACATACATGGAGGTGCATTCATAGGTGAAATCAATTATCAGCACTTCTTATACTGCTATTTGCTATCACGTAAATTAGATGCATATGTTCTTGCACCTGTTTATCCTCTTGCTCCAAAGCATTCTGCAAATGAAACATTCAATCTCATGACTGATTTTTATAAGGATTTGACCTCAAGCAGAAGCAACATCGTTTTAATGGGAGATTCAGCAGGAGGAGGATTTGTATTGTCATTTTGCCAATACATCAAAACCATTGATTTGCCTCAGCCTGATGAAATCATTGTCTTTTCCCCATGGGTTGATATTGGAATGAGCAACCCACCATATGACAATGAGAGCGATCCGATTTTAGGAGAAGTTGGCTTAAGGGAAATGGGGAAGTCCTGGGCAGGGGATTGGAGTCTTGACGATTATAGGGTAAGCCCTACTTTCGGAGACAATAAGGATTTGCCTAAAATGATTATCTTTGCAGGAGATAATGAAATATTTCATAAGGACATCGTTTCATATGTTGAAAAGCTTGAAGAAGATGGCGTAGATGTCAAATTCGTAGTTGCTGAAGGAATGTTCCATATTTATCCATTGTTCCCTTCTCCAGAAGCAAGAGCTGCGTTTAAAATCATTAAAGAAGAATTTAAAGAGTGAACAGATAAAAAAAGATAGATGGAATAATTATAAAATAATAATAAAATAATAATAAAATAATAATAAAATAATAAAAAAAATTAAACTTAAAAAAATTCAAAAAAAGATAAAAAATAGAAAAAGATGAGATAAAATCAATTATCTCATATATAAAATATATTTTCCAAATCTTGGGATTCTATAAATAACCACCACTGCAGCATAGCTGAAGATGATCAATAAAATCCAAAGGATAATTGCCTTTACAGGTTCTGTATATGGCAATTTAACAACCAATGGAAGGAATGGCAATCTGAATAAGTTATGCACTAAAAATACTGCAAATGAGTATTTTGATAAGAAGCTAACAAATGGAAATGCTCTTACTTTTTTCATTCTTGAACATAACTCAAACAATGCAAATGATCCGGTTAAAATGAATGGGAATTCATACCATAAGAAGAAATCATATCCTCTAATAAATGAATAGTATTGGAACAAGAGACATATTAGGAATGATACAAACGCAAGTAATCCCATACTTCTAGAGGAATACTTCTTAAATAATTCTTTTTTAACCAGATATCCAAGAATTATATAAATTCCATAAATTCCACCACTGAATCCAAGACAATATTGGATAGTCACATTATGAATTCCATGCATATCCAATATAAGTGTGACAAAAGGCAATAGGAATGCTAAAAATGCAAATACAATTGTAGCCTGATTGATTGTTTTCGGATGGAAATGTTCCACTGCATTTGAAACAAAAGGCATTGAAAGATACATTCCAATAATCATCGGCATATACCACATATGGCTGAAGAATAAAGATCCAGCTTCAGCAAAATTCACTTGCCCACTTTTAACTGTAACAAATTGCAAGCTAACTGCATAAATCACTGCCCAAATAATTGTAATTATTACCAATTTCTTACAATTGTTATTCCAAAAGTCACGAATACGATCATCATCATATGACCTACCAAGCAGTAGGTAACCTGTTATCATTAAGAAGAACGGAACACCTATACGTCCAACGAATAGTGAAGCGAACTGGAATATTCTGGAATACAATGTATAATTCATAATTGCATCTGAAGAAATGATATAAATCCCATCAGTTGCATGAATATATAAAACTGTCAATATTGCTACTGCACGTATAAAATCTATCCATTCAACCCTATTCTTAGTCATGATTCCCCCAATTTTTAGTTAATTCTTTTAAGTTTAAGTATTAAGTTTAGTATTAAGTTTAAGTTTCCTCTTCCTTATAGAAAGGTTCCCTATTATGGATTCCCTTAAGGAAGATGTCTACAAGCTCTTCATCAGAGGCTCCTTCTCTAATATACTCAATCAAGTCTACAAGATTATCGTTTCTAAGTAGGCAAGGTTTAATCTTACCTTCAGGAGTGATTCTGAGTCTTGTACAATTTTTGCAGAAATTGGTATTGTCTACAGGATGGACAACTTCTATTTCTCCCCCATCAATGAAATATTTCTTCCTATCCTGCATAAATTCCCTTACCTTAATCTCATCTGCAATTTCGGCAAGGTGTTTTTCAAACTCCGCCAATGGGTAATGATACTTTGAGTTGAATTCATTGTCATCACAACTTTCAGACTCAATGATTTCAATAAGTTGAAGTATGACACCATGTTCCTTGGAAAATTCGAACATGTCAAAAATATCATCATTGTTGATATTATTCATAACTACCATATTTATCTTGACTGGATACATACCAACTGCACAAGATTCAACAATTCCATCCTTAACTCTGCTTAAAACGTTTTTCCCTACAATCATTTGATAGGTTTCTTCATCAAGTGTGTCTAAACTGACATTAACTCTGTCTAATCCTGCATCGTATAATGGTTTGGCAAATTTGTCCAAATTTATACCATTGGTGGTGATTGAAATGTCTTTGAAATCAAGTGAATTTATCTTCTCAACAATTTCAACTATGTCTGGCCTGACTAAAGGTTCGCCTCCAGACAAACGTATTTTCTCAACACCTAATTTCTTTGCAATTCTGCAAATTTCATAAATTTCATCTGGAGTCATTTCTGAAGATGATTCTAGCATCCCATCATGATGGCAATATATACAGTTTACATTGCACCTGTTGGTTATTGAAATCCTAAGTGAAATAATAGGTCTTTCATAATCGTCTCGTACTTTATCCTTCATCCATAAACCCCAAAATAAAATTCATTCAATAAAATAATAATAATTTTAGATAAATAAAAATAATAAATTTAATTTAAAAAAATAATCAAAGGATTATTCATTATCTATTGTAATTTCAACATTCTTAACTTCATCTACACCATATTCAGAAGTTTTGATAGCTTTTAATAATCCAAGAATAGTTTCCTTGATGATATCATCTGTAAACTTGTTTAATTCAATATCATTTCCATTAATTACTAATTTAACTTTATTTTCAAAATCTTTATTATCGCTCACATTATCACCTAATGATTCAAAATAAAAATCCATATATATAATCATATTCTCAGAAAAATGATTATACAATATTAAATAATATAATATTGTTCTTCTATTATATTATTCTTTTTTATTTTTAATTGTTATGTCAATATCCTCAAAGTTTTCCACACCATATTCCTTGATCTTAAGTGGAGTCAATATCCCCAATATGGTTTGCTTGAGATAATCGCTGACAAATCTGTTTAATCCAATATTAACACCATCAATAGCTAAATTGACTTCAGCTTGAGTTTCTGGATTGTAATCCAGTTTTCCTTGTGCAAAAGCCTGACCTATAAGACTTGCATCATTATATCCGCATTCATTGACAAACAATGTTTCCAAAATATCATAGGACCTTTCTTCAACAAGGTCAACCAATTCCAATAGCTCGTCATCTGTGATTTCAAATGAATTCACTACTTTGATTGTATATTCATCCTTGACTTCTTCGCAAGTTGCTATTTTGGCATAAGGATATGCTTTAAATCCTTCTATAACCACAAAATCAGGATTTTCCATAAGTTTAATTAAGAACAAAATACGTTCGAGATCAAGTCGCTCATTAATATTGAAGTAGGTTCTTCCGCCAATCCCTACAACAAAATCGGAACCTGCTTCCATTTGCTTATAAGTGTCGGTTCCTTCATGATCCATTTCCATTCGGTGATGAGAATGCTTGATGCTTGCTACCTTAAAGTTCCTATTGGTTAATTCCTTGATGATTTTACCTGTAAGGGAAGTTTTACCAGTGTTCTTTAAACCTACAATTGAAATAATTCTCATTTTTACACCAAATAAATAAAATTTTTAATTATTCTTAAATTAATTAATTAATTAAATAAAATTTTTAATCTATTCTTAAATTTAATTTATCTAAATAAAGATTTGTCAATTAATGAAAGATAAAATTATCTATTAATTTACAATTCTCCAAAAAAATAGACTGAAATTATATAATGATAAACTAGATTATGATTAAATAAATTAAATTTAAAAATAAAAAAATTTTTAATTTAAATAATTTAAAAAATAGTTTTTCATTGAGTAATGAGTGAATAAGAGGTGACTATTTTAAAAATTATTAAATTAAAAAGGAGAATAAAAATAGAAAATTGTAAAACGAATATAATAAGCAAAATGCTCATTACAAAGTTTTACAACAACTAAAATTTATTCTAAATACCATATACTAAATTTTGTTTTGGAGCTTCTCCACTTAGATTAATTTCCATAAATCTTCTAATAACAAAGTAGAGTATCCTTTGTAGGATTTTTCTCCGAATTCAGTGAATGGTAATGGAGCCTCGTTGTCCACACCACTGTAGTATCCGAATACGTCTCTGACTTTTTGGTTTACAGTAGCCCATACTTTGGATACTGGAATTTCACAAGGACATACTTCGGAACATTGGCCACAGTTGGTACATGCGTCTACCATGTGCACCATACGAGTTAAGTGGAAGAATGGAGCTGCAGGAGTGTATCCGCCAGGTACCCATTCAGGACCTTCAGCTTCGAGACAGCAGTCTTCACAGAAACAGATGTCACCAGAGGTTCCAGCAAAGTCGATTTCTCTTTGTTTCATAGCTTGTTTTACCATGATGTTGTCGATGTTAGCACGGATTTCTACACCTTTTTCAAGTGGTTCTTGAGCTACGATTACTCCAGCATCAACCACTTTCTTGAAGATTTCTGCACCTTTTTCAGAACAGATTTCTACAAAGGTTGCTTTTCCTGCTAATTCACCAATAACTCCCCAGTTACCTAAAGCTAAATCAGCGTTGGTAGGGATGTTCATGGTACATCTTTGACAGTTTTCTCTTCTACCCATTCCGTCTTTTTCAGTTTTCCTTTGGAAATTTCTTCTTTGATGACGTCTGCTGGGTCTAATTCATAAACATCACGAATCATTTTCATGGTTGGTACAGGTGGCATGGTACCTCCACAGTTTACACCAATCATGATAACGTTTTCTTCGATAACCTTTCGTTTTCTCATTAACTCTTTTAATGTCATTGCGTCACATGGTTTACAAGTTACAGCAATTTTCATATCTCTTGCACCGTCTAAGTATTTGGATACGAATTTTGCTATGTTTAATGTACCGCAGTGAAGGGATCCTGCAGATTTGATTACATCTTCAGGGTCAGTGATGAGAATAGGTTTAGCGTCGTATAAGTCAGCAGCTTCTTCTACAGCAACAACAGCATCAACAATACCTTCTTCGAGTAAGTATTTCATAATGGTAGTTACTGCTCCACCGTATTCTCCTTTTTCTTTAATTGCGTCATTAGCAGAGTATGCGTAAAATAAATCATTTACATCTATAGCCATATTAATCTACTCCTTATTCACCTTATAATTTTTCTACTTGAATAGCACAAGCTTTTAATTCAACCATTTTACATTTAGGGTCGAAAGAATCGGAGTTGGTTAACATGTTAGCTGCACATTCGGTAAAGTGCATAGGAATGTTTACAATACCTTTCTTAATGTCGTCAGTTACACGAGCAGGAATTTCAATTTCTCCTCTTCTAGAGTATGCTTTTACTATTTCATTGTTAAGAATTCCTCTTTCTGCTGCATCTTCAGTGTTGATTTCGATGAATCCAGTAGGTACTTCCTTATCTAAGGTTTCACATCTTCTGGTCATAGCAGCGTGATAGTGGAACAAGATACGGGTAGTAGTTAAGAGTAATGGATATTTATCATCAACAACTTCGACAGGACCTCTGTGTTCTAATGCTTGGAATACTCCTAAACCATCTGGGTGAGCGAATTTGTCTTTGTGCATTAAAGGTTCACAAGGATCTTCTGGGTCAAGACATGGCCAGTGTACACCTTCAGGTTTGAGTAATCTTTCGTGAGTAATACCGTAGTAGGAAGGAGCGAGTTCTCTGATTTCTTCCCAAATTTCAGCAGCATTTTCGTAGTGGAATAATTCTCTTGGTCTGCCCATTCTTACAGCAATTTCTTCCATTATCTTCCAGTCAAGCATAGCGCCTTTAGGTGGTTCTTGAGCTTTACGTAACCATTGAACTCTTCTTTCACCGGAAGTGAATGTACCTTCTTGTTCACCCCAACCTGCTGCAGGTAATACTACATCTGCTTCAGCAGCGGTATCGGTCATGAACAATTCTTGAACGATTAACATTTCTAAGTTTGCAATTGCTTCTTTGGTGTGTTTAATATCTGCATCGGAGAGTACAGGGTCTTCCCCGTGGATGTATAATACTTTTAAGTCACCAGAGTGAGCAGCGTTCATCATTTCGACTAAGGTTAAACCAGGAGTGGTTGGCAAGTCGATTTGGTAAGCTTCTGAGAATTTTTTGGTAATTTCAGGGTTTGCAACTTTTTGGTAACCTACATAGTCAGAAGGTAATGCACCCATATCACAAGCACCTTGTACGTTGTTTTGTCCTCTTAATGGGTTTACTCCTCCACCGATTTTACCTAAGTTACCGGTTAACATTGCTAAGTTAGCAGTGGACATTACGTTGTCTGCACCGTGAGAGTGTTCGGTAATACCTAAGGAGTATACAATAGCTGCGTTTTCAGCTTTAGCATATTCGATAGCTACACGTTTAATTTGTTCAGGGTCAGCTTCAGTAATATCAGCTACTCTTTCAAGGTCGTATTTCATTGCAACTTCTTTCATTTCTTCGTAACCTTTGGTTCTGTTAGCAATGAACTCATCATCTTGCAAGTCGTTTTCAATGATGATTTTGATCATACCGTTCATTAATGCTACGTCAGTACCGGTTTTGAATTGCATGTATTCGTGAGCTAATTTTGCAGTAGGAGTGTATCTTGGGTCTGCTACTACTAATTTAGCACCGTTTTTAATAGCTCTGATAATTTTACGACCGAATAATGGGTGTGCTTCCATGTTGTTAGAACCAATACAGAAGATGAAATCAGCTTCTTCAATACTGTCATAACCGTTGGTGGATGCACCTGAACCGAAGGTGGTTGCAAGACCAGCTACAGTAGGACCGTGACAGATACGTGCACAGTGGTCTACGTTTTGAGTACCACATCCAGCTCTTGCTAATTTTTGGGTAATGTAAATGTTTTCGTTAGGAGATCTAGCACATGCGTAGAAACCTAATTTGTTAGGGTCAGTGTCAGCATATTTTTTAAGTGTGCTAGCTACTAAGTCTAAAGCTTCATCCCAGGAAGCTTCTCTGAATTCACCATTTTCTTTGATTAACGGAGTAGTTAATCTGTCTGGGTGGTTAATGAATTGCCATCCAAAGTTACCTTTTGGACATACTTTTCCTTCATTAACAGGGTGTCTTTTCCATGGTTCGACACCAATGATCTTTCCATCTTTGACTACAAAGTTAATACCACAACCGGTACCACAGTAAGGACAAATAGATGGTACATATTTTATCTCAACCATTTTATAATCTCCATAATAAAATCAAGGTTTT
>CACYJH010000051.1 GCA_902774685.1 uncultured Methanobrevibacter sp.
AGCCCAGGAACCGTCAGGTTCAGCACCTAAGGCATCAGCTTTAACAGTATTTTTAGGACTTACAGCATCAGCAACTACTTCATCCGTAGCATCGGATTGATCCTGTAAATCCTCACTATCTGAATCAGAGACTATATCTTCAGATCCAGCATCAATTTCATTAGTTGCCGGTGCATCATCCACCACCACTTCTTCAACAGCTGCCACATCAGCATCATCCACAGCCACATCATCAGCTGCACTGACTGCGCCGAGAGCAATTATTGAAATAAGAAGGAGTGAAATCAATACACCTATCTTTTTCGTATTCTTCAAAAGTATTCCTCCACAATAGCATACTTCATATCGAATTGATTTTTGATTTAGATAAAATGGAGCATTTAAGTTAAAAAAGAAAATAAAAAGTATTTATAAAAATAAATACTTAATATAGTTAAATAATTAAAGTTCCATAATGCTAAGATTATGGAAAACCGATTATTTAATCAATAACTTAAATAATCCACCCTATCTAAAAAATCATTCGATTGAAGTACACCCCATCTATATTAGTTCGTAAATACTCTAATATACTTTATATATAAATATAGATAAGAAAAGTTATATTATTACTCATATATAAAGTTTATTAATTTTTTCTTAAAACATTCAGAAAAACATTCAATCTGTATCAAACTGTCAATAAATTTTAATAAAATAATATCGAAAGTGAACATTTATCATTATAAAACTGAACAGTTTACACCATTATTACAATTTAAGCAAGTACTTGCTTACATTTGATAGAAGATACTGAAAATTGTTAAGAATATTTGAAAATTTTTAGACAAAATTAAAAAATAGTGGAACGAAAAATCAGGGAAAATAAAGGAAATTGCAATATTTAAAAAAAAGAAGAGAAATAAGAAAAGAAACGAAATAAAAGAAAAATAAGAAAATAAAGGAAAAATAAGAAATAAAAGAAAAATAGAAAAAATAAACAATATAAAAAGTTAATTTTAGTAAATTAGCTTAAACCATTGCAATAATCCAAAATGGCTGATTCAAACTTGAATCCTGCTTCACCAAGAACTATGATAATGTTAGAATCTGTTTTCAATGCAGCCTTAACACCTTCAACCACTTGCTCTGCACTTGCACCTAAAGTGAACTTGGACGCCTGTTCAGGATCAACTTCAGTGAATACAAATGTGTTTTCCAATGCTTCATAGTCAAAATCGGCTTTTCCTTCTTTAGCAGATGCCAATAGCTCATCTACAACAAGTCTGGAGTCGTGAGAAGCAGGAACAATGTATTTCACATTATCCAATGCCTTTTCCAAGATTTCAATGTCCCCTTCATGACCAGATTCGGAAGTGATTGTGATTACAACTGTGGTGTCTCCATAGATCTTTGTGACTTCCTTCAGAATGGTCTCTACACCAGCAGGATTGTGAGCATAATCCACCATAATGGTTTTTCCATCCACTTCAGCAACGATGTCCATTCTGCCGGCTGTTCCTTCAAATGTGGAAAGTCCTTTTTGAATCTCTTCATCACTGAGATTTAGGAATCTTCGAGCAGCAATGATTGCTCCAACTGCATTGTAGACATTGTGCAAACCGTCAAGAGTGATTGTGAAATCTGTTTCTCCCTCTGGAGATTCCAAAGTGAATGTCCTGTCCTTAAGTGAGATGTTTTTAGCCAAATACATTGGCTTTTCATACTTGATTCCACACTCGCATTCAAAGGTTCCGCAACCTGAAATGAACTCATTGATTTCAATCTCTCTGCCACACCAACATGGCTTTGTACCTACTCTGCATGGCTCATCTTCGATTCCAAAGCTTATTGCATCACCCTTGAAATCTATTTCCTTGAAAAGACCTACAACTGTTGGGTCATCGCTATTGTAAATCAAGGTACCGTTATTCTCTTCTATGCCTTTTACAAGTTCTCCCTTAACTTTAGCATACTCCAAGAAGCTTCTTGTGATGAAGTCTGTCTCATCATTTTCATGAGGGTCCTGAAGGTGATCAACAGTGATGTTTGTCAATATTCCAAAATTGGCATGTGTCAAGTCAATAATGGACTTCAATCCACCAGGGGTGCCGTCAGTACCGGTTTCCAAAATGGCCAAATCCCCATTCAATCTTGTTTGAAGTGATGGAATGAACTCATTGTTGCCCTGCATGCCCTTTAAGTTATGTTCACATGGCCTTATTCCAGCAGAATAAGCGATATGCTTTAAAAGAGTGGTGGTTGTGGTTTTCCCATTGGTTCCACCAATGCACATGACGTTTTTATCTGGACTGAATAGCTTAAAAATGTCTCCAAGTTCAATGAGCTTAATTCCTTTTTCATTTGCCAATTCCAAAACCTTAGCGGTTTTAGGCATGCTTGGCGGAGGCACTATGAAATCTATCTTTTCAAAGAATTCATCAGGGTGCCCGCCAAAGAATATTTCAATATCATAAGCTTCAAATGAGGAGTAAAATCTGCAGTCTTCTTTTGATGAGATATCTGTTCCGACAACATCAAATCCTCTGTCCATAAGGATTCTTGCAACCAAGTTTCCAACAACCCCACAGACACCAATTACACCAAAGGTTTTATTTTCCAAATCCAATGAAGCCAATTCTTCATCAGACATGGAAGAGAGTTCTAAACTATTCAATTTAACACCTTCATGATAAAGATAAGAATTAATTAAAAAAATAAAAAAAGTTTAAATTATATTTACTTTAAAAATAATGAAAAAAAATTTTTGGTTAAGGTTTTTGCGCCCCGAAGGGGCGTAAAAAGCTTATTCGTACTTTTTACAACCTTCTTCCAAACCTCTAACTATTTTTTCCATGATTCCTTCTGGATCTTGCATCAATTGAGGTCCTAAGTGAAGGATTGTGTCTCCAGGTTTGGAATATTTGATTGCAAGTTCTGCACCTTCTTCCATGGTCCCTGCAATTACCTTAACTGCCTTTGAATCAACTGCAGCATCAAGCAATTCCTGAGCAGGCTCAAGGTCCACCCTTTGATAAACCTCATTGAATCCGGTAGCCACCATTACATCGGCATACTTACCCATGAGCTTACCGGTTTCCTTCTTGTCTCTGTAGGTGGAAGTGTCGAAGTTATCCAACAATAGAACCAAACTTCTATCTCCTAAGAAGTCAAGTGCAGCGGTAATACCTTCTATAAGGTATGAAGCATCAATGTAGACTTCCCTTCCATTGTAATCTCCAATGTATTCCATGTGTACGGAAAGTCCCTTAAAGTTAGCGAGTCCTTGTTTGATGATTTCTACAGGCAATCCATATGCCATTGCAATAGCTGTAGCAGCAACTGCATTTTCATAGTAGTAGCTCATCATATGGAACTCAGATTGGAAACTGCCTTTTTTAAGTTCTTTTGATTTGTTTCTGAATTTGTAGGCAATGTCAATAGCGCCTTTAGCGCTGTCACCAATAAAATTACATACTTGACCTTCACCGATAGCAATCTCTTCAAAGTTTGCCACCTTATCGAAGTATTCGGATTTTTTGGATGGTTCATATCCAGGCAAATCCTTAACCATTGCGTAAAAGATTGCATCAGGTCTTGCCTCTTTTACGGTGTCCTTACAGTGAATGCTTGTAATGAAGTTTTCGCTGTTTTTGGCAATGAACATTTTTCTTTGAGTGTATCTTTCCATTGAACCGCCAAACTCAGACAAGTGCTCTTCATAGATGTTTAAGAGTGCACCTACCTTAAGCTTGAGTTCGCCCATCAATCCTGCAGTACCGTGAGGAAGTTCCAAGACAGCAATGTCTGACTTTTCTGGAATACCTTTGATGATTCCATCTACAATCACTTCACTTACAAGGTTTTGGGTCATGGATGAACAGATCCAAACCTGATATCCTGCAGTTCTGAAGATTTCAGTTACCATATGTGTGGTACTTGTCTTACCTACACTGCCTGTGATTCCGATGATGTCGACATCAATGAAACTGTCCGCCAATCTGCCGAAGTCCTCATTTGTGAAAACATCCAAATTAGCTTCTTTTATGATTTTATAAGCTGGAGCATTTTCAGGTACAGTTGGAGATAAGTAAACTGTATCGATTCCATCAAGACTTGGCTCGAATACGCCTAAATCAAGTTCCACTCCCTCTTTTTCCATAAGTCTTAAAGTCTTTTGAACATCCATATGGAAGTCTTCTATCTTCTTAGGATCGGTTATCTTTACCGTGTGGCCAGCATAGTTTAATAATCTTGCAACAGGACGACCTGCATTTCCTGCTCCTACAACAATAACATTCATTAATTAACACTCCTTGAAGGGTTTATGTAATTTTATTTGAATTAAAAAATTTTAATAATTCTAATTATTGAATTTGAATTTTTTTCAATTTATAAATCAAGAAAATGATTCATAGATTTATATGATATTATTTATTATTCTTATATAACTTAAACTTTATTAAAAAATCTTAAACAAAATTAGATAATTAAAAAAAATGCCTAAATAAAAAAATAATGAAAAAATAGAATTGAAAAAGGAAAATAAAAGAATAAAAAAGACTAAAAAAATTAAAAAAAAATAATGAAAAAATAGAATTAAAAAAGGAAAATAAAAGAATAAAAAAAGAAATAATGAAAAAATGATTATTCAAAATCAATCAAGTTTTCAATATCATTATAAATGACTTTCAAACCGCACATTGAAGGTACATAATTCGCTGCCTTAGCGGAATTGACTCCAATGACTTCATATCCCATCTGTTCAATTGGAGCAACTACCATACAAGTGTCACAGCAGATCTTACCTCCTGCACTTTCAATAGCTTCCAAGTAGCCTAAGCGTTTAGCAGCTTCCTTGATGTTGATTGAGGTACAGACCCAAAGCTCATTTTTGATCTTTTTGCCTTTGACAATCTCCGCCACCTCTTTGACTTCTTCCAATGAAGCATGAGGACAGCCTAAACAGACTAAATCTGCATATCCATCAGCTGTTGAAAGCTTTTCTCTTGTTTCAGTTATGTCATCTTTGGTGATTGTAATCTTTTCTTCCACATTGTCAACATCTGCAGACTTGTACTCTGGAGTGATGTCTTCCACATGGTATAACGCCACTGCACCACTTGAAGCCAATGCTGCACCAAGAGCCTTTAAATTGCCGTTTTCAACTTGATAGGACTTGTTCTGCATTCTAAAGTAAGGGACTCCATCCTTGACAACCTGTCCAACTGCATATCCCAATGCACCGAAATCTGCCCTTTCAAGTTCACATTCCACATCCACCAAGAGGTTTGCGGTTCTGTTCTCATCTAAATGGAAACCGTATAAAGGAGTTTTTCCTACAATAGCTGCAGCCAATGCACCAGGACCTCCTTCACGGTTGGTCCTTGCACCGATTACTGAATTGACATATGCAACTGCTGATGATTCAGACCATGAAACATGATCTCCTAATCTTGGAACGTTTCCAATCAAATATGGGGTGCATGTACAGGTGGTGCTTATTCCAAGTGCACCATATGCATTGCAGATATCAACTTGCTTTTTAGCGAATTCAGGTGGAAAACCGAAATCCTCCCAATTGTCAAGGTCAGTTCCAGCAGGATTTAATGTTGCAGAAATTGTTGCAATTCCACTTTTATCACTGATTGTACCGTTTTCATTGTAGATTATTTCAGCAGTGCTTGCAAGGTCTTCAAGATATTCAAGACCTGCTTGGCCTATGGTCTTATAGGACACTCCTGAAACCTGTGCAGACTTGATGTCTACAAATTTCTCTGCACCATAAATGTCTCCAAGTGCAATTAGAATATCCATACTTTTTCTATTTAAATCTTTAAGAATTATCTCTCTAAGTAATTATAATTTTATTTCTTTGAATATTTATATTTAAATATTCAATTTAATGGGTGAAATTGGGAAAACAATAATAAATTGTAAAATTAAGTAAAATTGAATAAAATAAGATTAGAAAAAGAATGAAACAGTAAAATAAAAAAAAAGAATAAAATATGAAAATTAGATTATTTTTAATTTTTTAGCAGTGCTATAATTTACCTGCCCAGTAACCTTTAGCCCTTTGGCTTTCTGGAACTGTTTTACTGATCTAACAGTGCAGGCACTATATATCCCATCAACTTTAAGATAATGCTTCTTATAGCTAAGATAATATCCATTCTTCTTTAATGCCTTTTGTATCTTTTTAACAGTTACCTTATCCTTATTAATCACCCAAAATGAAAACAAAACTAATATTAACTAAGTTAAAAATATAATGAAATATGAATAAAGAAATTGATTTGGTTTCACTACCTAAAAGATCCTTTTGGAAATTGAGCATTCCGATAATCGCATTCTGTATTTTTGATGCAATCTACGGCATAGTGGATATGCTATGGGTATCCAAAATAGGCGTAGAGGCATTTTATGCAATAGGTGTTTCAATACCAATCACCAGCCTTATCTTTTCATTCGGTGATTCTATAGGACAGGGAACCAATTCAATGATGTCTCGTTTTATAGGTACAGGAGACTATGAAAGTGCATACAATACATTGATACATGGGGTGATAATCTCAAATCTCATATGGGTCGTGCTAGTTATCTGCCTATTGTTTGCAGAAGGAATATTGTACACACTGGATGCAGGGGATTCATATGCCCTTATCTTTGATTATTTAGTCCCAATGGTTGTTTTTGCATACATATTTATGTTGAATAACCTATTTTCTGAAACCTACCAGGCAGAGGGAAATTCACATACTCCAACCATCCTGATAATAGCTTCAAACATTCTTAATATGGTCTTGGATCCGATTTTCATTTTTGATTTGAATTTAGGAATTAAAGGGGCTGCGTATGCAAGCGTTCTATCTTCCCTGATAACCTTTTCAATTCTATTATACTTCTACACACATGGAAGGACAAAAGTGCCTTTAAAATTAAAGTATTTCAAATTCCGCTCCTACATACTTGTTGAAATCTTTAAAGTGGCTCTTCCTAACTTTTTGGATGATGCAATATGGAGTTTCACAATGTCATTTATTAATGTCATATTGATTGGAACAATGGGCGCCATTGGACCGATACTCTATTCAGTATCAAATAAGATCAGATCATTGTTAAACGCTCCGATTAAAGGTTATGGTAGAGGATTGATGAGCGTTACAGGGCATTTGTTTGGTGCAGAACGATTTGATACACTGGAAGAAATGTATAACTATGTGCTGAAAATAGCCATATCCACTGCATTTGTCATAATCATAGTATTCTTTTTCATACGAAACTATGCATTTAGCTTATTCTCCATTACAGGTATGGATAATGCAATATTCTGGATAGCAATTGCAGCAATCATCATAAACACAATATTGCCATTTTCCATGATTTCAGCAAAGATGCTTGATGGATTCGGTAAAAGTCTCTATTCCTTACTCTTTACCATAATTAAAGTAGTAATTGAAATCGTTTTAATTTACATAATAACTCAATTCATAACTGATGGATCTTCCGTCTTGATTGGAATAGTGATTTCTGAGATATGTTCCGCAATAATTTATTATAAATTCCTCAGATACTTGTTCAACCACTTCGATGAAGAATATGAACTTAAATACACAGTTAGAGCATTCACCATAAAAAGAAAGGAAAAGATAGAAAAACTAAAAGAGAAAAAAGAGGAATGGAAAGAAGAAAAGAGAGAGGAACTGGAAGAAAGAAAAGAAAAACTAGAAGAGAAAAGAGAACTAAGAAAAGAAGAGTTCGAAGAATTCAAAGAAAAAAGAGAGGAATTGAGAGAAGAAAAAATAGAAGAAACAAAAGAAAAACTGGAAAATCTTAAAGAAAAAAGAGAACAACGAAAAGAAGAAAAAAATAAATAAAATTAATTAATTCTTCCTGTTTTGGAAGAATTTAATGATTGCAGGATAAATCAGCATTACAAATATGATCAATACAAAGAATTCTAAAAAGGCTTCAAGAGGAGTGTCTCCGAATAATGGCATGATCACATTAATGATGAATTCCAATGCAACAAAACCGCATACGAATCTCAATGCCTTATCTTCAAGACTTCCTTCAGATGAAAACTTGATGAATCTTCTTTCAATCGGCCAGCTTATGAATGTTGCTATGGCAAGTCCAGCATTTCTGAATGTATCCAACATCAATTTTGCAGGATCAACAAGCAATTTACCTGCAGCATCATAATCCATAGGATATGATTTTGTCAATGCATAGATTACAATCAGGATTGATATCAATATTCCAATAGCTGAAATGACAAGGTCCAGATTAGGCTTTTCCTCAAGCTTATCGAATAATTTTGAGAATATCAAAAGTACAATCGCCGTCAATATAAAACCGCATATCACATCTAAAACAGTATGCACACCAACATAATTACGGCTGAAACATATGAGGAAGAGACAAGCCAATAAGGCAATGTTGAGACCTTTGGAGAATTTTCCCCTTAAGACAGCCCCTAAAAACAGGTTTGTTGCTACAGTGGTGTGTCCACTTGGAAATGAATATCCTGAAGCGCCATGAAATGCATCTTTGAGAGGTTGCACCCTTGAATCAAGCACCCATGGACGATAGACACAAGCTGTAATTTTTGCAAAGCCGTTAACCAAATCTGCACCTGCTTGTGATACAAAAAGATATTCGCCTAACTTCTTGTTCAGGCACCAATATATTGTGGCAATAATGATAATGATTGGCGCATCATCAGCAATATATGAGCATGTAAGGAAAAATGAGTTGAAAATTCCGCCAGTAATTTGTCTTAAAAATTGTATGTATAATAAGGGATCGATTAAAATGTTTATAGTATCACCTCAAATGAATAAAGCATTAATTTCTTATTTATTTAAAATGCACAAAATCTTATTTAAAAAAAGTAAATCCCCTATACCTGTATGAAAGTTTAATTGTTATTATTAAAATACTTTTTGAAAGATTATATGAAAAATATAAAATAATATGTAAAAAAAAGAGTGGAAAAGAGAAAATCATTTCATGACAAATTTTCCTTTTTTTTCCATCAATAAGCAATGTGGAGAATGCAAATATGCATCCTAAAACTGCAAAGAACAGCAATGATGCAAGCAATACATTAATGTCAAACCAATGAAGTATATTGCCTCCAAGGAGATTTGCAAATATCAAACCAATGGTCAATGTTGCCCCCATGAATGCTTGAGCTTCATACTTGTCTTCATCATCCACTATTGAATCCGCTAAATGAACTGAAGCAGGTATGATTATGGCAAATGTAAGCATCTGCAGGAATACAGAAACATATATTGCTGTAGTGTCCTGTGCAGTGAATACAATCAAAGCACGAACTACATAGAGTATGCTTGCCAAAAGGAATAGCTTTTTGACTGAAACCTTCTCAAGGATCTTATAAAATAAGAACATTGTAGGCAATTCAAGCAAAGCCCCTATTGAATTTGCAGCAGTCACATCACCTATGCCTCCACCAAGGTTTTGGAAGATATCTATCATGTAGCAAACGAATATATGATGGAATATCATGAATAGAGCCACTGCAATGAAAATTAATGTAAACAAAGGATATTTCGATAGAACATTATTTTTAACTCCTTCTTTGTTTTCTATGTTTACATTGCTTCCATAGTATGGGAGCAAGCAAATTATGAGAATCATCATGATTGCAGCAGCCAATGTGAATCCATTAATCACCATCACATCCCTGCCGATGAGGAAAAACCCAACAATCGCTGAAAATGCCATATATGATAATGATGCAAATCCTCTTGAAATACCGAAATCAGTGTCTACACCATGGTCCCCATAATAAAAAACACCTGTGTTTAGAAATGGGTAAATGGCTCCAACCACTATAACCATTATGGCAAATATGTAAATTACCAAGAAATCCGGAGCGAAAAACATGGCTAAGGAACATATTAGCATAATGACGCTTAATATCAAAAGAATGTTTTTCCATGAATACTGTCTCTTATCAGCATATCTGCCGATTAAAGGTTGCGCTATAGTGGATATGATTGCTGAAATCCCTATTGTCATTCCTATTTCCGCATAGGAGCATCCTAAGCTTTCAAGGAAATAGACCCCTAAACCGAATATTGTCAGATTGAATATTGCATAAAGACAGTACAATAGCCAACAGCATATGTTTATTTTATTTATCTTTGTAGAAAACATGAAAATTCACTTACAACTCCCAAATTTATAAGCATCAAAAGAAAACAAAAAATTCACTTACAACTCCCAAATTCATTGCACCATAAGAAAACAAAAAAATTCACTTATGATTCTAGAAATATTAAATCTTATGATTAAATTTGAATTCCTGAGGAATCCAAATCCCTAAAGTTATAGGTAAATCTGTTTGTTTCAATATCCTCAAATTTTTGTATGGTTATGAAAAGATCATCATCCATATCATCATTGATTTTAAGGACCAATGAACTTAAAACATCCCTATTCAATTTATAAGGTTCATTCAATATAATATTATACTCTCCTTTAGCATATTCTAAGGCTTCCTTCTGTAGAGTTTCCAAATCCTTCTTCTCATCCATTTTCACATAAACTATATTCTCAGGATACAACTTGCTGTATTTTGTGCAGATTGAATCGGTGCCGTCAGTACTGTTATTGTTGATTAAAATCAATTGGATATTACTTTCAAATGAGAAATGCTGATTTAAAATTGAATTTATACCCATATCAAGGTAATATTCAGCATTATTGCATATTACTGCTATTGAGAATATTTTGAATTGGTCGATTTTCTCAAACTCTTCATAATTTTCAGATTCGATTATCTTTAGGACTCTGGTTCTGACATTTAAGCTGAGATTATTCATAATCTCCTCATCAGCCAAAACTTCCTTCAAATCCTCTTTAAGAACATTGTAATAATTTTCCTTGAATTTAGGAGAGGTTTGAGTGTAACGGGCAAGGATTAAAAAGAGCATCCTATTAGC
>CACYJH010000052.1 GCA_902774685.1 uncultured Methanobrevibacter sp.
AATTATTTAATCACAATAAAGAAGTGGAAAAATGAAAATAGAAGTATTAGACACTACATTAAGGGACGGTGAGCAAACACCAGGAATCTCCCTAAATGCAGTGAAAAAATTAAGAATAGCTACCAAATTGGATGAAATAGGAGTAAACTCCATTGAGGCAGGATCTGCAATCACATCTGAAGGTGAAAGGGAAGCTATTAAATTAATCACTTCACAAGGACTTAAGGCAGAAATCGTAAGCTTTTCAAGAACATTAATCAAGGATGTTGATTACTGCTTGGAATGTGATGTGGATGCCGTTAATGTTGTAGTTCCCACTTCTGATTTGCATTTAAAGTACAAATTGAAAAAATCTCAAGATGAAATGCTTGAAGATGCCGTAAAGGTAGTGGAATATGCTAAAGACCATGGATTGACTGTTGAACTTGCAGCTGAAGATTCAACAAGAACAGACATTGAATACTTAAGGAGAATATTCCAAGCTACAATCGATGCTGGAGCAGACAGAATCTGCCCATGCGATACATTAGGAATGCTTACACCATTAAAGTCATTCAATTTCCATAGGAAATTATCTGATTTGGGAGTTCCTTTAAGTGCTCATTGCCATAACGACTTTGGCCTTGCAGTTGCTAATACATTATCTGCAATTGATGGAGGAGCAAGCAGATTCCATGGAACAATCAATGGACTTGGAGAAAGAGCAGGAAATGCTGCCATTGAAGAAGTTGTAGTGTCATTGAATACATTATATAAATACAGTGAAGAAGACGAAGAAAGCAAATACACCACTGACATTAAGATAAATCAACTTTACAGCACTTCAAAATTGGTTTCAAGACTTAGTAATGCTTATTTAGCACCTAATAAACCTATTGTAGGTGAAAATGCATTTGCACATGAATCTGGAATTCATACTGATGGAGTGATAAAGAACAGTGCCACCTATGAACCTATCATGCCGGAACTTGTAGGGCATAGACGTAAATTCATCATAGGAAAGCATGTCGGAACCAAAGGTTTGGATGAAAGGCTTAAGGAATTGGGACTTGAAGTAAATAAGGACCAATTAAACGAAATCTTCATAAAAGTAAAGGACCTTGGAGACAAAGGAAAAACCGTTACAGACACTGATTTGGAAGCTATTGCAGAGCATGTCCTAAACATTGAACAGGAAAAGAAGATCAATCTTGACGAGCTTACAATCGTTTCAGGAAACAAGATCAGACCGACTGCATCAATCAAGATGAACATCGAAGATAAGGAAGTCATCGAAGCGGATGTAGGTATCGGTCCTGTAGATGCAGCAATCAATGCAGTCAATAAGGGAATCAAAAGCTTTGCAGACATCAAACTTGAAGAGTACCACGTAGATGCAGTTACTGGAGGTACAGACGCATTGATTGAAGTAATCGTAAAGCTCAGTTCTGGAGATAAGATCATATCCGCAAGGGCAACTGAACCGGACATTATCAATGCAAGTGTAGAGGCATATGTTGACGGTGTAAACAGATTGCTTGAAAACAATCACTTTTCATTGGATAACAGACAAAGCAAGAAATCCAAGAAATAACTAATTTTAATCTTATTCAAGAGAGATATAATGAAGGAATACAATAAGGAATTGGCTAATTTAGGCAATGTTGAAATATTAGGATTTACCGGTACAATCGAAAGCATTCCAAAAACATTGGAACAGATAGACAATATTAGAAATAGCTGTTGTGATGTTGGAATCATCCAACTTATGAATGCTGATGCAATAGCTAGTAAAATACACTTACAGCATGGAATAATCCATGCAATGAATGCATTTGAAAGAAAAGGAAACTTAGCCAATGATTTAGGAATAGAAATATTGCTCAGAACATCTGGACAAAGACAAATTTCCAAGGCATTTGACATACTTGGCCTTAAGGAAGGTGAGATGAATATAGCGGTTGTGATGATCGATTGTCCAGATTACTTTATTGATGAATTATCTTGCATCTTTACTAGAAATGATGCTGTTTTAGAAGCTGACGAATCAATTTTAATGAACTTGTATAATATTCCAGAAAAAGAATTAAAGACCATACATATAACAGACATATTAATTGATAAAACTAGCAAATTAATAGTTGATCAGTGAATAAAATCATTAAAAAAAAATCTATTTTTAAATTAAAAATTTTCTAAATTTTGAATCTATTATATTATTAAGAATTATTTAAATGTTGAATCTATTCTATTATTAAGAATTATTTAAATTTTAAAAAAAAGTGAAAAAAAGGAAATTAATTATAAAAAAATAATATAATTAAAAAAAAATTAAATTTTGATTTCACTAATGATTAATTTCTATCTCTTCTTTTCAATAATCCTGCAAAGAATATCAATAGAATAATAGCTAAAGCAACAATATATGCCATATTAAAGGATTTAAGAGATATTGGATCCCCTTCAATCAATTCCACCATTTTCTGATTATCAGATTTTGTAGAGACATATGTTGAATTATGATTCTTATTCATTGATGAACCTGTGCTTAAAGAGTTTTTAGATAATTGATTATGAATTGAATCATCATTACCATTAGCTCCTGTGTTGTTAAATTTCCAGAAACTATCTGAACCATTCTGGTTATTTGTCATATCGCTAGGCTTGAATTTATTTCCACCATCTGTTTCATTTGGATTAACTTTAGTGTCATCATTATTGTCATTGCCACCATCAGCATTGTCACTAAAGTAATCATCTATTATGCCAGAATAAATGTCTAATAAATCAAACCTTAAAGTATCAAATAAACCAGGGTTATCACGTTTATCTTTAGGCTTGCTCCTTTTTGTAACATTGTTTGGATCAATTACATCAGAATCAAATGGATCTTCCTCTTCCCAATAATTTTGATTGAAGTTAGGGAACAGGTACTTTATATCATTCCATTTTATAAATACTTCTTGGCCTAAAGGTGCAGTGTTGTTAGTAATGATATTATTGTTTACATTAATAATGGTAGTTGCATTGAACATTGGCTGTTGAATATAGAAAGAGCCTCCAGTCAAATCTGCAGTATTGTTTACAATAATGTTGTTAGTTACATTAGCACTGCCTGAAATCATTATTGCTCCACCATTGGTTCCTGCAGTGTTATTCATGAATATGCATCTGTCTATGCTGGAATTTCCAGCCCAGCTGTAATATGCACCTGCCCATTCATCAGCATGATTATACATGAAGACACAATCCTGAACAAAACCAAGTCCGAATATGCTTACACGTATAGCACCACCATCACGACGAGCGGAATTATTCATAAATACTGAGTTATAGATGTCTGAAGTAGCATAACAAGTTGTTATTGCACCTCCATCATGGTCTGCATGATTTCCTAAGAATACTGAATTATTGACTAGCAAATAACTTCTATAATCCTCATCACCGTAATTGGATATTGCACCACCATTTGTTACATTAAGTGCAGAGTTGTTGATGAAGACACAGTTATTTACATGAGCGTTACCTGTTTCTATACAGATTCCACCACCGAAGTTATCTGTCAATCCATGAATGATTGTTAAATTATAGAAATTAACAAAAACCTCAGGATCATGAATTAGGAAAACGCTACCTAAATATTCACCATCAATGACAACTTCATTGTATCCCTTTCCTTGAAGGGTGATATTTTTTGCAAGAGTGAGGTTATGAATCCTATAGGTGCCAGGTTCTATAGTGATTATCTCATTAGCTTGAGCGTTTTGAATCCTATTAATTAATTCAGATGATTTTTCATCTTCATTTTCTGAATCAGACCTCATAATTTCAACATTAGAATTATCTTCTGAACTGATTTTTAAAAGAGATTCAGAACTTTCTGCAATATCTGAATCCTCAACAGAATCCGCTTCAAAAACACTTAAATCAGAAATATCTGAACCCTCAACAGAATCCACTTCAAAAACACTTAAATCAGAAGTATCTGAATCTGATAAGCTTTCTGCACTAACTGAAGATAAAGATAGAAAACCAATTATTAATAAAATAAATACCAATTTTCTATACCTGCATAAGATTTATACACCTCCTTACAAATCGATTTTAAAAAAATGTTCACATTAGTTTTAAATTACTAAACAATATAAATATTTTATTTTTTTACAATATATAAACTTATTCATAACGATTTGTAAAAATATTAAAAATCGGCTCTCAAAAATTAAAATAAGAAAATAAGAAAATAATAAGAGATTAAAAAATAAAAAATTAAAAATTAATCAAATCTTTTTAATGCCTCAACAATTGAATCCAAATTATCCCCATAAAGACATGAAATATCCAAATTCTTTATTTCCAAAGCAACTGCTTTTTCTTTTAACCTATTATAATTAGGACATTTAGTAATCATCCCATGACTGTCTAAAACAAATTCCTGTCTTAATTTATAAGATAATGATTTAGGATCATCTGTCTTTATAATTACATTGATTCCTCTTTTGTCTGTGTGGAATACTTCAAAACCAGTCTCATTTTTTATCTTTTCTTTTAGATATAAACATGAATCTATGCTCTTTTCAAGGTTTTCTTGAGCAAAATCCAACTCATTATATATTCCGCAAGCGGTTATATTGCTTGCCTTATTTGTTTTTAAAAGAAGCTTTGACTTGTCAAATAATGAATTGTCGTTGGTTGTTATGAATCCTCCATCTTCAACATTTACTATTTTTGGAGA
>CACYJH010000053.1 GCA_902774685.1 uncultured Methanobrevibacter sp.
TTTGAATGGACTTGTCTTGAATGGAATGAGCCAAGCAAGGAATTCTATAAATCCATTGGGGCAGAAGAAAAGGATTGGGATGTTTTCCACTTTACTGGAAAATCCTTGGATGATTTTGTAAATGAAGATTAAATCTTTATAATTCTTAATTACTTTATTTTTTTACTTTTTAAAATCTTTATTTTTTCTATTTTTACTTTTATTTTTACAATTGATTCATTTTTTCATTATTTTATATTAAATAATTAATCAATAGTTCATTTTTTCATTATTTTATTTTTGATAATTAATCAATAGTTCATTTTTTAATAATTTTCTTACTATTTTTTATAAAAAATTCATTTATTTTATTGAAAAACACACTCTGTTCAAAAGTTTTAAAAAAGTTTTAATAATGGGATTAATAAATATAAATTATAATAATAAGTTAATTAATAATTGAATCCTTTATTTAATTTTTTTTAATTCCTATTAATTAATGAAATTATTAATTCTCTAGTTTATTGTGTGATATCATGAGTGAAAATGATAGTGATATGATTTATGGCTTATGGGATAAACCACCTGTTGTGGAATTGATTCTATTATCCCTTCAACGTTTATGTGCTATTTTCGGTGCTACAATTTTAGTACCGATTGTAGTTAACACTACTGTTGGCGAACCTGTGCTATCTGTTCCTGTTGCTTTGATCTCTTCTGGGATAGGTACACTTATTTACGTAATTGCTACACGGAATAGAAGTCCTGTATATCTGGGAAGTTCATTTGCTTTTATTGCTCCTATGATTGCAGGATATGCTATAGGCGGAAAGTCAAGTATATTCTCCGCTTTGATGGTTGTCGGATTGGTATATGTGGCAATTGCATTTATTATCAGAATAACCGGTAATGAATGGATTAATAAGCTATTGCCTCCAGTCATTGTAGGTCCAATGATTATGGTAATCGGTTTATGTTTAGCTCCTACTGCAATTCAGGAAATTGGTCTTGACCAAGCTGTTATTCCAATGAATAACCTTATTGTTGCGCTTGTTGCATTCTTGACAACTGCTATAATAGCTATTCGTGGTAGAGGAATGCTGAAGGTTATTCCTTTCTTGATCGGTATTATAGTATCCTATATTGTAGCAGCTTGCTTAGGTATGGTTGACTTCTCAGGATTCTATGCAGCTAGCCTATTTGAAATTCCTGATTTCTACATGCCATTTGTAAACTACAGCTTTAATCCTGCAGCTCTCTTAACAATTGTTCCAATTGCTCTTGTTACAATGGTAGAGCATGTAGGGGACCACAAGGTATTAGGAGAAATCATCGGCCGTGACTTGATTTCAGACCCAGGATTGAACAAAACCCTTCTTGGTGACGGTCTTGCTACCTTCTTTGCAGCATTCATTGGTGGTCCTGCAAACACCACTTACGGAGAAAACACTTCTGTAGTTGGTTTAACAAGAGTGGCATCCATTTATGTAATCGGTTTGACTGCACTCTTTGCAATCTTATTTGCATTCTCTGGACATTTAACTGCACTTCTTGCAGCTATGCCTAACCCTGTAATTGGTGGTGTAGCTATTCTTCTTTATGGATTCATTGCAGTAAATGGGGTAAAGCTCTTGATTCAAGAGGAAGTAAACTTTAACAACAACAAGAACATTGTAGTGGCAGCTACCATGTTGGTTTTAGGTTTAGGTGGAGCTACATTATCCATTGCTCAAGGTGATTTATCCGTATCTATTTCAGGTATGGCTCTTGCAGCTATTACTGGTGTAGTTCTAAACTTATTAATTCCAGAAAGAAAAGATGATGATGAATATACCGAGATTCATTAATCTCTTTATTCTTTTTTCTTTTTTCTAAATTGTCATTTTATTTTTCTTTTTTATTATTTGTCACTTTTCTATTTTTTCTTATTCTTCACTTTTTAAATCTTTTAATCTAATTTAAAATAATAACCTATTTAACTTAATTGCACCAATATATTATTAATAAGATTAATCTTTTAAAGGAGATAAAATATGAATGAATATGTTTTAAACCATCCATTAATAACTCATAAATTAGCTATTTTAAGAGATGAAACTACAAGCACTAAGAAGTTTAGGGAAGTAGTAACTGAAATAGCTGCCTTATTATGTTATGAAGCTACCAGAGATGCTAGACTTGAAGAAGTTGAAATAGAAACTCCAATAGCTAAAATGAAAACTGGTAAGGTTCGTGAAGACAATTATGCTGTTATCCCAATCTTAAGGGCAGGTTTAGGTATGGTGCATGGTATCATTGATGTAATGCCAAACGCTAAAGTAGGTCATATTGGTCTTTATCGTGATGAAGATTCCTACTTGCCTGTTGAATACTATTATAAGGTTCCTGAAAAGATTGAGGATAAGGTAGCAATGATTGTTGATCCTATGCTTGCAACTGGAGGAAGTGTTCTTGCAACTATTAATAAGCTTAAGGAAGATGGTGTTAAACATATAAAATTCTTATGTATAGTTGCTGCACCTGAAGGAATTGAAGTTATTGAATCCCACCATCCGGATGTTCAGATTTACTGTGCAGTAGTGGATAAAGGATTGAATGCAAACAAATATATCACTCCAGGTCTTGGTGATGCAGGAGATAGGATATTTGGTACAAAATAGATTAATCTTTTAGTGTAGATTTAATCTTTTATTTTTCATTTTTTGATTAAATATTTTATTTCTTCTTTTTTTCTTTTTAATTAATTTTTATTTCTTTTTTTATAGATAATATTTTATTAAATATTAATTTCATTGATTTTTTTGATTTTTCATTGTTTTTTATAGTTTTTTATAGTAAACTTTATTATATAATAAAATCTAAAATTACTTTATAAGATATTAAAAATATCAAAAACATGAAATTTCTACTAATATTCAATATTTTTAAGATTTTTCACAAATTTTTTATTTAAACAATTATATTTATAAATTATTTATTATGGTGAAATTATGAGTGAAGTATATAAAACATTCACATCCGAATCAGTAACCCAAGGGCATCCTGATAAAGTTGCAGACATTATATCAGATGCAATTTTAGATGCATATATGGAACAGGATCCTCATGCTCACGTAGCATGTGAAACTAGTGTTACAACTGATTTTTGTCTAGTGTTCGGTGAAGTCACATCAACTGCCAACATCACTAGAGCAGATATTGAAAAAATCATTAGAGACACTATTATTGAAATTGGATATGACAATCCAGAATTAAAATTTGATGGTCATAATTGTGAAGTAGTTAGTTTACTCCATGCTCAATCTCCAGACATTAAACAAGGAGTTGACCGTGAAGGTGAAGAAAGTGGAGCTGGAGACCAAGGTATGATGTTTGGTTTTGCAACCAATGAAACCGAATCATTGATGCCTTTCCCAATTGATTTAGCACGCAAGCTTACAAATAAATTAACACAATTAAGAGAATCTGGTGAAATACCATATTTAAGACCTGATGGTAAGGCACAAGTCTCTGTAAACTATGATAAGGAAGGAAATCCAATTTCATTGGATGCAATTGTTCTTTCCACCCAACATGATGAGACCATGTCACATAATCAGGCACAACTCAAGGCAGATATTCGTGAAAAGCTCTTCAAGGCAGTTATTCCTCAAGAATTGATGACACCAAATACCAAAGAGCACATCAACCCTACTGGTGTATTTGAAATCGGAGGTCCTCATGGTGATGCAGGATTAACCGGTCGTAAGATCATTGTAGACACCTATGGAGGATATGCAAGACATGGTGGTGGAGCATTTTCAGGTAAGGACTGCACTAAAGTGGATAGAAGTGCATGTTACATGGCAAGATACATTGCTAAGAATATTGTAGCAAGTGGCCTTGCTGAAAAATGTGAAATTCAAGTCTCCTATGCAATCGGTGTTGCTGAACCAACTTCCGTTATGGTTGACACTTTCGGAACTGGTGTGGAAACCACCAAAAGCATGGAAGAGATCGTTCGTGAAAACTTTAAGTTAACTCCTGATGGAATCATCGAAACCTTAAACTTAAGATCCACCAAATATAAGCAAACCGCTAAATACGGTCACTTTGGTGTTGAAGGTCTTCCATGGGAAAAAACTGATAAAGTTGAAGACTTGAAAAAATATATTGCATAATTTATTTAAAACATATTTTGCAAATCTATGAGACTTCATTTTGAAGTTTCAACTTTTTTTATTTTTTCATCTATTTTTAGATATTCCATTTTTTATTTTTTTCAACTATTTTATATTGCTCTTATGAGTTTGGATTTTAAATTTTCAATTCTTTTTGTCTATTTTTTTTAAGAATTTTCTATTTTCTTTTAACTGTCATAATTCTTTTTTTAATTTTTTTAAACAAGTAATTTCAAGCATATTTGAAAATCATTTCAATAGATTTATATATTTATTAAATTAATTATTATATAAGAGAAGATTATACATAATAGATTTTTATTCAATATTTCATTAAAATAAAGATAAATTTTTATTTATCTTTGATTTAAATATTTTTTATCTATTTTTAATATAATCTTAATCTTAAAATGCGTTTATTTTAATTTAACATATTGAATGAATTAATTTAATTTAACATTTTAAATTAATTAATTTAATTTAACCTTTTAGAATAAACTAATTTAATTTAACCTTTTAAATAAAATAAACATTAGCAGTCGAATTTTTTATATAATGTGGTGTTATGATGAAAGAATTATATGAAAAAATGATTAACGAATCAGTAGCTGCACTTCAAGCAGATATTGGCGTAATTTCTGAAAATAGATACAATGACTTTAAGATAGTTGATGCAAAACCTTATGCAGACGCTGTAGCAGGAATGACCTGTGCAGATGGTCAAGCAAAATCCGTCATTGACTTGCATAAAAAATCTGTAGAAAGTCATTACAAAGTATTGACTTCTGTAACTGAAACCATCAGACCAGAAGACGATCCATTTATTGAACATTACCAAACTCCTCCTGTACTTGAAATCTTATGTGAGGAAGATGGTGAATTTGCAGACAGTTTAGATGCATTCATCAAAGCTATTGCTGACAATGAAGCATTGGTTGCAAAAGAATCAATTCGCCGTTATGGTGGATTCTATGGTCCTACCTGTGTAGTGGACTTCGCTTTAATGCCGGGCAGTACCTCCAATGTAGTTAACCAAATCTTGCAAACCATTGATATTCCAGTTATGCACAAACAAGCTATTCTTTCTGCAAAATCTTGGGGTATGAACACTTCATATGGTATTGGAGATGCATTTGCAAATGCTATTGAAGCTGGCGCAACCGCTGCAGAAGCAACTGAAAAAGAAATTGAAGCATTGCAAATGATTTACAAAGAACCTGTTGAAGCTCAAGGAAAATTAATGGATGACGCAGGACACTCCTCATTTGATGTAAGAAAATTCATGTTAGGATACAAAAAAGAAATGACTTCAGTAGTTAAAGCTGCTATGGATGATGGCGTACACTACGGTAACATTGTAACCGTACCAGCATACTGTGTTGGAGATATTGGTCACCACATTGGTCAAGCAAGCTACAACATGTGTAAGGATGATGTAATCTTAGCAGTTATCCAAGCAACTGCAAAAGTTATGGAAGCTTCCTTAAAAGCTAACATTGACAATTTCCAAACCCCTTACAATGTCTTGTCATTAGCTACCGGTTCCACTGCATGTGCTGCTGAATACATCCTCGAATTAGATGGATTCAATGCACCTATGGTTGTAGACTTATTAACCAAAAGATTCCACAACTTCGTACAACAATATCCTACAAGAGGCGCAGCTGCAGAATTGCACAACTGTGACTTTATGGACATGATCTACAGAGGTTACACATCAATCAACAACGCTAGAAAAGCTAGAAGCAGTGCAAAAATCGATCTTGTACCTAAAGCTGCTGGATTCGATGTTGACTTAAGTGCTATCAATGAAAATGAAGTGCTCATGAACCCACAAAGATACACTTACCCTGCTTGTGGAATTACAGTAAGATTCTCTTCATTAATGAGACTTGCAGACTACCCATGTTTACTTACTCCTGAACCTGTAACCGCTACAATGATGACTAACATCATTGCACTCAACAAAGAAGCACCAGGTTCCCCTGTAAGAGGATGTAAGAACTGTGCTGCATGTATGATTGATGCAAAACACGAATACTGTCAATGGAAAGAATCTGTATAG
>CACYJH010000054.1 GCA_902774685.1 uncultured Methanobrevibacter sp.
ATATAATATTATTAATTAATTCATTTTAGAGGTTAAAAAATGTTATTTATTTACTACCCAAGATGCAGTACATGCCAAAAGGCTAAAAAATGGTTAGATGAAAATGGATTCGAATATGATGAACAGCATATTGTTGAGGACAATCCAGATTATGATCAATTGAAGGCATTATATGAGAAAAGTGGACTTCCTCTCAAGAGGTTCTTCAACACTAGTGGTAAAATTTACAGAGAGATGCAATTAAAAGACAAGTTGCCTGAAATGAGTGAAGAAGAACAATTGAAGATTTTATCTACTGAGGGCATGCTTGTAAAACGTCCAATAATTGAGACTGAAGAGGTATGTCTTACTGGATTTAGAGAAAAAGAGTGGGAAGAGAAATTAAAATAATTAATTTCCCTACTTTTTAATTTTTTTACTTATTTTTTTATTATTTTTTACAATTAATTTTTAAATTAAAATTAAAAATATAATTTGCATATTTCAAAATTATTATTTTAAAAACCTAATTTTTATGTTTCAAAATATTATTTGTTTTTATATTTTTCAATTCCTATTTTTAATGCATTCAATCCTTCAAGCAACAATTCTTGTGGACATGCAATATTCATTCTTAAGAAATCATCCCCATTTTGTCCAAATTGAACTCCGGGAGATAGGAATAATCCTACATTTTCTCTTAAGAACTCAGATAATTCATTTGAAAATCCATCTTCATGATCTTCTCTATTTATTTGACTGCAATCCAACCATAAAAGATAGGTTGCATTTGCAGGAACCAATTTGATTTCAGGAATCTCATTTTTTAAGAATTCATCAACGATCATCTTATTTTCAAATAGGACTTCCCTCAATTCATTTAACCAATCTTCACTTTTATATGCTGCGATTGTAGCATCAATTGAAAATATGTTTGGATGATTAAAGCAATCAATAGCTAATTGCTTTTCCAATATTTCATAAAGTTCCTTGTTTCGAGTGAAGACTGCAGAACTTTGAAGACCTGCAATGTTGAAAGTCTTGCTTGGAGAAATGCATGTAATGCTCTTGTTTGATAATTCCTCATCTAAAGATGCAAACGGAACATATTTCAAGTTAGGGTCAGTCAAGTCACAATGAATTTCATCAGATACGACAATGACGTTGTGCTTGTTTGCTAAATCTGCTATTTTTTCAAGACTTTCTTCATCCCAAATCTTTCCAACAGGATTATGTGGATTGCACAAAAGCATTAGCTTTGTCTTAGGGTCTTTGAATTTTTCTTCCAAATCATCAAAATCAATTGTGTAAGCAGTTTCAACATCATTGGAGCTAGGATCATAAATCAACTGATTTTCAACAACATTTCTGCTATTATCCTCAATTACATAAAAGAATACATGGTAAACTGGTGTTTGGATTAAGACATTATCTCCAATATCAGTGAAAGCACGAATGATGCTTGTTATTGAAGGCATGACACCAGTTGCAAACAAGAGTTCTTCCCTTTTCATAGCAAGGCCATATCTTTTCCACCAATTGATATAGGAATCAAAAATCTTATCATTGACAAATGAATATGCATAAACTCCATGACTCGCTTTCCTATTTACTGATTCATAAATGAGTGGTGCTGCATAAAAGTCCATATCTGCAACCCACATTGGATATTCATCATCAAACAAGTCCCATTTAAGTGAATTGGTGTTTTTTCTATCGATTATTGAATCAAAATTGTATTTCATAAGGCATCATCCGTTTAAGAATAAAAAATATTAGTAGGCTTGGAACATTAATTAATAGGTTTCATAATGAATTCTGGATTCGTCATATTTATCCATGAATTTATTTTCCCAACCTTCAGCAGGATATCCGAGAGTTATTATGCAGAATGGCTTTAAATTATCATCTTTAGGGAGACCAACGATTTCTCCAATGGCATCCATTCTTTCCTCTTCAGGAGCGACACCATTCCATAAACCACCTAATCCAAGATTGACAGCTTCAAGAAGCATGTTTTCAGCTGCTGCACTCATATCCTGTTGCCATACCAACTTATAAAAAGACCTTTCAATATTTGCAATCAAAAGAATAGCTACTGGTGCATTGGTTACACGAGGTTTGATTTCTCCAATCTTAGCAAGTGTTTCCTTATTTTTTATTACTAAAAATTCCCAAGGTTCTGCACCTAATCTGCTTCCAGGTGCCTGCATGGCAGATTTTAGTATCTTTTCTATTTTTTCATCTTCCACTTCTTTATCTGCATACTCTCTTATGCTACGTCTTGTTCTAATAACTTCATCAAAATCCATATTAACACCTATGTTTTTTAAGATTATGTTTAATATGATATAATTTTTAATAGTTTAAATAATTTTTTAAAAAAGAAAATCCTTAAAAAATTGAAATCTAATCCAAATAGTAATCGAAATAATATGAAATCAAAAATTGAATTTTAATCCAAATAGTAATCGAAATAGTATGAAATTAAAAATTGAATTTTAGATAAATTGTAATTGAAATAAATAAAATCATAAAAATTTATAAAAAAATAATAATTTTTATATACATTTAATAATAGAATATAAATTAATTCAAACTAATGAGGTGAAAAAATGGAATCCTATAAAATCGTATCAATTATTTCCATTATTATTGGTTTAATATTCATAATATTCCCAATATTTAGTGCTAATCTAATTTCCATCCTTATTGGTGCAAGCGTATTCATTTTTGGTGCAATGTTAGCATACACCGGAGTGATATCAAAAGACATTTCACCTGCATATTCAACCGTTGCAGCAATATTTGGTGTTGTAATGATCATTTTAGGATTAGCATTCATGTTTGGAACAAATGCAATTTCCTTCCTAGTAGGATTACAATTCTATATCGTAGGATTTATGTTGATTTTAGCTTCTGTAATCGGATTGCTTGGAGGGTCAGCCATTAATAAAACTGGTTCTATAATCAGTTTAGTATTAGGAATAGTTATTTTATTCATTGCAATGTTTGCAGCAAACAATCCTGTATTAATCACTATCATTTTAGGTATTGTATTAATAGTTTATGGTATAAGCGGATATTTGCAAACAGAAATAATTTAAAAAAATAATTATTTCTTTACTTTTTCTTTTTTTTCTATTTTTAAAAATTAAATTAAAATAAGGTAACTATTTAAAAAAGTATAAAAATTTTTTCTATTTTAAAAATTAAATTAAAATAAGATAACTATTTAAAAAAAAGTTTTAAAAAAGTTTTAAAAAAAAATAGATTACTGATTTTATAAACAAATAAATTCATATTAAAAAAAGTTTAGAGAAAAAAATTTCTCTAATTAGGATAGATTACTCCTTCAGGAACACCATACTTTTCATATTTTTGAGCTATTTTTTCAACAGTCCCATCTTCAAACATTTCATTTAAGGTATCCTGAACTTCATTTTTCAATCCTTCATCTCCTTTACTGAATGCTACACCATAAACTTCATTGGAAAGTGGTTGATCCAATATTTTTGCATCGGTAAATTTCTCACTTACCATATATCTTCCCAAACCGCCGTCAATGATGATTACATCACATACACCGGATTCCAAATCCATAAATGCAGTATCGTACCCATCCACTTCATTAATTTGGGCGAATGTTTTGTTTAGGGTTTCATTTTTTGCAATGGTGTTTAAGATTGAACTTCCTTGTTGAACTTCTAATGTTGAGCCGTTTAATTCATCAATTGAATCGATTCCAGAATCTCCCCTCACGATAACAAGCTTGGTGTTGTTGAAGTAAGGTTTTGTCCATGCATAATCATTCTCACGGCCATTAATGGTAAATTCACTCCAAATGCAGTCAACTTCACGGCTGTCCAATTCAAATTTCTTTGTATTCCAATCTATAATCGGTTGCGCCTTGAATGTCCAGTTGTTTCTTTTTGCAACCTCCTGAGCGAGTTCAAGGTCAAATCCGGTATAATCACTATTATCATCCATATATCCGAATGGTGGGAATTGACTATTGAAACCAACAACGAAGGTATCATCAGGATTATCATCCAATACCTCAAAATTCCCTAGAAACTCAAAGAATCCTGCACTTACACAACCTATCATTAAAAATATGGATAATAAAATTGATA
>CACYJH010000055.1 GCA_902774685.1 uncultured Methanobrevibacter sp.
AGGGCAGAATTCGACACATTCATGAGTTTCGAATTTGAAGTAGGGGAATTCCTTAGGACATTGGAAGTTATAAAGACAAACATCACAAGCTTCTCCACAGTCATCTTCATCTTCGGCGATTTCATAATTATGGTAGTAAGGATAAATACCACATTTATGTTGTTTTCTTAAACAGTTACCATATTCTTTTGAATATTTGATTAAATCATAGTATTTTCCATCTCTGCAAGAAATACAATTTTGTGCGCAGGAAATACCATATCTGTCGCATTCTTTACATCTTACATAACAATAAGATAATTTATTATAATCAGGAATATCTATATAAGTTCTATTAATTTTTACATCACTGCAATAGAATTTATCTTCGGGTAATCTATATGATTCATTTCTTTGTTTACAATTTAAGCAAATTTTAACATCATCTTCTTCAACGGTGACACCACCAGCACGATATTCAGGGTCATGGGGATATTGATCGAGACCAATACAAGTTGTTCTATTAAAGCATTTGAAAATTTGTTTTGGTTTATTAAATGGATCCTCTTTATAATATCCTTCTTCGCACTCAGTACATTTATCTGATTCAAGTACAGAGCATCTTTTGCATCCTCTTTTGCATCCTGTGAGTAAATTACATGTTTCATCAATTACATGATATGGTTTAACTACGCTATAAGTCAAATTATTTTTTCCGTATTCGGTATAAGTGAATTTTGGTATATTAGCCTTTGTGTAGCATTTGCCATTAAAGCTATATTGTTGTTCTTCGCCCAAATCATATTTGCAGTTGACGCATCTACCATTTTCTTGTCTTTCTTCATTTTCCCAATGAGGAGTTAAGCAATAAGCACATTCTTTATCACAACTTGTTCTTTCTGGAGGCAAAAGCCAAGTATTTCTGCAAATGTCACATAAATCTGGTCCTTGGCAAGTTTTACAGTTATCAAGACAAGGGCACATTTTTGGCATATCTTCTGTATCTGCAGGGTTAGACTTGTAGCAACCATCTCCTTCGCATGATTTATGGCATGTTCCTGGAATACCGCCATTTTCTTTTGTTTGATTACAGAAGAAGTAAAAATTATTTTTACAAACGTCGCATTTATTATCATTGTCATCTCCTTGAGCTGAGCATTCTGCACAATTTATGTGGCATCTTCTCCAAACCCATGTTCTTTTATCATTTGGATCTTCGCTTTTATCTAAGAATAAAACTTCTTCTAATCCCAAAAGTTCTTCCCATCTTGTTTTGTCTGAAGCATTGAAGCAAGTTCTATAATCGTCTTCGAATGGGAAATAATCATCTCTATAATTACAATAATTTTCTTTACAATTTGTGGTTGGGGGTTTAGTATTAAGGAATGGACCGTGACATCTTTCGCAAGCAACGTCACAAGGGTAACAATTATAATAACTTGAATTAGTTCCGCATCCTGTTTTATCAGCACCTTTAACTACGCCATAAAATCCATGCTGGCAATCGAAACAATGTTGATCATCGTCTGTTCCTTCCTCGAAACAACCTAAACATTGTTCATGACATACTGGATATACAACGTCTATTTTGCAGGTTCTTCCTAATACAACATCATGTACAGCATCTGCTCTTGTTGCAGTATATTCAATAAAAGAATTATGAGGATTAGTGAATTCTTTAATATATAATGATTTATAATTCTCAGGATCATAGTCCTTATCTAATTCAAGGTCAATATCTCCATTACTAACGACCATATCATTTAAATTGGTAAATCTGAAATTGACTTTGACATCTTTCATAGATGAGGGATATGGATTAACCATATAAGTACTGATGAAGTTGCCTAATAATTTAGTCTGTTTTCCATTAGGACATACGGCATAATATGCGACATTTCCAGATATTTCTTTACATTCAGGGTAATTCATTATAAGTAAATTTACATTTCTTTTTGCATCTGAAATAATATGGGTGTAAAGTATACCAACGAAGGTATCGAATTTAACAAAGGAAGGATTTTTCACACCCAAACCATTCTCGAAATTATTGAAATTAATAGTGTCAATTTGTTTTACATTATCAGTGATATTATAAGCTCTGAAAAGTGTTGCATAATCTCTTCCTCCATTTTCCACTTCGCAAATGACCATGACACTATTCTCTAGAACGAGCACATCAGCAGTATAGTCTTCAGCATCAGAGGTGAATCTACAATTTGAGGCCATATAATCATATCTGATTACATCTATTCCGGTGGAGGAGACTCTGAGGTGGTAATAGTAGAAATCATTTCCGCTGTCACCTAAAGGAACATTTTCTAGATTTTCATTTCCAGTACCAGTTTGGAAAATAATAACAGCTTCATTATCATTGTATTTGACAGCTTTAATGAAGTTGAATCTGGTATAAAAGGCCTTTATTAAAAAGACTTGGCTTTTATTGACAATTCCTTGAGAGGTTACTTTAAATTGCTGTATACCTAATAAGGATCTTAAGGGGTTTTCATTGTAGACATAGGCGCAGTAAACTTCATTGTCTTGTTGTTCATAACAGCTAATGTATTTACTGTGGGCTATTATTGATTCACCGGATAATTCAGAGTTCGATCTTGGATCAATGACTTTTAAGTTAATTCTTGTTTCAACATAATTAGCAGCAGGCTTATTTATACCAATGAAAAGAATATTTCCGTTAGTTAAAGTAATAGCGGAAACTTGTTCTTGGAAAGTAGTATATTCTAAGTGAGTGACTTCTTCTGCTTGTTCTTTGATTTGAGTTAAATATTCCTTTCCTAAGTTTTTGTGGTATAGGGTATATCCATTTTGATTTTCGCCATCGTTTATGCGTGATTCCATTATTTGAGCATTTCCTGTGTAAAGTAAATTATTTATTTTTGTATTGCGATAAAGGAAATTTCCATTCTTGTCTAATTTGGATATAAGGGTCCCTTTGTTATCTATCATTTTGGAAATTATCAAATTGCTTCCGTCACTGTTATGAGATACTTTACCCAATTCAGCACTTTCATGAATTATGTCGTTTCTGTATTGGGGGTTTTCAGCCAAACAGCAGATAAATAAAGCTAAAAGAATGATATAGCTAGATTTCATGTTTTAAATTATTATTTTTTTTTTCCAATACTCTTTGTATCAAAAATAAAATTAATATTTTTTATATTGAAATTTCATTTTGCAATTAAATATTTGATAAATATTTTTATATTAAATTTAATATTTTTTCTATTTTTTATTTAATTTAATTATTTTTAAATA
>CACYJH010000056.1 GCA_902774685.1 uncultured Methanobrevibacter sp.
TCTCCATACTTTGGAACAAGTATCTGTGCATCTCCAGGTGGAGTAATAGATGAAATCCTTTACTATACAAGAGGTTTTGACACTATCTTGGAATCCTCTATCCTTATGATGGCATTCATCATTGCATCATGGTTGGCAATTAACTTCACTATGGATAGAAAAGAGGAGAAAGGCAAAGGGGATATTGAAGAAGATGTGAAAAGAGCTATTGCAAGTTCTGACAGAATAGCCAGTGAAGTTGAGATGAGCAATCGTAAAGCTCGCCAAAAGCAAGCTAAAAAGGAGTTCAGGTGATTAGATGGTTGCAAGTATAGTTCCTCAATTTGTTCCTGCTTTCTATAGCTCAATGTATACCACAGCTTTGTATGGTGGTTTGATTGTAGCTTTCATTGGCCTCATTGGAATTGCAATGGAAAAAAGAGATATTCAAGTTCTCATTCTTACAGACATTGTAGGATTGGCAATGCTTATTGTTGTAGCAGCTGTAGGAACTGATTTGTCTGAAGCATTGATTCTTCCTGGTTTGGTTGTGGAATTGGCAGAGATTATGGCTATATCTGAGATTTTAATATCTCGTGAAATGAGAAAGAAAGATGTGCATACCTCATTTACACCAATGCCTTTGAATATTGATATGGAAATTATGACAACTGCTCCTAATTTCATTGCATTGTTGTTGATAGGATATGGCGTATTCCTCTCCGGTTTTACTGGTGGTGCAGTAGCGGGTGGAGGTATTGTAATTTATGTATTAAGCAGAAAGGCAAGAGGATTGCCGATTGTTGTTCTTGATGGTGTAGGGGCAATATCCGGTATATCTTGGTGCTTATGGATTATAGGATTCCTATTCTTCTTCATATTGCCTCAATACTGGTTACTCAGCTTATTCCTTGCCGCTTTAGGATTGCTCTTGAAAGTGGCATCAAAGATTGGATTGATTGGAATCTTGATGAGGGAAGAATACGGAAGAAAATGATTAATTAAAATTAGAATAATTAGAATTAAAATATGAATTATTAGAATTATCATTGAATTATCATAATTATAAAATTATTATCAGATGAACTTTAAAATTAGTAAATCAAAAAAAGGAGACTGTTAAATGCTTATAGAGAATTTAGGTGGAAACTTGATGGGAACAATTCCTTTAGGAGATATTGTTCTTTACTTAAACCCTCTCCACATATTCCTGTTTGTTACTATACTTGTCTTTACAGCATTGATAGCTATTAGCCGTACTGAAACTCAAGTTGAAGCAATGTTTGGCTCTCTTGATGAAAATAAGGTTTCAGTAGGGAAAAAGGAATTTAAACAAAGGAGATTCTTAGCTATCATCTGTGGTATAGCTACTGCAGGGGCTATGATAACTGGAGATTTATTTAACTTTACTCTATTCATGGCTTTGATTGGTATTGTGAATATTGGTATTGTTTCTGCCGTTAAGCAAGTGGATGTTTTAAATTCTGCCTACCAATATGGTTTGATTGCCATGATGTGCGGTTTGCCACTCTTTGGTGGTGCAGCTATGATTTTGGCTGCTACCGGTACCTTAAGCCTATTTGAACTTGCTTCAATCCCTGCAAGCCCAATGATGATATTCGGTGCACTTGTAATGCTGATTGGAGTTTGCGGTGAAAGCGGTATAGCACCATTCTTTGCAAGTAAGGCAGAAATGTTCAGAACTCCTGGATCTCCATTCATATTGATTATCCACTTAAGTTCATTGTTTATCATTGTCAGATTTGTTGAAATCTTATTAACTATATTATAATCAAATTAACTAATCAACTAAATTAAACTAAATTAAACTAAATCAAACAAATTAACTATTAAACTAATAAACTAACAATTGAAAATCATATTTATTAAATTATTATTAAATTAGAAGGTCGATAAAATGAATAAAATAAAAATAGCTAGCTATATTATCTTGATTGTGTCAGTATTAGCTATCCTTTATGCTTTGATATTTAACCCTGCTGATTGGATAGTCTATGCAATAGCTATTGTTTGTATTCCATTTTTAGTGCTTTCATTTGGACTGCTTACAATGTCTAAACCAATAAAAGAGGAAGAGGAGGAAAGAAGAGAAGAACCATTTACAGGTTATTAATAAGATCTCTTCGCAGATATTATGAATCTAATGGCTCAAATTTTAATCAATGTAATAATAGCTTTCCTTGCTGGTAGTCTTTTGTTAGGTTTCCACAGAAAGGTTATGGCAAGAGTCCAATTAAGGCCAGGACCTCCTATTATACAGTATCTATTGCATTCATTGAAATTTTTCTTTAAGGAGACAACATTCCCAAAAACTGCTTCTATACCATTTTATATAGGTATTACAGTTATTTTAGCAGGTATTTGGGTTACTGGAGTTATTGTTGGTCCAGTAACTAAAGGTTCCTTAATGATTTTATTCGGTATCTATGCAATTCATAAGATTGTAGAGCATAATGCAGGATCTTCATCAGGTTCCCCATATGGTAAGGTAAGTTGTGTAAGGGCTGTTTTCTCAGCAGCTGGGGAATTACCGTTATTTGCTGTGATTGCTGTCATATTCCTTTTAACTGGAACTATGGACATCAGTGGAATTATAGCATACCAATCAATTCACGGTCCTTTGTTCTTCCAATTACCTCTTGCAGCACTTATGTTCTTCACATTGATAGTTACAAAATCTCCATATTCTCCTTTTGCAATCACAAAAGGAAAGGAAATCATATCCGGATTTGAAACTGAACACTTTGGTATGCTTAGAGGATACATAATGTTTTCAGAATCAATCGCATGGTATATTCTATTATGGATATTCTTAACAATATTCTTTGGACCAATTTCCGTTGTTGGATACTTGATTGGAATGATTGTAATCTGTATCATTACTGGATTTATCAACGCTACAACTCCTATGTTGAATCCAAACCATTCTGTAATGGCTCAAATATCCATTGCAGTTATCTGTACAGTTGGTTCAATAATTATGATTATTATCTAAAAAATAAAAACAAAAGAAATTCATATTTAAAAAATAATTTAAAATTAATAAGAAGGCTTAAAAATGAATAATGAAATAGGAATGAGAGTATTAACTTCATTAGTTGCTTTAGGCATATTTATTCCATTTATATTGATGCAACACAATGAGAAAAATGCTCATTTAGCTGAAAACTTGGAAAAGATAGCTTTCGTTATTACATTTTTAATCATCTGCATAGCATTTATTTGCTTATATAAACCAATTTAATTAATTTAAAAAATACATTAAAAATTTATATTTATCAATTTATTTAAAAAAACAATAATTTAGAACTAAAACAAGGTGAATATCATGGAAGAATTATATGTTATGATTTACATTATAGTTTTTATAGTTGGATCCATCGCAGGTCTTTTATTAAGCTATAAAAAGCATAT
>CACYJH010000057.1 GCA_902774685.1 uncultured Methanobrevibacter sp.
CAAATAGTATTTATTTTTAAATTTTTAGCGGTGTCAAAAGATTTAATATAACTACAAAACAAATTTTGTATCGGAACTTTTTTATAAGTTTTATACGAACTGTTTCAAAAGTTCAGATACTTATTACTCTTCAAGCGCTCTCTCTCAATATTTTTTATCAACGAAGAATAAAAGTGATTAGTATGATGAATGACGAGCTATTTAAAAATTTCACAATAAGTTGTAACCATGCAATTGGAACAACAGAGAGCTATGAGCTTTCTTTGAGAAAGTACTGTATCTATTTTGATATGTCTCTTAAGGAACTTCTTGAGGAGGCTGAAGAAGATGAGATGAACGGTGTGAAATGGAAGCACAGCAGGTTGAAATCAAAACTGGTTGAATATAGGCATCACATGTTTCAAAACTATGCTGCAGGAACCGTCAGAAAGGAAATGAACTGCATCATCTTTTTTTATAAGTTCTATGACATAGAAGTATGGGATTTGCCTAAGGTAAATGACAAAAGCATTCAGAAGCCTGCTCCTATTTATTTTAAAGATTTGCCGGATAAGGAAGTGATAAGGGAAGCTTTTCAGATTGCATCTCCCTTGATGAAAGCTATCATATTGTTTTCCTGTTCTAGTGGATGTGCTCGGACAGAGACATTGAGCCTGACAATTGGGGATTATATTAAGGCTTTGTCTGAATATCTTCCTAACAACAGAAGAGACATCTTTGATGTTATTGATTACTTAAATGATGTCGATGATGTTGTTCCAACCTTCAGTATCCTAAGAAAAAAGACAAACAAGTATTATCTTACATATTGTAGTCCTGAAGCCGTAAAAGCTATTAATGCATATTTGTTGCTTCGCGATAAGCCAATAACTGATGAAAGTCCACTCTTTCAAATCAGCAGGACATATATGGTGCAGTCATTTGAGATAATCAATGACACTTTAGGTCTTGGAAGAGTTGGACGATACCGTAGGTTTCGAAGCCACATGCTGAGGAAGTTTCATGCTTCAGCATTATATAATGACGGCATGAGCATTGACAAGGTCAACGATTTGCAGGGAAAGGCCAAAAACAAAACCGATGCAGCCTATTTCATGACCAATCCTGACGATTTGAAATATGAATATATCCAACATCTTCCGGCCGTTACTATAAACACTGATGTTGAAAAGCTGTCTGTCAAGTCACCTCAGTTTATTCAAATGGAAAAGGAAAATGAAGCATTAAAATCAGAAGTAGGGGATATGAGAAATGAACTTGAGGAAATGAGAGGTTTAAAGAAAGAACTTTTAGGTATCATAAATAAGGTTAGTCAAGAGTCATGATATTGATATAAAAGTTAATTGTGATAGCATTTGGCATGTGTTGAATGCTATCAAGATTAATATTCAAAAAATTTTGCGATGAAGAATCGTATAGATACATGTTTTACAATCTGGGTTATGATGAAAAGTATAAAATGAATTTGTTTAAAAACATAAAATTTATATGATGAAAAATATAAAATAAATTTAGTGAAAAGTATAAAATAAAATAGGTGAAAAATATAAAAAAGTGATTAATATGAAAAAATATTTGCCAAGATATACTGATCAGGAACTGAAGGAATCTCTTGAATATATGGGTGCTGTACTAATAACTGGTCCAAAGTGGTGTGGTAAGACTACAACAGCCAAACAACAATGTAAAAGCTTAAGAGAACTTCAACATCCTGTTCATGGAAAATCTTACCTAAAACTTGCTGACACAAATCCTATAGAATTATTAAAAGGTGAAAAACCAATGTTGATTGACGAATGGCAAATGGCACCGGAACTATGGGGTGCTGTAAGATATTTGGTGGATGAGTCAGATGAAGACGGACTATATATTTTAACAGGATCAACAACAGTAGATGGAAATAAAATCGTGCATAATGGGGCAGGTAGGATAAAAAGAATCGTAATGCGTCCAATGAGTTTATATGAAAGTGGTGAATCCACAGGTGAAATTTCATTAATGGACTTATTCAATAAGGAGGATTTAAACATTGATGGAATAACATCGAACTTGACAATACCTGATTTAATATTTGCTGCTTGCAGAGGGGGCTGGCCTGAATCCATAAACAAAAAAACTAAAAAACAACAATTGGCTATTGTGTCTAATTATATTGATATAATATGTAATAGTGATGTTTCAGAAGTGGACGGTGTTAAACGCAGCCCTCAAAGAGTAAAAGCCATATTAAAGTCATATGCCAGAAACATTTCAACACTAGCAACTAAAAAAACCCTCATGAAAGATGTAAGAACCGAATACGATATCTCTCCACCAACATATAATTCATACATCAATGCTCTTGAAAAATTATATGTTATTCAAGACATTCCTGCATGGTCACCAAACATCAGATCAGCAAATACAATCAGAAAATCCCACAAAAAGGAATTCATCGATCCATCAATAGCTGTGGCAAGCCTTAAATTGACACCTGAAAAATTACTAAAAGACTTTGAAACCTTCGGATTCATATTTGAAAACCTATGCATACGTGACTTACTGGTTTACTCAAGTTCAGTCAATGGAGAAGTATTATATTATAATGATGATAGTGGCCTTGAAGCAGATTGTGTTATTTATTTAAGTGATGGAAGATATGCATTGATAGAATTTAAATTAGGCAGTCGTGAAATTGAAAAAGGGGCAGAAAACTTACTTAAATTAAAGGAATTAATTAAAGAAAGTGTTGAAAACAAAAAAATTGATTTGGAAGAGCCAAGCTTTTTAGCTGTAATTACTGGTGGCGAAATTGCATACACTAGAGCTGATGGTGTGAAAATTATTCCGATAGGATGTTTAAAATAAGATAGATGTAATATGGAGTCTTTTTTATGGACTTTGAGGAAGGGACGCAAAATTTTTTAGTTGATTTTTGTTTTTAGAAAATTTTGTTTGTTTTTTATTTTTTTCAGTTGTTTTTTCTATTTATTTCATTGT
>CACYJH010000058.1 GCA_902774685.1 uncultured Methanobrevibacter sp.
TCAATAATTTGCCACAGCCTAAGAACATAATTTTAATATCTCCATGGGTTGATGTATCAATGTCTGGAGATTATGATGATGTTGAATATGATCCTATGCTTGGAGTGGAGGGTGCACGCGAAATGGGAAAATCATGGGCAGGAGATTTAGACCCAAAAGACTATAGAATAAGTCCGTTATTCGGAGAAGTAAGTAAACTTCCAAAAACAACACTATTCATAGGAACTCATGAAATAATTTATTCTGATGTCATTAAATTTTATGACAAATTAAAGGATAATGGTGTTGATGTTGAATTAAATGTCGGTGAGGAAATGTCTCATGTATATCCGCTTTATCCATTTGTTCCCGAATCAAAAGAAGCATTCAATCATATTGTTGAAATACTGCTTGAGTAATTATTGAATTTTTAAACCAATAATCATGAATAAAACAGCATTAATAACATTTTCAATCTGCACTATTCCCATTAGAAAACAATTAATTTTTCCAATAGTAATTAAAATTCATTTATCCGAGACTTTAACACTTATTAATCCAATACTTACTATTTTAACATTATTTATGCATTAATTTCAACAATTTTTACATCATCCAATATAATCGAATTACTTTTCAAATGCTCTATCCAATTATTTTTTATGTATGAAAAATTAATGTAATATTAATGAAATCTACTACTAAATCACAAACATCAATTGCGAAATTCGAGGAATTTTTTGCAACATCATATAAGGATGATGTGTTTGAAATCCTCGAAACATACCCAGATAACAGATCACTTACTGTAGATTATAATACATTAGAAATATTTGATCCAGACTTAGCTGATTTGTTAATAGACAAACCCGAGGAAGTTATTGAAGCAGCACAAATAGCTATTAAAAATATTGACCCCTTAGCCAAAGATGCTGATTTAAATATTCGATTTAAGAATGTGACAAATGTTATTCCTTTGAAAATATTGTTAAGTAAATATATTGGAACATTTGTAGCTGCAGAGGGTATTGTAAGAAAAACAGATGAAATAAGGCCCCGTATTGAAACTGCTGTTTTTGAATGTAGGGGATGTATGCGTCTGCATGAAGTTGAGCAAACTTCAGACAGGACAATTTTAGAACCTTCTTTATGTGGAGAATGTGGTGGGAGGTCATTTAGATTACTTCAGGAAGAATCACATTATATTGATACACAAACAGCAAGAATGCAGGAACCTTTAGAGAATTTATCTGGAGGAACTGAACCTAAACAGATGTTGATGATTTTGGAAGATGATTTAGTAGACGAATTAAATCCTGGAGATAAAGTAAGAATTACCGGAACATTAAAAACGTTTAGGGAAGAAAGAAGCGGTAAATTCAAAAATTATATTTATGTAAATCATATTGAGCCCTTAGAGCAAGAATTTGAAGAACTGCATTTATCCGAAGAAGATGAAGAACAAATTATAGAATTATCAAAAGACCCGAACATTTATGAAAAGATTATTAAATCAACAGCTCCTTCAATTAGGGGTTATCGTGACGTTAAGGAATCCATTGCATTGCAATTATTTGGAGGTTCTGCAAAACAACTTGAAGATGAAACCCGTTTAAGAGGAGATATTCATATTCTTATTGTAGGGGACCCTGGTATCGGTAAGTCTCAAATTCTTAAGTATGTTTCCAAATTAGCTCCAAGAAGTATTTATACAAGTGGTAAAGGTACTACTGGTGCCGGTTTAACTGCAGCTGCTGTCAGAGACGAATTAGGTGGATGGTCACTGGAAGCAGGTGCATTAGTTTTAGGGGACCAAGGTAATGTTTGTGTTGACGAACTGGACAAAATGAGGTCAGAAGACCGATCAGCACTTCACGAAGCTCTGGAACAACAAACCGTAAGTATTGCAAAAGCAGGAATTATGGCGACTTTAAATTCAAGATGTTCAGTTCTTGCAGCGGCAAACCCAAAATTTGGAAGGTTTGACAGGTTTAAAGTTTTAGCAGATCAAATTGAGTTACCACCCCCAATTTTATCTCGTTTTGATTTAATATGGATTGTTGAAGATAAACCAAGTAGAAAAGGAGATTCAGAACTCGCACAGCACATTCTTAATATTCACCAGTCCAATGCTGTGGATTATGAAATTGAACCAGATTTGCTTAGAAAATACATTGCTTACGCACGTAAAAATGTTAATCCTGTTTTAAGCGATGAAGCAAATGAAGTATTGAAGAATTTCTATGTGGATACGAGAAACAGCAGCGGCAATACTGAAGAAAACACTGTCGTTCCAATTACAGCAAGACAACTTGAAGCAATCATTCGTTTATCAGAAGCTTGTGCTAAAGTAAAATTAAAAGAAGTCGTGGAAAAAGAAGACGCTAAAAAAGCTGTAAGATTACAAATGGCATCACTTAAAGATGCAGGAGTTGATCCTGAAACTGGTGAAATTGAAGCAGACATTGTTGGTGGAGGAAGACCAAAATCCGAAAGGGATAAAATGAGTATTCTTGTAGATGAAATAAAATTAATCGAAGAAGAATATAATGGACAAGCTCCAGTAACTGTTTTAAAAGCCAATATGGAAGAAAAACATGGTGTAAGCGAAGATAAAGTTGAAACCCTCATAAGAAACTTGACACAAAGAGGCATTCTATACGAACCAAGTTCAGGAAATGTTAAAAGAGTATGATTAATATTCATGGAATAATACGTTATCGGAAATTAAATT
>CACYJH010000059.1 GCA_902774685.1 uncultured Methanobrevibacter sp.
GGAGGATTAGGTGCTACTGCTCCTGGTTTGAGTGTAGGATATATTCCAGCAATGATTGCTGAATGTATCGGTACTTTCTTCTTGATGCTTGTTGTAATGGGTGTTGCTGTGGATAAAAAAGCAGACCCTGGTGTTGCAGGTATTTCCATTGGTATGACTGTAGCTGCTGTAATCATTGTACTTGGTGCATTCACTGGTGCATCCATTAACCCAGCACGTACATTTGGTCCTTACTTAATGGACACCTTACTCGGCGGAGCTAACCTTTGGGGATTCTTCCCAATTTATTTAGTTGGCCCTATCGTAGGTGCTATCCTTGCAGCTTTAGTATACACATACTTAGCTAAAGGAAACGATGCATGTGCATTGCCACAACCATTTGAAGAATAATATTTTTTTAAAATAAGAGTTTTCTCTTATTTTCTCTTTTTTATTTTTTTTAATTATTAGAATTTCCCTACTTTTTTTAATTTTTTGAAATTGTTGACCATTTTTCAAATTTTTCATCGATTTATTTTCTATAATTGAATATTTTTTAATTTTTTTAAGATTTATATAAAAATTGTCCATTTTTTAATATTTTTATTTATACAGTTTTATAAAATTTTTCTAATTTTCTATACAAAAGTTTAAATATTAGATAATTAAAATATATGGTTAACTAATAAGTTCAAAAATATCTGAACAGTTATTAGATTAATTTTGTGAGGGTCAATTATGTGCACTGCAAGTGAATATCTAACAGCAAACCATTATTTTGGCAGAAACTTTGACTATGAAATTTCATATAATGAAAGAGTTTGCATAACTCCAAGAAACTACGAATTCAAATTTAGGAAAATAGATGATATGAAATCACATTTTGCAATCATTGGAATCAGTGCAGGCATTGATGAATATCCTCTATACTATGATGCTTGTAATGAAAAAGGAGTAGCTATTGCAGGTCTTAACTTTGCAGGAAATGCTATTTATAGGGAAATTGAGGAGGATATGGTGAATGTGACACCATTTGAATTCATTCCTTATCTGTTATCGCAGTCTGAATCGATAGATGATGTTAAAGAATTGCTTCTGAATCTTAATTTAGTAAATATAAACTATTCGGAAAACTTGCCCTTATCCCCTCTTCATTGGATGATATCTGATGAGAATTCATCTATTATTGTAGAGCCTTTAGAAGATGGATTGAAAGTCTATGATAATCCTGTTGGGGTTTTAACCAATAATCCTACCTTTGATATGCAATTATTCAATTTGAATAATTATATGAACTTGTCTGTTAAAACACCGGAAAATACTTTCTCTAAAGATCTTGAATTGGATACTTATAGCAGAGGTATGGGTGCAATTGGGCTTCCAGGGGACTTGTCTTCAGCATCAAGATTTGTAAAAGTGGCATTCACTAAGGAAAATTCATTTTCTGGCGAAAGTGAAGGTGAAAGCGTTTCCCAGTTTTTCCATATTTTGGCGTCTGTTGAGCAACAGAAAGGATTGACATTTATTGATGATCCGTATTTATATGAATATACAATTTATTCATCCTGTTACAACACCAATAAGGGTATTTTATATTATAAAACATATGATAATCATCAGATAACTGCTGTAGACTTGAATAAAGAGAATCTTGATGGCGACAGCTTGATTATTTATCCTTTAATTGATGAAGCGCAAATAAATTTTGTAAATTGATTTCAAATCTTTTTATTCATTGTTTATTTTTTATACAATTTTTAAAAAGATTTTATGGTTGAAACTAGATTAGTGTAATTAATTAATCTTAGGAGGAATTATTATGGTAAATTTAAAAGGAACAAAAACTGAAGAAAACTTAAAGGCAGCTCTTGCTGGTGAATCTCAAGCTCGTGTAAAATATGAATTTTATGCTTCTCAAGCTAAAAAAGATGGTTATGTGGAAATCAAGGACATTTTCCAGGAATCATCTGACAATGAAAAAGAACATGCAAAAATCTGGTTCAAGCTCTTAAATGGTGGAAAAGTGTCTGACACTTTAAGTAACCTTGCAGATGCTGCAGCTGGTGAGCATTATGAATGGACTGTAATGTATAAGGAATTTGCAGAAATCGCAAGAGAAGAAGGATTCGAGGAGATTGCAGATTTATTTGATGCCGCAGGTGCTACTGAAAAGGCACATGAAGACAGATACAATGCTTTATCGGCTAAGATAAAAGCAGACAAAGTCTTTAAAAAAGATGAAGAGATTACATGGAAATGTAATAACTGTGGTTACATCCATATTGGAAAAGACGCACCTGAAGTCTGTCCATTATGTGATCACCCACAAGCACACTTCAGAAAACGAGACACCAGTTATATCTAATTTTTTAAACAATAGCTAGTTAATTTTGATTTTTTTAGAATTAACTAGTATTTTTATTTTTTTATATTTCTTTCCTTCCTGATTTTAGATTATAAAAAGTGTTCAACCTTCTTGTAATTCTAAAATATCTATTTTTATACAAAAACTTTTTAAATGATTACTAGTAAATATTATAATATGTTAGTATATTTGCTATTTGATAGCATATTTCTAACAGAATTATTTAACTCTTATGGACTATAATATTTAAAATTTGATTAATAATTAAATAGCTATTCACTACTCTATTTAAACTAATACACTTAATCAAAAAAACCATTTTAAGTAATAAAATGATGTACAAATATATTAGAGATGCATGGAAAAATCCAGATGAGTCTTATGTAAGAGAACTTATGTGGCAAAGAGTTCCTCAATGGAGGAAACAACCTGCAATCACTAGAATCGACAGACCAACCAGAATTGATCGTGCAAGATCTCTCGGTTACAGAGCTAAAAAAGGTTTCGTGGTTGTAAGAGTAAAAGTTAGACGTGGTGGACGTAGGAAAACTCGTTTCAAACATGGTCGTAGACCAAAAAGAATGGGTGTAAACAAAATTACCATGGCTAAGTCTATTCAAAGAATCGGTGAAGAACGTGTAGCTAAAAAATACCCTAACATGGAAGTATTAAACTCTTACTGGGTATGGGCTGACGGAAAATACAAATACTTTGAAGTAATCTTAGTAGACCCACAAAGTCCTTCTATCAAAAACGACCCTAAAATCAACTGGATTTGTGAAGGTCAGCACAGAAGCAGAGCTCTCAGAGGCTTAACTAGTGCTGGTAAAAAAGGCCGTGGCCGTAGAAATAGAGGAAAAGGTAGTGAAAAAAGATTAAAATAATCTTTTTTTAATTTTACTTTTCTTTTTATTTTTTATTTTTTTACTATTTTTTAACTATCAACTATTTTTTTTACTTATTTTAAGATTTTTTAAGTTATTTCATAATTTTAAAATTTAAAGGTTAAATCATGATTCACAATATTAGATATCGTGTCTTTATCTATGAAAATGAAGACAAAGATGAAATTTTAGAAGCTCTTTTAAATATATTGCCTACTGCAGAACCGGAAGTTGAGGAAGCAGAAGGGCTTTTAGAAGAGAAAATGCTTATTTTAACTGGAACCATCTCCAAAAAAAGAGAAACAAAGGAATTCCTAAACAATCTCATTTCATCTGTTGGAGAAGATCAATTGCTCAAATTGTATAATGATTTGGATAAGAAGATGGATGAAAAGGGAAACCTGTTCTTAAGGTTATCCAAAGAGAAAGCTGCAGAAGAGCAGTGGGAAATATTGGATGGTGGAGACAGCATTCACTTAAAGATAAAAATTGCAGCATATCCTGCTAAAAAAGAGGTTGCAATCAATAAGATTTCTGAAATATTTCCAGAGAATATTAAAGACCAATAAATTTAATTAAAATATTTTAATTAGTTCTTATAAACTATTATATGTTAAGTGCGATTTTTTTTAAACAATAAATTAAGGTAATCAAATGAAATTTTATGATATGAATCTAAGAGGGCAGGATTTTAACAATGATTTGGCTTTGGTTTTAGAAGCCAATAGATTTGGATGGGATTATCTTAATTTAAATTATTCTCCTGATAATTTTGATAAGGCTATTCAATATAAGGATGATTTGATGGATGAATTATCTTCTGTTGACTTTAATCAGACCTATAGAAATAAAAAGACTAATTTTGAGCATGCAGACATTTCTATGGGAATAAATATATTGAATGCCAATTCAAATGAGATTAGAAAAATAATAAACAGGTATCGAAATAAGGCCAATTACATTAGCTGTTTAGGCGGAGACTTGAAAATCAACCGTAGCGTATGTGAAAATCATAGAATTGATGTATTGTCAAGACCTTATTATAAAAGAAGAGATTCTGGAATGAATCATGTTCTTGCAAAAGAGGCTGTAAAAAATAATGTAGCTATTGAATTATGCTTTAGGGACATCTTAAACAATCATCTCAGATACAGAGCCAATGTAATAAGCAGCTTTAAGGAGATATTGATGTTTCATCGTAAATTCAAGTTTCCATTGATTCTTACAACCGATTCCAAATCAGTATATCATGTAAGGTCAACAAGGGATATTGTATCCTTCTTCAGATCAATCGGTTTTACTGATAAGGAGATTTATAATGGATTTTATTATTATCCAAAGCAAATTGTAGATTTCAATAGTGAAAGGGATAATATGATCATCAATGGTGTGAAAGTCATTGAAAGTGATGATTTCACTGACACTTATGACAATTTAGAAAGTGATTTGGAAGAATTTGAGCCATTTGATGATGAATCTGTAGATGAAATTGATGAAGTGGATGATTCTGATGACCTTGATGGCCTTGATGTAGTTGAAGACTATGACGATAATGAATCTGATTTTGAGGAGGGAGAATCATGAAGTTAAAGGTATTGCCTCCAACACTTAGAAAAAATTATCATTATTTGATTCTTGATGTAAAGTCAGAAGTCGAATTATCCAAAGAAGAT
>CACYJH010000060.1 GCA_902774685.1 uncultured Methanobrevibacter sp.
GCAGTAAGACAAATAAGATTAAACAACTTAAATTGGACAAAAAGAAATGTTTTGGGAGAAAAATGAAAATCCATCAGTTAAATTTTTTACACTGCCAATTTATTTTCAGATTTTTTAATAAATGACTCTAAAGTTTGAATTCCATTAAAATCTCCCTTGAAAAATATGTAATACAACAAAATATTTTCAGGTTCTTGAAGCATACGTTCTAATTCACTTCTAACTTTCCAAATAACTTTAATACATCTTTCACGCCCATAATCTTCAATTTCTTTTATATAATCTGGTTTATTTTGGTTTTCATTACTACTTTGTCCAAATTCTTTATAAATATAAAAAACAATGGTTGTCAATTTGGGATAAACTTCATTTGCTTTTTTAATACATTTTTTTAATTCCCCTTTATTTTTAGATAAAGGAGTATCATATACTTTTGTTTGAAACCCAATACATTCATCATTATATTTTATAGGGTCGGTTTCAAGTGCTTTTTGATTATGATATCTATGGATTCCCTTTCCATTATTATACTCATAACAAAATAAATGATAAGTCAAATTTTCAAATTCTTTTTCTAATCGATTACCATGTTTTGCTTCAAATTCATCCCAAAAAACCATAGATATCTCCGACATATTATTTATTTAACAAATAATAATGTATTCAACATATCTAATTAATTTTTTTCTTTTATCATAGTTATTGATAAAACTTAACTCAAAAAAATTATCATGTGGAGTACCATTTATCCACATTAACTCTTTGTGATTGCTTTTCTGCAACTATTTTTTCATAAGCTCCAGTAAATGCTACCACACAGTCATCGTGAATAGCTTCATTTGGATAAGCTGTAATTTTTTCTAAAAATTCCATAGCCCATTTTTTCGTAAACCCTGTTCTATCCTTCCCAACCAGAAATATTCCGTTCTTCTGAATATCTGCTGAAACTCTTCTTGCCCTATCAATTTTATTTTCTCTTGAGTTTCCAGTGCCTGTAGTGAATCCTCTTCTCGTCAGCTCATCTATAATTAATAATCCGAAGTTTTTACCTGTGCTTCCGTCAAGTTCAATATACTGGACATCTGACTTGTCACGTGCTGCAGTGTTCAGTATTTCATTAATCAAGTTTCTTGAATCAAGCTGAAACTCATATGAATCCAGAATATAGATATTACCGTTTAGATCTTTAGCCAATAAAACACCAGCAGTATAATCAGGATCACTTCCTCTCAATTTATCATCATTCAATACTTCTGTAGCTGCAAGATCCCAATATCTGATAACCTTAATGATTGGTATTTTCATGTATTCTTCATGAGAGATTATGTGGAAGTCTGATTCATCAAATAGCTGACCTTTAACTGAAGCATACCAGTTACCGTTCATTAACTGCTCTCTTGTAACTCTGTCCAATCCCATGAGATATTCTTCATAGTCGTTTCTGTCCAGATAGATGTTGTCCAAATAGCTGGATGAAATAAATCTTATTTGTGATTTGTCCTGAATATCAGTGTCTATTTTTTCTATGAATCTTTCACGTACCCACTTGTTTCCACGCTTACCAGGATTACTTGAAACCATTAATTGTGTTGGAAGTTTATTGTCTTTGGTCTTACGAATTCTTGAGCGCATATAGATATATTTAAATCTCTCCAACTGTGTCAGCTCATCAATGCCAATGAATTGGTATTCTGAACCTTGATAAGTATCTAAGTCATTGATGTTTCTCAAATACCCAAAGGTTAATGAATTTCCATTTGGAAATTTCCATGAATGTTCTGTTCCATCCCACTTTGGTTTGATGCTTGCATTATTTTGAATTTCCTTTCGATTTAACCATTGACTTGCCTTGTGAATTAAAGCTCCTTTACGCTTCAGGTCAGATAATGTACGTCTCAAGATTAGTGCGTGATATTCATTGGCATCATCCTGAACATAGAACAATGCCCTCATGAGTAGACTTGTTGATTTAGAACCTCCAGCTGCACCACCAATCAATACTTCCTTTTCTCTAGCTAATATCATTTCAGCCTGCTTTGGAAATGGACTGAAGGGAATATATGGATTTTCATATACACACTTCTGAAGAATAGCTTTATCTCTAGCATCTAAATAGAATTCGTTGTTCTCATTGTACATTGTTATCATCTATTTGTTTTGCGAGGATTTCTATTTCATTCATGATGTCTTTTTGTGAGATTTCAATCTTTTTGTCTTCCAATTCAAGAACCCTATTTTTAAATAGCCTATCCATTTCATCCTTGAACAGTCTGTTTTTAGCTTCAAATGCTTTAACTGATAATTCCAAGTACCTTATTTTTAATTCTGTTAAATCAATTAAGTATCTTGCCAGGCTTTTTTCGTTGGCATTGTATCTTACTTCCTGGTCGAGCTTTGCAAAGTCAATTTCAATACCAACTGCATTTTTGGTAATCTTGTCAAGATTGTCAAGACCCGTTTTGATGTCTGTGACATGCTGCTGAAGTATTGTATCAATAGCTAAGTCAATATTGTCTGTGTGAACTTCATTGTCTATAATTTGACCTTGGGTGATTGCCCTATTTGTTAATGAATCTTTATCTCTTGCTCTTGGGTCTTTTTCTTTATCTGTTATGTGATATTTCTTTTTGAATCTTGAGAATGTGGATACATTTGCATCTGTTGCACCTGATGTCTTCATGACTATTATCTCATCCAGCAATGTTTCCATAAAATCACTCTTTGTCAGATTTAATCCCGCTTTGAATTTTCTATAAGTAATATCTGCTACATCACGATCATATTTTGTTTTCAATAGTTCTATAACTTCATTGTTGCTCATTCCCTTTTTGCAGCAGTTTATTATTTCCTGTTCGTGCTGTTCTAAAAAATATATGATATCTGAATTTCCTCGACCCATAGGTTCCCTCCTATAAATCTCTTAACTC
>CACYJH010000061.1 GCA_902774685.1 uncultured Methanobrevibacter sp.
AGAGGATTCCAAGATAGTGTCAAAACCTCTTGTATAGTAAAGGATTTCATCTATTACTCCACCTGGAGATGCACAGATACTTGTTCCAAAGTATGGAGAAATACCTTTCAGCATATCCGCTATTGGAGTCATATATGAATTAATCCAACCTAGATTTTGGGAATTTTCAGGGTATTGGGCTTCTGTAACACCAGGACTTTCCAAAATTTCTCCGCCCCTATCATATGGTGCAATGGCAAGACCTGCATCCATTTGACTTTGAGGAGCTGGACGAGTATAGATTTGATCTGTATTCAATCCTACAGGAATCAAGAATCCAACAATCAAGAGCAAACCTAAAATTAGAGCAAATAATCTAGGAATATTCTTTGGATCTGCTAACTTATTCCATAATTTAGCTATTTTAGGCATTTTAGTTTCCTCCCAGCATTAATGAAACTGACTTTTCAGTTTTTAATAAATTGATAAACATCATACATCAGCCCCTATCTCTTCTAAACGAGAAATAGCTCTAAACAAGATTAATGTAACTATAATTGTAGTTGCAATCAAGGTTAAAAGAGCTAATGTAGAATTGTAAGTAAGTAAGATTAATGAAACTCCTACAGATGCTACCTCAGTATTGATTGTTCTTATCACTGGGTCTTTCACTCCAGGACCCCAAACAGCAGCAATACTTCCAAAAATGGCAAGCGCCAAACCTACATAAACCCAAAGAGCAAGATTAAACATCATTTACCACCTTCTGAGTTTTTTTCACGATTTTCTGTGCTTTTAAGCATTTTAGGAACTGTAGAGTAATCATTCAATTGTGATTTGCGCACTTCGTTTATTTTAATTAAAGCGAGTAAAAATACAATAATAGACAATGGGTCAAGAACAGCAGTTAAAAAAGCAACATCCAAATATCTGAAGCTGACAATAGCCAAGAACAAGCCTGCTTCTAAAACAGAAACCATTATAACTTTATCCAATGGTTTTTTAAGTAGGACAACGCCAATAGCACCTATTATCATCAAAGCAATTGATATTGTTGTCAAATCAATAAATTCTAACATTTTATCCCATTTCTATTATTTTAAAAAATAATGAGTAAGTATAATTCTTAAATTTAGTTTTCCTTATGCTCTTCCATATTCTTATCATAGGTTATCTCATCTTCCAAATCCTTTAAGCTGTAAGCGATTGCATTTGCTCCAATTGTTGAAGAGATAAAGAAAGCTGCAGCTAATACAAGACCAAATGGAGTTTGGATATACAATGCAACCAATGCAGATACACAGAATCCTATTACATTTATGTAAAGTAATTTTTCTGCCCTATCTTTGGTTATTACTGCTCTTAAAGCCATCAAGATTGTAATAACTCCAATAATTTTAATAAACATTTTATTTAATTTTCAAATTTTAATTTAATTTTATTAATCATTTAATGATTTAAAATCATTTAATTCATTTTAATTATTCATATTTAGTATATCTGCCAAAGGATTTTGCTATTTTTCCAAGCAATCTTGAACTTGTTGGATGGTGAATTCCTTGAATAGTGAATATAGCAATTACCATTCCACAAATGAACATCTCTGGAGTGATTCCAACGAATGAGAAGATAAACAAGCAAAGCGGCAATCAATCCGCCTTGAATTCCAAGTATATAAACTCCAATTGAAGCCATCAATGTTCCTGCTGATGCATCTGGAGAACATAAGATGTTTCCTTGGAAGAATCCTCCTGCCAAATCTCCTTTCCTATTTTTAATGGAATATCCTACAGTTTTTGCCCCTTTAACTCCTGGAGCTTCAGGAAGGCCTAGGAATGTATCCACAATTACAAAATTAAGCCAAGAGATAATGGTTGCTAAGATTAAGCCAATTATTAGATCCATTATTCGCTACCTCCTTGAGGATTTGGGAAGATATAATCGAATAGATACTTTACAAAAATAGCTGAGAAAGCTCCCACTATAACTGCAATCACCAATCCATCATAAATCCAGAATATATTCAATGAATAAAAAATAGCTAAGATTCCTACAGCAAAAATAGGAGTTGGAAATAGTGCACTTGTAGTCCATGAAAACCTTATTGGCTTTTCTGGAAGAAGCGGCAATCTTAAAGCTAAGCCTAAGACTATTGCAACTATAATAGCCACTATATAATTCACAAATAATTGAAATCCATTAGCAATTATACTAATCATAGTTAATATTATGTTATAATATAATATATATCTTTTATTACTTA